>NZ_JBBCYT010000003.1:0-551230 GCF_037144715.1 Arthrobacter sp. USHLN218
TCGCCCGGGCCCGGGTCCGGGACGAGGATCGTCTCGATGCTGACCGGGGCATTCTTCTCTTTGGCAACAACGGCCTTGACCTTATGAACCATGCTGGGGGCAGTTCCTTTCCGCACGAGCCTGGGCGCCTCTGTCCGGGCGCCCCTGTCCTCATCTTAGGAACAGATGCGTCGAACCCCGCAAAGACCGTCCGAATGGCGGCCATCGCCGCCTTTCTGCAGGGCAGGCCGGTTCCGCGGATGCCTTGGTTCCGAGCGCGCCCGGCACATCAGTCCAGCAGTGCGGCCAGGTCGAAATCAATTAAGGCCGCGGCACGATCGCCGCAAAAGACTACTTGCTCCGGGCAGACATCGTTATGGCACAGCAGCGTTCCTCCCACCGGACCGGCGAGGTCCCGGGGCCACTCGACGTCAGGGTCGACCGCGACTGCCGCGCTGGCCTCTTGTCCGGCCGGCCCCGGAGAGGCCCGGGATGCACAACCCCCGAACCGGCGCCAGGCCGATTCGGGGGTCGTGTGCGTCATGCGGGTCAGACGCCGAGGCGCTCCTTGACCTGTGACAGCGACGGGTTCGTGGCGTTGCTGCCGTCCGGGAAGAGCACGGTGGGAACCGTCTGGTTGCCGTTGTTGATCTGTTCGACCAATTCCGCCGTGCCGGGCACGTCTTCGATGTTGATCTCGGTGTAGCCGATGCCCTGGGAATCCAGTTGGGACTTCAGCCGGCGGCAATAGCCGCACCACGTGGTCGAGAACATGGTGATGGTGCCGGGGGCGGGGACGAATTCCAAAGCAGCTCCTTCGCGTGGGATCTTTGCGTACATCAACCGCCCCGGCACGCCAAACATTCCCGCCCCGCAGCTGATGGGCGGGCCCGGGCACATAATGGAGGCATGTGCGGCAGATACGTGATGGCCAGGAGCACGGGCGACCTGGTGGCTTCCTTCGATGTTGACGAGTCCTACGCCGAGGAGATCCAGCCCTCCTACAACGTTGCTCCGACGGACGAGGTCCCGCTGATCATCGACCGCCGGCACCCCGAGCCGGAACAGTTGTCCCGGAAACTCGTGATGGCGCGCTGGGGCCTGGTCCCGCCGTGGTCGAAGGACCCGAAGTCCGGTGCGCGGCTGATCAATGCCCGGATGGAGACGGTGACCGAGAAGCCATCCTTCCGCAAGGCCGCATCGCGCAAGCGCGCTCTGGTAGCCGCGGACGGGTATTTCGAATGGCAGAAGACGGCGGGCGGGAAGATCCCGACCTACCTCCACGGTGCCGAGGGCGAACTGCTGGCGTTCGCCGGACTGTTCGAGAACTGGCCGGATCCGTCGCTTCCGGAGGACCATCCGGACAAGTGGCTAAGGACCTTTACGATCATCACGACCGAGGCCACGGACAGCCTGGGCCACATCCATGACCGCACGCCCCTGATCGTCCCCCCGGATCTCTACGCCGACTGGCTGGACCCGGGAACGACGTCGGAAGCGGACGTGCGGGCGCTGCTGGATGCCATGCCGGAACCGCACCTGATCCCGCGGACGGTCAGCGACAAGGTCAATAATGTGCGCAACAACGGCCCGGAACTGATCGACGCCGCAGCCTGACACCTGCGGGCACTCCCCGCGACAGCGCCGCCTCACCGCACGCCGCATTAAGGCGAGGGCATGCCCAGGCTCACGTTGCCGCCGTCGTCCACGGAAAAGGCCGGATTAAACACGATGTCCCAACGGAAGCCGTCCGGATCGGCGAAACAACCGCTGTAGCCGCCCCAGGACTGATGCCGGCCACCCGACACGAGCGCCGCCCCCGCGGCAACGCCTTCTGCGAGCAGCCGGTCCACCTCTTCGGGACTACCCACGTTGCGGCCCAGCGAGACCGGGACCGCGGGGCCCTGCTCATGGTGCCCGACGTCGCCGTATTCGCCACGCATGCTGGCCACGTCCCACAGCGCGAGGATCTGGCCGTGCGCGCTCTGGAGGAAGAGGATTTCGCCTTCCTGCTCGGCCAGCGGCCGCCAGCCGAGGCCGTCGACGTAGAAACGGCGCGAGCGCGCCACGTCGCGCACTCCGAGGGTGATGGCAGAGACGACAGGTTCCATAGGTCCATGGTTCCGCTGACGGCGGACCGCAGCAAGGAGCCCGGCCGGTTCCGGCGCTGCTGCACAGCTGGGAAACCGGTCGGGCTCCTGGCGGCCGTTGGCTAGGGAACGATCATCATCGTGCTCCAGCCGCTGGCCCCGATCTGGACGCGGGTTCCGAGTCCGCCGCTGCCGTTACCCGGGTAGAGCCACAGCGTGCCCTTGGAATCGCGCGCCATCAGGTCCATGGAGGCGCCGGCGTCGAAGGCTCCGGGCCCGTTGAGCCCGCTCATCGCGTTCCAGCCGCTGGAACCAATGAGCTTGCGCGTGCCGAACTTGCCGGTGCCCGTGCCCGGGTAGAGCCACAGCCGTCCGCTGGAGTCGCGGGCCACCATGTCCGCCGTGCCGCCGGCATCGAAGGTGCCGACGCCCGCGAGCTGGCTCATGGCGTTCCAGCCGCTGGCTCCCGCAACGCTCCTCGTTCCGAACCGGCCGGAGCCGTTGCCCGGGTAGAGCCAGAGGGCGCCGGCGCTGTCGCGGGCGAGCAGGTCTACCCTGTTGTCGCCGTTGAAATCGCCGGGCGACACGAAGGCGCCCATGGAATTCCAGCCGGTGCCGATCTGCTTGCGGCCCAGCAACCCGCCATTGCCGGCGCCCGGGTACAGCCAGAGGACGCCGTCGGTGGCCCGGGCGATGACGTCGGAGTTGCCGTCGCCGTCGAAGTCGCCGGGCATCATGATGGCGCTCATGGCGTTCCAGCCACCGGAGCCGATATTGACCCGGGTACCGAACCGCCCTGTGCCATTGCCGGGATAGAGCCACAGCTTGCCGTCGCTGCTGCGGCTGACCAGGTCCGGGTTGCCGTCGCCGTCCATGTCCTTCTGCTCGGCGGCCGTAGCGGAGGCCGGGGCACCGTCGCCGATTCTCCATACGTGGGATACGGGCGAACTGACGTTGCCCGCCGGGTCCACGGAGCGGACGTTGAAGGTGTAGATGCCGTCGTTCTGTGCGTCGTAGGTCTTGCCCGTCACGCAACCGGTTTCCCAGGCGGCGTTGGTGGGCATCAGCTGGCAATCGAAACCGGCGCCGGCCTCCGAACTTGAGAAGTTGAAGGTCGGCGTCCTGTTCAGCGTCGGATTCGAGGGCATGGCCCCGCTGAACGTGACGGGCGCCGGGGTCGTATCCACGGTGATGGCCAGCTGGGTGGATGTCAGGAACTCCGGTGCAGCCGGGTCCGTGGCGAAAACGGGGTTGGCCATCCGGGTGGAGATCCTGCGCTGACCGTCCGCCAGCGGAGCGGTGGGCGTGATGCTGTAGGTCCCGCCCGCGCTTGCGGCCGAACCCGCCACCGCGCCGTCGACCAGCAGCTCCACCGTGCCATCTAAGGGAACGGTGCCGCTGAAGGTCGGCAGGGTGGCGTTGGTGATGTTGTCCGTAGAGGAGCGTCCGGTATCGCTGGCGGCGACCAGGTCAGGGGTGCCCGGCGCGCCGTCGGTGGTATCGGAAATCACGCCCTGGACGGCAAAACTGCTAACCGTGAGGGTGTTCACTCCGGGGCCGCCGGCGTTGGGACCCTCCACACGCACGAAGTTGTTGCCCGACGGGGCCCCGGTGACTGCGGAGGCCACATTCGGGTTGCCCAGCGTGCCGGCGGGCGGATTGACCTGGCGCAGGAACGTGGCGGTGGTGCCCACCCCATAGTTGCCGAGGAAGGCGCGGCCGACGCCGTCCCAGTCGCAGGCGGCGGTTGCGGTTGGGGTGCAGAGGCCGCTGTCGATCGTCTGGCTGATCTCGCCTGCGCCCTTCCTGTTGTCCGTTGCGGTGTAGGTATGGACCCCGTAGGGGTGCGTGATGGTGTACTGCGCCCCGATCACCAGGTTCTCGATCCGGAACCTCAGACGGGCAAAGCCCATCTGTTCACCGGGAACGACGGCGCCGTTCACGTGTGCGCCTTCAAGCGCGGCTTCGTAGAGGCGGAGGTTTCCGCTGCTGGCTTCCGCGGCGAACCAGAAGGCTTCTTCGGGGAAGTTGTCGGGATAGGAGGCTGGCCCGGGATTGGGCTGCGTGGAGAGGCAGCCGAGTTCCGCCGTGTAGCAGAACTGGAGCCTGACAGTGCCGTCGGAGAACCACAGAGGGTAGCCGTTGGCAGGATCAACGGGGCCGGCTGGCGGAAGCTCGGCGTGCGCTGGCGCGATGGAAAGCGGGGCGAATGCAGCGGCCAAAAGGGAGGCCGCGGCGACGGTGGTAACGAGTTTCTTTTTGGCTGGATGCCGGTGCGGTGCTGACCTGTGTGCGAGTGGCATGGTCTTGCTCCTTTGAAACGGTGTCCTCGGGCACCAAATGGCTGGTGGAGCCAGTTGCGCAGGGTGCGCTGCTGCAACTGTGGGCTCCGATTATTGGATAAACGTTGGGACGGGGGAGCGGCCGGCGATTTTGTCAGAGCGGGCGCCTAGGCTGGCTCTTGGATTCGAATACATATTCGATTAGAATGAAGGGGTCAAGCTTTTCGGCAGGCGTGTTGGCAGGAGCGCGCAGCCGAGGGCTCAGGCCCGTAATTCCAGAGGAAGGTGACTGGAACATGGGTGTTTTCAGCGAATCGATCGAAGTTGTTTGTTCTCCTGCCGGCCAGCCGATCCGGCTGGTGTGGCAGCACAGGACATGGCATGTGGCAGCGGACCCGGTGCGCTGGTACGAACGCCGCAATTGGTGGGCGGAGGAACAGCGCGCCGAGCGGGGCAGGGGAGCCGGGCTGGTGGACTACGAAATCTGGCGGGTCCAGGCCAGGCTGAACAGCCGCTCGGCTTTGCGCACCTTCGACCTGTCGCACCATGCCGACAGTGCGCGATGGCGCATGATCCGCGTCCACGATGCCGCCCAGCGCCTGAGTGCCTAGCCAGAGGCGCCCGGAGCTCCTTATCCCGGATAGAAAATGAGCTTTACCCATCTGAATGTCGCATCCGCTTTCAGCGCACACTACGGGGTGTCCTGGCCGGATGAACTTGTCGCCGCGGCGGCAGGGGACGGAGCCGATGCCCTGGCCTGCACCGACCGGGACGGCCTGTACGGCACGGTCAAGCATGTCCGGGCCTGCCTCGCTGCCGGCCTGGATCCGGTTGTGGGTGCCGACCTTGCCGTCAGCGACGGCAAAGGCGGCAGTTCCGGGCGGGTAGTGGTCCTGGCCCACGGCGGAAACGGCGGCGCGGGCTACCAGGCGTTGTGCCGGGCGGTTTCCGACGCCCATGAAGGGACGCCTGCCGGCAGGGGAAGCAAGCGGGGCCACGGGCCGGCGGTGGAGATCGGGCAGCTGGCCCGCCGCGCCGCCGGACCCGATGGCCGGGCAAGCGGCTCCGGCCCGGTCCTGACAGTGTTGCTGGGCCCCTATTCCGACGTAGGACAGGCCCTGAGGAACCGCAGCTACGCACAGGCTAGGGCGCTCGCAGAGCGCTGGCGCAGCCGAATGCCTGCGGGTGCGCTGGTCGTTGAAGTGGCCAGCCATTTAAGCACTCCCGGGGGCAACCTCAGCACGGCCCATGCTGTGCGGCTGTTCAAGCTCGCGGATGAATTGAAGCTCCCCGCCGTGCTCACCAACGCCGTGCGGTATTGCCGGGAGGATGATGCCGCGACCGCGGACGTGCTGGATGCCGTCCGTGCCTTGACGGCGCTGTCCAAGCTGCCGGACCTGCAGCCCAACGGACAGGGCTGGCTTAAAAGCGGGAAGCAGATGAAGGCCCTGGCCCGGGAGATAGCGCGGGAAGCCGGTGCCGGGGCAGCAGGTGCCCGCAGCCTGCTGGCCACGACCGCCGCGGTAACGGACAGGTGCCGGATGGATCCGGTCGGGGACATGGGGTACAAACGGCCCGTCGTTCCGGAAGCTTCCGTCATCGGTATTACCCGGGAGCCGGCTGTGGAACTGGTCCAGCGTTGCGAGGACGGCATCGGGCGGCGCTTCCCCGGGATCGGCGGCACGGCAGAGCGCAGGCTCAGGGACCGGCTCAGCCACGAGCTAAGCATCATCACCCTGCTCGGGTTCGCCCCGTACTTCCTGACGGTGGCCGAGGTGTCGAAAATGATCACCGGCATGGGGGTGCGGGCGGCGGCCCGCGGATCCGGCGCCTCGAGCCTGGTGAATTACCTGCTCAACATCAGCCACGTCAATCCGCTGGACCATGGGTTGATCTTCGAGCGGTTCCTTTCCCGGGACCGGTCCACGCTGCCGGATATCGACATCGACGTCGAAAGCGCCGAGCGGCACAGGGTCTACCGGCAGATCTTCGACCGCTTCGGCGCGAAACGGGTCACCCTGATGAGCATGCAGAACGGTTATCGGGCACGAGGGGCCGTCCGGGATGCCGGTCTTGCCCTGGGCATGGAGGAAGGGGACATCGACGGGATCGCCAAACAGCTGTGGCGCTTCTCCGCGCGGAATTTCCGTGAGGCAATGGAAGAGAAGCCCGAGCTGCGGGGGTTCTCCGCGCAGGTGGAGCAGAACCGGCAGCTGGATTTGCTGGTGGACGTGACCGAACGGCTGGACCGGTTGCCCCGGCATATTTCGATGCATCCGTGCGGCGTGATCCTCGGTGACGAAACCCTGCTGGACCGTACCCCGGTCCAGCCCAGCGGACTGGGGCTGCCAATGAGCCAGTTCGATAAACATGACATGGATCCGATGGGCATGCTGAAACTGGATGTACTGGGGGTGCGGATGCAGTCCTCCATGGCCTACGCCCTGGAAGAGATTGCCAGGATCCATCCGGACAAGGCTGCCGTCGCAGCGGCGGGCCGACACCCCGGAGCCCTCGGCGGCGGCCCGGACTACATCGTCGAGGGGGGCCGCATTGATCTGGAGGCCGTCCCGCTCGACGACGAACCGACCTACGAACTGATCCGCAGCACCTACACCCTCGGCTGCTTCCAGATCGAATCCCCGGGCCAGCGCGAGCTGGTGGGCAAGATGGCACCACGGAACTTCAACGACCTGATCATCGATATCTCGCTGTTCAGGCCCGGACCGATGAAGTCCGACATGGTCCGCCCGTTCCTTGAACACCGGCACGGCTGGGCGCCGGAGAATTATCCGCATCCCGACCTTGAGCCGGTGCTGAAGGAAACCCACGGCGTGACGGTATTCCACGAGCAGGTCCTCAGGACTTTCGACGTCTTCACCGGTTGCGGACTGGCCAAAGCGGACGAGTTCCGCAGGCTGCTGGGGGACGCAGCGGCCGAGCCTGCGGTGGAAGAACACTTCAGGGGCAAGGCCCTCGAACGTGGCTACACGGCGGAAACCGTCGACAAGGTCTGGAACACGCTGAAGGCCTTCGGCAGCTTCGGGTTCTGCAAGGCGCACGGTGCGGCCTTCGCCGTGCCCACCTACCAGTCCGCCTGGCTGAAGGCCCATCATCCGGAAGCCTTCCTGGCCGGACTGTGGGAACACGACCCCGGCATGTACCCGCGCCGCCTGCTGGTGGCCGAAGCGCGCAGGATGGGGATCCCGATCCTGCCGCTGGACATCAACCGCAGCAGCGACAAATACCGGGTAGAACGTGTCCCGGGGGAAGGCGGCTCCGGCGGGAAGCTGGGAATCAGGCTCAGCCTCGCCGGCATTTACGGCATGTCCGGGGCCGAGCTCAAGCGGATCGTCCGCGGCCAGCCCTATGATTCCCTTGCCGATTTGCGGGCCCGCGCCAAAATCAGCCGGCCGACCCTCAAGCGGCTGGGCCAGCTGGGTGCCTTCGATGAACTCAACCGGACGGCCGGCCGCCTGGACACTGCTACCCGGGCGGACATCGTGCACCACCTGGACAAGCCGCCGGTCCGCCCGGTTCCGCGCAGGTATGAGCCCATCGAAGGCCAGCTTGCCCTGCCGCTGGGCGATCTTGAACTGTGCAACCTGAAGACGCGGCTGCCGGAACCCACCACGCTGGAGAAGGTCAAAACGGAGCTCGACTTGATGGCCGTGGACGTCAGCGCCCACCTGATGGCCAGTTATGCCCCGCTGCTGAAGGAGCTGGGGGCCACCCCCGCTCAGGACCTGCTCTCCCTGCGCAGCGGCACCGACGTGCTGGTCGCCGGCATCCGGGTTGCCACCCAGACGCCGCCGATGCGCGGGGGACGCCGCGTGGTGTTCATCAGCCTGGATGACGGTACCGGCTGCGTGGACTGCACCTTTTTCCACGAGGCGCAGGAGAAAGCCGGGCCGCTGCTCTTCGGCACCAGGCTGCTGCTGGTCCAGGGCACCACGCGGAGGACCGGACCCCGCGGCATCAGCCTGCAGGCCTCCAACGCCTGGGACCTGACCGAACACGGGACGCTCCCGCTGCCGGAACGCAGCCAGCCGAAGCTGTCGTCCGGGCAGCCAACACTCGAGCTGCCCTCGCGCCCAATGTTGGTTGGGCTCAATATCAGCGGATAACATCGAAGTGGCTCGCGGCACCCAAAGTACGGTGGCGCAACGAGAGCCCTCGACAACCAAAGGAGACCTCCGTGTCAGCGCCCCAAACCATCACCCTCATCGTCGACGGCGAAGAGAATAAGGTGACGACGGGCACTACCGGAACCGAGCTGTTCGCGGACCGCCGCGACGTCGTCGTTATGCGCGTGGACGGCGAACTCCGCGACCTGGACCGCGAGCTGCCCGACGGCGCGAGCGTCGAAGCCGTCACCATCGGCTCGCCCGACGGCCTCAATGTTCTGCGCCACTCGACCGCCCACGTTATGGCCCAGGCCGTGCAGCAGCTGCGTCCGGACGCCAAGCTCGGCATCGGCCCCTACATCAAGGACGGCTTCTACTTCGACTTCGACGTGGAGGAACCCTTCACTCCCGAAGACCTGAAGACGCTTGAGAAGATGATGCTCAAGATCGTCAACCAGAACCAGAAGTTCGTCCGCCGGGCCGTCAGCGAGGATGAAGCCCGCCAGGCGATGGCCGGCGAACCATACAAGCTGATCCTGCTCGGACTGAAGTCCGACGCGGACGAAGCCGGCGAAGGTGCCAGCATCGAGGTTGGCGCCGGCGAAATCACCATTTACGACAATGTCGACCGCAAGAGCGGGGACATGATCTGGTGCGACCTGTGCCGCGGCCCGCACCTGCCCAACACGAAGCTGATCTCCAATGCCTTCGCCCTCACCCGCAGCGCTGCCGCCTATTGGCTCGGCAGCGAGAAGAACAAGCAGCTGCAGCGCATTTACGGCACCGCCTGGCCGACCAAGGAGGACCTGAAGGCCTACCAGGAGCGCATGGCCGAGGCGGAGCGCCGCGACCACCGTAAGCTCGGCGCGGAGCTGGACCTGTTCTCCTTCCCGGACGAGCTCGGCTCCGGCCTGCCCGTGTTCCACCCCAAGGGCGGCATCATCCGCCGCACCATGGAGGACTACTCCCGCCAGCGCCACGAGCAGGCCGGCTACGAGTTCGTCTACACCCCGCACATCACCAAGGGCCACCTCTACGAGATTTCCGGCCACCTCGACTGGTACAAGGACGGGATGTTCCCGGCCATGCACATCGACGAGACCCGGGACCCGGAGACCTGGGAAGTGGTCAAGCCCGGCCAGGATTACTACCTGAAGCCGATGAACTGCCCGATGCACAACCTGATCTTCCGCTCCCGCGGCCGCTCTTACCGCGAGCTTCCGCTGCGGCTGTTCGAGTTCGGTTCCGTCTACCGGTACGAGAAGTCCGGCGTCGTGCACGGCCTGACCCGCGTGCGCGGGATGACCCAGGACGATGCGCACATCTACTGCACCCGCGAGCAGATGAAGGAAGAGCTCACCACCACGCTGAACTTCGTCCTCGACCTGCTCAAGGACTACGGCCTTGAGGACTTCTACCTGGAGCTCTCCACCAAGGATCCGGAGAAGTTCGTGGGCTCGGACGAGGCTTGGGAGGAAGCCACGCGGACCCTCGCCGAGGTCGCCGAAGCCTCCGGCCTGGAACTGGTCCCGGATCCGGGCGGAGCCGCCTTCTACGGGCCGAAGATCTCCGTCCAGGCCCGCGACGCGATCGGCCGGACCTGGCAGATGTCCACCATCCAGCTGGACTTCAACCTGCCCGAGCGCTTCGAACTCGAATACCAGGCCGCCGACGGTTCCCGCCAGCGCCCGGTCATGATCCACCGCGCGCTCTTCGGCTCCGTGGAGCGGTTCATGGGCGTGCTGATCGAGCACTATGCCGGAGCGTTCCCGGCCTGGCTCGCCCCGGTGCAGGTCGTTGCCGTCCCGGTCGCGGACGCGTTCAACGACTATGTGTCCGACGTCGTGGCGAAGCTGCGGGCGAAGGGCATCCGGGCCGAGGCGGACCTGGGCACGGACCGCTTCCCGAAGAAGATCCGCACCGCCAGCAAGGAGAAGATTCCCTTCGTCCTGATCGCCGGCGGCGAGGACGCCGAAGCCGGCGCCGTGTCCTTCCGTTTCCGCGACGGCAGCCAGGACAACGGGATTCCGGTGGACGAGGCGGTGGAGCGGATCGCCGCTGCCGTCCGGAACCGGGACGTCCAGCCGTGACGCCAGATCAGCAGGCGCCGGGGACCGCGCCGGACCCGGCATCCGGCGCGGGCCGCCCGGAGACGGACGGGACGGTGACGGATGATTTCGAACTGCCCGGCGTTCCGGACGCGTTCCAGCGGCTATGGACCCCGCACCGGATGGCCTACGTCAAGGGCGGCCAGCACCAGTTCAAGGGCCAGGACGACTGCCCCTTCTGCGTTGCCCCGGGACGAAGCGACGAAGAGTCGCTGATCGTGTACCGCGGCCGGTTCAACTACGTGGTGCTCAACCTCTTCCCGTACAATCCCGGCCACCTGCTGGTGTGTCCGTACCGGCACGTTCCGGACTATACGGACATCACCGTGGAGGAGACCGCCGAGTTCGCAGAGCTCACGCAGACGGCGATGCGCGTGCTGCGCAAGGTCGCCAACCCCACGGGCTTCAACCTCGGCATGAACCAGGGAGTAGCCGGGGGAGCGGGAGTCGCCGCGCATCTGCATCAGCATGTGGTCCCGCGCTGGGGCGGTGACGGCAACTTCCTGCCCATCATCGCCCAGACCAAGGCCATCACGCAGACCCTGGACGAGGTCCGGCTGCAGGTGTCCCAGGCCTGGCCGGCCGGGTAACGGTAGCGGATGCTGAACAAGTACGCACGCGGCTTCTTCGGCCGCCTGTTCTCGCCCGTGGCCAAGCTGCTGCTGCGCTGGGGAATTTCCCCGGACGTTGTCACCGTGGTCGGCACGATCGGCGTCTGCCTCGGCGCGCTGGTCTTCTACCCGATGGGCGAACTGTTCTGGGGCACCCTGGTCATCACCGTCTTCGTCTTCGCCGACATGGTGGACGGACTGATGGCGCGCATGCAGGACCGCAGCAGCCGGTGGGGCAGCTTCCTTGACTCGACACTGGACAGGCTGGCGGATGCCTCGGTGTTCTCCGGCGTGGCCATCTGGTTCTTTACCGGCGGTGCTAACACGGCCATCGCGGTGGCCTCGCTGGCCTGCCTGGTCCTTGGCATGCTCGTCTCCTATGCCCGGTCCAAGGCCGAATCGCTCGGCTGTACCGCCGACGTCGGAATTGCCGAACGGTCCGAACGCCTGGTGGCGGTGCTGGTCTTCACCGGCTTCACCGGGCTCGGCCTGCCGCCGGTGGTCCTGCTGGCCGTACTGCTGCTGCTGGCGGCGGCCTCCTTCGTCACGGTGCTGCAGCGCGTCGGCACGGTCTACCGCCAGCTGCACACCGTCAGCTGACGCGCTCCCGGCAGCGCAGCTTCAGGGGCCGTCATGCAGTGAGGTGGCGCACCCAATGCGGCGTATGATGAGTTGTACTCTTTTCACCGATATCTAGGGGCTCTTTGTGTCCAGCAGTGAAGCTACTTCATCTCACGCGCCGGTAACCGGCAGCAGCCGGGTCAAGCGCGGCATGGCGGAGATGCTGAAGGGCGGCGTCATCATGGACGTCGTCACTCCCGAACAGGCACGTATCGCCGAGGATGCAGGCGCCGTGGCCGTCATGGCGCTCGAGCGGGTTCCCGCCGACATCCGCGCCCAGGGCGGCGTCTCCCGCATGTCGGACCCGGACATGATCGACGGCATCATCGAAGCAGTGTCCATCCCGGTCATGGCCAAGGCTCGCATCGGCCACTTCGTCGAAGCTCAGGTCCTGCAGTCCCTCGGGGTGGACTACATCGACGAGTCCGAGGTGCTCACCCCGGCCGACTACGCCAACCACATCGACAAGTGGAAGTTCACCGTTCCCTTCGTCTGCGGCGCCACCAACCTGGGCGAGGCCCTGCGCCGGATCAACGAGGGCGCGGCCATGATCCGCTCCAAGGGCGAGGCCGGCACCGGCGACGTCTCGAACGCAACCACCCACATGCGCCAGATCCGCTCCGAGATCGCCCGCCTGACCACCATGGCCGAGGACGAACTCTACGTTGCCGCCAAGGAACTGCAGGCACCGTTCGAACTGGTCAAGGAAATCGCCGCGACCGGTAAGCTCCCGGTGGTGCTCTTCACCGCCGGCGGCATCGCCACCCCGGCCGACGCCGCGATGATGATGCAGCTGGGCGCCGACGGCGTCTTCGTCGGCTCCGGCATCTTCAAGTCCGGCAACCCGGCCGAGCGCGCCGCTGCGGTCGTGAAGGCCACCACCTTCTACGACGATCCGGACATGATCGCCAAGGTCTCCCGCGGCCTCGGTGAAGCGATGGTCGGCATCAACGTGGACGAGATCCCGCAGCCGCACCGCCTCGCCGAGCGCGGCTGGTAAGCACTAACGACGGCGAACGCCCGGGACCGCAGCCCAGCTGCGGTCCCGGGCGTTCGGCGTTCTCGAACAGCGACCTGCGACGCCGTGCCCTGCCGGCCGGGGCAGGCAGGGCACGGTTGGGTGATGAGCGGGACAGCCGGCAGATTTCAGCCGCCCAGGATTTTCGCCTTCTGCGCCTGGAACTCAGCCTCCGTCAGGATTCCCTGCGCTTTCAGGTCGCCCAGGGTCTTGAGCTGCTCCAGCGGATCCGCGGCCGGCGCCGCCGCTTGGGCCGCCGCTGTCTCGTACGTCGGCTGGACGTACGCCTGTTGCGCGTACTGGGGCTGAGCGTACTGCGGTTGCGCGGGCTCATTCTGCGCGTACTGCTGCTGCTCCTGGGCATCCCAGCGCGCCTGTTGGCGGCGCTGCACGCGGCCGCTCACCGCCGTCGCGGTTCCGGCGACAACCGCCGTCCGTGCCACTCCTCGTAACAGTCCCATGTGTGGTTCCTCCTTAGACCGTCGACTCGGATTCCATCGCGTCGAGCGCGGCCATGACATCCTGGGCTGGAATCCGGGCACTCGCGATGACTTCGCCTCCGGCATCGCGCGCTGCGGCGATGAACGGTATGGCCCACAGATTCTCGTAGACGATGAGCGCCGCTA
Organism: Arthrobacter sp. USHLN218; assembly: GCF_037144715.1. Taxonomy (NCBI): domain Bacteria; kingdom Bacillati; phylum Actinomycetota; class Actinomycetes; order Micrococcales; family Micrococcaceae; genus Arthrobacter; species Arthrobacter sp. USHLN218. Next base: position 13,463 of record NZ_JBBCYT010000003.1, read on the forward strand.
CGGTGCCCGTTGCCATAGCCTCGGCCGCTTCGGCAATTTCCTCGTCGCCCAGAAGGCCCGAACGAACCGAGGCAAGGGAAGCAAACCCCTCCAGGCCTTCGGTTGCATCTTCCGTCAATTCGGCCCCGGCCACCGAACCGTCCTCATCTTTCGTAATGATGATGAGGTCATAGACCCAGACCACCTTCCGCTGGATCAGGTCCCTAAGCGCCTCTACGGTGGCGCCGCTGCCCGTCCGCTCCAGCGGAAACTCGATCAACACGAAGTCGATCGGGCCATGCACATCTGTAGTTGCCACGAACATCACCCCTGCAATCCGATTGGTCGTCCAAAGACCTGCCCAGTGTATTTTTCGCTGCCCGTCCGGGACATCACCCCCGCCGAATGATCTTGGCGGGCTGCGTCCAGCACGGAAACCAGCGTTATCAGAATGGCCCGCGTGCCCTTAAGTCGCGGGGGTGGGCCAGGACGGCCCAGATGATGACCACGTCGAGGACGATGATGAGGGAGCCCCACAGCGGGTAGTAGGGCAGCCACATGAAGTTGAGCACCGCGCTCAGCGATGCCAGCACTACTGCCAGAATGCGGGCCCAGACGGCGCCCCGGAACAAGGCTGCCCCGCCGAACACCAAGAGCAGGCCTCCGATCAGGTGGGTCCAGCCCCACGAGGTCACATCGAACCGGTAAATGTACTCCTTGCCGACGACGAAGAACTGGTCGTCGAACAGCGCCACAAGCCCCTGGAGGATGTGGAAGGCACCGGCCACAATCATGATGACCCCGGCCATGAGGATCGTCCCGGCGGCCGCAACGCTGTACTCCCTGTCGGGAGGCCGCCCTGGATCGGTCGTCCGCCCCACGGAACTGCTTGCCATGGTGATGGCTCCTCCCTCGTGCGGTGTGGCGGTCGCAACGCGGTTGCGTCACTGGAGATCCGGCCACCCGCAATAAGTCCACTCCCGTCCTGGCCTGCTTTCCTCATCCTCGCTGGATGATCGTCATGCGCCTGTCCGCCGTGCGGTTTAGCCGCGCGCTGCCGCGGTCAGGATCCCCGCAGGAATACACTGGCGGCATGATCCGACGGCAGGCGCAGGGGCGCGGTCCCGACCAGCGGAACGCGCGCACGCACGCGTCGCAGCCGCCAGCCAGTAAGGCGGCCACCCTGGCGGCGGCTGTGCTGACGGCGGCGGGCCTGCTCATGGCCGGCTGCAGCAACGGGCCGGCGGCGGAGGAAACCGGCCACGGCGCGGCGGAAACTAAACCCGCAGCGGGGTCTGCCGGGCCGGGCACGGAGGGGAGCGGCCCCGTCGGAGCGGCCCCGCCGTCGTCCTCTGCAACGGGTTCCGCCCCGCAACCGGCGGTGACAGCCGGAAGGGGTCCGGACTGTCCGGGAATCCGGTGTGCCACAGTGGCGATGAGTGGGGACCTGCTGCTGCACGAGGCGTTGTGGGAGCAGGCTGCGCGGGACGCCGCGCAGACGGGCCATGGAAAGCTGGATTTCGGCCCGGCCCTGGCCGCGCAGGAACAATACCTGGCGACCGCGGATCTTGCGATCTGCCAGCTGGAGACGCCGCTGGCCGATGCAGACGGCCCGTATTCCGGCTATCCGGCCTTCAACGTCCCGCCGCAGATCCTTGATGCCGCTGCGGCTGTTGGCTACGATGCCTGCACCACGGCCAGCAACCACAGCATTGACTCTGGCACAGCCGGCCTGGAACGGACCCTGGACGCGCTGGATGACCGCGGCCTCGAGCACACCGGGTCCTATCGCAGTCCGGCAGCGGCCCGGCAGGTGCTGATCGTGGATACTCCCGCCGCGCGCGTCGCGGTCATCACCGGGACCTTTTCACTGAACGGGTTGGAGCCGGAGGGGGCGTGGCAGGTGGACCGGCTCGACCCCCGGGCCATGATTGCGAAGGCCAAGCAGGCCAGAGCGGAGGGAGCGGATATCGTCCTGGGCGCCATCCACGCCGGGGACGAATACACCGACTATGCGAACGCACAGCAGCGGGAAGCCGCGCACATGCTGGCCGACAGCGGCGAGTTCTCCCTGGTCTACGGGCACCACAGCCACTCCGTCCAGCCGATTGAGCAGTACCACGGCACCTGGATTGCCTATGGGCTGGGCAACACCATTGCGGCGCACGCCACCGAGAACATCCTCAACACCGAAGGCCTGATGGTCCGGGCACAGTTCAGCCAGGCCGCCGAGGGGGCGGCATGGGAAGTTGCACGGCTGGACTGGCTTCCGGCCACGTTCGATGGACCGCAGCATCGCTGGTGCCCGGTGGCGGCCGACAGGCTGGATGCCGCTGCCGAAACGGGGCAGTGGTGCATCTCGGAACAGGCGGACACGGCCAGCCGCTCCCGGACCAAGGCAACGGTGGGATCGATGTCCCGCACCGGAGGAATCGTCCGCGAGTGGCTACTCGGCGGGGACTGACCGGAAAGGCTCAGCGCGGGCGGGCCGCCGCGTCGGCGCGCGCCGCCGCCTCGTAAGGGACCTCCAGCGCAACGTCGTTGAACGTGCCGTAGCGGCGCTCGGCCGCGTGGCGCACCAGGTAATCGGCCACCGCGGGGTTCTTGGGCAGCAGCGAACCGTGCAGGTAGCTGGCGATGACGTTCCGGTAGCGCGCGCCCTCCGTGCCGTCCTGGCCGTTGTTTCCCTGGCCCTTGGTGACGGTGCCGAACGGCTGCAGCTCCGGGCCGAGCGTGGTCAGGCCGCTGTGGTTTTCGTACCCGATTACGGTGCCGAACTCGCTGCTGTCCAGCACCGTGTTGCCGATCAGCCGGGTGGGTCCGCCCACGGTTTCGGCATCCAGCAGCCCGATGCCGGTGATGACCTCGCCGGTGTGGGTGGTGAACCGGTGGCCGAACAACTGGTACAGGCCGCAGATGGCCAGCATGGGCACACCGTCGTCGGCCAGTTCCTTGAGCCGGCCCCCCAGTGCGAGCAGATCCGCCTGGATCTTGTTCTGGCCGGAGTCCTGGCCGCCGCCGCCGACGATCAGGTCCACCTGCTCCGGGAAGCTGTCGCCCGGGTTGTATTCGTGCAGGCGCACGTCGTAGCCGCGCAGCTGGAGGCGCTTGCGCAGGACCAGGACGTTGCCCCAGTCGCCGTAGATGTTCATGTCCCGCGGGTACAGCTGCAGCAGGTCGATCACCGGTGCATCCATCAGGAGACCACCTCCACTTCGGTCAGTTTGCCCAGCTCCCGGCGCAGCGCGAGCATGGCGGTGTAGGTGCAGTAGATGCGTTTGGGCTGCTCGGGGCCGAGCTCGATGAACCGGCGCAGCGATGCCGTCAGGTCGGTGTCGACCCGGCCCACGGGCACATCTTCGTAGAACAGCCGCAGCGCCATGTCGTATGCGCGGACGCCGCTGACTTCGTCCACGCCGGCTTCGGCGAGCGAATCGAAATCAACGTCCCAGAGCCAGGACATGTCGCGGCCGTCCGCATAGTTGTCATTGATGGCGATCATCGTGCGGAATCCTGCCGCGGGGAAGGACTTCAGCGCCAGCCGGAACCCTGCCGGGTTCTTCACGAGCACCAGGTCCAGCGGCTGGCCGTTCACGGTCAGCGATTCGCCGCGTCCGAAGGCCGGCGTGACGGCCTCCAGCGAACGGAGCAGCGCGGCCTCGTCGGCGGCCTCCCCGAGTACCGTGCGGGCAAGGGCCAGCGCGGCGGCGGAGTTGTAGACGTTGTAGACCCCGGTGAGCTTCAGCTGCGCGTCGACGTCCCGACCGTTCACCGTGAAGGTGGCGGCCGGCCCGTCACAGGCCGAGAGAACGACGTCGGCATCCGGCAGCGCGGCGATCTCACCGATGGCGCCTGAACGCATGTCGTCGTCGCTGGGGAACATCCGGCGCAGCCCGGGGGCCAGCCCGAAGTACCGGATCCCGGGCGCGGTCACCGCTGCGGCGAGGCCGGCAATCCGGTGGTCTTCGCGGTTGAGGACGACCGCCTCGGTTGTCGCCTCGGCGATCTTGCGGAGGAACCCCGCCGTCGTTTCGATTTCGCCGAAGCGGTCCAGCTGGTCGCGCATCACATTGAGGAGCAGGCTGTAGCGCGGCGGGACGAGCTTCACGAAGTGGACGGCATGGGCCTCGTCGAGTTCCAGCACGGCGATGTCCGCGCGGAGCTTGCCCGCGGGGTTCGATTCGCCCAGCACTGCGGCGACGACGCCGCGGGTGAAATTGCTGCCGGTGCGGTTCGTGAAGACCTTCAGGCCCTGGCCCTGCAGCAGTTCGACGACCATTTTCGTCGTCGTCGTTTTCCCGTTGGTCCCGCTGATCACCACGACCCCGTGCGGCAGGGTGCCCAGGGTGCGGGGCAGGAACTCAGGGTCGATCTTTTCGGCGATCAGGCCGGGGAGGGCGGAACCACCTCCACGTAGCTTCGCCACCACCCGGACGGTCTTTCCGACAACGGTCGCTAGGAGGTGTCGCATGACTAGAAACTATACAAGCTCCCGCCGGCAGGACCGGCTAAGGGCATCCGCGGGCGTTGTGGAGTGCGCCGGTTCGCCTGCGGATGCACGGGGAGGATAATGTTTTTTCCTGGTCGGATCCCGGCCGTTGCCCCCGTTGACACTGGAAAAGGAAACCCCGCGTGGTCAAAATCGGCGTGCTCGCCCTCCAAGGAGACGTCCGCGAACATCTAGCTGCCTTGGTCCACAGCGGCGTCGAGGCGGCCACCGTGCGGCGGCCTGCGGAACTGGACGCCGTGGACGGGCTGGTCATTCCCGGCGGCGAGTCGACCACGATCGACAAGCTCACCCGGATCTTCGAGCTGGCCGATCCCCTGAAGGAGCGGATCGCCGCGGGCATGCCCGTCTACGGGTCCTGCGCCGGGATGATCATGCTGGCCAATGAGATCGCCGACCCGGCCACGGACCGGCAGGGCAACCCGCAGCAAACGCTCGGCGGCCTGGACATTACCGTTCGCCGTAATGCCTTCGGCCGCCAGCGCGAGTCGTTCGAGACGGATCTGGCCTTCCGCGGGCTCGAGTTCAGCGCCGCGGTGGCCGGGACCGAACCGGAGCCGGTCCACGCCGTCTTCATCCGTGCCCCCTGGGTCGAACGGGTCGGCGAGGGCGTAGAGGTGCTGGCCCAGGTCCTGCCGGAAGAGGCGTCGCACACGGGAACTCTGCACGGGACAGCTAGAATTGTCGCAGTGCGTTCGCGGCATCTGCTGGCGACATCCTTCCACCCGGAAGTTACGGGGGAGCGCCGGATCCACGAACTTTTTATCAGAATCGTTAGAGGAGAAGCGTAAGCATGTCGGGACACTCCAAATGGGCGACGACCAAGCACAAGAAGGCCGTCATCGATGCCCGCCGCGCCAAGTCCTTCGCCAAGCTGATCAAGAACATCGAAGTCGCCGCCCGCGCCGGCGGTGCCGACATGTCCGGCAATCCCGCCCTTGAACTCGCGGTCCAGAAGGCCAAGAAGACGTCGGTTCCGAACGACAACATCGACCGGGCGGTCAAGCGCGGCGCCGGCCTGACCGGCGAGGCCGTGGACTACCAGGAGATCATCTACGAAGCCCGCGGCCCGCAGGGTTCCGCCGTGCTCATCGAGTGCCTGACGGACAACAAGAACCGCGCTGCTTCCGAGGTCCGCCTGGCGATTACGCGCAACGGCGGCACCGTCGCGGATCCGGGCTCGGTGAGCTACCTGTTCAGCCGCAAGGGGGTCGTGAACCTGCCGAAGAACGACCTGGGCGAAGACGATGTCCTGATGGCAGTTCTGGACGCGGGAGCCGAGGAGGTCAAGGAATCCGGCGGCAGCTTCGAGGTGCACAGCGAGCCCACGGACCTTCGCGCCGTGGTGGCCGCCCTTGAGGAAGCCGGCATCGAGTACGAGACCGACGAGATCGAGTTTGTCCCCTCCATGGAGGTAGGCCTGGAGCTGGACGCCGCGCGGAAGTTCATGAAGCTAGTCGACGCGTTGGAAGACCTGGATGACGTCCAGAACGTGTACTCCAACGCCGACCTGTCCGACGAGGTTCTGGCCGCTCTGGATTCCGAAGACTGAGCCAGGCCAAGACCGGATGACCCTGCGTGTCCTGGGCATCGACCCCGGCCTCACGCGCTGCGGTTTCGGCGTCGTCGACGTGGAGCCGAACCGTCGCGCCACGCTGGCCGGAGTCACCGTTGTCGGCACCTCCGCCGATGTGCCGCTCGAGCAGCGCCTGCTGGCCATCGCGACGGCCATCGACGAGTGGCTGGACCGCTACACGCCGGACGTCCTGGCCGTGGAGCGTGTCTTCAGCCAGCTCAACGTCAGCACGGTGATGGGCACCGCCCAGGCATCGGGCATCGTGATCACGGCCGCGGCCCGCCGGGGCATCACTGTTGCCCACCACACGCCCACCGAGGTCAAGGCGGCCGTTACCGGCAATGGCCAGGCGGACAAGGCGGCTGTGACCAAGATGGTGACGCGCATCCTCCGGCTGGATACGCCGCCGCGACCGGCGGATGCGGCGGATGCCTTGGCGCTGGCCATTACGCACGCCTGGCGGGGAAGTGCGACGACGGCGTCCGCCGCGGCGGGCGGCCGTTCCCTAACACCGGCCCAGCGGGCCTGGGCTGAGGCGCAGGCCCGGGCCCAGCGCAGGAAATGGTGAACCGGCCGCCTCACCCCTCGCCCGCCCGGCGCGGCAATCGGGCTGAATGTCCCCGGCAACGCGTAGGCTGTTCGTAAATATGTTCGGAGAAACGGCGCCGTCGGTGGCGGCCGGTTTCCAGCCCTGCGGTTATGGAGTCACTAAATGATCAGCTCGCTTCGCGGCATTGTCAGCCATGTCGGCCTGAACTCTGCCGTAGTGGACGTGAATGGATTCGGCATGCTGGTGCAGGCGACCCCGCAGACCCTGGCCACCCTGCACGTCGGACGCGAAGCCGAACTGGCGACCCTGATGATCGTTCGCGAGGACTCGATGACGCTCTACGCCTTCGAAGATGCGGTGCAGCGGGAGGTGTTCGAAACCCTGATCTCCGTCAGCGGGGTCGGGCCCCGGCTCGGCCTGGCCGCCCTGGCCGTGCACCCCCCGGAGGCGCTGCGGCAGGCCGTCGCGGACGGGGACAGCAAGGCGATCAGCAAGGTGCCGGGCATTGGTCCGAAGCTGGCCGGCCGGATCGTCCTGGAACTGGCCGGCAAGCTCGTGCCCGTGGAAGGACCGGCGGCGCCGGCGGGGCCGGCCTGGCAGGACCAGGTACTGCAGGCGCTGACCGGCCTGGGCTGGTCGGAGAAGGACGCGGCCGCCGCGCTGGACCGGACGGCCGAGGAGAACCCGGACGTTGCGGCCGGTTCGGATGTCGGCCAGATGCTGCGGCTGACCCTGCAGAGAATGGGGCAGGATAACGGCCGGACCGGCGGCGGCCGGCGGGCCCCGGCGGGTGCCCGCTGATGCCGGCGGAACCCGAAGGCACGTCCATCGTCTCGGCGGCGGGCGAAGCCGAAGAACGAGCGCTCGAGTCGGCGCTCCGGCCCAAGAACCTGGCGGACTTCGTCGGCCAGGCACGGGTACGCCGGCAGTTGTCGCTGGTCCTCGAGGCGTCGAGGATCAGGGAACGCACGGCGGACCACGTCCTGCTCTCCGGACCGCCCGGCCTGGGCAAGACGACGCTTGCCATGATCATCGCGGCGGAAATGAACGCCCCCCTGCGCATCAGCTCCGGTCCCGCCATCCAGCATGCCGGGGATCTGGCAGCCATCCTTTCCTCGCTGACCGAAGGCGAGATCCTGTTCCTCGACGAGATCCACCGGATGTCCCGTCCGGCTGAGGAAATGCTCTACATGGCCATGGAGGACTTCCGGGTGGACATCGTGGTGGGCAAGGGGCCGGGCGCCACCGCCATTCCCCTGGACCTGCCGCCGTTTACCCTGGTCGGCGCCACGACACGGGCGGGCCTGCTGCCCGGTCCGCTCCGGGACCGGTTCGGTTTCACCGGACACCTGGAGTTCTATTCGACCCAGGAACTGGAACTGGTGCTCCGGCGATCGGCCATGCTGCTGGACCTGAAGATCAGTTCCGCCGGCTTCGCCGAAATCGCCGGCCGGTCGCGGGGCACGCCGCGCATCGCCAACCGCCTGCTCCGCCGGGTGCGGGACTGGGCACTCGTCCACGGCATCGAAGAAATCGACGCAAGGTCTGCTGCCGCCGCGCTGGACATGTATGAAGTGGACGAACGCGGACTGGACCGCCTGGACCGCGAGGTCCTCATGGCCTTAATTACGAAGTTCGGAGGGGGGCCGGTGGGCCTTTCCACTCTGGCCATCGCGGTGGGGGAGGAAACCGAAACGGTGGAGACCGTGGCCGAGCCGTACCTCGTGCGCGAGGGGCTCCTGGGCCGGACGCCGCGCGGACGGATCGCCACGCCGGCCGCCTGGGAACACCTCGGCCTGGACATGCCGGCCTCCGCCGCCGGTGCTCCGGACCTGCTCTCGGTCCTCGAGGAGGAGGAACGCGGCTTAGCCGATAGCGGATCGTGACTTCACCGCCGGGCTGCACGCGTAGAATGGATGGCAGCCAGGCTTGCTCCGTGCCCTACAAGGCGCTGCCCTGTCCGGCGCAGACCATCCGAGTGCGGCCGTGCCGCTGCTCGCGTCCAGAAGAAGGAACGGAACCTCTCAGTGTTCGTAAACGTCTTTGCCAATAACACCGCGCAGCCCCAGGGCGGCGGGTTCGACTTCATGACGCTCGCGCTCTTCGTCATTTTCGGCCTGCTGATCTTCATGATGTTCCGGAAGCAGAAGAAGGCCCGGACGCAGATGCAGGAGAAAGCCCAGACGATGCAGGAAAAGATGCGTCCGGGCACACAGGTAATGACGCAGTTCGGCCTGTTCGGCACCGTGGTCTCGGTCGACCGGGACGAGAACAAGGCCATCATCGAGCTGTCGCCCGGAAACACCGCGACCGTGCACCTGCAGGCCGTCAGCGAAATCATCGAACCGAAAGATGCCGTGGTTCCCGAGGACGCGTCCGCACTGGCGGGCGGGGACGAGCCGTCCGTGTTCCGCGAGGATGAATCCTCGGACGAAGCCATGAAGCGGCTGAACGAAGAACAGAACAAAGACAACAAATAGTCCGCACGCGGTTCCACCGGCCGGACAAATGGGTGGGGGTAGCCCCGCCCATTTGTCATGCGGGAATTCCTGCGCCGGCAGCCGTCGAGAGAAAGACCATTCATGGCACGTTCCGGCCGCAATACTGCCGCCAAGAGGACCCTGATCTGGCTCGGCGTCCTCATTGCCGTCCTGACCGCTGCCCTGGGCGGCGGCGTTCTTTCGAACCAGGCCAGCTGGGCGCCCAAGCTGGCGCTGGACCTCGAAGGCGGCACCCAGATGATCCTCGCCCCGCAGGTCCAGGGCGGAGGCAACCAGATCACCAGCGAACAGCTGGACCAGGCAGTCGAAATCATCCGGCAGCGCGTGGACGGCTCCGGCGTTGCCGAGGCCGAAATCAGCACGCAGTCCGGGCGCAACGTCATCGTCAGCCTGCCCGGCGTGCCGGACGAGAAGACCCGCGACCTGATCCAGGCGTCGGCGGCCATGGAGTTCCGGCCGGTGCTGGCCGCCACTTCCGGAGCGGCCGTGCCGAAGGAAAGCCGCACGCCTGCAGCCGAGCTGCCGAAGCCGAGCGGTACGCCGGCCAACGCAAGCGACCTGAACTGGATTACTCCCGAGCTGTACCAGGAGATGGAGGCGCGCGATTGCACCGACCCGGCTACCATAGCGGCGGCCACCGAGGAGCCCTCGGATCCCAAGAAGCCGATGATCGCGTGTGAACCGGACACCGGCCAGAAGTACATCCTTGGTCCGGTCGAGGTGCCCGGCACCGACATCCAGGACGCCAGCTTTGGCCAGGTCCGAGGCAACCAGGGCCAGTCGCTGAACCAGTGGGCCGTCAATATCGAGTTCAACGGCGAGGGCACGCAGACCTTCAAGTCCGTCACCGAACGGCTCTTCGGCCTGACCGGCGCACAGAACCAGTTCGCCATCGTCCTGGACGGCACCGTTATTTCGGCTCCGACCACGAACGCCGTGATTCCGGACGGCCGTCCGCAGATTACCGGCAACTTCACGGAAGACTCGGCGCGCGCGCTGTCCGAACAGCTGAAATACGGTGCCCTGCCGATCAGCTTCGACATCCAGAGCGAAACGCAGATCTCGGCTACCCTCGGCTCCGAACAGCTGCGCATGGGCGTCATTGCGGGCCTGATCGGCCTCCTCCTGGTCGCCATTTACTCGTTCTTCCAGTACCGGATGCTCGGATTCGTGACCATTGCGTCCCTGGTGGTGGCCGGAATCCTGACCTATCTGGCCATCGCGCTGCTGGGCTGGACAGAGAACTACCGCCTGTCGCTGGCCGGTGTGGCCGGCCTGATCGTGGCCATCGGCCAGACGGCGGACTCGTTCATCGTCTATTTCGAGCGGATCCGCGACGAACTGCGCGACGGCCGCGGCCTGGTGTCCGCCGTCGACAACGGCTGGAAGAGGGCCAAGCGCACGGTGCTGGCCTCAAAGGCAGTCAACCTGCTGGCCGCCGTCGTGCTCTACTTCGTGGCGGTCGGAAACGTCCGTGGTTTTGCGTTCACCCTCGGCCTGACCGCCATCGCCGACCTCGTGGTGGTTTTCCTGTTCACCCACCCGGTGATGATGCTGCTGGCCCGCACGAAATTCTTCGGCGAAGGCCACCGCTTCTCCGGACTGGATCCGAAGCTCCTGGGCGCGGTACCGCTGTACCGCGGCGCGGGACGCACCCGCCAGCCGGGCGAGGGCACGCCGAAACCGCGCGGCAAGACGGCCGGTGCGGCGGCGGAAGCCCAGCGGCGCCAGACCATTGCCGAGCGGCGGGCCGCCGCAGAGAAAGAGCGTGCCGCCGCGGTCTCCGGGCGCAGCACGGATAAGGAGAGCAACTAATGCCTAACTTCGCAACGTTCGGCAACGAGCTCTACTCCGGCAAGCGGTCCTATCCCTTTGTCCAGAAGTACAAGCTGTGGTTCATCATCGCCGGGGCGGCAGTGCTGCTGTCCATCATCATCCCGGTGGCCAAGGGCGGCTTCAACCTCGGCATCGACTTCCGCGGCGGATCCGAGTTCACGGTCTCGCAGACCCAGAACACGGATCTCAATCTCGGGAAGGACGCCGTTACCGAGGTGGAGCCCGCCCTGGATCCGGAAGTCACCAACATTGCGCCCAACACGGTCCGCATCCAGACGGAGCAGCTCTCGGATGACCAGACGCTGGCGGTCCGTGACGGGCTGATTAAGGCCTATGGGGTCAAAGCGGACCAGGTGACGTCGAACTTCGTCGGCCCCACGTGGGGCGCCGACGTGACGCGGCAGGCACTCTGGGGGCTCGTCGTCTTCGTCGCCCTGGCCGCGGTGCTGATGGCGATCTACTTCCGGACCTGGAAAATGTCGGCCGCTGCGCTGGCCGGCATGGGCGTCGTCATGATCGTGACGGCAGGGCTGTACTCGCTCATCGGTTTCGAAGTCACGCCTTCGGCCATCATCGGTTTCCTGACCGTGCTGAGCTACTCGCTCTACGACACGGTGGTCGTCTTCGACAAGGTCCGGGAAAACACGGCTGACATCTCAACTTCGACCCGGCGCACCTTCGATGAGGAGGTCAACCTGGCCGTGAACCAGACCCTGGTCCGCTCCATCAACACCTCGGTGGTCGGTGTCCTGCCTGTCGCTTCGATCCTCTTCATCGGTGCGCTGCTGCTGGGTGCCGGGACGCTCAAGGACCTGTCGCTGGCCCTCTTCATCGGCATCATCATCGGCACGGCGACGACGGTGTTCATCGCCGCACCGCTGTACGCGCGGCTGCGGACGAACGAGCCGGCCCTGGTGCAGCAGGCCAAGAAGGTCCGGCTCCGCCGGGAGCAGGATGCCAAGGCGCGCGAGGCGGCTGGGGAGTCTGCCACGGCCTAGAGCAGGCGAACGGGCGCCGGCCTCAGTGCCGGTGCCCGTGTCCTGCCTCTGCCTTCGGGCATACACTAGAACGATGGAGCATGCGGCCGCCCGTGGAGAGGCGGCCTAATCGGTCCTTTGGGTGCTGCATGAGGCGGCCCAGGCAGGAGGTTTAGCACTTGGTAGACAACGGTGGCGCATCAAACCGGGCACCGGGTGCTGTTGCGAAGCCCGGACCCGGACCCGTTGCCGTGCCCACCGAGGCCCCGGCATCCGCGGCCCAGGAGGCGTCGTCCCGTCCGGCCTTCCCCGGGCGGCGGGAGCGGACCATGTCGCGGCTGGCGCGGCTGACCGGGCGGGGGTCGGCCGGATACTCGCCGATTCTCGAGCCCTTGCTGCGCACCGTCCGGGCCAACAACCCGCGTGAAGACTTCGACCTGATCCACCGGGCCTTCGTCGTGGCGGAGCGCAGCCATCGCGGCCAGAAGCGCAAGAGCGGGGATCCCTACATCACGCACCCTGTAGCGGTGGCGACGATCCTGGCGGAGCTCGGGATGACCGGCACTACGCTCGCCGCGGCGCTGCTGCACGACACGGTGGAGGACACCGAGTACACCCTGGATCAGCTGCGCAGTGAGTTCGGTCCCGAAGTAGCCATGCTCGTGGACGGCGTCACGAAGCTGGACAAGGTGCAGTTCGGCGACGCCGCGCAGTCGGAGACCGTGCGCAAGATGGTCGTCGCGATGGCCAAGGACATCCGCGTCCTGGTGATCAAGCTGGCGGACCGGCTGCATAATGCGCGGACCTGGCGCTTCGTGTCGCCGGAGTCCTCGGCGAAGAAGGCGCGCGAAACGCTGGAAATCTTCGCCCCGCTTGCCCACCGGCTGGGCATGAACACGATCAAGTGGGAGCTGGAAGACCTTTCCTTCGCCGCGCTGCACCCGAAAGTGTACGAGGAAATCGTGCGCATGGTGGGGGACCGGACCCCGGAGCGCGAGAAGTACCTGACGATGCTGCGCACCAAGATCGGTGATGATCTGCGCGGGGTCAAGATCAAGGCCACCATCACGGGCCGCCCCAAGCATTACTACTCGATCTACCAGAAGATGATCGTCCGCGGCAAAGACTTCGACGACATCCACGACCTGATGGGCATCCGGGTCCTGGTGGACAGCGTCCGGGACTGTTATGCCGCGCTCGGCGCCCTGCATGCGCGCTGGAACCCCCTGCCCGGGCGTTTCAAGGACTACATCGCGATGCCCAAGTTCAACATGTACCAGTCGCTCCACACGACGGTGATCGGCCCGGGCGGCAAGCCGGTGGAGATCCAGATCCGCACCTACGAGATGCACCGGCGGGCCGAGTACGGCGTCGCTGCGCACTGGAAGTACAAGGACGCCGCGAAGTCCGGCACGGCCGCGGACGGCGGTGACATGGGCTGGCTCCGCAGCCTCGTGGACTGGCAGCAGGAGACGTCCGACCCGGCGGAGTTCCTGGATTCGCTGCGGTTCGAGATCAACGCGCGCGAGGTCTTCGTCTTCACCCCGAAGGGCGAGGTGATGGCGCTGCCGGCCGGATCCACGCCGGTGGACTTTGCCTATGCCGTCCACACCGAGGTGGGGCACCGCACGATCGGTGCCCGGGTGAACGGCAAGCTGGTCCCGCTGAACAGCGAACTCAACCATGGCGACTGGGTGGAGATCTTCACCTCGAAGGCCGAGGGCGCGGGACCGAGCCAGGACTGGCAGGGCTTCGTCAAGAGTCCGCGCGCACGCAACAAGATCCGGCAGTGGTTCACGAAGGAACGCCGGGAAGAGGCCATCGAGAAGGGCAAGGACCTGCTCACCCGCGCGATGCGCAAGCAGAACCTGCCCCTGCAGCGGATGATGACGCACGATGCGCTGCTGGCCGTTGCCCAGGAGATGCACCATCAGGACATCTCCGCGCTGTATGCCGCAGTCGGTGACGGCCACAGCTCGGCGCAGAACGTCATCGAGCACCTGGTCGCGCTGCTGGGCGGCCAGGAGGCGGCCGAGGAGATGGAAGCGCCCATCTCCGTCGCCCCCAAGCGGCCGAAGACCTCGGATTCCGGCGTTACCGTCGTCGGTGTCGGCGACGTCTGGGTCAAACTGGCCCGGTGCTGCACACCGGTCCCGCCGGACCCGATCATTGGCTTCGTGACCCGGGGCTCCGGGGTTTCGGTGCACCGCTCCGACTGCCGGAACGTCGAAGACCTCCGGGAGCAGCCCGGGCGGATGGTCCCGGTGGAGTGGGCGCCGACCAAGGCCAGCGTCTTCCTGGTGGAGATCCAGGTCGAGGCGCTCGACCGCAAGAGCCTGCTTTCCGACGTCACCCGGGTCCTCGCCGAGAACCACGTGAACATCCTCTCCGCCACGGTGCATACTTCGAGCGACCGGCTGGCCGTGTCCCGGTTCTCCTTCGAAATGGGCGACCCGAAGTACCTGAGCCACGTGCTCAGCGCGGTACGGCGGATCGACGGGGTTTTCGATGTCTACCGGACCACGGATTCCCGCCGCCGGATCTAGGGCGTTCCTTCGCTGCCGCGCCGCGCCAGTGCGCTGTTGACCCGTTCCAGCGCCCTCGCCTTGCCCGGCATGCGCGGACGCAGCTGCAGGGTCTGGCGGATATAGCCGAGCGGGCACTTCAGCGCGGGAACCGAGGACAGCGCCAGCAGGGCGGGAACCGCATCCTCGTCCGGTGCATGCACGGCTATGTCCAGGGCCGTGCGGAGCGGAGACGTAACCGGCACGCCGGCCATGCCGACCGTGTCGGCGGATCCCAGCGAGACCTCGTGGATGCGCACGGCACGGCAGCGTCCCTGCGACGTGGCACGGTACCGGTGGTCCAGGAGGACGGTCACCTTGGCCTCCGGAGGCGCGCAGCCGTAGACCCAGGCCGCCGTCAGCCGGCCCAGCACGACCTTCCGCCGGAACCCCGCCGGCAGCACGGCAGCCGCCGCCAGGGCGCGGTGGGCCGGGGTGACGGCCTCCGTCGAGCCGATATAGCCGGCCTCCAGCACACTGACCAGGAGTCCGTCCAGCTCCATCGCCCGCAGTTCGTTGCCGCTGAAAGGGTGTCCGGGCAGCAGGAGCCGCGGGCCCGGTGGAGATCCGGCGGCACTGGCCGGGGAAGCTGCAGGCGATGACCGCGAAGAAGGCATACGGTAAGCCTGCCAAACCAAGCGGAAATGGATCAGGGGGGCGGAACCGATGTGTGGACATCCGGTTCCGCCCCCTGGGCGTGTGTAGGTGCGGTGCGTTAGGAGAAGTCCTGGGCCGACTTCTGCAGCGTATCCAGCCACTGCTTGCGCGCCTCCAGCGCTTCCCGCGCCTCGTCGATCTTCCGCTGGTTCCCGTCTGCTTCCGCCTTGGCAAGGTCTTCCTCCAGGCCCGCGATCGCCGATTCAAGCTGGCTCAGGGCGCTGTTGGTCCGGGCCTTGGTCTCCGGATTGCTGCGCCGCCATTGCTCGTCCTCTGCCGCCTTGAGCGCGTCTTCGACCTTGCGCAGGCCGCCCTCGATCCGGTGCATGTCGCCGCGCGGAACCTTGCCGATCTCCTCCCAGCGGTCGCGGATGGACTGCAGCCCCTTCCGCGCCGCGGCGAGGTCCTCGATGGGCAGCAGGGCCTGTGCCTCCGCGACCAGCGCTTCCTTCGCGGCGAGGTTGCCCTCGTACTCCTTGTCGATCGCCTGGTTGGCTTCCTGGCGGGCCGCGAAGAACTTGTCCTGCGCCGCGCGGAAGCGGGCCCACAGGGCGTCGTCGTCCTTGCGGCTTGCGCGCTTCGAAGCCTTCCACTGGTCCATCAGCCGCCGGTATTCGCCGGCGGTTGCACCCCAGTCGGTGGAGTCGGAGAGCGCCTCTGCCTGCGCAATGAGGTCTTCCTTCGCAGCCTTGGCCGCGGCGTTGTCGCTGTCCAGCTGGCTGAAGTAGGCGCGGCGGTGCCGGTCGAAGACCGTGCGGGCGGAGCGGAACCGCTTCCACAGCGAGTCTTCGGTGGAGCGGCCCAGGCGGACCCCGTTCTTCTGCGCGGCCTTCCAGTTCTCGAAGAGCTCGTTCATCCGGGCGCTGCTGGTCTTCCACTGCACCGATGCCGGGTCCTTGGCGGCGATGGCTTCGGCCTCCGCCACGATGGCCTCCCGGGCGGCCAGCTCCGCGGAGCGCTGGGCCTCGTGGGCCTCCTTCTCCGCGCGCTGCAGGCCGGTGATGGCCTCATCCAGGCTGTTCATGCGGGCTTCCAGCGCCGGCACATCGCCGACCATGTGCCGCTCGGCCACCTGGGCCCGGAGATGCTCGAGCGTCTTGTGCATGTCCGTCGACGGAGCCTTGGCCTCCACGCGCTGCTCCAACAGCGCGGTCTGCGCCGCGACGTCGTCGTACTTGCGCACGAAGTACGCCAGCGCTTCCTCCGCCGATGCATCCGGGTACTGTCCTACCGGGTGCTCCTCGCCGTCGAGGATGAGGAAGACGTGGCCGTCCTCGGCAACGCGGCCCCACTTCGCGGCCTCCGACAGGGGAGTGGAGTGGACGGCGGGAGCCGGCGCAACGGGCGCGGGCGAGCCGGACGGCGCGGTCTTGGTGGCCAGCGCGGAAGGGTTCGGCCGCGCCATCATCGAAGGCTTGATGCTGCCCGGAGTCGGGCGGCTCTCGGCTTCGGTTGCGGGGGTCTGGGCCGTGTCGTCGGATTTCTGACTATCTGTCACCGCTAAAACTCTTTCATTGGTTCGGTGGTGGGCTCGCACGGCCGCACCGGGTACTTCGCAGGGTCAATCCAGGGTCAATGCGTCGATCGTTACGGCTATCTTAGGCGTTCCGTCCTGACTGCCGGTTTCCGTGACACCACCTTCTGCGATCCTTCGGACTACGTCGAGCCCTCCGGATACCTTACCCATAATGGTGTAGCCGCCGGTATCCTGCGTGATAGTGCTGTCCTTGTAGGCAATGAAGAACTGCGTACCGTTGCTGAAGGTGCTTTGTCCGCGCGCGACGGCGATGGTGCCGGCCGGGTACGAGCCGTCCGCCGGGGAATTCTCCACCGGGCCCCACTGGAATTCGGGATCGCCGCCGCCCTTGCCGTCGGCCGAGCCGCACTGCAGGACGCCCATGCTCGGGGCCGTAGTCAGCCGGTGGCAGTTCTTGCCCTTGAAGAATCCTTCGTCGGCCAGGGACTTGAAGACCGAGACCGCCTGCGGGGCCGCCTTGCCGTCCAGCTCCACGGTGATGTCGCCCTGGTTGGTGGAGAGGGTGCCGGAGAGCACCCGCCCGGCGGCGAGGTCGGGGGAGGGGATATGGGCCGCATTCGTCGCCTGCGGGGAGGCCT
This sequence comes from Arthrobacter sp. USHLN218, assembly GCF_037144715.1. Classification (NCBI taxonomy): domain Bacteria; kingdom Bacillati; phylum Actinomycetota; class Actinomycetes; order Micrococcales; family Micrococcaceae; genus Arthrobacter; species Arthrobacter sp. USHLN218. Next base: position 30,725 of record NZ_JBBCYT010000003.1, read on the forward strand.
GGCCAGAGGGGATGCTCTCTTCGATGCCGCTGCGCACTTTTTCGATCTCGGCAGGGGTCGGGTTGCTGTTGAACACGGTCAGCTGGACCAAGACGCCCGCAACCACGGCCACCGCGATGGCGGACGCGCCGATGATATTGTCCCGCTTGCGCCGCCGCAGCTGGTCCTGCCGCAGGGCGCGCTTGGCCTCCATCTGGGCGACCCTGCGCCTCATGTCGCGGTTCTCGCGTTTGGCAGCCACCGTGCTCCTCCTTCCGGCGTGCGCCCGGCCTGGTCGGGGCCGCGCGCCGGTGCCGTAAAATGGTCCGGCAGCCAGTTTAGGCATTCATCGAACGGCACGGCCGACCAACCATGGCGCGTCGGCGGCCTTCCCACGAGCAACCAGGAGATATCCACGCATGGCACGCAAAGCCTCCCTGTCAGGTTTTCCGGAATGGCTTCCGCAGGAGAGGCTTGTGGAGCTGCATGTGCTGGACAGCCTGCGGCGCACCTTCGAGCTGCACGGGTTCTCGTCCATCGAAACCCGGGCGGTGGAGACCATCGGCCAGCTGCTGCGCAAGGGCGAGATCGACAAGGAGGTCTACGGGCTGCACCGGCTGCAGGCCGATGAAGATCCGGGCGCCCCGGACCAGGACAAGCTCGCGCTGCACTTCGACCTGACCGTGCCGTTCGCGCGCTACGTGGTCGAGAACGCCGGCCACCTGGCGTTCCCCTTCCGCCGCTACCAGATCCAGAAGGTGTGGCGCGGGGAGCGGCCGCAGGAGGGCCGTGCGCGCGAGTTCACCCAGGCGGATATCGACGTCGTCGGCGACGGCGAGCTGCCCTTCCGTTACGACGTCGAACTGGCGCTGGTCATCGTCGAGGCGCTGGGCGCCCTGCCGATCCCCGAATTCCGGCTGCGGGTCAACAACCGCAAGCTGGCCGAGGGCTTCTACCGCGGGATCGGCCTCGACGACACGGCCGGTGTCCTGCGCAGCATCGATAAGCTGGAAAAGATCGGTCCCGAGAAGGTCTCCGCCCTGCTGCAGGAAGAGCTGGGCGCCACCTTGGAGCAGGCCGAGGCGGCACTCAAGCTGGCCTCCATCCGGACCGAGGACACCTCGTTCGTGGAGCAGGTCCGCGCGCTGGGCGTCAGCAACGAGTTGCTCGACACCGGCCTGGACGAGCTGGAGCAGGTTATCGCCGAGGCATCGCGCCGGGCCCCCGGACGGGTGCTGGCGGACCTGAGCATCGCCCGCGGCCTGGACTACTACACCGGCACTGTCTACGAGACCGTCCTGGTGGGCCACGAGCAGCTTGGCTCCATCTGCTCCGGCGGCCGCTACGATGCCCTCGCCTCCAAGGGGAACCGGAAATTCCCCGGGGTCGGCCTGTCCATCGGTGTCACGCGCCTCGTGATGCGGATCCTGGCCCAGGAGTTCGCCACCGCCTCGCGCCAGGTCCCGACCGCGGTACTGGTCACCCTGGCGAACGACGACAGCTGGTCCCAGGCCCAGGACGTCGCCGCCCAGCTGCGCAGCCGCGGCATCAGCGTGGAAGTTGCGGCCAAGGCGGAGAAATTCGGCAAGCAGATCAAGTACGCGGACCGGCGCGGCATCCCGTTCGTCTGGTTCACCACGGACGACGGCGGCGCACCGGTCCACGAAGTCAAGGACATCCGCTCCGGCGAGCAGGTGCCTGCCGACCCGGCGCTGTGGACGCCGCCGGCCGAGGACCTGCAGCCGCAGATCCTGGCCGCGGGCCCGCGGGACTGACGCCGGGACCGGCCCCGGCCGTTCTGCGGGCGGGGCTCAGGAGTGGTTCCGGGCGCGGCCGCCCGGCTTGAGCACCGCCCGCCCGAGCAGCCCCACCGCGAGCACGCCCGCCATCGTCAGCACCGAGGCCAGCGGCAGGGTGAAGGCCAGCAGCAGGCAGCCGGCCAGGCCGAGGATGTTCAGCGCCTTCGGTGCGTACCAGGGCCGGTTCTCGAGCGTCAGGGCGGAGGCGTTCGTCACGGCGTAGTAGATCAGCACGCCGAAGCTGGAGAAGCCGACCACGGCGAGCACGTCCTGCGTCAGGAGCAGGAAGATCACGACGACGGCGACGGTCAGGTCCGCGAGGAAGGGAACCTTGAACCGCTGCCAGACCGTGGCCAGGCCGCGGGGCAGGTCCCCCTCCCGCGCCATCGCGAACATCGTCCGGCTGACGCCGGCGATCAGGGCCAGCAGGGCGCCGAGGCAGCCGAGCGTGGCGGCAATGGTGACGGCGGCGGTGCCTACTCCGCCGCCGACCGCTTCGCCGACCGCCAGCAGCGGGGCCGGGGTCGCGGCGAGCAGGCCGGCGCCCATGAAGTCCAGCAGCGCCAGGCCCAGGGCCACGTACAGCACCAGCGTGAAGGCGAGGGCGCCCATGATGGCGCGGGGGATCAGCTTGGCCGGCTCCCGGATTTCCTCGCCCATGGTGGCGATCCGCGCATAGCCGGCGAACGCGAAGAAGAATAGTCCCGCCGCCTGGAGGACGCCGTAGGGACTCGTCTCGACTGCCGCCGTCGTTCCCCCGATGGGCGGGGCATCGAAGGCGACCACCACGAGGAACACCAGGACCGCCACCACGATGGAGACGAACCAGCGCGTCATCCAGGCGGTGCGCGTGATGCCCATCAGGTTGATGCCGGTCAGGAGCACGACGGCGGCTACCGCAGCTGCCGTGGCATAGGCCGGAAAAGCGTAGAGGCCGAAGGCCAGCGCCATGGCCGCGCATGAGGACGTCTTGCCCGTGATGTACCCCCAGCCGGCCAGGAAGCCGGGCCATTCACCCAGCTGCCGGCGCCCGTAGATGTAGGTGCCGCCGCTGGTGGGGTGGATGGCGGCCAGCTGCGCGGAGGCCATGGCATTGCAGTAGGCGACGACGGCGGCGGCCGCCAGCGACAGCAGCAGCCAGCTGCCGGCCGCGCCGGCGGCGGGGGAAAAGACCACGAAGACCCCGGCGCCGACCATGGAGCCGACGCCCACGGTGGCGGTGTCGAAGCCGCCGAGTCTGCGTTCCAATGCCGATTCACTGCTCACAGGATTCTTCCGCCCATCGATACTTCCGGATCGTGCCCAGCCGGTGCTGCTGCCCCGAGGCTGGTCCGGCTGCTGTCCGGACAGCGGGCCGATCAACGGTAAACTCGTTCACGACTCATCTCGAGAACTACTCTAATCACTTGCCGCCGGCGCGGAGTCCCGCAGCCGGCCCAGGAAGTGAGGCAACTGAAAGGAATGCTGTGCTGCGCACACATGAACTCGGCTCGTTGAGGGCCGAGCACATCGGACAGACCGTCACCCTCGCCGGTTGGGTGGCCCGGCGGCGCGACCACGGCGGTGTGGCATTCCTCGACCTTCGTGATGCCTCCGGCGTCGCCCAGGTCGTGGTCCGGGAAGAGGATGTCTTCCACGGGCTGCGCAACGAATACGTGCTGCAGATCAAGGGCAGCGTGGAGAAGCGCCCGGAGGGCAACGAAAACCCGGCCCTCGCCACCGGTGAGATCGAAGTGATCGCCGAGGACGTCGTCGTACTCAGCTCCTCCGAACCGCTGCCGTTCCAGATCGACGAGCATGTGGAGGTGGGCGAGGAAGCCCGCCTGAAGCACCGCTACCTCGACCTCCGCCGCCCCGGCCCCGCCGCGGCCCTGCGGCTGCGCTCGGAGGCCAACCGCGTCGCGCGGCAGCTGCTGCACGAGGACGGCTTCGTCGAGATCGAGACGCCGACCCTGACCCGTTCCACCCCGGAAGGCGCCCGCGACTTCCTGGTCCCGGCCCGCCTGGCGCCAGGTTCCTGGTACGCGCTGCCGCAGTCGCCGCAGCTCTTCAAGCAACTGCTGCAGGTCGGCGGCTTCGAGAAGTACTACCAGATCGCCCGCTGCTACCGGGACGAGGATTTCCGCGCCGACCGGCAGCCGGAGTTCACCCAGCTGGACATCGAGGCCAGCTTCGTGGAGCAGGACGACATCATCGGCCTCGGCGAGCGGATCGTGCAGGCGCTGTGGCGGCTGATCGACGTCGAAATCCCCACGCCGATCCGGCGGATGACCTACGCAGAGGCGATGGACAAGTACGGCACGGACAAGCCGGACCTGCGATTCGGCCTGGAGCTGACCGAGCTGACGGAATTCTTCAAGGACACCACCTTCCGCGTGTTCCAGGCTCCGTACGTCGGCGCCGTCGTGATGCCCGGCGGCGCATCGCAGGCGCGCCGGACGCTGGATGCCTGGCAGGAGTGGGCCAAGCAGCGCGGCGCGAAGGGGCTGGCGTACGTGCTGGTCCAGGAGTCCGGCGAGCTGACGGGCCCGGTGGCCAAGAACCTCACCGACTTCGAGCGCGAAAACCTGGCCGGCACCGTTGGCGCGAAGCCGGGCGACTGCGTCTTCTTCGCCGCCGGCGAGCGTGCGCCGTCGCGTGCGCTGCTCGGCGCGGCACGCGTGGAAATCGGCCACCGCACCGGCCTGATCAAGGACGGCGAGTGGTCGTTCCTGTGGGTCGTCGACGCCCCGATGTTCGAGCCGGCCGAGGCCGCAGTGGCCTCCGGCGACGTGGCCGTGGGCGGCGGCAAGTGGACCGCCGTGCACCACGCGTTCACCTCGCCGAGGCCCGAGTTCATGGACAGCTTCGACAAGGATCCCGAGTCCGCGCTCTCCTTCGCGTATGACATCGTCTGCAACGGCAACGAGATCGGCGGCGGCTCCATCCGTATCCACCAGCGGGATGTCCAGGAGCGGGTCTTCAAGGTCATGGGGCTGGACAAGGAGTCGGCCCAGACGAAGTTCGGCTTCCTGCTCGAGGGCTTCAAGTACGGCGCCCCACCGCACGGCGGCATCGCCTTCGGCTGGGACCGCGTGGTCGCCCTGCTCGCCGGCGAGGAGTCCATCCGCGAAGTGATCGCGTTCCCGAAGACCGGCGGCGGCTTCGACCCGCTGACCGCTGCTCCGGCGCCGATCACGCAGCAGCAGCGCAAGGAGGCCGGCGTGGACTTCAAGCCGCAGCCCAAGGAGGCCAAGGCCGCTGAAGGCAAGGCCGCTGAAGGCAAGGCGGCGGAGGACAAGGCCGCGAACTAGGCCGTCCCGGCGCGTAGCGAAAGGGAGGTGAGCCAATCGGCTTGCCTCCCTTTCCGCGTCTTGGAGCGCCGGCCCCGGGGAGCAGCGTCCCGGCTGAGGCGCGCCAACGTAATAGCCTTGAGGGGTGAGTGATTTGTTCAGTTCCGCCGCGGGCGATGAGGATGAGTACGACGGCGATGCCGGCGACTTTGCGAGCGCTGGTGCCGGATCCGGGCGCCCCCGCAGTCCGCTGGCGGTCCGGATGCGGCCGCGCAGCCTGGACGAGGTGGTGGGCCAGCAGCACCTGCTGCAGCCGGGTTCGCCGCTACGAATGCTGGCCGCGGGAGGCAGCGGCGGCGGGCCCGCCGGTCCGTCCTCGGTCATGCTGTGGGGGCCACCCGGAACGGGCAAAACGACGCTTGCGCACGTCATCGCCCGGGGCCCGGGACGCAAGTTCGTGGAGCTCTCGGCGATCACGGCCGGCGTCAAGGATGTCCGGCGCGTCATGGACGACGCGCTGACCGCCCGCGACCTCCACTCGACCACCACAGTGCTGTTCTTGGACGAGATCCACCGTTTCAACAAGGCCCAGCAGGATGCCTTGCTGCCCGGCGTGGAAAACCGCTGGGTGGTCCTGATCGCCGCCACCACCGAGAACCCGTCCTTTTCCGTGGTTTCCCCGTTGCTCTCGCGCTCCCTGCTGCTGACCCTGAAGCCGCTGACCGCCGGGGACATCGAGGCCCTGCTGCTGCGCGCGGTCGAGGACGAACGCGGTCTCGCGGGCACCGTGGAGCTGGCACCCGAGGCGCTGGAGCATCTGGTGCGCCTGGCCGCCGGGGACGCCCGTCGAGGACTGACGGCGCTGGAGGCGGCCGCAGGCGTCGCATGGAGCGAGGCTGGATCGCCGGATACCGCCGAGCCGGTCCTGGTGGAGCTGGAGCACGCCGAGCAGGCGGTCGACCGGGCCGCGCTGCGCTACGACCGGGCGGGGGACCAGCACTACGACGTCACCAGCGCCTTCATCAAATCCATGCGCGGCTCCGACGTCGACGCCTCCCTGCACTATCTGGCGCGGATGCTGGAGGCGGGGGAGGACCCCCGGTTCGTGGCACGCAGAATCATCATCTCCGCGGCGGAGGACGTGGGCATGGCGGATCCGACGGCGCTGCAGACGGCGGTGGCGGCGGCCCAGGCGGTGCAGCTGATCGGCATGCCGGAGGGGCGCCTCGTGCTGGCTGAGGCCGTGGTCCACATCGCCACCGCGCCGAAATCCAACGCTGCCTACAACGGCATCAACGCGGCGGTCGCGGACGTACGGGCCGGCCGGGGACAGGGGGTCCCGACGCACCTGCGCGATTCCCACTATCCCGGAGCCAAGCAGTTGGGCCACGGCAAGGGGTACGTCTACTCGCACGACGAGCCGCACGCCATCGCGCGGCAGCAGTACCCGCCGGACGACCTCGTGGGCCGCGACTACTACCAGCCGAACGGCAACGGGGCGGAACGCGAGATCTCGGCGCGGCTGGACCGCCTGCGCAAGATCATCCGCGGAAAATAGGCCCCGTGCCAGGGCGCCCCTGGCCCGCCTCCATCACGCCGACGCCCGATTGGGCATGCCGCCGCTGCCGGCGGGCAACCGCTCAGCCCCGGCGTGGCTTCGCGAAATCCTCGGTGTCCAGGCTGATCGTGAACGGGCCGGAGTTGACCAGTTCGACCTCCATCATCGCGCCGAAGACTCCGGTCTCCACGTGCGCACCCAGTTCCCGGAGCGCGGCGACGAGGCTGTCGATGAGCGGCTCGCTGATCTCGCCCGGTGCGGCCGCCGACCAGGACGGGCGCCGGCCGCGCCGGGTGTCGGCGTAGAGGGTGAATTGACTGACCACCAACAACGGAGCCGAGACATCGGAGCAGGATCTTTCGCCCTCCAGGATGCGCAGGTTCCAGATCTTTTGCGCGAGCAATGCCGCCTCGGCCTCGCTGTCGGTGTGGGTAGCGCCGGCCAGCACCAGCAGGCCGGGTTCGTCGATGGCTCCGACAATCTTTCCTTCGACGCTGACGCTGGCGCGGCTGACCCGCTGGAGTATGGCTCGCATTCCTCCAGCGTAATGCCGCCTCCTTTCGTGGCCGGAACGTCGGCGTATCCGCAGCCGACGCCGCCGCTGCCATACTTTGTCGGTGGCGTCTTTCGAATGCATCACCCGATCGGGAATCAGCAAAGCCGATCTCTTTGACCGCTCCCTCAGCATCGACGCCCATGTCGGTTCGATGGCGAAGTCCAGGGAGAAAGCCGTCCGTGGCGTAACAACGGGGCTGATCTCCCTAGGCGAGGAGGTCACATGGCGGGCCTGGCACTTCGGGATTCCGCTGCATATGACCAGCCGGATCACCGAGATGGTCTCCCCGGACTATTTCGTCGATGAACAGGTCAAGGGACCATTCCGGCGCTTCCGGCATATCCACGAGTTCCTCGCCGAGGGCGAAGAAACGGTCATGATTGACCGGATCGAATTTGCCGCACCCCTTGGCCCGGTCGGCAGGATTGCCGAACGGCTGTTCCTGGCCCGGTACCTTCGCGAGCTGATCGAAACCCGTAACCGGTACCTGACCCGCCAATGAGCGGCAAGGATGCAAGGTCGTCGCAGCACTGGCGGAACCGCAAGGTTACGGCGGTGCCTGCAGGCGACGTCCAGCGAAAACGATGGCGCATATCGTTCCTCCCGGGTATGACCCTCGTTACACTCAAGGTGTGACAGGCGAGGTCAGCCGGCTCTTGTGATTGCTGCAGGTTCGTTAGAAGGCCGTACCGCCACCGGTGGAGGTACGGTGCAGGGGTGCAGGGCCAGCTTCCTCGAACACTGGCCGCGTCCGATTGGAGGAGAACGCAATGCACTCCGATCCCGCTCCGGAAGAAGACCCCGCCGAGACTGCCGGAAGCCGGAGCCAAACCGGCGGTAACCCGGAGCATGCGGCGGTCGGTACGCCCGTTAGCGGCAACAGAACCGGCATGGGAGGTCGTGCTGCCGCTCCGGCCCTGCCCTTCCGCTCGGTCATCCGATCGGTCCTGGATGCACCCGCAACGAGGATGCTCGTCCTGGTGGAGGTATTTTTTCTTGGTTTCCTGGCGGTCGCCGCCCTAACGCAGACGTGGAGCGACGCCGGTGTCCCGGCCATGCTGATCGGGGCCGCATTGATTCCTTCCGCGGTGGAACTGGCATTCAATAGCCGGTGCCCGAGATGGTTGCATGGCTGCTATTTCGTGTTCCTGCTGGCGGGGCCGTTCGTCGGCACCCAGATGGAGCTCTACGCATTCTGGACCCTGTGGGACAAGCCCGTCCACGCGTTCTCAGGCGCTTTGGTTGGTTGGGCAACCGTGTTTGCCCTTGGTGTGGCGTGCCGGCGGAAGCAACTGGCCCTTCCCCCGTTTTTGATGGTGGCGGGGGTGGTGTCATGCGGGGGCTTCGTAGCGGCCACGTGGGAAATCGCCGAATTCATCAGCGACCGTTTCCTGGGCACCCGTGCCCAGAATGCGGGCCTGGTCGACACCGTGACGGACATGATGTGCGGCATCCTGGGGGGAATTGCGGTGGCGGTCGTCGTGGGCCTTTACTTCCGGGGCCGCCCTTCCGCCGTGATCAGTTCGCTGCTTCGCAGCCGCGACATCATTCCGTCCGTGCCGCCTCCGGAACGGCCTTAGCCAGTGTTCATCCAGCGGTCTGCAACTGCCGCAGCGTTGTCGCGTGCCGGACGGGCTGCGGTTTGATGCTAGGATTGTTGGCTGACTGGCAAGCCGCTTTCTGCGCCGTCGATCTCCTGGATGAATTTTCACGTGGGTGGGACGTGCGCTGCGGGCGGTTGTAGCTGAAGGCAGCGGTGACCAACGCTCTCCGATCGTGGAGGCCAGCAGATCACTTCACCGCATGAATTGGAAGGACATCGTGGCTAACAACACACGAGCCCGCCGCAAGGTCCGCATTTCGCGGTCCCTGGGAATTGCCCTGACCCCCAAGGCCGAGAAGTACATGGAGCGCCGCCCGTACGGTCCCGGCCAGCATGGTCGTGCCCGCCGCAAGCAGGACAGCGACTACGCGGTCCGCCTGCGCGAGAAGCAGCGTCTGCGTGCCCAGTACGGCATCCGCGAAGCACAGATGACCCGTGTCTTCGAAGAGGCCCGCAACACCGCCGGCCTGACCGGTGAAAACCTGATCGAGCTGCTGGAAATGCGTCTTGACGCCCTGGTCCTGCGTGCCGGCTTCGCCCGCACCATCGCCCAGGCCCGCCAGCTGGTCGTGCACCGCCACATCATGGTTGACGGCAAGCGCGTGGACCGCCCGTCCTTCCGCGTTTCCGAAGGCCAGCTGGTGCACGTGCACGAGCGCTCCGAAAAGATGCCGCCGTTCCAGGTTGCCGCAGCCGGCGCCCACCGCGACGTTCTGCCGACGGTTCCGGCCTACCTCGATGTCCAGCTTGAGAAGCTGCAGGCCCGCCTGGTCCGCCGCCCCAAGCGCGCCGAGGTTCCGGTCACCTGCGAAGAGCAGCTGGTCGTCGAGTACTACGCACGCTAATCCCGGCCGGGAGCCGGTCTCCGTCTGACGGGGACCGGCGGCGGACAACTGGATACCGCAGCAGCGGAACCCCTACTGAACAGCCCGTGGCAAGCGCCGCGGGCTGTTCAGTAGGTAAGGTACATATGAGGTGCGGATGCACCATGACGTAAAGCACCGACGTCGCTAGCCGAATCCAGTGCCGTGAACGGCCGGGCGGGACGCGCGCAAAACTGCAAAGGAGTTCCATGTCAGGTGGAGATATTGCCGGTCTGATCGCCGCGGGCGTGTTCGCCGTGCTGGTGGCCCTGCTGGCCGTCCCGGTCTTGAAGCTGGGGAAGGTCTTCGACGAGCTCCGCGTCACTATCCGCTCCATCAGCGACGGGACCACCCCGCTGATCGACGAGGTGACCACCACGGTCAACACCACGAACGAGCAGCTCAAGAAGGTCGACGGAATCTCGTCCAACGTCTCGGACGCGACCGCCAACGTTTCGGCGCTCTCCTCGCTGGTCGCGGCGACCATCGGCTCCCCGCTGATCAAGGTCGCGGCGTTCTCCTACGGCGTGCGCACCGCCTTCTCTGCCCGATCCAAGTCCACCGGCCGCGGCCGGCGCAGCCGCTGACGGCTGAGGGAGGAACCACACTATGAAGCGGCTTATCTGGATGGGCGCCGGCATCGCGATCGGCGTCCTGGCCATGCGCAAACTGAACTCGGCCAAGCAGGCCATCGGCCCCGAGGGCCTCAACCGCGCGGTGGCCGGCGTGGCTGACAGCATCGCGGATTTCGCGAACGCGCTGCGTGAAGGCATGACCGAGCGGGAAGCGGACCTCCGCGTTGCGCTCGGCATCGATTCCGCAGATGACGTCCGCACGCGCTAGATTTTTCTCCGGCAGCTTTCCGCTCGCCGCATTTTGTACCACCGGAAGGGTAATTAGGCACCATGAAGTCCCATGAGATCGTCCGCCGCTGGCTCGACTTCTTCGAGAAAAAGGGACACGCCGTCGTGCCCTCGGCGTCGCTGGTCTCGCCCGACCCCTCGCTGCTCTTCACGGTGGCCGGCATGGTGCCGTTCATTCCCTACCTGACGGCGCGCGAGACGCCGCCGTTCAACCGCGCCACGAGCGTCCAGAAGTGCATCCGCACCGCCGACATCGAAGAGGTCGGCAAGACCGTCCGGCACGGCACGTTCTTCCAGATGTGCGGCAACTTCTCCTTCGGCGACTACTTCAAGGAGCAGGCCATTCCCTTCGCCTGGGAGCTGCTCACCACGCCCGTCGAAGAGGGCGGCTACGGCCTCCCCGCCGACCGACTCTGGGTAACGGTCTACGAGGAAGACGATGAGGCCCTGGCCATCTGGCGGGACAAGGTCGGCGTGCCGGCCGAACGCATCCAGAAGTCCGGCAAGAAGGACAACTACTGGTCCACCGGCCAGCCCGGCCCCGCCGGCCCCTGCTCGGAGATCTTCTACGACCGCGGCCCCGAGTACGGCATCGAGGGCGGCCCCGTCGCCGACGAGACGCGCTACGTGGAAATCTGGAACCTGGTCTTCATGCAGTACCAGCGCGGCGAGGGCATCGGCAAGGAGGACTTCGAGATCCTCGGCGAACTGCCGAAGAAGAACATCGACACCGGGCTCGGCATGGAGCGCCTGGCCATGATCCTCCAGGGTGTGGAGAACATGTACGAGACGGACCAGGTCCGCCCCGTGCTCGACAAGGCGGCCGAGCTGTCCGGTAAGGAATACACCAGCGCCGAGTCCGACGACGATCCCCACCATACGGACGATGTCCGCCTTCGCGTGGTCGCGGACCATGTCCGCTCCGCCCTGATGCTGATTTCCGACGGCGTGACGCCGTCCAACGAGGGACGCGGCTACGTGCTGCGGCGCCTGATCCGGCGGGCCGTGCGGGCCATGCGGCTGCTCGGGGTGGAGCAGGCTGTCCTCCCCGAACTGCTGCCCGTCTCCCGGGACGCGATGAAGGGCACCTACCCGGTCGTCGAGTCGGACTTCGAACGCATCAGCCGGATCGCCTACGCGGAAGAGAAGGCGTTCCTGCGCACCATTGCCTCCGGCACCGCTCGGCTGGACGAAGCGGTCAAGGAGTCCAAGGCCGCCGGCAAGCCGCTGTCCGGCGAGGATGCCTTCACGCTGCACGACACCTACGGCTTCCCGATCGACCTCACCCTGGAAATGGCCGAGGAAGCGGGCCTGCAGGTCGACGAGGCGGGCTTCCGCAGCCTGATGGCCGAACAGCGCCAGCGTGCGCAGGCGGACTCGCGCACCAAGAAGTCCGGCCACGCCGACGTTCGGGTCTTCAAGGAGATGCTCGCCGTCGGCGAGACCGTCTTCACCGGTTATGACGAGCTGACCACCGAATCCACCGTCCGCGGCATCGTCAGCGGCGGGGCCACCGTGGGCTACGCGGGCCAGGGCGACGAAATCGAACTCGTGCTGAACGAGACCCCGTTCTACGCGGAGGCCGGCGGCCAGGCCGCCGACGTCGGCCTGATCACCGGTGACGGGTTCGTCGTCGAGGTCATGGACGTGCAGCGCCCGGTAAAGGGCCTCAGCGTGCACAAGGCGGTGGTCCGCGAAGGCGAGATTTCGTCCGACGCCAAGGTGCTGGCCGCCGTCGACGAGCAGCGCCGTCAGGCAGGGGAGCAGGCGCACACCGGCACGCACATCGTGCACGCGGCCCTGCACCAGATTTTGGGGCCGGAGGCACTCCAGCGCGGCTCCTTCAACAAGGCCGGCTACCTCCGGTTCGACTTCTCCTGGGGCGAGGGCATCAGCGCCGCCGCGAAGTCGGAGATCGAGGAAGTGTCCAACCTGGCGATCCGAAACAACTTCGGCGTAGCCACCAGGATCATGCCGCTGGCCGAGGCCAGGGCGCTGGGCGCCACGGCCTTGTTCGGCGAGGCCTACGGGGACACCGTCCGCGTGGTGGAGATCGACGGCGCCTGGTCGCGGGAGCTCTGCGGCGGAACGCATGTCGACAGCACCGCGGAGATCGGCAGCCTTACGCTGCTCGGCGAGCAGTCCGTCGGTTCGGGGAACCGCCGCGTCGAGGCCTTCGTCGGCATGGAGGCGTTCCGCCACCTTGCCGCCGAACGCGCGCTCGTGACGGAACTGTCCGAGATGCTCAAGGTGCCCGGTCCGCAGCTGCCGGACCGCATCGCCGCCACCCTGGCAAAGCTCAAGGCGGCCGAGAAGGAACTGGACAAGCTGCGCAAGGAGCAGCTCGCCGCGTCCGCCGGGAAGCTCGTGGACGAGGCCCGCGATGTGGCCGGCGTCAGGCTGCTGGCGCACAACGCCGGTTCCCTCGGCGGTGCGGATGACCTGCGGTCGCTGGCGCTGGACCTGCGGACCCGGCTGGGAAGCGACCCGGCCGCGGTAGCGCTCACCGCCGTCGCGAATGGCCGCCCGCTGGTCCTCGTGGCCACGAACGAAGCCGCCCGGCAGGCCGGAGTGAAGGCCGGGGCCCTCGTCAAGACCGCCGCGGGCGTACTCGGCGGCGGCGGCGGCGGCAAGGACGACGTCGCCCAGGGCGGCGGCCAGGACGCCTCGAAGATCGACGACGCGCTGGCCGCGATCGTCGCGGCCGTGGCCAACCGGGGCTAAGGCGCGCAACGTGCCCAGCGCAATCGTTCCCGCCGGCAGCAAGCTAGGTGTCGACGTCGGCCTGGCCCGGGTGGGCCTGGCCGGCTCGGACCCGGCGGGCATCCTGGCCACCCCGATCCGGACGCTCAAGCGCGACGCCAAGAAGGACAGCGACATTCGCGTGCTGGTGAGGGAAGCCGCGGAGCGTTCCGCCGTCCAGGTTTTCGTCGGTCTGCCTCGCACTATGCGCGGCGGGGAATCGGCCTCGACCCAGATGGCCCGCGATTATGCCGAACGGCTGGCGGGTGCGCTCTTGGCGGCCGGACTGGACACGACCGTCAGCCTGGTCGACGAGCGGCTGACGACCGTCAGCGCGCACCGGACGCTGCACGGCGCTGGCATGAGCAGCCGTGAGCACCGTAAAGTTGTTGATCAGGTCGCTGCAGTGGAGATCCTGCAGCACGCCCTGGATATGCAGCGTGCGCAAGGACGGGACGTGGGCACCCCCGTAGCCGCGCCGGACCGTGTCCAGGCGCCCGGCGCAGTCCCCGGGGAAGACGAGACCGACATTCCACGCGTACATGACAATGATGGTGAGAACAAGCGGTGAGCAACAGTTATCCGGAGAACCCTCCTTATCCGGACTACCGGCCTGCCGGGCAATCGCTCGAGGAGTTTGAGGCCGAGCACGCCTCGGACTACGAGGGCGAACTGGGACCCGACTACGATCCGGAGCCTCCGGCACGCAAGCGCAGCCGGCGCAACAAGATCAAGCGCCAGCGGCGGCGTCGCCGCAACATCGCACTGCTGGTGGTCTTCGGCCTCTTCGCCGGCGCCCTGGTCGGCGTGGTCCTGTTCCTGCAGAACCTGCTCGGCATGAACGACCTGAAGGACTACCCGGGTCCGGGTGAGGGCGAAGTGTCCGTCACCGTCGAGCAGGGCGCGGGCCCGCTCGCGATCGCCAGTGCGCTGATGGAGCAGGACGTCGTGGCCTCCTCGGACAAATTCATCGACGAACTCGCCAACCAGGCCGACGGCCGCGAAGTCCAGCCCGGCGACTACAAGCTCAAGCGGCAGATGAAGGCAGCCGACGCCGCGGGCGTCCTCCTCGCCCAGGAAGAAGGCGTGAACTACGCCGCCATCAACCGGACCTGGCGGCAGCAGGAGGTTTTCGAGGCCCTCTCCAAGGGCACCGGCATCGACGTGAGCGAGTTCGAAACCCTGGCGAAAGACCCGGCCGCGTTCGGCCTGCCGGACAAGGCGCGGAACCTGGATGGCTACCTGTTCCCGGCGGAGTACCGCTTCCCGCTGGAGGCCACCGCCGAGGAAATCCTCAAGACCATGATCGACAACACCTTCGAGCGGCTGGAGAAGGACGGAATTACCGACCCGAACCAGCAGTACGATGTCCTGACGGTTGCCAGTATCATCGAGGCTGAAGCGGGCGAGGCCGACTACGGGGCGGTGGCGGGCGCCATCGAGAACCGCCTCAAGCCGGACAATACGGAGACCAACGGCTTCATCCAGTCCGACGCGACGGTGACCTACGGACTGGGCCGCAAGGGGTACGACATCACCCCGGAAGAGAAGGCGGACACGGAGAACCCGTACAACACGTACGCGCATACCGGGCTTCCCGTCGGACCGATCAACTCTCCGGGCGGCCCGGCCATCGACGCCGCCGCGAATCCGGACGATGTGCCGTACTACTACTGGGTGACGGTCAACCTGGATACCGGCGAGACCAAGTTCTCCGAGACGCTGGAAGAGCACAACGCCTACACCAAGGAATACCTGAAGTGGTGCGGCGAGCAGGATGAGGGACGGTGCGACTGAGCATGCCGGCCGCACCAGCCGGCGTCCCGGCCCGCAGCGGAAGCCGGGCAGCGGTGCTGGGCCATCCGATCGGCCATTCGAAGTCGCCGGCACTCCACCGCGCGGCCTACGACCTGATTGGTTTCGACTGCAGCTACGGCGCCATCGACGTCACGCCCGAGGCACTGCCCGGGTTCATCCGCACCCTGCGCTCCGAGCCGGGCTGGGCGGGCCTCTCGGTCACCATGCCCCTGAAATCGGCCATGGTGCCGCTGATGGACCGGACCAGCGAACTGGTGCAGGTCCTGGGCGTCCTCAACACCGTGGTGGCAGAGTACGACGACGGCGGCGCGGTTTCGCTGACCGGCCATAATACGGACGTGGCCGGGATCGTCGGGGCGCTGCGCCATGCCGGCGTGCGTGACGGCGCCTCGGCCCTGGTCCTCGGCGGCGGCGGCACTGCGGCGGCCGCGGCCGCGGCTTTGGCGTCGCTGAAGCCGTCCTCGGTGGTGCTTTGCCTGCGCGATCCCGCCAAGGCGTCCGGAGTCGAGGCGGTTGGGGCGCACTTCGGGATCCCGCTTGAAGTCCGTGGCTGGGATGCCGCGGCGGAGGCCCTGGCCGGCGCGGACACCGTGATCTCCACCCTGCCGCCGCACGGGGCAGACTCGCTGGCGGCACGGCTCGCCGGGGCCCCGAAGCGGCGTCCCGGGGGAGTCCTGCTTGATGTCGCGTACGACCCGTGGCCCAGCGCGATCGCCGCCGAATGGCAGCGGCAGGACGGCATCGTCGTGCACGGGCTCGAGATGCTGATCTACCAGGCCGTGGAACAGGTGCGGCTCTTTGCCGGGGAGCGGTTCACGGACGCCGCCGAAGTCACAAATGTGATGTGTGACGCGGTCGGTGCATCCCGGCGCTGAAGGGTACCCGCAGGCATGGCAGTATTGATGGCATGTTGCGTTGGTTAACCGCCGGTGAATCCCATGGTCCGGCCCTGGTTGGAATTGTCGAAGGCGTCCCCGCCGGCGTCGAACTGCACATCTCGGATATCCAGGATGCCCTGGCCCGCCGCCGGCTCGGTTACGGCCGCGGCGCCCGGATGAAGTTCGAGCAGGACCAGGTCACCATCCTCGGAGGCGTCCGCCACGGCCTGACCCAAGGTGGCCCCGTCGCCATCCAGGTCGGCAATACCGAGTGGCCCAAGTGGGAGAAGGTCATGTCCGCAGAGCCGGTCGACCCGGCCGAGCTGGCCGAGTCCGCGCGCAACGCGCCGCTCACCCGGCCCCGTCCCGGACATGCCGACTTTACGGGCATGCAGAAGTACGGTTTCGACGAGGCCCGCCCGGTGCTGGAACGCGCGAGTGCCCGTGAGACTGCCGCCCGCGTAGCGCTGGGCACCGTGGCCGCCAACTTCCTGAAGGCCCTCGGCATCGAACTCGTCAGCCATACCGTGTCCCTCGGCCGCGTGTCCGTCCCGGAAGGCGGCCCGGTGCCCGAACCGCGGCACGTCATCGCGCTGGACGAGGATCCGCTGCGCTGCTTCGACGCCGAAACGTCCCTGGCCATGGTCCAGGAGGTCGACGCCGCCCACAAGGAAGGCGAGACCCTCGGCGGCGTGGTCGAGGTGCTGGCCTACGGGCTGCCGCCGGGACTGGGCAGCTATGTCCACTGGGACCGCCGGCTGGACGCACGGCTGGCGGCGGCCCTGATGGGCATCCAGGCGATCAAGGGCGTCGAGGTGGGCGACGGCTTCCAGACGGCCGGCCGCCGCGGCTCCGAGGCGCATGACGAAATTGTCCGCGACGAGCGCGGGACCATCGTCCGGTCCACCAACCGCGCCGGCGGCATCGAAGGCGGAATGAGTATCGGCGACACGCTGCGGGTTCGCGCCGCGATGAAGCCGATCGCCACGGTTCCCCGCGCCCTGCAGACCATCGACGTCAGCACCGGCGAGGCCGCCAAGGCGCACCACCAGCGCTCGGACGTCTGCGCGGTGCCGGCCGCCGGCGTCGTGGCCGAGGCCATGGTGGCCCTGGTCCTCGCCGAGGCCGTGACCGAAAAGTTCGGCGGCGACTCCCTTGCCGAGACCGCCCGGAACATCCGCAGCTATGTCGAAGCCATCCCGGCCTCGCTGGACTCGATCGGGAGCTAGTGCCGTCCTGATGCCGCTCACGTTGGAGCGCCATCTTGTCCTGATCGGACCGATGGCCTCAGGTAAATCAACGCTTGGCCAGCACTTCGCGACCGTGCACGGGCTGACCTTCGTCGACACGGACCGGAAGATCGTTGCCAAGCACGGCTCCATTCCGTCCATCTTCGCCGCCCAGGGCGAGCACGGCTTCCGCGAGATCGAGGCTCGCGAGGTCGCGGCGGTGCTGTCCGCGGCCGACCAGCCGAGCGTCGTCTCGCTCGGCGGCGGCGCCATCCTGGACACCGGTACGCAGCAGCTGCTGGCGGGCTGCGACGTTGTTTTCCTCGATGCCGACCTGGAGACCGTGCGCCCGCGGATCCAGCGGGACAGCGGCCGTCCGCTGCTGGTGGGCGACCCGGTGGAACGATGGCTCGAGATGTCCCGGCGCCGCCGGCCGACGTACCAAAAGCTGGCGGACATCGTCCTGGTGACCCGGGGCAAGTCCCAGCAGGAACTGGTCGATGAGCTGACCGCAATGCTCGAACAGAAGTTTGAAGAAAGGCACACCTCGTGACCCACGGAACCCAGACACCGACCATCATCAAGGTCACCGGCACCGCGCCGAACGAGAACTACGACGTCGTCGTCGGACACGGTCTGCTCGAGAGGCTTCCCGGGGTGCTGGGGGAGCGGGTCCAGCGCGTGCTGGTCATCCACCCGCGTGCCCTGCGCTCCACCGGAGACACCGTGCGCGAGGCGCTCTCGGCCGCCGGTTTCACGGCACTGACGGCGGAAATCCCGGACGCCGAAGAGGGCAAGCACATCCAGGTCGCCTCGTTCTGCTGGCAGGTGCTGGGCCAGAACGACTTCACCCGTTCCGACGCGATCGTGACCGTCGGCGGCGGCGCCGTGACCGACGTTGGCGGCTTTGTCGCCGCGACCTGGCTGCGCGGCGTGAAGGTGGTGCACATTCCCACCAGCCTCCTCGGCATGGTCGATGCGGCAGTCGGCGGGAAGACCGGCATCAACACGGCCGAGGGCAAGAACCTGGTCGGCGCGTTCCACCCGCCGGCAGCCGTATTGGCCGACCTCGACGCCCTCGCCACGCTGCCCCGCAACGAGCTGCTGACAGGCATGGCGGAAGTGGTCAAGTGCGGTTTCATCGCCGACCCGGCCATCCTGGACCTGATCGAGGCCAAGCCCGAGGCCGTCGCGGATCCGGCGTCTGCCGAGGTGCGCGAGCTCGTCGAGCGGTCCATCGCAGTCAAGGCGCAGATCGTCTCCGCCGACCTCAAAGAGTCCGGGCGGCGCGAGTTCCTGAACTACGGCCACACCCTGGGCCACGCCATCGAGCTAGCGGAACGCTACCAGTGGCGCCATGGGGCCGCGGTTTCCGTCGGCCTGGTGTTCGCAGCGGAGCTGTCCCGAATGGTCGGCCGGCTCGACGACGCTACGGCCGACCGGCACAAGCGGATCCTCGAACTGCTGGAGCTGCCGGTGAGCTACCGCCGCGACCGCTGGGCGGCGCTGCTGGACGGCATGAAGCGGGACAAGAAGGCCCGCGGCGACCTGCTGCGGTTCGTGGTCCTCGACGCCGTCGGCAAGCCCGGCATCCTCGAGGTTCCGGACACCTCGCTGCTGTTCGCCGCGTACCAGGAGATCGCGGACAACTAGGAGCGACGAGGAGGCGGCCTCCGAGCGGGTAGAATAGTCCGTGAACTTTTCTGGCGCTTGAATCGACGAAAGAGAAACTGTGGCGACAACGAACGACATCAAGAACGGGACCGTGCTGGTCATGGACGGCCAGCTGTGGAATGTCATCGAGTTCCAGCATGTCAAGCCGGGCAAGGGCGGCGCCTTCGTGCGCACCAAGATCAAAAACGTTGTCTCCGGCAAGATCCAGGACAAGACGTTCAACGCCGGCCTGAAGATCGAGACCGCCACGGTGGACCGCCGCGACTACACCTACCTGTACAAGGACGGCGACGACTTCGTCTTCATGGACGTCCAGGACTACGACCAGGTGACCGTGCCCGGCGCCGTCGTCGGCGACGACGAGAACTTCCTGCTGGAAAACATCAAGGTCAACATCGCCATGCACGACGGCACCCCGCTGTACATCGAACTGCCGGCGTCCGTCGTCATGGAGATCACCTACACGGAGCCCGGACTGCAGGGCGACCGCTCCACCGGCGGCACCAAGCCGGCCACCGTGGAAACCGGCTACCAGATCCAGGTTCCGCTGTTCCTGGAAACCGGCACCAGGGTCAAGGTCGACACCCGCAGCGGCGACTACCTGGGACGAGTCAACGACTAGTGAGTGCACCCACCTCCGCGCGCGGCAAGGCCCGCCGCCGTGCCGTCGACATCCTCTTTGAGGCCGAGCAGCGCTCGGTCCAGCCCACCGAGGCCCTGCGGGACCGGCGGGACAAGACGGACCAGATCATCAATCCCTACACAGTGGACATCGTCGAGGGCGTCATGGCCATGCAGCCGGCCATCGACGAGTTCCTGTCCACCTATTCGCAGGGGTGGCCGCTGGAGCGCATGCCCAGCGTGGACCGGATCATCCTGCGCGTGGGCACCTGGGAGCTGCTGTACAACGACGACGTCCCCGACGGCGTCGCTGTCAGCGAGGCAGTGGAACTGTCGCGGACCCTCTCGACGGACGAATCGCCGTCGTTCATCAACGGTCTGCTGGGCCGGCTGCAGCAGCTCAAGCCCACGCTGCTGGCCTGATCAAGCGTCGGGTTTCCGCCCGGAAATCCCTGCTGGAGGTGGTCCCCGTGACGGGGGCCACCTTTGGCCGTTCCGGGCGCGGAACGGTCCCTCCGCTGTGATACGTTGGTTGCGCAACCAACCTTTAAGTCCGTCCTGTGAGGCGGGGAAGGAGGCGGCACCAGATGAACACGTCCGGCACGGTTTCGCCGCAGTCATCACGTGTAGTTCTCGCCGAAGCGGACATCGACCGCGCACTCACTCGCATTGCCCACGAAATCCTTGAAGCGAACAAGGGTTCCAAAGACCTCGTCCTGCTGGGCATCCCGCGGCGCGGCTATCCGCTGGCCCGCCGACTCGCAGCCAAGATCGAGGCCGCGGACGGCAGCGTTACAGCCGAAGACATCACCGGCCAGCTCGACGTCACCATGTTCCGGGACGACCTGAAGCGCCAGCCCACCCGCGCTCCGCTGCCCACCCAGCTGCCCGCCTCCGGAATCGACGACAAGGTCGTTGTCCTTGTCGACGACGTCTTGTACTCCGGACGCACCATTCGCGCCGCCCTGGACGCCTTGGTTGACCTCGGCCGGCCCCGGATCGTGCGCCTGGCCGTCCTGGTGGACCGGGGGCACCGCGAGCTGCCCATCCGGGCCGACCACGTCGGCAAGAACCTGCCGACTTCATCGGTCGAGAAGGTCCGCGTCCGGCTGGCCGAAACCGACGCCAGCGAGGGCGCGCCGGTCAACGAAGTTGTCATTGAGGACTGGAGCGCATGAGGCATTTGCTCTCGACCGAAGACCTGGACAAGGCCGAGGCCATCCGGATCCTGGACACCGCCGAGGAGATGGCCGCGGTATCCGAGCGGGAAGTCAAGAAGCTGCCCGTGCTGCGCGGCCGCACCGTGGTGAACCTGTTCTTCGAGGACTCCACCCGCACCCGGATCTCCTTCGAAGCCGCGGCGAAGCGGCTCTCCGCGGACGTGATCAACTTCGCCGCCAAGGGATCCTCGGTCTCCAAGGGCGAATCGCTCAAGGACACAGCGCAGACCCTCGAAGCGATGGGCGCGGACGCCGTCGTCATCCGGCACTGGGCCTCCGGCGCTCCCGCGCGCCTCGCCACCTCGGACTGGATCGACGCCGCCGTCGTCAACGCCGGCGACGGAACCCACGAACACCCTACCCAGGCCCTGCTGGACGCGTTCACGATGCGCCGCAACTGGGCCCGCGTCAACGGCACCGGATCGGCCGGCACGGACCTGGCCGGCATGAAGGTGGCCATCGTCGGCGATGTCCTGCATTCCCGGGTGGCCCGGTCCAACCTGTGGCTGCTGCGCACGCTGGGCGCCGACGTCACGCTGGTGGCACCGCCCACGCTGCTGCCGGTCGGCGTGGAGCACTGGCCCTGCACGGTCAGCTACGACCTCGATGAGACGCTGTCCGAACGCCCGGACGCGGTGATGATGCTGCGGGTGCAGGGAGAGCGGATGAATGCCGCGTTCTTCCCCTCCACCCGCGAGTACTCGCGCCGCTGGGGCTTCGACGACCGGAGGCTCGCCGCACTGGACGCCGCGGGCGCGAAGGAAACCATCATCATGCACCCCGGCCCGATGAACCGCGGCCTGGAAATCTCGGCAGCCGCGGCCGACTCGCCGCGTTCCACAGTTCTCCAGCAGGTCCGCAACGGCGTCTCCGTACGCATGGCTGCGCTGTACCTGCTGCTCTCGGGCGACAGCACGCCCGCCGCACCAACCCAGGAGGCCACCAGATGAGCACAGCACCCGAAACACCCGCGGCCTACCTGATCCGGGGAGCCGCCATCGGCAGCGGAGACCGTACCGACCTGCTGGTCCGCGACGGGATCATCGCCGAAGCCGGCACCGGCCTCAGCGCCGCCGGGGCGGCGGTCATCGACGCGGACGGCCTGGTCGCGCTTCCCGGCCTCGTGGATCTCCATACCCACCTGCGGGAGCCTGGCCGCGAGGACGCCGAGACCGTTGAGACCGGCAGCCGCGCTGCGGCGTTGGGCGGCTACACGGCCGTCCACGCCATGGCCAACAGCTCCCCGGTGGCCGATACCGCCGGCGTCGTCGAGCAGGTCTTCTCCCTGGGCCAAAAGGCCGGCTGGACGGACGTCCGGCCGGTGGGCGCCGTGACCGTCGGACTGGCCGGCGAACGGCTGGCCGAGCTGGGCGCCATGGCTGATTCGCGCGCCCGGGTCCGGGTCTTCTCCGACGACGGCATGTGCGTCCACGACCCGATCCTGATGCGCCGGGCGCTCGAGTACGTCAAGGCGTTCGACGGCGTGATCGCCCAGCATGCCCAGGAGCCGCGGCTCACGGACGGCGCCCAGATGAACGAGGGCGCGGTGTCCGCGGTCCTCGGCATGACAGGCTGGCCGGCGGTCGCCGAGGAGAGCATCATCGCCCGCGACGTTCTGCTGGCGCAGCATGTGGGCTCCCGGCTGCACGTCTGCCACGTCTCCACGGCCGGGTCGGTGGAGATCATCCGCTGGGCCAAGCAGCGCGGCATCAAGGTGACTGCCGAGGTCACGCCGCACCACCTGTGGCTGACGGACGAACTGGTCCGCAGCTATGACCCGGTGTACAAGGTCAATCCGCCGCTGCGCACCGACGAGGACGTCAAGGCGCTCCGGGCCGGCCTCGCCGACGGCACGATCGACATCGTCGGGACCGACCACGCGCCGCATCCCAGCGAAGCCAAGGAATGCGAGTGGGCGCAGGCGGCAATGGGCATGACCGGGCTGGAAACCGCGCTGTCCGTCGTGCAGCACACCATGGTCGAGTCCGGCCTGATGGGCTGGGACGACTTCGCCCGCGTGATGTCCACGGCCCCGGCCCGGATCGGCCAGCTCGCCGGCCACGGACAGCCGCTGGAAACCGGCTCGACCGCGAACATCACGCTGGTAGACCCGGCCGCACGCTGGCAGGTGGACCCCCAGCGGATGGCCACCAAGGGGCGCAACTCGCCGTTCGCCGGGCGGGAGCTGCCCGGCCGCGTCGTCGCCACGTTCTACCGCGGCCACCCCACGGTCCTCGACGGCGCGCTGAATACCCCGCTGGCCTCCGAGGGGGCGTAGGGCCCGTGGACTACCTGGGACCAGGGCTGATCACGCTGAGCCTGGTGGTGGTGCTCGTCGGGCTCGTCTACTTCGGCTGGCGCAACCGGCTGAAGCGCCAGCAGGACGTCGCCCCGCTGCCGGCGGTGCCGGAGGACCTGCCGGCGCCGGTGGCGGCCTACGAAGGGCAGTACGTCGTCACGACGACGGCGGGGGACTGGCTGGACCGGCTCGCCGTGCACTCCCTCGGCATCCGCTCCAACGCGTTGCTGCGGGTGTATCCGCAGGGCGTGCTGATCGAGCGCCGCGGCGTACCGGACCTGTACCTGCCGGCGGCCGGCATCAGCGGCGTCCGCACCGAGAGCGGCATGGTGGGCAAGTTCGTCGAGAAGGACGGGCTGGCCGTCATCACCTGGTCCCTCGGGGGCCGGGACGTGGACACCGCCTTCCGCAACCGGCATGCCGCCGAGAAGCGGCCCATGCTGGAGCACCTGAAATCTTTTGTACCTGCTGTAACGGACAACGATGAGGATCTATCGTGACTGAACACCAAACCACTCCTTCTGCGGCGGCGCTGCTTGTCCTCGAAGACGGCCGCGTCTTCCGCGGACACAGCTACGGGGCCCAGGGAACGGCCTTGGGCGAGGCGGTCTTTGCCACCGGCATGACCGGCTACCAGGAGACCATCACTGATCCCTCCTACGCGCGCCAGCTCGTCGTCCAGACGGCCCCTCACATCGGCAACACCGGCGTGAACCGCGAGGATGCGGAATCCCGCCGGATCTGGGTAGCCGGCTACATCGTCCGCGACGCCGCCCGACGGCCCTCGAACTGGCGCTCGGAGCGCAGCCTCGACGACGAACTCGTCGAACAGGGCATCGTGGGCCTGCAGGGCGTGGACACCCGCGCCATCACCCGGCACCTGCGCGAACGCGGCGCGATGAAGGCCGGCATCTTCTCCGGCGCCGATGCGCAGCGCCCGGAGGCCGAGCTGCTGGAGCAGGTCAAGGCGCAGGCGCCGATGGAGGGCTCGCGGCTGGCCGAAGAAGTCAGCATCGACGCCGCCTATGTCATCGACCCCGCCGACCACGGCTGGGAGGGCGAAGCGCGCTTCAGCATCGCCGCCCTCGACCTGGGCATCAAGTCCATGACCCCGCAGCGCTTCGCCGAGCGCGGCGTGAAGGTCCACGTGCTGCCGGCTACGGCCACCCTCCAGGACATCCAGGCCCTCGGCCCGGACGGTGTCTTCATGTCCAACGGCCCCGGCGACCCGGCCACGGCGGACGCCCAGGTCGGCCTGCTGCGCGACGTCCTCGATGCGCGGCTGCCCTTCTTCGGCATCTGCTTCGGCAACCAGATCCTGGGCCGTGCGCTGGGCTTCGGCACCTACAAGCTGCGCTACGGGCACCGGGGCATCAACCAGCCGGTGATGGACCGCCGCACGGGCAAGGTGGAGATCACCTCGCAGAACCACGGCTTCGCCGTCGACGCTCCCACCGACGGCGCGACGAAGGCGCCGGAGGAGCGGTTCGGCCGCGTCGAGGTCAGCCACGTGAGCCTTAACGACGACGTCGTCGAGGGCCTCGCGTGCCTCGACATTCCCGCGTTCTCCGTCCAGTACCACCCGGAAGCCGCCGCCGGCCCGCACGACTCGGCCTACCTGTTCGACCGGTTCATCGACCTGATGGAAGCAGAACGGCAGACCGCAGGTACGAGCACAGGCACCACTGACGCAGCGGACGTCTCCAAAGCCACCATCGACGCCAAGGAAGCCAAGTAATGCCCAAGAGAGAAGATCTTAAGTCCGTCCTGGTCATCGGGTCCGGGCCGATCGTCATCGGCCAGGCCGCCGAGTTCGACTACTCCGGCACCCAGGCGCTGCGCGTCCTGAAGGAGGAAGGCCTGCGCGTCATCCTCGTGAACTCCAACCCGGCGACGATCATGACGGATCCCGAGTTCGCGGACGCGACCTACGTCGAGCCGATCACGCCGGAAGTCGTCGAGAAGATCATTGCCAAGGAACGCCCCGATGCGGTGCTGCCGACCCTGGGCGGTCAGACGGCACTGAACACGGCCATCGCGCTGGACAAGAACGGCGTGCTGGAGAAGTACAACGTCGAACTGATCGGCGCCAACATCGAGGCGATCGAGCTCGGCGAGGACCGCGAAAAGTTCAAGGGCGTGGTGGAGCGCTGCGGCGCCGAGTCGGCCCGGTCCATCATCGTGCATTCGATGGACGAGGCATTCAAGGCCGCCGAGGAACTCGGGTACCCGATGGTCGTTCGTCCGTCCTTCACCATGGGCGGACTCGGCTCCGGCATGGCCTACAACGCAGAGGACCTGCGCCGCATCGCCGGAGCAGGCATCCAGTACAGCCCGACCAGCGAGGTGCTCCTCGAGGAGTCCATCCTCGGCTGGAAGGAGTACGAGCTGGAGATGATGCGCGACAAGAACGACAACGTCGTGGTGGTCTGCTCCATCGAGAACTTCGACCCGGTCGGCGTCCATACGGGCGACTCGATCACCGTCGCGCCGGCCCTGACCCTGACGGACCGCGAGTACCAGAACCTGCGGGACATCGCGATCGCCGTGATCCGCGAGGTCGGCGTCGACACCGGCGGCTGCAACATCCAGTTCGCGATCGAACCGGACACGGGACGCGTCGTCGTTATTGAAATGAACCCCCGCGTGTCCCGCTCTTCGGCGCTGGCGTCGAAGGCCACCGGGTTCGCCATTGCCAAGATCGCGACGAAGCTCTCGCTCGGCTACACGCTGGACGAGATCCCGAACGACATCACCCAGAAGACCCCGGCGTCGTTCGAGCCGACGCTGGACTACGTCGTCGTCAAGGTTCCCCGCTTCGCCTTCGAGAAGTTCCCGGCGGCGGACCCGACGCTGACCACCACGATGAAGTCCGTCGGCGAAGCCATGGCGCTGGGCCGCAACTTCACCGAGGCCCTGCAGAAGGCCCTGCGGTCGCTCGAGCAGAAGGGCGCGCAGCTGACCTTCGACTCGGTCAACGACTTCGAGGTGCCGGAGCTGCTGGAGAAGTCCAAGGTGGGCTCCACGGAGCGGCTGTCCATGGTGCAGCGCGCGCTGCTGGGCGGCGCCACTGTGGAGCAGGTCTACGAAGCGACCGGGATCGACCCCTGGTTCCTCGACCAGCTCCAGCTGATCAACGAAGTGGCCGCCGAGATCCGCAAGGCCCCGGCGCTGACGGAGGACATCCTGCGCCTGGCCAAGCGCCACGGCTTCTCGGACGAACAGATCGGCAAGCTCACCAATACCGCCGAAGCCGTGGTCCGCGGCGTCCGCCACGCCCTCGGCGTCCGCCCGGTGTTCAAGACGGTCGACACCTGCGCCGCCGAGTTCGCCGCCTACACGCCGTACCACTACTCGTCCTACGACGAGGAGGACGAGGTCGAGCTGCACGCGAAGCCCTCGATCATCATCCTCGGCTCCGGCCCGAACCGCATCGGCCAGGGCATCGAGTTCGACTACAGCTGCGTGCACGCGACCATGGCCCTGCGCCAGGCCGGCCACGAGACGGTCATGATCAACTGCAACCCGGAGACCGTCTCCACGGACTACGACATCTCCAACCGGCTGTACTTCGAGCCGCTGACGCTGGAGGACGTGCTGGAGGTCATCGCGGCCGAGGAGCGCACCGGCGGCGTCATGGGCGTCTTCGTGCAGCTCGGCGGGCAGACGCCGCTGAAGCTGGCGCAGGCCCTGGCCGAGGCCGGCATCCCGATCCTGGGCACCTCGCCGGAGGCCATCGACCTCGCCGAGCACCGCGGCGCCTTCCAGCGCGTGCTGGACCGCGCCGGGCTGGTCGCGCCGAAGAACGGCACGGCGGTCAGCTTCGAGGACGCGAAGAAGATCGCGGACGAGATCGGCTACCCGGTGCTGGTCCGCCCGTCCTACGTGCTCGGCGGCCGCGGCATGGAGATCGTCTACGACGAGGCGAACCTCGCCCGCTACATCGCCAACGCCACCGAGATCACGCCGGAGCACCCGGTGCTGGTGGACCGGTTCCTCGAGGACGCCATCGAAATCGACGTGGACGCGCTCTTCGACGGCAAGGACCTCTACGTCGGCGGCATCATGGAGCACATCGAGGAAGCGGGCATCCACTCCGGCGACTCCGCCTGCGTGCTGCCCCCGATCACCCTCGGCGCGGACGTCCAGGACCGCGTGGCCCGGGCGACCCGAGCCATCGCCGAGGGCGTCGGCGTGCGCGGCCTGATCAATATCCAGTTCGCGCTGGCCTCGGACGTGCTCTACGTGATCGAGGCGAACCCGCGGGCCTCCCGGACCGTGCCGTTCGTATCCAAGGCCACGGGCGTCCAGCTGGCCAAGGCCGCGGCGCTGATCGGCACCGGGGTGACCATCCACCAGCTGCGGACCGCGTACAAGATGCTGCCCGAGACCGGCGACGGCGCCAGCCTGCCGCTGGAGGCCCCGGTTGCCGTGAAGGAAGCCGTGCTGCCCTTCAGCCGCTTCCGCACGCCGGAAGGCACCGTCGTGGACTCGCTGCTCGGCCCCGAGATGCGGTCCACGGGCGAGGTCATGGGCATCGACAAGTACTTCGACACCGCCTTCGCCAAGAGCCAGGCCGCGGCCAACAACCCGCTGCCCACGGCCGGCAAGGTGTTCGTCTCGGTGGCGAACCGCGACAAGCGCTCGTTCGTCATGCCGGTCAAGCACCTGGCCGACCTCGGCTTCGAGATCGTCTCCACCGGCGGCACCGCCGACGTGCTGCGGCGGAACGGGATCCAGGCCACCGTGGTGCGCAAGGTCCGCGAGGGTACCGCCGAGGGCGAGTCCAACATCGTCGACCTGATCACGGACGGCTCGATCGACATGATCCTGAACACCCCTTCCGGCGGCGACGCCCGCGGGGACGGCTATGAGATCCGTGCCGCCGCGACCTCGGTCGGCACGCCCGTGATCACCACGGTTGCCGAGTTCGGCGCGGCCATCCAGGCCATCGAGGCGATGCGCCAGTACGAATGGGACGTCACCAGCCTGCAGGAACATGCCGCCAAGCTGAAGGCCGGCACCGGTGCCTGAGCCCCGCGCGGGCTTCGGCGCCAGGCTGCAGGCGGCCATGGCCGCCCGCGGCGCGCTGTGCGTCGGCATCGACCCGCATCCGGGCCTCCTGCAGGCGTGGGGGTTGAACGACGACGCCGGGGGACTGGAGCGCTTTTCCCTCACCGTCCTGGAGGCGGTGGGGGAGCAGGCTGCCGCGGTCAAGCCGCAGGTCGCGCTGTTCGAGCGGCACGGTTCGCGCGGACTGGCCGCCCTGGAGAAGGTCCTGGCCGCGGCGGCGGGTGCCGGGGTGTTGACGATCGCCGACGCCAAGCGCGGAGACATCGGCTCCACCATGGCCGCCTACGCGCAGGCCTGGCTCGCCGACGGCGCTCCGCTGGCCGCTGACGCGGTGACGCTGAGCCCCTTCCTCGGGTACGAGTCGCTGCGGCCCGCCCTGGACCTGGCGGAGCAGACCGGCCGCGGGGTGTTCGTCCTGGCGCTGACCTCGAATCCCGAGGGCGCCAGCGTGCAGCACGTCGGCGGCGAGGACTCCGTGGCCCGCCGGATTGTGCGGGCGGCCGCGGCGGACAACGCCGCGGCCCGGGACGCGGGCACGTTGGGTTCGGTGGGCTTGGTCGTCGGCGCGACGGTTGGGGATGCACCGGCCCGCCTGGGCCTGGACCTGGCCGGCCTGAACGGCCCGGTGCTGGCTCCGGGCCTCGGGGCCCAGGGCGCCACCGGCGCGGACCTGCGCCGCTCCTTCGGGCCCGCCTTCGGCCAGGTGCTGGGGACGTCGAGCCGTGACATCCTCAAAGCAGGTCCGGATGCGGCACGCCTTCGCGACGCCGTGGCGCGTACCCTGGAGATGGTCGCCGGCTGAAGCCGGAGACCGCCGGTGGGCCCCGGAAAAGGCATTGCTTTCCCGGGGCCTTACCACTAGGTTCAGTGCAAGTGGATTAGCTCCATGCCGCGGCCGGCGGCAGCGCAACGATGTGGAGAAGCCTGTGAGTCTGAAACCGCTGACGGACAGCGAACGAACGGCAGCCCGCAACAAGGCCACGGCGGCCCGGGCCGAGCGCGCCGAAGCCAAGGCCAAGCTGAAGGACGGACGCACGAGCATCTCCGAAGTCATCGAGCTGGCCAAGACCCAGGAGTCGATTGGCCGGCTGCGCGTGGCCGAGCTCCTGGAGGCACTGCCCGGCATCGGCAAAGTCCGAGCCGCCGGGATCATGGAATCCGTCGGGATCGCACCGACCCGGCGGGTGCGCGGTTTGGGGGTCCATCAGCGTAAGGCGCTGATCGATCTGCTCGAACCGCGCTGAACTGCTATAGATGGAAAGCATGTCTGACAAACCCACCCTGACTGTCCTCGCCGGGCCCACCGCCGTCGGTAAAGGTACGGTCTCCACCTACATCCGCGACCACTACCCCCAAGTCTGGCTCTCCGTCTCGGCGACCACCCGTCCTCCGCGGCCGGGAGAGATCAACGGCGTCCATTACTATTTCGTTTCCGCCAGCGACTTCGATGACCTCGTGGCCAACGGATCGATGCTCGAGTGGGCCGTCGTCCACGGACGCAACCGCTACGGCACCGTCCGCGAGACGGTCGAACGGGCCATGGCCGAGGGCAAGTCGGTCCTGCTGGAGATCGACCTCCAGGGAGCGCGGCAGGTCAAGCAGACCATGCCGGACGCAAATTTCGTCTTCCTGGCACCGCCAAGCTGGGACGAAATGGTGCGCCGGCTCGTGGGCCGCGGCACAGAAACGCCCGAGGAACAGCAGCAGCGTCTGGAAACCGCTAAACTGGAACTTGCTGCCGAATCCGAATTCGACCACACCGTCATTAATGACGACGTCCAGCGGGCGGCGGAAGAGCTTGTTTCGCTGATGGGACTCGTGCCGAACCCGCGTTAGGCACCGGAACAACAGCGCAGCATTACCTACAGAATTTTTGGAGAATACGTGTCGACCAACCTCGAAGGCATCATCAATCCGCCGATCGACTCCCTGCTGGAGACGACGGACTCGAAGTATGCCCTGGTGATCTACGGTGCCAAGCGTGCCCGCCAGATCAACGCCTACTACTCGCAGCTGCATGAGGGGCTCTTCGAGTACGTCGGCCCGCTCGTGGACACCAAGCTGAACGAGAAGCCGCTCTCCATCGCCCTGCGCGAAATCAACGAGGGGCTGCTGGTTTCCAAGCCGGTAGAGAAGAACGACTAGCAGGCCCGGGCAGCGGACCTGGCGGAGCAGGCATGCGGATCATCCTTGGCGTAGGCGGCGGTATCGCCGCCTACAAGTCCGCATTCCTGCTCCGGCTTTTTAAGGAAGCCGGGCACGACGTCACGGTCATCCCGACCGCGGCCGCCGAGCAGTTCGTCGGCCGCCCGACGTGGGAGGCCCTGTCCGGCCGTCCCGTCTCCACCACCGTCTTCGACGCCGTGGACACCGTCAACCACGTCCGGCTCGGACAGGAAGCGGACCTCGTCGTCGTCGCCCCCGCGACCGCTGACCTGTTGGCCCAGGCGGCCGCCGGGCTGGCCGGCGACCTGCTGACCAACACGCTCCTGGTGACGCGCGCCGCCGTCGTTATGGTCCCGGCCATGCACACGGAGATGTGGCAGCACCCGGCCACCGAAGCCAACGTCGCCCTCCTGCGCAGCCGCGGAACCGTCGTCATGGACCCGGCCAGCGGCCGGCTCACCGGCAAGGACACCGGCCCGGGACGGCTGCCGGATCCCGAGGACATCTTCGCCTTCGCCCTCGGGCAGGTCCCCGCGGTTCCCGCGCCGGGTGCGGCGCCCCTGCTGGGCAAGCGCGTCGTTATCACGGCGGGCGGCACCCGGGAGCCGCTGGACCCGGTGCGGTACCTGGGCAACCGCTCCTCAGGCAAGCAGGGTGTCGCCCTGGCCCGCGCGGCGGCCGCGGCCGGCGCCGAGGTGGAGCTGATCGCCGCGCACATGGATGTCGCCCCGCCGGAGGGCGTCAAGACCGCCCGCGTGGAGACGGCCCTGCAGCTGCGTTCCGCGGCCCTCGATGCCGCGGGACGCGCAGACGTGGTCATCATGGCCGCCGCGGTCGCGGATTTCCGGCCGGCCGAGCAGGCCCGGACCAAGATCAAGAAGCGCGACGACACGGCGGATCCGGTGATCACTCTCGTGCGGAATCCGGACATCCTGCAGGAGCTGGTGCAGCAGCGTCTGGACAGCGGCACCGGCCCGGAACTGATCGTCGGCTTTGCCGCCGAGACCGGGGACAGCCGCGGCGACGTGCTCGAGTACGCGCGCCAGAAGCTCGAGCGCAAGGGCTGTGACCTGCTGGTGCTCAACCAGGTGGGACAGGACCTCGTCTTCGGTCAGGACCAGACCTCGGTGAGCATCCTGCACCGCAACGGCGGCGGGCCGCAGACCTTCAGCGGCACCAAGGACGAAGCGGCCCGGGCGATCATCGCCAGCGTGGCCGAAGAACTGGGCTGACGCGCCCGCGCACGGAACCGTCGGCGGGAGCAAGTAAAGTAGGGCTGTGACTTCTTCAGCTACCCCCTTGCGGCTTTTCACGTCCGAGTCCGTTACGGAAGGCCACCCGGACAAAATCTGCGACCAGATTTCCGATGCCATCCTCGACGCCCTCCTGCGCGAGGATCCCGAGTCGCGGGTCGCGGTCGAGACCCTGACCACCACGGGCCTGGTGCACGTGGCCGGCGAAGTCACCACCCAGGGCTACGTGGAGATCCCGCAGATCGTCCGCGACACCGTCCTCAACATCGGCTACAACTCCTCGGACAAGGGGTTCGACGGCGCCCGCTGCGGCGTTTCGGTCTCCATCGGCCAGCAGTCTTCGGACATCGCGTCCGGCGTCTTCAACTCCTGGGAGGCCAAGCAGGGCCTGCTGGTGGACGACTACGATGCGCAGGGCGCGGGGGACCAGGGCATCATGTTCGGCTACGCCAGCGACGAGACTGATGTCTTTATGCCGGCGCCGATCTGGCTGGCCCACCGGCTCTCCGAGAAGCTCACCGAAGTCCGCAAGTCCGGCGTCCTGCCCTACCTCCGCCCGGACGGCAAGACCCAGGTCACCGTGGGGTACGACGGCGACAAGCCGGTATCGGTGGACACGGTGGTTGTGTCCACCCAGCACGAGTCCGGCGTGGACCTGGAGCATCTCGGCCGCGATGTGAGCGCCAAGGTGATCGAACCGGTGCTGGCCGCCTCCAACCTGGACATCTCGAACGTCCGGCACATCCTCAACCCGGGCGGCGAATTCGTCATCGGCGGCCCCGTCGGGGACGCCGGCCTGACCGGCCGGAAGATCATCGTGGACACCTACGGCGGCATGGCCCGCCACGGCGGCGGCGCGTTCAGCGGCAAGGACCCGTCGAAGGTGGACCGCTCGGCCGCCTACGCCATGCGCTGGGTCGCCAAGAACGTGGTC
Source organism: Arthrobacter sp. USHLN218 (assembly GCF_037144715.1). Classification (NCBI taxonomy): domain Bacteria; kingdom Bacillati; phylum Actinomycetota; class Actinomycetes; order Micrococcales; family Micrococcaceae; genus Arthrobacter; species Arthrobacter sp. USHLN218. The sequence continues at coordinate 63,125 of NZ_JBBCYT010000003.1, forward strand.
GCTGCCGGCCTGGCCCGCCGCGCGGAAATCCAGATCGCCTACGCCATCGGCATGGCGCGCCCGGTGGGAATCTACGTGGAGACCTTCGGCACCGAGACGGTGGACCCGCTGCGGATCGCAGACGCCATCCACGAGGTGTTCGACCTGCGCCCGCTGGCCATCATCAACGACCTGCAGCTGAAGCGGCCGATCTACCTGCAGACCGCCGCCCACGGCCACTTCGGCCGGGAGCACCACAACTTCACCTGGGAGCGCACCGACCGGGCGGACGCCCTGCGCAGCTTCTTCAACGCGTAGCCGGGGCCACATGCCGCAGGAGCCAGGAGCGGATGAGGCCGTCCAGCTATCCCTGCTGCAGGGGTTCGGCGCGCCGGCCAAGCCGCGGGGCACCACGCAGCCGGCCGCCCAGGACCCGGTGGCCGAGGTCCTGGTCGAATCGGCCGTGCCGCACCTCGACCGTGGTTTCGACTACCTGGTGCCGGCGGAGCTCGCGGCGGACGCGGTTCCCGGAGCGAGGATCAAGGCGCGCTTCGGCGCGCAGGAGGTCACCGGTTACATCACACGCCGCAAGGCCGAGGCGGCCGAGGGCATCAAGCTGAGCCGCCTGGCCAAGGTGGTCTCGCCCCAACCCGTGCTGACGCCCGAGCTGCTGCAGCTGGCGCAGGCCGTTGCCCGGCGCTATGCCGGGACCGTCAGCGACGTGGTCCGCGCCGCCGTCCCGCCGCGCGTGGCCCGCGTGGACAAGGAGTTTCCGCCGGCGGCGGAAGGAACCGAAGTGCAGGCGGGAACGACGACGGACCTACCCGTCGCGTCGAGCACGCCAGACGCCCTCGATCCGGCAGCGCAGGAAACGCGCGGATTGCAGGCGGGGGAAGCGCCCGATCCGGCCGAGGCCTTCGCCGGCTATCCGGCCGCCGGTGCGTTCCTGGCCCATCTGGCCGCCGGGGGCTCGCCGCGTGCGGTCCTGTCGGCGCACAAATCCTACGGCGCCGCCTCCTGGGCGGCCCAGCTGGCCGCCGTCGTCCACGCGACGCATACCAGCGGCCGCGGGGCGCTCGTAGTGGTGCCGGACGCCAAGGACCTGTCGCTGCTCGCGGCGGAGCTGGAACGCAGCATCGGCGCGGACGGCTTTGTCCGGCTGACCGCTGAGGACGGGCCGACGCCCCGCTACCGGAACTACCTGAAGCTGGTGCACGGGCAGGCCAAGGTAGCCATCGGCACGCGGTCGGCGGCCTTCGCGCCCGTGGCCGACCTGGGGTTGGCCGTCATTTGGGACGACGGCGACGACCTCCATGTGGAGCAGCGGGCCCCGTACCAGCACGCCCGGGACGTGCTGCTGCTCCGCGCGGAACAGACCGGCTGCGGGGTGCTGCTCGGCGGCATCAGCCGCAGCACCGAGAGCCAGCGCCTGGTGGAAGCCGGGTGGGCGCAGCCGCTGCAGCCGGAGCGGCCCGCGGTGCGGGCAGCGGCGCCGCGCGTGGTCAACACGGCGGACTCCTTCCAGCAGGAACGTGATCCGCTGCTGCGGCACGCGAGGCTGCCCCACGCGGCCTGGCAGGCGGCGCGCGAGGGGCTTGAACGCGGCCCCGTACTGGTGCAGGTGGCCCGGACCGGCTTCGCACCGGCGCTTGCCTGCCAGGACTGCCGCACGCCGGCCCGCTGCAGCCAGTGCCAGGGCCCGCTCGCGCAGACCGGTCGCGACAGGGTGCCGGCCTGCCGCTGGTGCGGGCGCCTCGCCGCCGGGCACCGCTGCGCCGAGTGCGGATCGCCCCGGCTCCGGGCGCTGGTTGTCGGGGCCTCGCGCACCGCGGAGGAACTCGGCCGGGCCTTTCCGGGGGCCGCGGTGGTTTCCTCGGCCGGAGAGCACGTCAAACAGAGCATCCAGGCGGGGCGCACCCTCGTGGTCGCGACGCCCGGCGCAGAGCCCGCTGTAGATGGCGGCTACGCTGCGGCGCTGCTGCTGGACGGCAACGCCATGCTGGCCCGGGAATCCCTACGCGCCTCCGAGGATGCGCTGCGCCGCTGGTTCACCGCCGCCTCACTGGTACGCCCGGCGAAGGAGGGCGGCGTCGTCGTGATCACCGCCGAACACGACGCCGTGGTCGGGAACCTCGTGCGGTGGGACCCGGCCGGCGCCGCCGCGCGCGAGCTGGAGCTGCGCCGCGAACTGCAGCTGCCGCCGGCCGTGCGTATCGCCGCGCTCACCGGATCCGCGGAGAGCCTCGAGGTCTTCCTCGACGGCCTCGACCTTCCGGAGGACGTGCGTACGGTAGGCCCGGCGGAACTGCCGTTGCCCGGGTCGGCGGGAACGCACCGGACGCTGCTGTTCTTCACCTACCGGCAGGGCAACACGGTGACCCAGGCGCTGCGGGCCCGGAAGGCGGCCGTCTCCGCCCGGCGCCTGGCGGAACCGGTGCAGGTGCGCTGCGACGGGCTGGACCTGCTCTAGCGGCGGACCTGCCCTAGCGGCCCGCGGGGGCCTGCCGCCGGCGCCGGACCTCTTCCGCCATGGCCAGGAGCTGGGCGGCCGAGTGGTCCCAGCTGAACTCCCCGGCCCGGCCGGCCCCTTCCTTGCTGGCCCGCGCGCGCCGGTCCGGATCCTCCAGGGCGCGCACGGCGGCGGCGAACGCCTCCGGCTCGTCCGGGTCGACCAGCAGCGCCGCTTCGTCCGCCACCTCGCGGAAGATGGGGATGTCGCTCGCGATGACGGGTGTGCCCGCGGCCATGGCCTCGATCAGCGGCAAACCGTACCCCTCGTCCCGCGACAGGCTGACCAGCGCGGTGGCACGGTGCAGCAGCTGGCGATACTCGCCGTCGGACACGCCATGGTGGAAGACCAGCTGCCCCGGGTCGGCCGCACCGGCCGCCAGCTCCGCCTCCCGGGCGGCGGACACCGGGCTGAGCAGGTGCAGCCGGTAGTCCGGCAGCAGCGCCATGGCCGCGATGAGCGTCTCGACGTTCTTGTAGGGCATGTAGGAGCCCATGTACACCAGGTCCTTGTCCGCCGGTGCCTGCGGATCCCGGGCAGCGCCGGGGGAGTGCGGCGCATTCGAGACGATCCTGATGTCGCGGCGGGTCAGCCGGGCCTGCTCCAGCAGAGACTTGGTGGTGCGGCTGATGGTGGCCACCATGTCGGCCCGGTTGAGCAGCAGCCGCTGCGGCCAGTAGGCCTTGTGGTACAGCCGCCAGAGGCCCCGGACGGGCAGCGGCAGGAAACCCGGAGGTTTGGGATGCCGGTAGTAGATCAGGTCGTGGATGGTCAGGATCAGACCGTAGCGGCGGCCGAAGCTGCCCATGGTCTGCATCGGGCAGACCACCACGTCGGCCCCCAGCTTGTTGATGCGGCGGGCGACGAACAGTTCGGCGGGGGAGAGCGGGCTGTTGATCTTCACCCACGGGACGTCCGGCAGGAACTGCAGCTGCCGCTCGTCATGGATCAGCATGCGCACGTCCGCCTGCCGGGCCGTGGCCGCGATCAGGTTGGCGCCGTACCGGCTGATCCCGTCGAGCTGGTCCGTACGGGTGTAGCGCGCGTCGATCAGCAGCCTCACGCGGCGAGCTCCCCGAGGAAGCGGTTGATCATCCGCGCTGCGGTTTCGGGCGCCTCGTAGTGGATCAGGTGCCCCACGCCGTCGATAATCTCCAGGTGCGATCCCGGGATGTGCGCGGCAAGGCGCCGTTGGCTGGACACGGAGCCGAGGTCGTCCTTGGCACCGGCGATGAGCAGCACGGGTAGCGTGAGCGCGGGCGCCGCCTCGACGACGTCGTGGGAGATGGACGCGCGGAAGGACTCCAGCACCACCGCACGGTTGGCAAAGGAGCTGAAGTAGGCGTCGTGCTGGGCGTGGATGAAGCTCCGCAGCTGGGGCTCCTTCGTCTTGGCCATCATCATGCTCATGACGCGCACGATCGCCGGATGCTGCAGCAGCGCCAGGCCGGCGCGTTCCGGCAGGCGGGCACCGAGGAAATAGTAGAACTCGGCCAGGCGGGAGGCGGCGGCCCGCGGTCCCTTGAGCGCCGGTTCGCTGATCGGGTTGACCAGGACGGCGGCGGCGAAGGAGCCCGGGCGGGCGGCCAAGTGGTGGGACGCGACGATCGACCCGAAGGAGTGGCCCAGCAGGACCGTCTCGGGTCCGAGGCCCAGCGCCGCCGCGAAGTCCTGCACGAACCCGGCGTAGCTCTCCACGCTGTGCTCCCGGTCGCTGAACGGCTGCGAGGCGCCGAAGCCGGGCAGGTCGGGGGCGATGATGCGGTGCTCCGGCAGCGCGCGGGCCAGCAGGTCCAGGCCGTGGTGGTCGCCGCGGAAGCCGTGGATGAACAGCAGGTCCGCGCCGGCTCCCGGCTGCCGGGCAGGGTACTCCCAGTAGCTCACCTCGCCGGTAGCCAGCGTGACGGTGCCCGCCGTGGCGCGGTCCTTTGTGGCGGTCACGCCCAGTTCACCTCGTCCGGGTGGGAGCCAAGCCGGCCGTTGCGCTCCAGCGCGCCCAGTTGGCGCATGGCGTCCTCGTCCAGGGCGAAGTCACGGACGCGCAAGTTCTCCCGGATGCGTTCCGCCGAGCTGGCCTTCGGGATCACGGTGTTGCCCAGCTGCAGATGCCAGCGGAGGACGACCTGTGCCGGCGTGCGGCCGTACCGCGCGGCGAGGCCGCTCACCACGGGGTCCTCCAGCACGGAGCCGCGGCCGAGCGGGCTCCAGGCCACCGTCCGGATGTTGTGTTCCTCGTGCAGTTCGCGCAGCTCCCGCTGCTGCAGCCACGGGTGCAGCTCCACCTGGTTGACCGCCGGGACTACTTCGGTCGCGGCGAGCAGGGTCTGAAGGTGCTCGGGCTGGAAGTTCGAGACGCCGATCGCCCGCACCCGTCCCTCGTGGTAGAGCTGCTCCAGCGCGCGGTAGGTCTCGACAAAGAGCCCGCGTTCCGGCAGCGGCCAGTGGATCAGGTACAGGTCGGCGTACTCCAGGTCCAGCTGGTCCAGTGACTTCCTGTAGGCGTCCAGGGCGGCCTGGAAACCGTGGCTGTCGTTCCACAGCTTGGTGGTGACGAAGATGTCCTCGCGGCTGACCTCGGGTTCCTCCGCCGTGAACTTGGCCACTGCCTCGCCCACGCCCTGTTCGTTCCCGTAGAACGCGGCCGTGTCGATGTGCCGGTACCCCGCCTCGAGCGCCTGGTAGCACAGGCCCGAAGCGTCCGCCGGCGGGACCTTATAGACGCCGAAGCCCACCTGGTCCATCAGGACGCCATTGTTGAGTGCCACCTTGTGCGCTGTTGCCATAGCAGAAACTCTACCGACCGGCGGCCGTCCCCGCGGACCGACGCTCCCGGCACCGCCATTGACCGCCACCCGCCCGGCGGCTAGGTTCGAGCCCAGTGGGCCGGGCCGCCGGATTGCCGGTCCCGGTATCAGCAGGCAACAGCAAAGGTGGGCCATGCCCGGTTACGTACTGGCCATTGACCAAGGTACGACGTCGTCCCGCGCCATCATCTTCGACCGCGGCGGCAGCATCGTCTCCACCGGGCAAAAGGAACATCGCCAGCTCCTGCCGAGGGCGGGCTGGGTGGAGCACGACGCCGTCGAAATCTGGGACAACGTACGCGAGGTGGTCGGGACCGCGCTCTCCCGCGCGAGCCTGACCCGCCACGACATCGCGGCGGTCGGACTGACGAACCAACGCGAAACCACCGTGGTCTGGAACCGCTCGACCGGCCGGCCGGTCAGCAACGCCATCGTCTGGCAGGACGTGCGCACGCAGGCGATCTGCGACGAGCTCGCCGCCGGGGCGGGCCCGGACCGGTTCAAGGACATCACCGGCCTGCCGCTGACTCCGTACTTCGCGGGCACCAAGCTGCGCTGGATCCTCGACCACGTGCCCGGCGCGCGCGAGCAGGCCGAGGCGGGCGAGCTGCTGTTCGGCACCATGGACAGCTGGGTGGTCTGGAACCTCACCGGCGGGACCGACGGCGGCGTGCACACCACCGACGTGACCAACGCGTCCCGGACGCTGCTGATGGACCTGCGGACGCTCGACTGGTCGCCGGACATCCTGGCGGCCTTCGGAATCCCGGCGGGCATGCTGCCGTCGATCCGCTCATCCTCCGAGGTGTACGGGACGGTCCACGGTTCGCAGCTGCTGCGCGAGGTGCCGATTGCCGGCATCCTGGGGGACCAGCAGGCGGCCGCCTTCGGCCAGGCCGCATTCGGCTCCGGCGACGCCAAGAACACCTACGGCACCGGCTGCTTCGTGCTGGTCAACACCGGCGGGCGGGTTGTGTCGTCGGCGAACGGCCTGCTGGCCACGGTGGCGTACCAGCTGGGCGACCAGGCTCCGAGCTACGCGCTGGAAGGGTCGATCGCCGTCGCCGGTTCCCTGATCCACTGGCTCCGCGACAACCTGGGCATCGTGGCCTCCGCCGCCGAAGCCGAGGAGCTGGCCGGCTCCGTCGCGGACAGCGGCGGCGCCTACTTCGTCCCGGCATTTTCCGGCCTGTTCGCCCCGTACTGGCGCCCGGACGCCCGCGGGGCGTTGGTGGGGCTGACCCGGTTCGTGACCAAGGCGCACATCGCCCGCGCCGCCCTGGAGGCCACGGCCTTCCAGACCCGGGAGGTGCTGGAAGCCGTCAATGCGGATTCCGAGGTGCCGCTGAAGGAACTGAGGGTCGACGGCGGCATGGTCGGCAACGATGCATTGATGCAGTTCCAGGCGGACATCCTCGGCGTGCCCGTGGTCCGGCCTCGGGTCGCCGAGACAACTGCCCTCGGGGCCGCGTACGCCGCCGGGCTCGCCGTGGATTTCTGGCGAGGGCAGGACGAGCTGGCGGCCAACTGGGCCGAAGACCGGCGGTGGGAGCCGGACATGGAGGAGGCGGAGCGGGACCGCCGCATGCGCCTCTGGAGGAAGGCGGTGTCCCGGACGTTCGACTGGGTGGACGAGGACGTGCGCTGAACGTGCCGGTGCGGCCGCCGCGGCCACCGCGGGGAGGGGCCCCGATCTGCGCTAAAGTAGACCTATGTCTGCACTTGAGCTTAGCCAGCCGCGCTGATTTTCGGATTCCAATCCGCAGTGCGGCCGCCCCTCCCGCGTCGAGGGGCTTTTGTGTGTCCGGAACAGTCCGGCAAGTGCACCGCAAACCAAGAGGACGAGGGCAAGGCAACGTGAGTACGCACGCTGGTACGGAACAGAACGAGTACAGCTTTTCAGCGATGGAGGGCAAGTGGCCCGCGGTCTGGGAGGAACTGGGCGTCTTCAACGCCGTCGATGACGGTTCCAAGGAACGCCGCTACGTGCTGGACATGTTCCCGTATCCGTCGGGCGACCTCCACATGGGCCACGCCGAGGCGTTCGCCATGGGCGACGTCGTTGCCCGCTACTGGCGCCTGAAGGGCTTCGATGTCCTGCACCCGATCGGCTGGGACTCCTTCGGGCTCCCGGCGGAGAACGCCGCCATCAAGCGCAACGCCCATCCCTCGGAATGGACGTACGCGAACATCGACACCCAGGCCGCCTCATTCAAGCGGTACGCCATCAGCGCGGACTGGTCCCGCCGGCTGCACACCTCGGACCCCGAGTACTACCGGTGGACCCAGTGGCTCTTCCTGCGGTTCTACGAGCGGGGCCTGGCCTACCGCAAGAACTCGCCGGTGAACTGGTGCCCCAAGGACCTGACCGTGCTCGCCAACGAGCAGGTCGTCAACGGAGCCTGCGAACGGTGCGGGACCACGGTGACCAAGAAGAGCCTGAACCAGTGGTACTTCAAGATCACCGACTATGCCGACCGGCTGCTGCACGACATGGAAGAACTCAGGGGCCACTGGCCGGAGCGCGTGCTGGCGATGCAGCGCAACTGGATCGGCCGCTCCGAGGGCGCGCACGTCAACTTCCGGATCGAGGCCGCCGATAGCCGGCCCGAGCGCGACGTTACGGTCTTCACCACCCGCCCGGACACGCTGCACGGCGCCACGTTCTTCGTGGTCGCGGCGGACGCCCACCTCGCCCTGGACCTGGTCACAGCGGAGCAGCACGACGCGCTGATGCAGTACCGCGAGAAGGTCAAGGCGCTCTCCGACATCGAGCGCCAGTCGACCGAGCGCGAGAAGACGGGCGTCTTCCTGGGCCGCTACGCCGTGAATCCGCTCAACGGCGAGAAGCTGGCGGTGTGGGCCGCCGACTACGTGCTGGCGGACTACGGCACCGGCGCCATCATGGCGGTGCCGGCACACGACCAGCGTGACCTGGACTTCGCGCGCACCTTCGACCTGCCCGTGCGTGCCGTCCTGGATACCGGCGAGGAGGACCCGGCGTCCACCGGCATTGCGACGGCCGGCGAGGGAACCCTCGTCAACTCGGGCGAACTGGACGGACTGTCGAAGACCGAGGGCATTGCCAAGGCCATCGAGATCGTCGAGGCCGCCGGCACGGGCGAGCGGGCGGTGAACTACCGGCTGCGTGACTGGCTGCTGTCCCGCCAGCGCTTCTGGGGCGCGCCCATCCCGATCATCCACTGCGATGAATGCGGCGAGGTCCCGGTCCCGGACAACCAGCTGCCGGTCCGGCTGCCGGACGACCTGCGCGGCGAGGCGCTGTCGCCCAAGGGCACGTCGCCGCTGGCCGCCGCCGTGGACTGGGTCAACGTCGACTGCCCGAGCTGCGGACGCGCCGCCCGCCGGGACACCGACACGATGGATACCTTTGTCGATTCGTCCTGGTACTACCTGCGGTTCGCCTCACCGGACTACACCGAGGGCCCCTTCGACACCGAGGCCGTCAACCGCTGGCTGCCGGTGGGCCAGTACGTCGGCGGCGTCGAGCACGCCATCCTGCACCTGCTCTACAGCCGGTTCTTCACCAAAGTGCTCAAGGACCTGGGCCTGATCGACTTTGACGAGCCGTTCAGCGCCCTGCTGAACCAGGGCCAGGTGCTCAACGGCGGAAAGGCCATGAGCAAGTCGCTCGGCAACGGAGTGGACCTCGGCGAGCAGCTGGACAAGTTCGGCGTGGACGCCGTGCGGCTGACCATGGTGTTCGCTTCGCCGCCCGAAGACGACGTCGACTGGGCCGATGTTTCCCCCTCCGGCAGTGCCAAATTCCTGGCCCGCGCCTGGCGGTTGGGCCAGGACGTTACCTCCGCCGTCGACGTCGACCCTGCCACCGGTGACGCCAAGCTACGCGGCGTGACCCACCGCACGATCGCCGACGCAGCGGACCTGCTGGACCATCACAAATTCAACGTCGTGATCGCGCGGCTGATGGAACTGGTCAACGCCACCCGCAAGGTGATCGACAGCGGTGCCGGGGGAGTGGACCCCGCCGTGCGCGAGGCAGCCGAGGCGGTCGCCGTGATCCTGAGCCTCTTCGCCCCCTACACGGCGGAGGACCTCTGGGCGGCGCTCGGGCACGAGCCCTCGGTGGCGAACGCCAGCTGGCCGGAGGTCGACGAAAGCCTGCTGGTGCAGGCGACCGTCACCGCCGTCGTCCAGGTCCAGGGCAAGGTGCGCGACCGGCTGGAAGTCGCCGCGGACATCACCGAGGAGGAGCTGAAGACGAAGGCGCTGGCCTCCGAACAGATCATTAAGACCTTGGACGGCCGCGGAATCCGGACGGTGATTGTGCGGGCGCCTAAGCTGGTCAACATCGTCCCGGCTTAAGGGCCGGAACCAGGTGGCGTGGCTCGAGGAACTGGTCCGGCGGTCCCGGGCCCTGCTGAACCAGCCGGTCCGGTTCCCCGGACCGAAGCCGGCGCGCCCCTCGGTCGCGGTGGTGACCGATTCGGCGGCCGCGCTGCCTGCGGCCTGGGCGAAGGAACCGGTCACCGCGCTGTGCCTGCAGGTCGTGCCGATGCCGGTGATGGTCTCGGGGCAGATCTACGGCGAGGGCGTGGACGACGTGCCCGCCGCGCTGGCGCTCGGACTTGCGGAGGGTAAGGACCTCAAGACGTCCCGGCCGTCGCCGGGGCTGTTCCGCAAGGCCTACGAAGAGCTGGCTGCGCAGGGGTTCGACGCCGTCGTCTCCGTGCATATTTCGTCGGACCTGTCCGGCACCGTGGAAGCGGCGTCGCTGGCCGCGGCCCACGTGGACATCCCCGTGGAAATCGTGGATACCAGGACGGTGGCCATGGCCGAGGGCTTTGCCGTCATTTCTGCCGTGCTGGCGGCGCAGGCCGGGAAACCGGCGGCAGAGGTGGCGGCCGCGGCCAGGCAGGCGGCGGAGGCCGGACAGGTGCTGTTCTACGTCCCAAGCCTGGAACAGCTGCGAAGGGGCGGCCGGATCAGCCCGGCCAGCGGATACCTGGGAACCCTACTGTCGATCAAGCCCATACTGGGGATCAAGGACGGCGCGGTCGTCGGGCTCGAAAAGATCCGGACCGCGGCCAAGGCGAAGGCCCGGCTCCAGCAATTGGCGGTGCGCGGGATCGAGGAGCTGGACTACGCTCCGCAGCTGGCGGTGCATTACTTCGGCAACGAATCCGAGGCTCGGGAGCTGGCCGACGAGCTGGCGGCGCACGCGAGCAACGAGGTCCTGCTGACGCCGCTGCCGTCCGTGCTCGCGGCGCACGCCGGGCTGGGCGTGCTGGCCGTGGTGATCGGGCCGGCCATGGCGGCCCAGGAATCCTGAGCCCGGCCTGAGGGACCTGATCTCCACAGGCCGGAGCCGGCGCCGGCCCATCCACATCGGGACGGGCGGCTGTCTGCGGCGGACGTTGCGTTGCCTACGGTGGCTGCATGGGCCGCCACCGCTGGGCAGCAGCGTCAACCGATAGCGCGGCCGCCGGGACGCCTAAGCCTGTCCGGCGGCCGCGGTGGAAGATCGCGCTCGGTGCCGCGCTCGTGGCAGCCGGCCTCATCTTGGGCTACGGCATCGTGGTGGTGGCAACCGCAGACCTGCACCGTGCGGAGTCGGATGTGCTGGCCTCGGTGCCCATGGCCAGCCAACCGCCGGGCGAGGGCGGGAAAGGCTCCGGAGCGCCCAGTACCGGGGAGGATGATGCCGCGCGGCCCGGCGACGGCGAGGACACGGCTGTCCCGCCCGAACCGGACCCCGGGCCTTCCGCCGAGGTGTCCGGAGCCGGCGGCCTGGTCGTGCACGTGGCTGGTGCCGTCAAGATGCCTGGCGTCGTCAGGCTCGCGGCCACGGCCCGCGTCTTCGAGGCCTTGGACAAGGCGGGCGGCGCGCTGCCCGAGGCGGATCTGGCCGCGCTGAACCTCGCGGCAAAGGTGAGCGACGGACAGCAGATTTTCGTACCGTCTCCGCAGCACCAGCCCCCGGGCGGGGCCGCTGCCGGCGCTCCTCCGGCTACGTCCGGCGGCCCGGGCGCCGCTGGCGGCCAGGCCGGCAGCGGCAATACCGGCAAGGTCAACCTCAACACCGCGACCATCGAGGAGCTGACCGGACTGCCTCGGGTCGGGCCGGTGCTGGCACAGCGGATCGTCGACTTCCGCGAACAGCACGGCGCGTTCACCCGGCCGGAGGACCTCGACGCGGTGCCCGGGATCGGGGAGGTGATGCTGGCCAACCTGATCGAGCTGGTCACCGTATGACGGCCAGGCCGCGCTGGCACGAGTATGCCGCCGCCGCCCGCACCCGGACGCCGGCCGATCCTGGGAGTCTCCGCGCGGGGGAGTTTCTTGGCGGCGGGGACCTCTCGGAGCATGGAGAGCCGCCGGGCTGCAATGAGCCCAGCGGCCGGATGGTCGCTCGCGGCCGCGGCGCAGGGGACCGCATTCTTGCCCGGATGCTCACCCGCGCCCTGGCTGCCCTGCGTGCCGCCGTTCTCAACAGGGATCGGGAAGTCCCCTCCACCCGGGATCCCGATAGGGCACGGCTTGACCTGCGGCTGGCGGGGGCGGCCCTGCTGGGGTGGCTCGTAGTCCTGGGCCTGCTGCGTGCCGGCACCGGTGTCAGCCTTTCCGCGGCCGGGTTCTGCTGCGGAGCCGCGCTTGTCCTGGCGGGCTGGCTCGTGCTGCGCCGCCGGCGCGGGAAGCAGCTAGGCCTGTTCGCGGGCACCGCCCTGCTGCTGGTGTGCCTGCTGGCGCTGCTGTCGCTGGTCACAGGGGTGCGGCTGGCCGAACGCCTGTCCGGTCCAATCGCCCAAGCCATCGAGGCCCAGGCCTACGTGAGCGTCGAGCTGCAGGCCCTGTCGGACGCTGCCCGCTCCAGGACACCATCCCGGTTCGGGGGCGAGCGGTACCTGGTCTCTGCCAGGATCGTTGCCGCAGCCGGTGGCGGGAGGCAGTTCGAGGCGGCAACTCCGGTACTGGTCCTCGGCAATGCAGCCTGGAAGTCCGTGCGCTACGCGGACCGCATCCGGACGGCCGGGACGCTCACGGCCAGCGAACCGGGGTCGGCCGAGCAGGCGCTGCTGAACGCGTCGGCGGCGCCCGCGGTCACGGGCTCGCCGGCCTCGGCGGAAGCCGTCAACCGCATCCGGGCCGGTTTCATCACCATGACGCAGGCGCTGCCCGAGGACGCCCGCGGGCTGCTGCCGGGAATGGCCTTCGGGGACCGGGAACAGCAGTCGGACGAGCTCGCGGACGCCATGCGGCGCACCGGGCTGACCCACCTGCTTGCCGTGAGCGGTGCAAACTGCAGCTACCTACTGGGTTTCGTGTACCTGCTGGCGCAGTCCTGCCGGCTGCCGCGTTGGAGTGCCGCGCTCTGTGGAGTGGCCGCCTTGGTGGGATTCGTCATGCTGGTGCGGCCCGAGCCCAGCGTGCTGCGCGCAGCGGTGATGGGCGCGGTGGGCGTTGCCGCGCTCCTGACCGGGCGGCGGCGCGCGTCGCTAACGTTCCTGTCGGTGGCAGTCCTGCTGCTGCTGTTGGCCGATCCCTGGCTGGCCGGGGAATACAGCTTCGTCCTCTCTGTCCTGGCGACCCTGGGCCTGGTGCTGTTCGGCAGCAGATGCTCTGAATGGCTGCAGCGGTGGCTGCCGAAACCGCTTGCCGATGCCATGGCCGTCCCAATCGCGGCGCAGGTGTTCTGCACGCCCGTCCTGGTCCTGCTCCGGCCCGAACTGGCCCTCTACTCCATTCCAGCGAATATTCTGGCGGCTCCGGTCGTTCCGATCATTACAGTCGCGGCGATGGCTGCGCTTGGACTCCTGCCGCTCCTGCCGCTGGTTGCGGGCTGGCTGGTATTTGCGGCCGGCCTGCCGACCCTCTGGGTGGCATGGATCGCGCGGACCTTTTCCGAGCTGCCCTTTGCCGCGCTGCCGTGGCTCCAGGGCGGCGCAGGCTCTTTGGCCGCCGCGGCTGCCGGCGGCGGCGTCCTGCTGGCGCTCGGTTTGGCTGCAAAATGGAAGACGCAGGGCGAAAGGCTGAATGCGTTGGCTGGACTTGCGCGGTCCGTGATGCGGCCCCGCCGTGGCGTCCGCGCGGCCAACAGCTCGGCACGGCGGCCCGGGCGGAGGACTGCGCAGGGACCCGCACCGCGAGCAGGCAGACGGAATGACGCCGCGCGGCTGGCCGCCTGGACGTTGGCGCCGGCGCTGGCCGTCGGTTCCCTCGCGGGTTGGCTGGGTGGCCAGCCCTCGGGGAGCTCGTCGGCGGACCGCTGGGACGTGGCCGCATGCGACGTGGGGCAGGGAGACGGGATAGTCATCCGCACGGGACCGTCCAGTGCCATGGTCATCGATGCGGGCCCGGAGCCGGAACTGATGGACGCCTGCCTCGACGCGCTCGGAATCGAGAGGGTTGGGACATTGGTGTTGACGCACATGCACTTGGACCACTACGGCGGCATGACAGGAGTCTTCGACGGCCGTGAGGTCGGGTCGGTGCTCCTCGGCAGTGCGAAGGCGGACCTCCCGAGGGAGGTCGCCGCCGAATTACGGCGCCAGGGTATCAGTCCCGAGCTCGGCGCTGCGGGCTTGCACGGCACGGAAGGATACGTTTCGTGGAACGTGCTCTGGCCGACGAAGTCAGGGAGCGGCGGTAACGAGAATGATTCCAGCATCGTCCTGCTCGTCGAGGTCCGCACGGAGGACGGTGCCGCCCTCCGGCTGCTGCTGACCGGGGACCTGGAATCCGAAGCGGGCGGGGTGATGCTCCGTGGACTCGGCGGGCAAACCCCGGTGATTGACCTGCTCAAGGTCAGCCACCACGGGGCCCGTAACGGCGGCACCGAGATGATCGAGCGCCTGCAGCCCCGTGCCGCGCTGATTTCGGTGGGCAGGGACAACGACTACGGCCACCCCGCCCCGGAAATCCTGTCGGCGCTGTCCCGGCATCAGATCCCTGCCTTCCGGACCGACGAGATCGGGACGGTGCTGCTGGAACTGCGTGGCGGGAGCCTGGTGGTCACTGGCCTCCCCTGAGGCCGATGCCGCACTTGGGAAATCGCCGTCGCCGTGGAAAAGTTGAGGATTGGAATGAGGAGGCCCTGACCAGTGAACCCCAGCCCGGCACGTCCGGCGAACCGCAAGACCGCTGCCCGGACCGTATCCTGGCGGGATGTCGAACCCGCCGGCGTCGTCCTGATCAGCGGGCCCGAAGAGTACCTCGCCCATCGTGCAAAGGACCGGATCCGGTCGCTCGTTCGCGGGATCCATCCGGACGTAGAGCTGACGCAGCTCGACGCTTCCAGCTACGCGGCCGGCCAGCTGACGATGGTCGCGAGCCCGTCGCTGTTCGGCGAGTCCAAGCTGGTTGAAGTCGCCTCCGCTGCCCAAATGAACGACGACTTCCTGTCGGACACCCTGGCGTACCTGAAGACTCCGGCCGAGGAAGTCACGCTGGTCATCCACCATTCCGGCGGGACACGCGGGAAGAAGCTGCTGGATGCGATCAAAGCCAGTGGCGCCCCGGTGGTGGACTGCCAGGCTATGAAGAAGGACTCCGAGAAGCTGGATTTCGTCCGCGCCGAGTTCAAGGCCGCGCGGAAGGGACTCGAGCCTGCCGCCGGGCAGGCACTGGTTGCGGCGGTCGGTGCCTCGCTTCCTGACCTGGCCGCAGCGTGTTCCCAGCTGATCTCGGATGCGCAGGGCACAGTGACCGAAGCGACCGTCGACCAGTACTACGGCGGGCGCGTCGAAGCCACTGGCTTCAAGGTCGCCGACGCAGCCATCGCCGGCCGCGGAGCTGCTGCCCTGTCGATGCTGCGTCATGCCCTGGCGACCGGACTGGACCCGGTGCCCATCGTCGCCGTCCTGGCGATGAAGCTGCGCCAGATCGCCAAGGTCAAGAGCGCCTCGGTCAGCGCCAAGGATGCTGGGATGGCGCCGTGGCAGTTCGACCAGGCACGCAAGGAGGCTCGGGCCTGGGACTCGGCCGCACTCGCACGGTGCATCCAGTTGCTGGCGGAAACCGATGCCCAGGTCAAGGGCGCGGGGCGGGACCCGGAATACGCCGTCGAGCACGCCGTCCGCATCATCGCCTCCAGCGTCGCCCGGCACTGACGCTAAATCTCGGCAGACCTCATGTTCTGGCGCCATGTCGAACCAAAGAAACTGGCTACCCGAAGGCAAGTACCACAGTTTGGCACGTCAGTGGGGGAGGGGAGCCGGCGCTCCTCGGGCATCGCTGTAGAGCGACCCACTCGGCGTAAGGATGCCGTTCACGTCTCCCGCTAGGACCGCGTTCGCAGATTAGGTGGCGCCGGTCCGCGTCCTGGGAATCGCGCCGAACGCACTGCCTTGGGAGAGCTGCACGAACCCAAGCGGGACGGTTACCTTCACTGCACTCTGTCAATCAGTGACCCACCAGCTTGCTGCCGATCAGTTAGCTGCTGCGGCATTGATCAGCTCCGGCTTCGGCCGCGCTCACGTGTCTCATAACTAACGATGAGCACTCGATTTTTGCCAGAAGGTTGCAAGACATAGTTACGAGAATCGCCTTTGCCATCACACTCCCAGGATTCGGCCGAAAAGCTGCAACAACGCAGGTCAGGGCTCCTGCTCGCTCGGTGAGACGTCTCATATCCCAAGGGTTATGAGACGACCTGCTCCGATTGAGGGACCTTCACCGGACGATAAACCGGGCTGGGCGTACGAAGACTAGGCATGAGCGCCCTCACTTGGCTGAGAATTTGAGGGGTGAGTCCTTCTACCGACGGCTTTTTGACTCTAGAACTCAAGGCAGGTTCAAGGAAGCTCTGTTACCGTGAGACATGACCGACGCGCCGACTAGGAAGCCAGCGCCCATTTTGTGGGCGGCGATAATCCTGTTGGTTGTCGGGAGCCTGATAAATACGTTTCTGCGTCCAGGTGAACCATGGATATGGGTTCTTGTGGTTGTGCAGTTCGTTTTGCTCGTTGTTGTCATCACTAGTCTGATGAAGTTCGTCCTGGCTCAACGGGACGACTACTGGCGCGAACGAGGCAAGGATCCGAAACACCCGGAGCTATAACCGCCTGACACTGCGCGGTCACCGACTCTGTTGGTCGAAGGCAATTGCAGCAGGAAACCCAGCCGGCCCCTGTAGCCATCCTCAACCTAGCGCCGCTGGCACGCCCGCTCAAGATTCCCATCCAACTAAGTGTCTCGAAACGTTCCCGTCTCGAATCGCTAGGGATTCGGGCACGACCGTCGTGGGGAACCGTCGTGGGGAACCACAGCGTCGGCCAAGAAAGCTTCGGGCTAGCTGCGCAGGATGCCTTCAGGAAGTTCCAAGCGCCAAATAGCGCTGCGAAAAAGCCGCCATTTATCGCCGAAAGTCACAGCCCCGGATTCCCGGCCCTGGGCTGTCTCAGCAATGCGTCTCACGAGGAGAATTCTCAGAAGTGCAGAAAAGAACCTTTGATGGGCTCGAAGTGTGTGCTTCGGCAATGCCTGGCGCGCAGCGCGCTCCTCGGGCGGCATTGGCAACCGGGCTGCACCGGCTATGCAATACTGCCGAGGTGAAGACCCGGGGGCAGCGGAGCTGGCTTGATGACGTGTCTGGTCCAGGCAAGCCCTGGACTGTGGCTGCTGTGGCTGTGTCGATTATTGGCATCCTGCTGCTTCTCCTGGGGCTGGGGACTCGGCCCGACACAGAGCTGTTGCCCGGATATGTACTTGTCTATGCCGTGATCGGCCTGTTGATGTTCGGCCCCGGGATCAGGGAGGCTTCCTGGAGTCAGCTGCTGGCCTTCGTCCTGCCCGGTTTCGCGATGGTGGCGCTGTGGGCGTTGGGCACCGGCTATTGGGGCGGGCTTTGGCTGCTGGGCCTGCCGGCATGGGCCATCATCTGCCGGCGCTGGCGCAGCTACGACCGAGGACAGCAGAGCGGAAGGCTGGCGGTGTTCCTGCTGCTTCTGGCGGCATCGTCGTTGGTCTTCGTCGCATATGGGTTCCTTCCGATTTTCGGTTCCGTTCTGCTCGCCGTTGTGCCGGCGGTACCGCTGGCACTCTTTATCGCATCGCCCGTATATAGGCGGCGGCCGCTGCGGGCTGCCACTGAGTTCCTGCTGTCCTGCGCAGTGGTAGTCGTGGCTCTGACCCTGCCGGAGTCGGGTTGGACTTCGCCAGTCGGTTTTGCAAGCGCAGGTGTCCTGCTAGGGCAATTGATGGCGGGCTGGGCCGGACGCAGCCCGAGCCATTCGACGAACCAGCCATTGAGTGCGCATCGTTAGTTATGAGACAGGTGACGCCGGCACCCGAACGAGGGTATCGGCGCCCGAATTTCCCCGCCATGAGTTCAAAAGCCGACAGGCGTGAGTGAGGACCTTACGAGGGCACGGATCGGCGTTATAGCGTGATGGCGTGATCGTCCCCACTACTTCTCTGACCGCCGTAGCGGTCGCGGATCACTACGACGAGCTCGATCCGATTTATCGTCAGGTGTGGGGTGAGCATGTCCATCACGGATTGTGGGCGACCGGTCGCGAGACGCCAGTCGAAGCCGTCGAGGCGCTCAGCGACACGGTTGCCGATCGGCTGGGCCTTATGCCCGGGGAGGCGTGCATCGACATCGGGTGCGGCTACGGCTCTACTGCAAGGCAGCTCGCGGTGACCCGCAGGGTACGCGTCACCGGTTTCACGCTTTCCGGAGCCCAGGCCGACTACGCCGCCGCGCATCCCGAACCCGACGTAGACATCCGTGTCCGTGACTGGCTCGATAACGGGTTGACCGATGACTCGGCTGATGCCGCATGGGCGATCGAGTCGAGTGAGCACATGGTCGACAAGCCCAGGTTTTTCGCCGAAGCGCATCGGGTGCTGTCGCCTGGTGGCCGATTGGTCGTCTGCGTGTGGCTCGCCGAGTCACATGCCAGCCGTTGGAAAGTCCGCCACCTGCTCGAGCCGATTTGCCGGGAGGGGCGCCTGCCCTCCATGGGCACGCGCGCGGACTATGAAGAGATGGCAATAGCGGCAGGCTTTGCAATCGCTGGCTATGAGGATGTCAGCCGCCGCGTCGCGCGAACCTGGACCATCTGCGCCCGTCGACTCGTGAAGGCCTTGCTCGTCGACCGCGAGGCCCGCCGCTTCGCCCTCAGCGCACGCAATCGCATCTTCCTTCTGACCATCCCTCGCCTGATCCTGGCCTACCGCACCGGTGCGATGAGCTATGGGATATTCACGCTGACGAAGGCCGGGAAGAACGGGCCGCCACACGAACCCGGCAAATCAATGCAGCAGGAGGAAGCCTGACGGCCTGCACCTTCCACGGCAAATTTCCGGAGGAACGGAACACGGCAAGGGCAGCGCGCCGAGACCTGCCATGCCGGGAGTGACAGGCTACGACGTGCGTTGGACGATGCGGTATACCGTGCTGCGCGCGACCTTGAACAGTTCGGCGATTTCCGCGGTGGTGTGCTGACCTCCCTTATAGAGGGACACGAGGTGGGCTTCCTGGCTCTTGGAGAGTTTGGGCTGCTTCCCACGGAGCCGGCCTTTGGCCTTGGCAACCTGCATGCCTTCGCGGGTGCGGGCCCGGATGAGGTCGGTTTCGAATTCGGCGACCATGGCCAGGACGTTAAAGAGGAGCCGGCCGACCGGGTCCGTTGGGTCGTGCACGGATCCGCCGATGCTCAGTTTCACGTTCTTTTTTGTCAGCTCTTCGACGATGTCCCGTGCATAGGGGACGGAGCGGGCGAGCCGGTCCAGTTTGGCACGACCAGGGTGTCGCCGGCGCGGACCGCGGCAATGGCTTCGCGCAGTCCGGGGCGCGCGCGGTTTGTGCCGGTCAGCCCGTGGTCGGTGTAGATCCGATCTTCGGGGACGCCGAGGGCAGCTAGTCCATTGCGCTGTGCGGTCAGGTCCTGCTGATTGGTTGATACGCGGGCGTATCCGACGAGATGCGCGGTCACGCGGCCGAGTGTAGCGGTTAGGGTGCCTTCACCGGGCTTTTTTGCGGGCGGGGTATATGCGAATCGGTGAAGCCAGCGTTTGTAAGGAATTTTCTTGAGTAGGGGAGTAAGGGTGAAGCGTCGCGGTGAAGGACCCATAAATGGGACGGTCAGAATTGCGCCAGTGCC
Source organism: Arthrobacter sp. USHLN218 (assembly GCF_037144715.1). Taxonomy (NCBI): domain Bacteria; kingdom Bacillati; phylum Actinomycetota; class Actinomycetes; order Micrococcales; family Micrococcaceae; genus Arthrobacter; species Arthrobacter sp. USHLN218. The sequence continues at coordinate 82,507 of NZ_JBBCYT010000003.1, forward strand.
TGGTGTCGACACTCCTGTGAGGGGTGCGTCATGCAATTTGCGCACCCCTCACAGGAGCAGATTGATGGTTAAAGCTGTTGGGCATTCTTCACGCCGCGGCCTTCGTTGCCGCCGTGCGGTGATTGGATCGGCGCGTGAAGGCGAAAGCCGTGGCGGCGGCCGCGACAAGGGTGAGGGCGCCGAGGAATCCGAGCCCGGGTTGCAGCCCTCCTGCCATGCCGCCCAGTGCGGCGATGACGATGGGCGTCAGGAACTGGCCTGACCAAAAGGCCGCCGTCCAGATGCCGGTTCCGCGTCCGCGTTCGCTGAAACTCAGGCCCGACAGGGCCCAGGTGAGGAGGGTGGGGAGCAGCACTCCGGTGCCCAGTCCGGCGACAACTGCACCGAGGATTGCCAGTGCGGGTGAGGGGGCCAGCCAGACGGCCAGGAGTCCGATGGCTGCCACTGCAAGGGCTGCAGGCAGCAGTTTTCCGGTCCCTGCCCGCACCAACCAGCGGAAGGAAATCGAGCCGAGGGCGGTGGCGAACGCGGCAATGGCGGCGCCCATGCCGATGAAGGACACGTCGGTGGCACCGAGGCCGGCGATGACGAAGGGGAGGTGGACCACGAGTGCATAGAAGACTATGCCGCCGAAGAGGCTGACGAGGGCGGGAACACCGACGGCGTGCCAAGGTACCGGCACCTTCGCCTCAGGCGCGTCTGCTTTCCCGGGTTCCCAGAGCAGGAATAGCATTGCAGCGGCGATGACGAGGCTGACCGCGTAAATGCCAAACGGTATCTGCCAGCCTCCGCTGCCGAGCGCACCGCCCAGTGCCATGAAGGCCGTTGCGGCCAGGGTGCCCAACATGGCCTGGAGTCCGAGGTACTTGTTCCGGCGTTCGCCCACGAAGTAGTCGGCGATGAGCGTTGTGCAGCATGTCATGATGGCGGCCTCCGTTATGCCCACGCCGACCCGGGTGGCCACGATTGCGGCCAGGGAGTCGAGCCAGACCGGAGCGGTTCCCAGGAAGGCATAGGCGATCATGGCTGCAATCAGGAGTCTTTTTCTCCCGGTCCGGTCCGCAATGGCACCGGCAAATGGTGCCAGCAGCGCCATCATCAGGGCGGGGGCGGTGAGTACCAGCGGCACCAGAATTTCGGACCCTGGTGTGCCTGCGAACTCTTGGCCCATGCGGGGCAGCACCGGTGCGAGCAGCACCGAGCCCATGATGGGCATGCAGCTGCCGGCGAGCAGCAGAATCGCCTGGGGGACTCCGGCACGGCGGCCCGGCCGGCCGGATGGATCAAGCGGACGCTTCGTTGCGTCTTCGGCGATGACATTATCCATGGAGTTCCTTCGGAGTGAGTCTCGGAATGAAGGCAGACAAGGAATGTTGTGATTGCCTTCACATTCGCCGATAACTATGCTGTCCTGTATTGCGCAAGTCAAGACCTATTTTTCAGGACACCGCATACTGGGGTATCTGACGGCAGGAAACAGGAGCAGTTATGGAACTGGAATTGGCATTTACGCTGTACGTGGATCTTGATGCTCCCGTGGAGGTGGGGGCCACCCCGCAGGGAACCCGGCGCATCATTCCCATTACCGGCGGCCGCTTTGAGGGGCCATTGCTCAAGGGAGACATTCTTCCCGGCGGAGCCGACTGGAATCTCGTGCGCCCGGATGGAATCGTCCACTTGTGGGCACGCTATACGATCAGGGCGGACGACGGTGCCCTGATCATGGTCACCAACGAAGGTTGGGGAACCCAGGATGACGCCACGATGCAGCAGATCTTTTCCGGGGTCCCCATGGACCCGGCAGGCTGGTACTGCCGCACCCAGCCCCGGTTCGAGGCGGACATGGGCCGCCATCAATGGCTGAATGAGTCGGTATTCGCCGGGGATCTGCGTCCCCCGACACGGGCTGACCAGGTCGTGGTTGATATTTACCGGATACCGTGACGTCCCCGGACGATCAAAGCGGCAATCCCAGGCATTGTCCCGGCGGCCTGCTCGGCGCCGACCGGATGTCTGCTCCCGGAGCCGGTTAGTTCTCCATTAACTTGGGGAACGCGTGGGCAAGTTCCAGGGCCATCAGCGTCTGGATGGGCCGTTCACCGGCAGGCCTGGCCAATTGCTCGCCGGCGCGTTTGACCCGGTAGGCGACCGTGTTGGTTGCCAGGTGCAGGGCCTGGGCGGCCGCTACCCGGCTGCTGCCGGAGAGTAGGAAGTGCCTGAGGGTTTCACGGATGTCGGCGGTCTTCGGATCCTGGCCGAGCAGGCCTGACAGTTCCGTCCGGACGAACCGTCCGGCCGCTTCCCGGTCCGCGGTCAGCAGTGCCAGCAGGCCGGCCTCTTCGTAGGCCCAGAAGGTTCCTTCGGCTGCGAGGCGTCCTACCGCCGCTGCCTGCAGGGAGTCAAAGTAGCTGACGCGGAGTCCCGCAAGTCCCGGCCTGACGGTTCCTAGGGCGAGCTTCATCCAAGGCGGCCGGGGAGCGTCCCGGGCAATGGAAACGATGTCGCCTGCCGGCTTGGAATTGAATGTCCACCAGAAGCGCGTGGTGCCTTCGTGCTGGAGGATTAGCGTTCCCGCGGCTCCGAGCAGGCGCCCGGTTTCGGTGCCGTACCGGTTGAGGACGGCCTCGCGGTCGGGCAGGTGCCCGCTGGTGGATGGCCAGGCCACGCCGAGGAGATGGTGGTTGCCCAGCCGCAGTCCCAGGATCTGTTCTGCGTCGGCGGGAGGGTCTTCGCCTTCGAGCAGAGCCGTCATGATCCGCAGCCGTTCGGCGGGCAGTCGGCCGTGCCAGAGGGAGAGCTCGTCCTCATAGCCGGCCATGAGGTCGCGGATGTAGGAGTTCACGTATGAAAAGAGCGCAGCGTTCAATTCCCGGACTTCCGTCACGAGGCGTTCGGGTCCGACCTCGCGCTCCAGCACGGACAGCAGCGCGTCCTGCACCCGGGTGTGGCAGGCCCACACCGTGCGCAGCACGGTGCCGATGGGCACGCCCTGACGGACCGAGAGCCGAATATTCTCCTGGGCTCCGGCGGGCGCAGTGATTTGCGAAGCGGGAGTGCCATTGCGCAGGCCGATCAGGGTGGTCAGAAGGCAGGCTTCGCAGCCTTCCCGCTCCGATCCGGTCATCATGCCCGGCGTTCCTGCGGCACTGAAATCGGCCTCAACCTGTTCAACGATCTCTGCCGCGGCCTCCACGGCCCAGGCCGTTGCCGACGGGCCGATTTCCTCGCGGGCGCCGGTAATGACCTGCGGGGCGGAAGCCGGCGCAGCGGGGTATTCACGTTCCGGCGGCTGCAGTCCCTCCAACCACGTCATCTGCTTTGTTTCCTCGTTTCTGAATGGACTGCACACCTGAGCGGATGCCGGTGTCCGGCTCTTTTGGCTTCACACACCAAACCGGGCAGCTTTTCTTGCCGCTGCAGGGCAAGAACCGGGCATGTGCCCCGAACCACAATAGCTGTGCGAGGCGCTTGAGGTGGAGCGCCGGCAGAAGTTTGGGAAGGACGTCAGCGTGACACAAACAGCTGGTCTTAAGGGTTCATCATCGATGCTGGACCAGGCCCGGGAACGGATGGCCGAGGTTCTCGGCGAAGACACCGTACTCGACGAGGAAAGCCGGGTCAGGGAGTTCCACGACCCGTACGAGGGCGGGAACGCGAAGGACTACCAGCCGTCGTTCGTGGTCCAGCCGGCGACGGTCGAGGAAGTCCAGGCCATCGTGCAGATCGCCTCCGAATTCGGTATCCACCTGTGGACCTCTTCGATGGGCCGCAACTTCGGCTATGGCGGATCCGCCCCGGTGGTCAACGGCTCCGTCGTACTGAACCTGCGCCGGATGAACCGGATCCTGGAAATCAACGAAGAGGCCGGCTACGCCCTGGTCGAACCCGGCGTCAGGTTCTTCGACCTCTACAACGAGCTGAAGGCCCGGGGCAGCAAACTGATGATGTCCGTGCCGGATCTGGGCTGGGGCAGCATCATCGGCAACACGCTCGAGCACGGCTACGGCTACACCGTCAACGGCGACAATGCCTCCGCCGCGTGCGGCATGGAAGTGGTCCTGGCCAGCGGCGATGTGGTCCGCACCGGCCAAGGTGCGATCACCGACAGCCCGTTGTGGCAGCGGCACAAGCGCGGCTTCGGCCCGTCCCTGGACAGCCTGTTCATGCAGTCCAACTTCGGCATCGTGACCAAAATGGGCCTGTGGCTGATGCCCGAACCCGAAATCTTCACGACCGGGTCGGTCATCTGCCACAACGACGAGGACATTGCCGGGCTCATCGACGCACTCCGCCCGCTGATGCTCGACGGCACCATCCAGGGCCATCCGTTGATTGTCAGCTCCCCGGAACCGCCCGAAGGCCGCCGGTTCAGCCCGATGGATGACACCACGGGGCAATCGAAGAAGGCCAGGCTCTCGGCCACCCTGCCGCCGGGACGCTGGGACGCCCGGGTGTCCTTCTACGGGCCGTCCGCGATCGTCAAGGCGCGCGAGGAAACGCTGCGGGCCGCCGTCTCCCACCTGCCCGGAGTCACCGTGGAGCTGCGCACCTACCCGGGCGGAGTCGACCCCGACCAGGTCCACCCACTGGACCTGGTCCCGGCCGGCATCCCGAACATGTTCCTGCTGGACATGATGCACAAGCACTTCGGGGAAAGCATCGGGCACATCGATTTCTCACCCGTCATCCCGTTCACCGGGGAGGCCGCCGCCCGCCACGAGGCCATGGTGCAGCAGATCCTGGACGAGGCGGGCCTGGTGGCAGGCTTCGGCTGGATCGCCAACAGCCGCAGCCTGGTCGGGGCGTGCATGGTGTTCTTCGATGTCAACGACGCAGGCGAGGCCCGGGCGGCCAGGGACGCGGTAAGGAAGATGTGCGCCCGGGCCGCCGAATGGGGCTGGACCGAGTACCGGGCCCACCCGGCCCTCATCGAGGACATCACCTCCCGCTTCGATTTCAACAACCATGCCCTGCATCGGCTCTACACCAGCCTCAAGGATGCCCTCGACCCGGCCGGGATCCTCTCGCCGGGCAACCACGGCATCTGGGGTACCGCAAACCGTCTCGCCGACTGAGACCCGACCGAACGGGCCGCTCCGGCCCGGCCCTCCCCTTCAGCAACCATCCAAGGAGAACCCACCATGTGGGAGACAGACAACAAATTCCTCAACGGACCCTTTACCCCCTGGCACGAGGAGACCGAGGCCTTCGACCTCGAAGTCATCGGCAAGATCCCCGAAGACCTGGACGGCGCGCTCTTCCGTACCGGGTCCAACCCCAGGTTCAAGCCCCGCAACACCGACCGCTACCACTGGTTCGAAGGCGACGGCATGGTCTACGCCACCTACCTGCGCGACGGCAAGGCGGCCTACCGGAACAAGTGGGTCATGACCGACGCGCTGAAGATCGAGATGGAGGCCGGCGAAGCGATCTACTCCGGCTTCGTCAACGGCGGCACTGCCCCGGCCCTGCCGGCCGGTGCTCCGCCGATGAAGAACGTGCCCAACACCAACGTCGGCGTCCTGGCCGACCGCCTGCTCGTCTTCTTCGAGGGCGGGCTGCCGCACCAAATGAACCCGCAGTCCTTGGAAACGTACGGCACATACGACTTCAACGGCGACGTCCCGTTCACCTGCACCGCTCACTACAAGATCGACCCGGACACCGGGAACATGCTCTTCTACTCCTACATGGGCAACAACGTCACCTGGTACGAGGCCGACCGGCACGGAAAGGTGCTCGACACCTTCTCCTTCAGCACCAGCGCGCCCTCGATGTTCCACGACTTCGCGGTCAGCCGGAACTACGCGATCTTCTTCGTCACCCCGGGCCTGTTCCTCGCGCCCAACATCGGACAGGGCAAACCTGGACTGGTGTGGGACCCCGCAGCCACGAACAACGGCGTCGAAATCGTCACCATGCACCGGACCACCCACGAAGTGCGCACCTACCGGGTCGACGAGACGTTCTTCCCCACGCACTTCTTCAACGCCTACGAACGCGGAGACGAAATCGTCATCGAGGCCCCGCGCATCAAGGAACGCTTCGGCACCCCCGCCGACCGCATCACCCGCCCGGTCGCCTCACACGAGTGGTTCATGAACGCAATCCCGTGGCGCTGGACCGTCAACACCGCCACCGGCAGGGTCACCAACCAGGCCACCAGCCACGTCGCCGGCGAATTCCCCGCGATCAACCCGAACAAGGTTGGGCTGGAACACAAGTTCGGCTACTTCGCCACCACCCGCGGCCGGGACGCCGACACCATGAGCGACGGCCTGGCCAAGACCGACCTCACGAAGGAAACCGTCACCGTCATCGAGGGACTGGATGACCTGACCAACCCCTCCGAACCGATCTTCGTGCCCCGGGCCGGAGCCGTGAACGAAGACGACGGCTACCTGCTCTCAATCTGGTGGAACCGGCAGACCGAACTGAGCGAGCTGTGCATCTACGACACCGCCGATTTCGGGCGCACACCGCTGGCCCGTGTCAAGCTGCCCGGCCGCGTGCCCTTCGGCTTCCACGGCAGCTGGTCCGACCGCGAGGACATCGAAGACTCCCTGCGCGTCCTCGCCAGCGAACACGCCAACTAGACAACCCCCTACCTTCCACGCTTACCGCGACAGGAGCGACACCCATGAGCATCACCACCACCGAGGCCCCGGCGGTCTTCGCCGGACAGGACACCTCCCTGCAGTACATCGCCGGGCAATGGCGCGAGGGCCGGTCCGCAAAGACCCTCACCGTGACCAACCCCTACGACGACAGCGTGCTGACCACCATCCGCCAGGCCTCCGTCGCCGACGTCGAAGACGCCTACCGCGCCGCCGAGACCGCACAGGCGCAATGGGCCGCCCGGCCCCCGGCCGAGCGCCAGGCCGTCATGCGCCGCGCCGCGCAAATCCTCGAGGAACGCCGCGAGGAAATCGTGGACTGGCTGGTCCGGGAATCCGGTTCCACCGTCCTGAAGGCCAACATCGAGATCTCCCTCGCCGCCGGTATCACACAAGAGGCCGCTTCCTTCCCCTCCCGCGTCCACGGCAGGATCTTCGAGTCCAACACCCCCAACCGGGAAATGCGGGTCTACCGCAAGCCCATCGGCGTTGTCGGTGTGATCAGCCCCTGGAACTTCCCCCTGCACCTGTCCCAGCGCTCGGTCGCACCCGCCCTGGCCCTGGGCAACGCCGTGGTCATCAAACCGGCCAGCGACACCCCCGTCACCGGCGGGCTCATCCTGGCCCGGATCTTCGAAGAGGCGGGCCTGCCCGCAGGCGTACTCTCCGTGGTCATCGGCGCCGGCTCCGAGATCGGCGACGACTTCGTCGCCCACCCCGTGCCGGGGCTGATCTCCTTCACCGGCTCCACCCCCGTGGGCCAGAACGTCGGCACCGTGGCCACCGGCGGGCAGCACCTGAAGAAGGTCGCCCTGGAACTGGGCGGCAACGCCCCGCTGGTGGTGCTCGACGACGCCGACCTGGACGCGGCCGTGGCTGCCGCCGTCCCCGGCGCCTTCCTGCACTCGGGCCAGATCTGCATGTCCGTGAACCGGATCATCGTCGAAGCCCCCGTCTACGACGAATTCGTCGCCCGCTTCACCGAGGCCGCCAAGTCCGTACCCTACGGCGACCCTGCGGGAGAAGGCACCCTGGTGGGCCCGGTGGTCAACGACTCCCAGCTCGCCGGCCTGAAGCAGAAGATCGCCTGGGCCAAGGAAGCCGGCGCCCGCACCGTCGTCGAAGGCCAGATCAACGGCCGGGTGGTGCCCCCGCACGTGTTCGCCGACGTCACCCCGGACATGGAAATCGCCCGCGAAGAGATCTTCGGACCCATGGTCGCCATCCTGCGCGCCGAGGACGAGACCCACGCCCTCCGGCTGGCCAACGACCACGTCTTCGGCCTCTCCAGCGCGGTTTTCACCCAGAACCTCGACCGCGGCCTGCAGTTCGCCCACCAGGTCAAGGCAGGCATGACCTTCATTAACGAGATGACCATCCAGGACGAGGCACACGTGGCCTTCGGCGGGGAACGCAACTCCGGCCTGGGCCGCTTCAACGGCGACTGGGCCATCGAGGAATTCACCACTGACCACACCATCGGCGTCACCCGCCTCTGACACGGGCGGGAACAAAGGAGGGCGGTCTGCCCCGGACAACCATGTCCGGGACAGACCGCCCTCGTCCTGTTTGAAGGTCGCCGGCGCGCCGCCAAACCGTGTCCCGGGGACTGCACCCGAAAACTGCATGGCAGCCACGACCGAATGTAGGAGCCCGGAGGAAGCCCCCGCGGCCGGTTATCCTTCGGCGAGGCCGAGAACCTTGCTGATCTCAGCGGCCGCCGAACGCAGCCCTTCGATGATGTCGGCCCGTTCGCTTTCGCTGACCCGGCTGCCCAGCGCAACGACGCTGATTCCGGCAGCCGCGTTTCCGCCCTGGTCGAAGATGGGGGCTGCGATGCCGAGCGCGTCCGGGTCGACCTCGGCGTAGGTGACGCTGTAGCCGTCGGAGCGGATCTGCCGCAGCCGCCCCATCAGTTCCTCCACGCCAGAGAGCGTATTCGGCGTGAAGCGGGGCCGCTCGGCCGACTCGAGCAGGGAGCGGGCCTCATCCTCGGGCAGCCAGCCCAGCAGGACCAGCGCGGAGGCCCCCGCGGTTAGGGGCAGCTGGCTGCCGCGTTCGTAAGAGATCCGCAGCAACTGGCCCGCGGGCACTTCGCGTTCCAGGCACACCACGGAGGTGCCTGCGCGGCGGGTCAGCAGTACCGTCTGCCCGAACTCTTCACACAGCCGACGCATTCGGGGCAGTGCCACTTCGGACAGGCCGTATCCCTGGCGCGCCAGCCGGGCCAGTTCCAGGACCCTCAGGCCGAGCCGGAAGCCCCCGCCGGGGGACTCCTCAAGGAATCCGCGCGAGACAAGCGACTCGAGGTAGCGGTAAGCGGTCGAGCGGGCCACCGAAAGTTCGGACGCGACTTCGACGGCCGAAACATGGAGCTGCTGCTCGCTGAACATTTCGAGGATCGTCAGAGCCTTGTCCGCGGTGCTGTTCCGGTCGCGGTAGCCGCTAGCCGTCGTTGTTTCTGCTGCCATGCGCTTCAGCATATCCATCCTTCCCGCCCACTCCTTGCCATCTAATCCTATTTTACAGGACATGTGACCTTGAAAATAGGACACATTGGCTTTAGGCTGATTGCACGCTTGGCAGAGAGGACACCGAAATGGACAAGCGAAAAGGAAGCGTCGACACGGACGTCCTTGTCGTGGGCGCCGGTCCCGTCGGAATGACCGTGGCCGCCCTGCTGGCCGCCCGCGGCATCGGGGTGACGGTGCTGGAGCAGCGGGAGGGCACCAGTGAGGAACCCAAGGCGATCAGCATTGATGACGAGGCGCTGCGCACCTACCAGCAGGCAGGCATTGCCGGGGACGTCCTGGGCATCATCGTTCCGGGCACCGGGACGCGCTATTACGACGCAGAGAACAAAACGCTGTTCCAGGCCCGCGCGGCGGTGCCTTACCGCCTTGGCTATCCGTTCAAGAACCCGTTCGCACAGCCTGACCTGGAACAAGTGCTGGCAGATGCCCTGAACCGGTCCGCGTGCGTGGACCTGCGCTTCCGGACGCGGGTGACCGGCGTCGAGCAGGACGCCGACCGCGCCCAGCTCACCGCGGAAGGGCCGGAAGGGACCGTGCGCTTTGCGGCCCGGTACGTGCTGGGCGCCGACGGCGGCCGGTCCATTGTGCGCGGACTCTTCGGAAACGTCATGACCGGACGCAGCTATCCGGATGTGTGGCTGGTCGCCGACACCCTCGAGGATCCGCACACCGAGCGCTACGGAATGCACCACGGCGATCCGGTCCGCCCGCACGTGATCGTCCCCGGCCTGGACGGACGCTGCCGCTATGAGTTCAGACTCTTCGACGGCGAAGGTGAACCGGAGACGGGCCCGGAGTTCGAACTGATCCGCAAGCTCGTCGCACCCTACCGTGACCTGGAGCCGCACCATGTGGAACGAGCGGTCAACTACCGGTTCAACGCCGTCAACGCCAACCGATGGCGCGAGGGCCGGTTCTTCCTCCTGGGAGATGCCGCCCACATGATGCCCCCGTTCGCCGGACAAGGCCTGAACTCGGGGATCCGCGATGCCGCGAACCTCGCCTGGAAAATCGCCGAGGTGGTTTCCGGCAAGGCCCCCGACGTCATCCTCGACAGCTACGAGACCGAGCGGAAGCCACACGCCGCCGCCATCATCGCCCAGTCCGTCCGCCTCGGCAGCGTGGTCATGACCACCTCCACCCGGGTAGCGGCACGCCGCGACGAACTGGTCCGGGCAGCACTGGAGACCGAAGAAGGCCGCGCCTTCTTTGAGGAAATGCGCTACCGCCCGATGGCGCGTTACAGCCAGGGACTCACCGCGACCGCTGATGCCGGCCTGGCCATCGGCCAGCCGCTGGTCTTCGAAGCCACAACCCACACCGCGGCCCGGCTGGACCAAATCGTCGGTAACGGCTGGTCACTGTTCGGCGTGGACACAGACCCGGCAGCCTGGAATGACGTTGCCGAACTCGCCAAACGGTTCGGCGCTACCGAATGGCACGTGCCCATGGGCGACACTCAGCCCCGGGACACCGGCGCCGCCGGCGTCCTGATGGATCTCGACGGCGGACTGTACCGGGAGTTCGAGCGCTACCGAGGCTGTTTCGTGCTGCTGCGGCCCGACCGGTTCACCGCGGCTGTATGGAACCCGGCCGATACCCCCGCCGTCATCGCCACCACCTCCGCCTGGCGCGCCTGATCCGGCACCGACTACCAGCAGCTACCACATCCGCCCCCGTCCGAGAGGAAACAACATCATGGAACGACCCACCCGTACCGTCCTGCAGGAAAAGGGCGCCGTCGGCACCCTGCGCGAAACGGCCGTCTCGCACATCGGCTTTTATGTGCCAGATATCGAGGCCGCCGAAGCCTTCTACGGACGCGTCCTCGGCCTCATCCGGCATGAGGAACTGACCAACGGGGTCCGGCTCGGCTGGGGCGGCGGCCACCACGTCATCGACCTGCTCGAAGGACCCAAGGGACTGGCCTACTACGCCTTCGAAGTACGCGACTCCAACGGTCTCGCCGGGATCCGGGAACGTCTGGAAGCAGCCGGGCATGCCGTCCGTGAGCTTGAAGCCGGACACATCACAGCACCGGTCGGCAAACCGCAGGGAATCGCGGTCCTCGACCCCGACGGCACCGAAGTGCACTTCCACTCCCAGGTCCAGCGCCAGGGCGAAAACGCCGCCGACACCGGCCGCCGCCCGATCAAGTTCCAGCACACCACCCTGGGCAGCGGCAACGTCCCCCGGATGGTCTCCTTCTACACGGACACGGTCGGCTTCCGAATCTCAGACCAGCTCCAGGACGGCAACTTCTGCTGGCTCCGCTCCGACAGAGACCACCACACCCTCGCCGTCGTCTACACCGGCAAGGGCGGAGACATCGACCACTACTCCTACGACCTGGCCGAATGGGAAGACTTCAAAGCCTGGTGCGACCGGCTCACCGAGCTGGGAGTCAACGTCGCCTGGGGCCCCGGCCGCCACGGCCCGGGCAACAACCTGTTCGTCTTCTTCGACGACCCCGCCGGCAACCACATCGAGCTCTCGGCCGAAATGGAGAAGTTCCACGACGACCGCGTCACCTACGTTCCGCGCCGCTGGGAACCCATCCCCAACAGCGTGAACCTCTGGGGCGGGCAGCTGCCCACCTGGCGCAAAGTCAGCGCCAGCTAACGACAGCCTCTAGACAACGAAGGAAACCACCAATGGCATACGCAAACTATGAACACAATGGCCGCTGCTACGTCGGTGAGGTCGACGGCTCCCACCTGATCCCGCTGGCCGGCATCACGGAGATCGGTCCGGACACCCCTACCGAGGTCCTCGAGGCAGCCGAACGGCTGGTCCAGGACAAAGTGGCGGCCGACGACGTGAAGATGCGGCCGGTCTCGCCCAGGGCGGGAAAGATCATCTGCGTTGGCTTGAACTACAAGTCCCACATCGAAGAGACCAAGCGCGATCTGCCAACCTATCCGGTGATGTTCCCCAAATACGCCTCCAGCCTCATCGGCCCCAACGACGACATCATTCTCCCGCCTGAAGGCCGTCAGGTCGACTACGAGGGCGAACTCGCCGTCGTGATCGGCCGGGGCGGGCGCCGCATTACGGAAGAGAACGCACCGGACCACGTGCTGGGCTACTCGGTCTGCAACGACGTGACCGTCCGCGACTACCAGTACAAGACCCACCAATGGATGCAGGGCAAGGCCTGGGACAACTCCACCCCCATCGGCCCCTGGATCGTCACCCCCGGGGAAGTGGACCTCACCGCCGCCGGCATCAGCACCACTCTAAACGGGCAGGTCGTGCAGAAATCGGACCTGTCCTGCCTGATCTTCAGCATCGGTAGGCTCATCGCCACCGTTTCCGAATTCACCACCCTCGAACCCGGCGACATCATCCTCACCGGCACTCCCTCCGGAGTCGGCTACCGCCGCGACCCGCAGCTGTTCCTGCACGACGGCGATACCGTCACCGTTGAGATCGAAGGCGTCGGGAGCATCACCAACAAGGTAGTCGCCGAAACCATTTAACGCGCCACCCCGAACAAAATCGACGCCGGAGCCTGGCATCGAGGCCCCTCGGTTGACGGGCCGAAGATCAGCGCCTTCCCGATAAGGGAAGGCGCTGATCTTCAATAGTCGCCTGTGGCTATGTCACAGTCATTGAGGCCTCGCCACGAATCCGGCCATACCTGCCTCAGCCGCGCAGCATTGAGCCCGGCCAACTACAGCGGTCAAAACGCAGCCGGCACCTACTTCCTCAAAGCGCCGCACCTGGGATCACGGTAATCGCCGATAACCGTGACTATGTCGACCGGGAATTCTTGGCCGCACCGACACATGCTTGGGGGAGTGGAGCGCTGGAGAATACTCCAACGGGACAGCAACGAGATGCGGTAGGCCTGGAATTCAAGGCCCTAGCGTCCCATGCAGGCCATGCATAAGTGCTCGGGTTTTGCTGTCGCGTAACGGCACCGGCTTATGCGACATGCCTTGGAAGCGGAAGGCGGCAGGTCACTATGTGACCTGCCGCCTTCGTTCTTCTCGGTGCGTTACTTCAGAACGGTGGTGTTTTCCAGATTTGCCTCGAGCTGCCGCGGGTACAGATTCTCCGTCTTGCAGTCGAAATCCGCATACATTTGCAGCTGGTCCGCGTAGTGCTCGGATTTCGTGCCGTCGGGTGCGATGAAACCGCTCTGCCCCGGAGGTGCGACCGTACACATGCCGGCTTCCGAACCGAAGAGCGAGACGATGTCGTTCTGTGTGCCGCGGTTCATGTAGGCGGGTCCGGTCAGGTTTTCTTCCGGATTCGCCTGGGGGACGCCGATGAAGTTCTTGTAGGAGAACTCATGCTGGGGTGTCGGCACGCTCCATGCTGAGCGGTCCGCGCCCTGCTCGGCGCCCAACTGGGCCAGCGCCTGGCGGTAAGTGTCCAGCAACACCTTCTTTTTGTCGGCGCCGTTGAAGAAGTCAACGCTTTGCTTGACGCCGGCGTCCTCGCCCAGCAGGGCGTTGTAGACGAGTTTGCTGCCGTTAGCGGGCCGCGCCAGGCCGGTGCCCGGAGCGTAGTTCGCGAACACCGAGGCCGGAAGGTCGTCCTTGAGCACGGATTCGAAGAGGATGGGCAACCAGGTGTCCATGATCGGTGCCTGCGGCCCATCCAGGTTGCCGTCGTCGTCCCTATCGCGCCGCTGGCCGTCCCACTTGGTGAGGAGCCGGACATCCTGGGCCAGGGAATCCTTCGCTGGGAGCGTCTTCACTGCCTCTTCGAGGAACGGGCGGAAGTAGCGGATATTCAGGTCAGCGAAGGACGTTTCCTCGTTGATATCCCAGATCTCGTCGGTGGTGAACTTCTGCTTTTCCTCCAGTCGCTCGATGATCTCGTTTACCCGGTCGACGGGGGACCAGTTGCCGGAGCCGGCATTGAATCCGGCGGCCGACTGGTTATTCCAGTTGACGATGTAGCCCTGCTTGGGGTTGTAGACCTTGGGGTTTTGGGAGAAGGGGCGGATGCCCTCCCACTCCATGGAGCCATCGCCGACGGCGGGCAGCCGCGGGTCGTGGCCTTCGGCGCGGATTGGCAGCTTTCCGGGAGAGACGTAGCCGATGTTGCCTTCTTTGTCGGCGTAGTACCAGTTGATCGTGATGCCGACCTTCTCGGCCTGTTCCAGGTACTCTGCCCAGTTCTGCGCCTTCATGATCTTGATCCAGGCCATGAAGGACTGGATTTCCGTGCCGGCCCAGCTGCGCTTCTTCGAGTAGGCGGTGTTGTTCGCTGCGTCGAAGCTGGTCACGTAGCCGTGGACGGTGGAGTAGACCTGATGTTCGACGGGTTCCTGTCCGGCGACCTCGATCTTTTCGGTGCGCACGTCCATGGGGCGCCACTGGCCGTCGTACCTGTACTCTTGGGGGTTCTCCGGGTTTAGCTGTTCCTGGTAGACGTCGTTGACGTCAAGCGGCCCTGCGGTGGAGCCCCAGCTGATGTTCTTGTTGGTGCCGAACAGGATCGTCGGGTGTGCAAACGGGGTGTTGCCGGTGACATCGAATCCGGCTCCATGCAGGCCGATGCCGTAGACGTACGAGGGATTGAACCAAGAGAATTGCGGGCCGTTCAGGAGGATGGAGCCCTTTTCCTTGGACTTCTTGTTGCCCACGATCCAGAGGTTGCTGGCTTCGGGTTTCACTGCGGGCCAGTCACCGCCGCCGAACTGTTTCATGGACGCCAGCCCGGTGTCTTCCAGGTCCGGTGAGACCTTGGCAAGATCGGCCAGCTGGGAAGGGCTGTCCACGGCCAGCTTGTTCGGGTGCTTCTTGTCCTCGCGGGGTACCGTGGTGGGCGCTGTTGGATCTTCGGTCCACTGCAACTGGTCAAACAGCAGTTGGCCCTGCTCCGCGCCGTACTCGGCGGTGAGTTGCTGGAGGACCTGGAGGTTGGACAGCTCGCCGGCGCTGTCCGAGAAGCGGTTGGCCATGGTGCCCACCCAGATCATGGCGACGTCGTAACCGCTCCAGATGCTGGGCTCGAAGCCGTAATCGGTGAACTGCTTCGGCAGCAGGTTCTCCTGGTTCGCCATGACCTCATGAACGCGCTCGTTGAAGCCGGCGGCGTAACCTTCGAGAATGTCGCGGTCTTCCTGCGGCAGAGCCTCGATCTGGGCCTCAATGGCCTCAGGATCGAAGGAGGCACGGGAACGCTTGTCAATCTCCACGTAGTCTGGCCCAAGCACCTCGGCGGAGGTCCCGAGGACGGCCCGCTTTGCCATTTCGAGTTGGAACATCCGGTCTTCGGCGACGGCGTAGCCATAAC
Source organism: Arthrobacter sp. USHLN218 (assembly GCF_037144715.1). Taxonomy (NCBI): domain Bacteria; kingdom Bacillati; phylum Actinomycetota; class Actinomycetes; order Micrococcales; family Micrococcaceae; genus Arthrobacter; species Arthrobacter sp. USHLN218. The sequence goes on from NZ_JBBCYT010000003.1 coordinate 97,916, forward strand.
CGTAAAAGAGATCGCGGGTGGTTTCCGCATAAACATGGGGAACGCCGTAGCTGTCCCGTTTGATGGTTGCTTTACCTGCTTCGGAGACCTGGGGGCTGACCTGCGCTGCCGTTGGTTCCTGGGCTATGGCGCCGGGAGCAGCCATCCCGGAAACTAGGCTGGTTGACAGGATTAATGAAATTGCCGCTAACGCGGACTTCTTCGTCATCAGACTCCTCGTTGAATCAGATTGGAGCACGCCTCAAAGCGAGGCGGAGGGAGGGGAGGAGCCGGCACTGCGGGGCTTATGGCGTGCAGGGCCGACGGGACCCGCGGCGGAGCGGGATGGCATCCCGCCGCAGGCCTACCTAGTGTTGCGTCGGAAGGATCCGAGGGCAAGGTAGCTGGTCTTAATTCCTGACCGTCCGTTCAATCAAGAACTCTACTCTTGAAACGCATGGATGAGATCAGTAGCATTTCGGCCCTTGCGGTTGCGGGGCGTCCTTATGGTGGTCCGGCAGGGCCGGTCAGCGTGTCCGCAGGGGTTCGCGCTGGCGGCCGTCGGTGTCGAAGTTGGTGGGGTCGAGCCACTTCTCGAAGGCGTCGCGCACGGGCGGCCAGTCGCGGTCGGTGAGGGCGAACCAGGCGGTGTCGCGGTTGCGTCCCCTGTAGACGACGGCGTGGCGGAACGTGCCTTCGTAGGTGAAGCCGAGCCGCTCGGCGGCCCTGCGGGAGGGTTCGTTGAGGCTGTCGCATTTCCACTCGTACCGGCGGTACCCGAGGTCGTCGAAGGCGTACCGCATGAGCAGGAACTGCGCTTCCGTGGAGGCTGGGGTGCGCTGGAGGGCGCGGGAGAAGGCGACGCAGCCGACCTCGATGGCCCCGTTGGCGGGGTCGTGCCGCATGAGCGAGAGCGTGCCGAGGGCACGGCCGGTGGCGTTGTTGATGAGGGCGTAGTGCCTGGGGTCGCGGCTCTTCGCGGCGGCCATCGCCCAGTCGCGGTAGGAGTCCAACGTAGGGAACGGGCCGTACGGCAAGTAGGTCCAGTCCCGGTCGTCGGAGGCGGCCGCGTAGGCGGTATGGAGGTCGCCGGCGTGCCGGTCGGCGTCGAGAAGTTCGAGTGTGCAGTATCGTCCGGGAAGCGTGTGAGTGTCCGGAAGTGCGGCCGGTGTCCAGTCCGGAACCGGATCACCGATGGGCTGCCCGTACTGGTTCGTCGTCGTCATCGGGGTTCTTCCCACAGCTCAGGAGCTGGCCGCCGCGGCGTCGTAGGTGACCCAGTGGGTGCGGGCCGCGACCTGGTTGTAGAGCGCCTGGGCCTGGTGGTTGTCATCCGCGGTGATCCACCGCAGGACTGAGTGCCCCTGCGATCCTGCGATCTCGGTGAGGCGGCGGATCAATGCACGTGCGGCGCCCTTGCCCCGGGCTTCGGGTGCAGTGAAGAGGTCATCGAGCCAGATGCCGACAGTGCCGGTGGAGGGGCGCGGGAAGCGGCGGTAGTGGCCGATCGCCACGATGCCGTCCGCGGCCTCGGCAACCAGGGCCTGGCATTCGTGTCCAGGGTCCATGAGCCAGTCCCACACCCGCGCCACGACTTCCTCGGATTCGTCCAGGCGGTAGAAGTCGCGGTAGCCGCGGAACAGCTCGCGCCAGCGGGGTTCGTCGGAGGGATCGAGCGGACGGACGGAAACGGTCGTGGCATCAGTCATGAGCGGTGCGGTTCTTCCTGGCTCTCGTAGTGGTACTGGAACATTGGCAGCGGGGCCTGACCGGCCTTGTGCTGCCGCGGTTACACGGTACGAAGGTTTCCGGTCCGGCCACAATGCCGGAAAGGAGCCAAATGGTTGGACCAGTAAGGTGGGGGTATGCGCCATGCGTTCCCGATGAACCTCGTGCTCCAGACCGCGCGACCGCCAGGGCATACCGCGCGCGAGCATCTGATCGGGCAGCTGCGTGCGGCGCTGCTGTCGGGGCAGGTGGCCGCAGGTGATCCGCTGCCCTCAACCCGGGCCCTTGCCGCGGCGATGGGGGTCTCACGCGGCACCGTGGTCTCGGTATACGAGGACCTGGCCGGGGAAGGGTACCTGGTCAGTGCGCCGGGCGCCGGCACCTTCGTCGCGGATGACCTGCCCGCCACCGCAGTGCAGCCCATACCGGCCCGGCCGGGGCGGGCACCGGGGGCCGCTTCCCCGCCCGACCGCGCTTCCGGGGTGATCAATCTGTCGCCGGGGAGCCCGTCGACCAGCTTTCACACCAATCGCGACTGGGTGGCGGCCTGGCGCAATGCGGTCAAGCGCGAGATGCCCTCCCTTCCGCCGCCGCCTGCGGGTGACGAGGGTCTGCGTTTGCTGATCGCCGATCACCTGCGCGCCGCCCGGGGCGTGCAGTGCGGTGCCGGTGAGATCGTGGTGACCGCCGGCACGAGCGACGGCCTCGGACTGCTGCTTCACGGGCTGCGCGCGGAAGGTCCGGCAGGTGCGCGTATCGCAACCGAGGACCCGGGCTATCCCACGGCGCAAAAGGTGATCGCCCGCCTAGGAGCAACCCCGGTCCCGATCCCGGTCAGGGAGGGCGGCATGGACCCGGACGCACTCGTCCGGGAACCGGGACCGTTCGCCGCAGTGCTGCTCACCCCGAGCCACCAGTACCCTTTGGGCGGCAGGCTGCCGGTCGCGGCGCGTCTGGCAATGCTCGCCTGGGCGAATGACATGGGCGCGGTCATTCTCGAGGACGACTACGACAGCGAGTTCCGGCACGGTGCACCGTCGCTGCCCGCCATCGCCTCCCTCGATAGCGGGCACCGGGTGACGCTGATCGGCAGCTACTCCAAGACACTCACCCCCTGGCTGCGCTGCGGCTATCTCGTCATCCCGGACCCCGGTCTGCGCGCCCGGGTCCTCGAGGTCCGTGAAACCCTCGGGCAGCCCGTGTCCGGTCTGGTCCAGACGGCCCTCGCGGAGTTTCTGCGCAATGGCGGCCTGCGCCGTCATCTGGTCCGCGTCGGGCGGGAATACGCGCACCGGCGTTCCCTCGTCATCACCGCTACCGCCAACCTCGCCCCGCACATCCAACTGGACGCGATCGAGGGCGGCCTGCACGCCGCCCTCTCTTGGGAAGACGGGAAACCGGCCGGACATATCGTCACGCTCCTCGCCGAGCGCGGCATCCAGGTCGCCCCACTTGAGACCTACTACCACGCCGGCACCCAGCCACGACGTAACGGCATCGTATTCGGCTACGGCGCCCCTACCGACCTGCAGCTGCGCCTCGCCCTGCAGGAGATCGCCGACCTCCTCAACACCGAATAGCCACGGATCAGCCAGCAATCCGGTCCTACAATCCGGGCGGAGCCGCTGAAGTGCTGCTTTCCCTCAAACCCAACGGGAAACCGGGGCCGTGAAGTCTCGGGAGCAACCATGAGGAAGTCCAGATGTGCGCAGTGCATACTGCCCGGCCAACCGGGGCAGTCCTCGTCATTGCGGACATCAGCCGTATTACTTGGGGAAGCAGGCTACGCGGCGCCTCTTTTCAGGGCGCCGCGTAGGCTTTCGGCGGGTTGGTGCTTTCAGCGGGGGCTGGGCGACTATGGCCAGAGCGGACCTCGGCATCGCGCTGCCGCCCGGCTCCGCGCGTGGCGCGGCCAGGGACGCCAAGCTTCCCGCCCGGCTCCGCGCGTGGCGCGGCCAGGGACGCCAAGCTTCCCGCCCGGCTCCGCGCGTGGCGCGGCCAGGGACGCCAAGCTTCCCGCCCGGCTCCGCGTTCAGGGCTGAGGCATGGCTAGGCTGATGCCATGAAGCCGACGCGTCCGCAGCAGTCCCTCTTCGGTCAGCTCGTCGGGCGCGCCGGCGGACTGGCGCCGGTGCTTGAGGCCCAATTGGCGTCGTGCAGCACGATGCCGGAGGAACACTGTCCGGAATGCTTCACTGTCCAGGTGACCGGTGACGTGCCCCTGCTCCCGCCGGACACCGAGTGCCCGCTGTCTTTCGAAGCAGACATCCGGGGAAGGACGGACCCTGGCGACATAGCGCTGGTGCTGCTCTGGCATGAGGACGGACGCATCACCGACGTCGAGATCTCCTGGTTCGAGGACCCGCACCCGGCCCTACCCGACCTTCACGTATCGGAGCCTGGGGCGAACCAATGCTGACCAGCAGGACCGGCATCCTGGTCCGCGCGGTCGAGGGCCGCGACGACTTCGCCGCGCGCCCCGAGACGTACCTGGCGGACCTGTTCGGTGACGAGGATGCTGCGGCCGAGGCGTGGCTGCGCATCGGCGTCTGTCACAAGCTCCGGTACAACGACGGCGTCGTCAGGCTCGCATGGGACGGAATTCCGCTGCTCGGTGTCCCGAATTGGGACGACGTCTGCGGCATCTGGCACAGCCTGGTCGGCACGGTCGACGGCTACCTGTCCAGCGGACGCGGCGAGACGGTGTTCCCGGACCAGCCGCTGCAGGTCATCCTGGAACGCATTCGCGGCGGCGCCCTTGTCACCGTCGGCGACACCCGGCTGCGCCTCGACCCGGCCGCGTTCTGTGTGGCGCTGCTCGATGAAGCCGAACGGTTCTGGTCCTGGACCGAACGGCATGATATCCCCGTCGACGCCGCCTGGGCGCTGACAGACGTTGCCAGGATCCGCCGATACCAAGCTGCAACAGGGGGCGGCAGCTCCCGCTCGACCGAAGTCCGCTAGGCTGCGGCCATGACAGTCCGTCCGGTCCTCAGCTCCCTGGCCATGGCCCTGCTCCTGGCGGTGACCGCGTGCACCGGCGGGACCGAGGACGCGCCCTCGGCTGCTGATCACGGCGACTGGGCGAGCCAGCAGTTCAATGAAGAGCGCTGGGGGTCGCCCGGAGCTTCGATTGCCTCCGGGTATATCACTCCCGGCAGCGAAGTAGGCACCCAGTTCACGCCAACGGCGGCAGGCTGGCAGGCGATCGGCATCGCCTGCCAGGGCCCGGGCTCGGTCACCGTGACGGTCAGCAACGCGGACGGCGAACTCGGCTCCGGTACCGTGGGCTGCGGCACCGAGGTGACGACCACCATGGAGCTTCCCGTCGGGCAGGTCACCATCACAGTGGACAGAGCCACGAGTAGAGGGATGTGAGCCCTCGCCGTCGCCCCAACCGACGCACCGAAGCAGTAACCGCCCCGGCCCCGGGGTGAAAACTGCTCGTTCGCGCGTGCGGCGGTAGACCAGCTCAAAGCGGTCCCGGTAGGCGGACTCTCCCTCGTGTGCCAGGGTCTTCAGCCCGGGGTCGATGGCCGCGACGATCGCGCGGGTCGAGCTGTCGGGGGAGCTTGTAGGAGTGCATCGCGACTCCGCCCTCAACTTAGGCCTCCTCGCCGCCCCAGCGTGCCAGTGCGACGATCGCCTCACGCAGGGCGAGCCCGCGATCAGTCAGCGCGTAGGCCCGGGTGTTGTGCCGGAGGGGCATGCGGGACAGCACGCCGGCGGCCTCGAGCTCGCGCAGGCGGGTCGCGAGCATGTTCGTCGGCACTCCGAGGTCACGCTGCAGATCGCCGTAGCGCTGTGGCCCGTCGAGCAGCCGCTCCACAATGAGCAGGGCCCACCGTGCTCCGACGATGTCGAGGGCCGCGGCGAGGTCGCTCACGCAGTCGGATCGGCGTCCGGCTTCATCCAAAACGGCGAGTAGTGGTAGCCGTCGGGGTCGTCGAATTGGCGCTGGTACATGAAGGGGTAGTCGTCGGTGTCACCGATGCGCCCGCCGGCGGCGCCGGCGCGTTCGATGAGCTCGTCGACCGCCTCGCGGCTGCCGAGGTCGAATGAGACCGTGACCTTCGAGGGGGTTTCGGGTCCGCCGACCAGCTCCTCGGGGCCACCGATGCTCGCGTACATCTCGCGGCTGCCGAGCATGACGAACTGCTCGGGCGCGATCGCGAAGCATGACACGTTGTGATCGGACATCTTGGCGTTGAGGGTCCAGCCGAGGGAGGTATAGAAGGCGGTCGCACGCTCGACGCTCTCAACCGGGCAGGTGATGAAAAGGCTCATACGGCTCATGCTTGCAAAATGCAAGTGCGACGTCAAGCCTATGCCGCGCTAATGATTTGTTGGCTTGTGCGCCCATTCAGAGGTGCAGGGGAGCGTATCGTCATGGGATGGGCGGGCATCGGACGATTGCCCGACTGAGGATGGTCCGCCGGCTATGACTCCTGCCGGCGCCTTGGTTTCTCCGGCTTGAAAGTGCGGACACCGCCGCTGGACAGCTCCGTAATGGTGTGGCCTTCCGGGGCTGTCAGCGCCATTTCCCACACGTGGATTGCGGCGGGCAGAGATGGGGCGGGGCTGGTGCTTCCCCACAGTCGCCATGGCCTGGAGGCCCGGCAATCGAAGGCCAGGGACGGACTTGCCCGTGGGTCTGAAGCCAGCCGGGAATGGCTCTCCGCGACGGCCGCGGTGCCCGGGCTATGAGTTGTTACATGGGCGGCATCCCCGTACTGCTACCTGGGGTTATCTATCCGTGTGGCCGGCGGCTGTTGCTGGATTGCCCGGCCTACGCCACACTATACGGAAGTGCACGGACGAGGGCTGGGAGGCTCTCCTGAGCATTGGGGGAAATCATGAGCACTGGACGTTGGGGTTTCGCCGCAATCGTGGCTGTCCTCACTGTATTGGGAGCGATCTTTATATCGTGGGCGTGGCTGTCGAATTTCGGCTGATTCACTGATCCCTACAGTTCAGAGCAGCGTGAGTTCACGTCTCACAGCTGCCCGGATGCCGTCCGGCTGTGTACCCGGCGCGGGTGCAGGCACGGGCTGGGATTGCCGTGCCTAACCTTTGCGCAGTGGAGGGTGCGGACGCAGGCGGGCTAAGACCCGTTGTCCAGCCTTCTCAAACTTGGCCGCGCTGCGCATGCGCGGGCTCTAGCCAGGTTAAGTCTGTACCTGAACACGCATATCGAGCAGCAGGATAACCGGACCCGGCATCGCCAGCGGGGGCGGAAGACGAAACCGGGTCCGGATCGTGGCCAAGCATCCATTCGGGAATGTCGGCAACCACCTTCGGCCACACCAAGAGGATGGCCTATTGATCTTGTGAAAACATCAGCCCCCCACTTCGGGGAAAAGTCAATGCCCCTCCTTTGGGGGACGCAAGGCCGTGGAAGAAGCGAATGCATGTCGCTGTCAAGAATGGACTGCGGCTGTTGCCACCCGGAACCCAAACAGGCAGATCTTCACGGCCCGGCAAATAGGTGCCCAGGGCGCTTTCAAGCTTCCGGAGGAAAGACTTTGCCGGGGTTGAGGATGTTGAGCGGGTCGAAGACCTGTTTGATCCTGCGCTGGATCTCGTACTGGTCCTGGCCGAGTTCGTCCTGCAGCCAGTCGCGTTTGAGCAGGCCGATGCCGTGTTCTCCGGTGAGTGTACCGCCGAGGTCGAGTGCGGTGGTGAACAGTTCGCCCGCCGCTGCCCAGATTGCGGAGGGCACTTCCTCTCCCTGGAAGACAAAGGTGGGGTGCAGGTTTCCGTCGCCGGCGTGGCAGGTCGTGGGGATCAGTACGCCGTATTTGTCCTCAAGCGACCGGATCGCGGCGAACGCGGCCGCCATGCGGTCACGGGGCACGGCAATGTCCTCGACCAGCATGGTGCCCATGGCTTCCAAGGCGGGGAAGGCGCTGCGGCGGAAGTTGAGCAGGCGGTGCGATTCGTCGGGATCCGTGGTGATCTCGACGGCCCCGCCGGCATTCGCAGCAACACTGGCGATGTGCTGGGCTGTCTTTGCTGCGGCCGGCCCATCGCACTGGATGAGGAGGTAGGCACCACGATCGGAGATGTCCTGCCCGGCATAGCGCGCGACACATTCGAGCGTCCGATTGTCCATCAGCTCCATGATGGCTGGTACATGCCCCCGCCGGGTGACCGAGGAAGCCGCGGCCGCGGCCTCCTCGACCGTGGTGAAAAACGCGCCGATCGTGACCGTCTCGCCTTCGGTGACAGGCAGAAGTTTGAGCGTGGCCTCCACGATGATGCCCAGCGTCCCTTCGGACCCGATCATTAGCGCGCACAGGTCGTAGCCCGTGACGCCTTTGACGGTTCGGTGTCCCACCGAGAGCAGGGTTCCGTCGGCGAGGACGACCTTAAGGGCCAGGACCGCTTCCCGGGTGACTCCGTACTTGGCGCAGAGCAGGCCGCCGGCGTTCATGGCGATGTTCCCGCCGACAGTGGAGATGTCCTTGCTGGCCGGATCGGGAGCCCACCAGAGGCCGTAATCGGCGAGTACGGCGTTGAGGCGGCCGTTCAGGATGCCGGGCTCGACGATGGCCAGCCGGTTTTCTTCCGAAATTTCCAGGACGCGGTCCATCTCGGCCAGGGAGAGGATGATTTCGCCGGGCCCGGCGATTGCACCGCCGGCCAGGCCGCTCCCGGCACCGCGCGTGACCACGGGGATGCTCGCGGCCGAAGCGATCCGGCAGACGGCCTGGACGTCTTCGACGCTGCGGGCCCGGACCGCGGCCAGCGGCGTCCCGGAGGAGCGGTGGCCGGAACGATCGGCGGTGTAAGGGGCGAGCAGGGCAGGGTCGCTGTCTACCCGGCCGGGCAGAGCAGTATGCAGGGCTTCGACGGTGTCGGGGAGCTGGTCGACGGGCATAGGTCCTCGGAGTGTAGTGGCGTGCAGAAATGAGTAATTTTCATGAATCTATAGCGGAAACAGTGCATGAGCCCACCGGCAGCGGACGTGGCGCCGGCCGGGCACCGGCCATCGACTCAGCCATGTACTCGGCGACCACGGCCTGGGAGATCGGCAAGTCCAGCACGAACACGCCCTCAGCGCCGCGGGACACCCAGTCTTTGAGGGCATCCAAGTCCTGTAGACTCCGGACCTTAATGCCGTCGGCGCCGAAGGCGCGGCCGAGGGCGGCGAAGTCCACCTCCTCGATGAGCATGGCCGCTTCATCCAGTCCGCGGGCGGCGTACTGGTGCAGTTCGGCACCATAGGCGGCATCGTTAAAAACGACCACAACCCCGCTGCGCGCCTGGCGTACGAAGCTTTCGAAGTCGGGCAGCGCCATCAGCCCTCCGCCATCACCGGTCACCAGCACTGTGGTCCGGTTGGGACGGGCCACCGCGGCACCCACGGCCGAGGGAAAGCCCAACCCGATCGACTGGAAAGCCGTGCCTACGAACAGATGGGAACGCGCATCCGGTACGGAGCACATCAGCGGGATCCACCCGATGAAATGTCCGCCATCCTGCACGAAAGTCCGCTCGCGGGGCAGGATGTCCTCCAGCGCCAGCGCCATCGTCCGCGGGTTCAGCCGACCGTCCTCGGCCAGCCCGTCCTCCATGGAGCCGTCCGCGCGCATGCCTTCCACGCGCGGGGCCGCCGACAGGGACTGTCGGCCCCGCCAGCCGCCGTCGGGCCGGCCGTTCTCCTGCGGGGTGGCGCCGAACGCCGCCGCCAGGGCCGCCAGCGCGGCACCTGCGTCCGCGACGAGGAAGCGGTCCGTGCGCTCACCGCGCTGGCCGGCGCGGGAGTCTACCTGAAGCACGAGGGCGTCCTCGGACACGAGGGTGCCATAGCGCATCTGGAACGGGTTCATGCCCGCTCCGACCACCAGCACGACGTCGGCCTGTCGCATGATCTCCACGCGTTCGAGCCGGGCGAAGCCGCCGGCGATGCCCAGGTCGCCCTCGGGCCCGGCCACCTGGCGGGCCATCACAGAGGTGGCGATAAAGGCTCCCAGCCCGTCGGCCAGTCGGCGCAGGGCCTCTGGGGCCCCGGCGGAGTCGACGACGCCGCGGCCGGCAATGATCAGCGGCTTCTCTGCGCCGCGCAGCGCGGCGACCAGCGGCTCGAGTTCCGTGGCCGCCGGCGTGGCAGCGGCCAGCGTCGTGAGCTGCGGTGCTTCGGCCGGCTGCGTGGCGGCCTGCACCGGGGCCTCCACCAGGTCATAGGGGATGGCGACGACGATCGGCCGGGACTCCGCCGCGGCGCGGTCGTAGGCCTCACGGATCTGGGCGGCCGGGTCCTGCGCGTCCAGGCGTACCGTCTCGACGCCGGCAGCAGCGGCCATGCCGACCTGGTCGACATCGAAGAAGCGCGGCCCGGAGGTGGGAGCGTCGCCGACGATCAGGATCAGCGGGATACGGGCGATAGCGGCCTCGGACAGGGCAGTGAGGGTGTTCGTGAACCCGGCACCGTAGGTGACGGTGGCCGTGCCAAGCTTGCCCGACGCGCGGAAGAACGCGTCCGCCGCGGCCACGGCGCCGGCCTCATGGCGCACGGTGACAAACGGGAAACCCGTGCTGGTCAGCTCGCTGATCAGATGGGCATTGCCGTTGCCCATCAGCCCGAAGAGGGTCGTAGCACGCTCACGCACGACCTGGGCCACGGCCTGCGGGACGGTGGCGGTGGCCTCGGTAGCGAAGGGGGCGGCGGCTTTCGCACGGTGGCCTGCAACGGCGGTCATGGGACTCCTCAGTACTCGCGGACATCATGGTCTTGTCTGAGTGTGACCTGCACCCATCGGCTGCGCAATCAGTCCTCAATGGAGTAAACAGTCTGTGCATTTTGGCCCCATGATCCTGAAATGGGCATCGCAAACTGTCTACTTAATGGGCAATAGCGGTAAGGTCCCGCCTCTGCGTGCGGACGCGCAGGCCTGGGAGGACAAGGTGCGTGCGCCGCCAAGCACTCGGGAGAACGGGGGGTGAAGCGCCGCAGTCTGGCGCGTGTTGCGCTTGTCTATGAGGCGTGCGGAGGAGGGCCTGTGGTGCCGCGGACGATCAGGGTCGGTTCCGAGGCCAAATCAATAATCGGCGCTCCGGGGTCGGTTAGTCGTTGTAGGGCTTTCTCGGCAGCGGTCCTTCCCAAGTCCTGTGCATGAATGTCGACTGTTGTCAGCGCTATGCCTGGGGGAGTGCTTGCGGAAGTGTTGTCGTATCCGACCACGGAAATATCGGATGGTGCGCGCATTCCCCTGGCGGCGATGGCATCGAGGACACCGAGAGCGGACTGGTCGTTGTGGGCGAAGATTGCCGTGGGACGGTCGGGGTGGTCGAGCAGGGGGCCGATATCTCGCGCGGCCTGCGTCCGTGAGTACGCGGAGGGCTGGATTTCGGGCGTTAGCCCGGCCTCTTTCATGACGGTTACGAAACCCTTTTGACGTTCGAGGTAGCCGTCGGTCTGAGGGTTGGCCAGGAAGACAACACGGCGGTGCCCGAGGTTGAGCAGGTGTCGGGTGGCGGCTTGCGCTCCGCTCAGATTGTCGGAATAGACGCTGTCGAGTCCCGGTACACGTCGGGCGGTGCTGAGGATGGGGACACTACGGGAGAACTTCAGGAGGTCCTCGTCCGGCAGCAGGAGGCCGGCGGCTATGATGATGCCCACGCGCGACTGGATCAGGGCATTGAGCGCGGTTGCATCGAGTTCGCCTTCGACGGACCCGACGGATAGGACCATGTGCTTGCCGGACCCGGCGATAGCTTTCCGGATGCCGTCGTGAACGTCCGCGAACAGGTCATTGTGCAGGTCGAGGAGGAAGACGCCGATGGAACTTGTGGACTTGCTGGCCAGCAGGGAAGCGATGCGGTTGGGCTGGTAGTTCAACCGCTGAGCCGCGGCGAAAATGTGTTCCCGGGTCTCGTCGCTGACTCCGGACACCCCGCGGAAAGCAATCGAAACCAAGGCCCGCGAGACACCAGCTTCCCGGGCGACGTCCTCCATAGTGGCGGATTTCAAAAGACAACCTCCTGCTCCCGGTGCACGGACACCCTGCGCTATTGCCGATGTTAGTACAGGAAAAACATCTATTGACGATCCTACTAGAGCGCTCTAGTGTGGTGTGCATCGCATTCGTACAGGAGCCGAATGCCCTGAGGGAAGGGAGCAGCGTTGCTCACATCCACGGCAATAGATACCGGTGTCCGCGTGGGAACGGCGCCGGACTCCTGGGGTGTATGGAACCCGCAGGATCCTGCGCAGCCGCCCGCGGAGCAGTACCTGCGGGAGGTCCATGAGGCCGGCTACCACTGGACCGAACTCGGTCCCTTCGGCTATCTCGGTACGGACGCTGCCAAGCTTCGGGACCAGCTGTCCCGGTTCGACCTCTCGCTTTCGGGCGGAACGGTCTTCACTGCACTTCACAAGGGCGCCGGGGCGCTGGAGGCTGTCTGGCCGTCCGTCCGCGAAGTCGCAGCTTTGGTGCAATCTTTGGGTGCGCGGCATTTGATCGTGATCCCCGAGCTGTGGGTCCGCGGCCCGGACGGCGCTGTACAGGGATCCCGGACTTTCAGCGTCGATGAGTGGGACCGCTTTTTTGCCGGACACGAGGAACTCGGGCGCCGGCTTCTGGAGGAATTCGGACTGCGCCAGCAGTTCCACTCCCATGCCGAGAGTCCGGTCGGGACCTACGGGGAAGTCTCCAGACTGGTCCAGGCAACGGACCCCGAATTCGTTAACCTGTGCCTGGACACCGGTCATTTCGCCTACTACCTGGGCGACAGCCTGCGGCTGGTCCGCGAGTTCCCGGACAGGATCGGCTACCTGCACCTGAAGCAGGTCGATCCCGTGCTTCTGGCTGACGTGCTCAAGAACGATATACCGTTCGCAGATGCCGTCCGGCAGGGCATCATGACGGAACCGCCTAACGGGGTTCCGGACTTCGCGCCCATTCTGGACGCGGTAACCGACATCGATCCAGACATCTTCGCGATCGTCGAACAGGACCTTTACCCGGTGCGCGACTTCGGTGTTCCGCTGCCCATCGCCACCCGCACCCTGCAGCACATCACATCCTGCGGCGCCCGTACCCGCGTCCGCTGACGCACCGGCCTAATCCAAATCCGCCCTTTTTCTCACTGATCAGGAGTACCCGTGTCACGTCCCCTGCGTATTGGCATCATTGGAGCCGGAATGGCCGGACAGGCCCATGCCTTCGGCTTCCGGAACGCAATGATGGCCCGTTCCGAAACGCCCATCTCGATCGAGCTGGACACCATCGCCGACCCCAACCTGGACCTCGCGCAGTCCGTTGCCCGCCGTTACGGCTTCGCCCGCGCAACCGCCGACGTCGATGCCCTCATCGCCTCGGACGTCGACGTCATCAGCGTCGCCCTGCCGAACTTCCTGCACAGCGACGTGCTCTCCCGCGTCATCGCCTCCGGTAAGCACGTGTTCGCCGAAAAACCGATCGGTCGCACGCCGGAAGAGTCCGCGGCTCTAGCTGAACTGGCTGCGGCATCCCCGGCCGTTACGGGTGTTGGATTCTCTTTCCGCCGCCTGCCCGGGCTGGCGGCGCTTCAGCAGGCCGTCGAGCATGGCCTGCTGGGCGAGGTCCACACTGTGCGGGCCTGGTACAACGCGGACTACGCAGCCGACCCCTCCGGCGCCCTGACCTGGCGCTACTCCCAGGAGCAAGCGGGCGGCGGGGCTTTACTGGATATCGGAGCCCACGCCATCGACGCGCTCCAGTTCGTTGCCGGAACGATCAGCGAGGTCAGCAGCGCCACTCTGCGCACCGTTATCACCGAACGACCACTCGCTGCGGCGGGAGCCATCGGACACGGCGGCGCGACTTCCAGCGAAACGGGTCCGGTGACCAACGACGACATCGCACTGCTGACCGTGGCCCTGGAAACCGGGGCCATCGGCCAGATCACTCTCAGCCGTATCGCTACCGGCATTCCCAACTCCCTAGGCGTCGAGGTCTTCGGCTCCCGGGGCCACGCCCACTTCGACTCCATCAGTTCCGGCGAGTTCAGCATCTTCCGTGCGGAATCCGGGGACACGGCCTTCAACGGGCCCCGCCGGGTCTTTACCGGTCCGGCCCACCCGTACTTTCTTGATGTGGCGGCCATGCCCGGTGCGGGCGTGGGGACCGGCTACGCCGAGGCGTTCATTGCCGAGATCCAGGAGTTCCTGCGCAGTGTCCAGGCAGCGGCCCCTATGGACACCGATTTCAACACCGCCCTGCGGATGATGAAGGTCGTCGGTGCCGCCCTGAAGTCCAGCAAAGATGGCCGCAGTGTTCCGGTGAACGACCTGGTTGGCCAGCCCGTCGGGTGATCCCGGCACCTTCCGCCTGAAGTAATGGACCCGGCAACGGGATCCGCCCCGAAAGGAAAGATTCATGAAACTGCAACAGCGTGGTCGCAGGCAGAAAGCAGCATCTAGAACGTCGGCCCGGTACTTCGCGGCGGGCGCAGTGCTTGCCGCCGCCCTCGCCATGGCGGGCTGCTCCAGCACCGGCGGACGGCCGCAGAATAACGACGGCGGCGAAGCCGCCGGTCAGGTTGCCCAGACCGAGCGGATGAAGATCGCGATGATCACGCATGCCGCCCCCGGAAACACGTTCTGGGACACGATACGCAAAGGCGCCGAGGAAGCCGCAGCCAAGGACAACGCTGAACTGCTCTACGCCTCCGACCCGGAAGGCGGGCGCCAGTCACAGCTTGTGCAGCAGTACATCGAGCAGGACGTTGACGGCATTGCGGTCACCCTGGCCAAACCCGATGCCCTGCAGGACGTCCTGAAAAATGCAGAGAAAGCCGGTATCCCGGTTGTCACCTTGAATTCCGGTACAGACCAGTTCCAAGACTTCGGCGCCTTCGCCCACTTCGGCAGCGACGAACGTCTCGCGGGCGAAGCTGCAGGTGAAAAGCTTAAGGAAGAAGGGCTGCAGAACCCGATCTGCGTGATCCACGAACAGGGCAACGTCGGCCTGGAAACGCGTTGTGAGGGTTTAAAGGAAGTCCTGCCGAAAACCGAGATCCTATACGTTCAGGGCAGCGACATGACTCAGGTCGCCTCCACCACTACCGCGAAACTGCAGACAGCTTCGGACGCCGATTCGGTGGTGGCTCTGGACGCTCCGATTGCTTTGACGGTGCTGGCATCGCGTGAAGAGGCCGGCAGCGATGTAAAGGCCGGATCCTTTGACATGAACGGCGAGTTGGCCCAAGCCATCGTCGATGGGGATATTCTCTTCACGGTCGATCAGCAACCGTGGCTCCAGGGATACCTGTCCGTCGACGCACTGTGGCAGAACCACCGCGGCGCATTCAAAGTAGGTGGCGGGCAGGCCACCCTCACCGGACCAGCCGTTGTCGATCAATCCAACGCACAGGCCGTGTTGGAGTACGCGCAGGAAGGCATACGCTAACGCCCCACCCCAGGATCCTCATCTGCTGGCCGGCTCCGCCGTCCAAGCCCGCCAGCAGATGCGGGACCCGGACGTCTCCGCGGGGTCGAATCAGGAGCGCAGGTGCGGGGGCCTCCGAGGCGAAGCCGCCGCAGATCCCGTCCCCGGCCGGCGAAGGTTCCGCGGGCCGGGGCGGAACTCGTTGTCAGGACACCCTGACAGTGGCCGGTGCAGCCAAGCTCCTACTCCACAGCAGGTTCACAGTTCCGCCACAGTAGGGGCTTACGGCTGGGCCCAACGGTTGAGATATGACGAGCAACCTTGAAAGAGCCCACCGTTTCCACCCGCGTCCCCCGGCTCCCGCAGCTCCGCCGGGGAGCGAGTCTCCAGTCCCCCCGGCCACGGGGTCGGCCGGTGACCTTGAGCGCCGGCTGGCTGAACTTCTCGCAGCGGTAGTGGAAAAGGATGGTGTCCCCTCGGATGCCGACTTCTTCCAGGACCTGGGTGCGGATTCGCTGGTGATGGCGCGGTTCTGTGCGCGGGTGCGCAAGGAGCCGGATCTGCCGTCGGTGTCGATGAGAGATATCTACCAGAGCCCTTCGATTTCGGCGCTGGCCGCGGCGCTGGCACCAGCGGAAGCGGCGCCGGCGGCTGCGCGGGTGCAGGTCCGGCTGGCGGAGGTGTTGTCCGGTGTGCTCGGCGTGGAGCAGGTCCCGGCGGATGCCGACTTCTTCCAGGACCTGGGCGCGGATTCTCTGGTGATGGCGCGGTTCTGTGCGCGGGTGCGGAAGGAGCCGGACCTGCCCTCGGTGTCGATGAAGGACGTGTATGCCAGCCCGAGTGTCTCTGCCCTGGCTGCTGCTTTGGCACCGGCGGAGCAGGAGAAGCCGCAGGAGCCTTCACCGGCGGTGGCGTCCGTCCCGGAGACGCCTGCGCCGATGGACGCGCGGACCTGGGAGTACATTTTATGCGGCGTGTTGCAGACGCTGGTCTACCTCGGCTACTGCGTGGTCGCCGGCCTGCTGACGGTCGTGTGGTACCAGTGGGTGTTCCCGGAGTCGGGGCCGGGCAACCACCAGTGGCAGGAGCACGGCCTGAGCTTCCTGGAGATCTACCTGCGCTCGACGGCCTACGCGGCGGCGGTGTTCCTGATCATGTGCATCCTGCCGGTGGCGGCGAAGTGGATCATCGTCGGGCGCTTCCGTCCCCAGGAGATCCGCATCTGGAGCCTGGCTTACTTCCGCTTCTGGCTGGTCAAGACGCTGATGCGCACCTCCCCCCTGATGTTGCTCAGGGGCTCGCCGGTGATGACCTTCTATCTGCGGGCGATGGGCGCCAAGGTGGGCCGCAACGTGACGATCCTGACCACCCGGCTGCCGATCTGCACCGACCTGCTCACGATCGGGGAGGGGACGGTGATCCGCAAGGACGTGTTCGCCAACGGCTACCGCGCCCACGGCGGCGTCATCCAGACAGGTGCCGTGACGCTGGGCCGCGACGTTATTGTGGGGGAGGGGAGCGTCCTGGACATCGACACGGCGATGGGGGACGGCTCGCAGCTGGGCCACCGGTCCACCCTGTATACCGGCCAGTCCGTTCCCGCGGGCGAGCGGTGGCACGGCTCCCCGGGCAGGCGAACGGACGTGGACTACGGCGGAGTCGAGGCCAGGCCTTACCGGCCGTGGCGCCGCGGTTGGTTCGCCACGTCCCAGGTCATCGGCATGATCGGTTTGGGTCGCATTCTGCTGGGTCAGGTGGTCATGCTGATCGTTCTGGCGGATCCGAACGTGGCGGCGCTGCTGGAGCCGCAGGCCTGGGCGTTCGGCAGCTGGGTTTTCTACGGGGACGCTCTTTTCTATGCCGGCCTATCCGTCTTCGGTGGGACGGTCGTGGTGTTGCTTTTGATCTCGACCGTGCCGCGGGTGCTCCAGCTCGCGCTGAAGCCGGACACGGTGTATCCGATGTTCGGCCTGCGGCACGCGGCCGAGCAGGCAGTGTCGAGGATGACG
Source organism: Arthrobacter sp. USHLN218 (assembly GCF_037144715.1). Classification (NCBI taxonomy): domain Bacteria; kingdom Bacillati; phylum Actinomycetota; class Actinomycetes; order Micrococcales; family Micrococcaceae; genus Arthrobacter; species Arthrobacter sp. USHLN218. The sequence goes on from NZ_JBBCYT010000003.1 coordinate 115,008, forward strand.
AACAGCCGCTTCCTGCCGTCGTTGTTCGGCGACAGTTCCTACGTCGTGGACTTCGTTGGGGCCCTCGGCTACAAGCAGGGCAAGGTCGAGCAGACCGGATCGAACCTGGGCACAATGTTCAAGCACGACAACCCGTACCTGACTGAGATCGGCACGGGAAGCATGATCGCCGACGGGGTCTCGTTCATGAACACGGACTACTCGGCGACGTCGTTCAAGGTCAGCCGGACAGCCGTCGGTCCACGCAACTTCCTGGGCAACTTCGTGCTTTACCCGGCCGGCGCAAAGACCGGAGACAACTGCCTGCTCGCGACCAAGGTAATGGTTCCCCTCGACGGACCGGTCCGGCACGACGTGGGCCTGCTCGGGTCGCCGCCGTTCGAGATCCCGCGCACGGTCCTGCGCGACGCCGCGCCCAAGGAGCAGACGACCCGCGCCGACTTCCGCCGCGACCTCGCGGCCAAGAACCGGCACAACCTGCGTTCGATGGCCCTCTTGATGCTGACCCGCTGGCTCGTCGCCTCGCTGGCGGTGCTGGTCTCGTTTGCCGGCCTCGAGCTGTCCGACCAGTTCGGGTTCCTGGCCCTCAGCGCAGCCTTCGTCGTGATGCTCTTCGTCGGCATCCTGGCCCCCATCGGTATCCAATTCCTCATGCTGGGCTCGGTGCGGCTGAAGCCCCAGCTCTGCTCCATCTACCACCCCTACTTCTGGTGGCACGAGCGGTACTGGAAGCTGCAGGCCCAGAGCCGCTACATGGGGCTGCTGAACGGAACCCCGTTCAAGCCGCTGCTGTGGCGTCTGCTGGGCGTGCGGATGGGATCCCGGGTCTTCGACGACGGCTGCTTCATCCCCGAACGGACCCTGGTCACGATCGGCTCCCGCTGCACACTCAACAGCGGCTCCCTGGTCCAGTCCCACTCCCAGGAGGACGGGATGTTCAAATCCGACTACGACGTCATCGGCGACGACGTCACGCTCGGCGTCGGCGCACTGGTGCACTACGGGGTGACGATCGAAGACGGCGTCGTCGTCGCCGCCGACTCCTTCGTGATGAAGGGCGAAACCCTCACCCAAGGAGCCCTCTGGGGCGGCAACCCGGCCGTCGAAGCCCGCACCGCCACCACACCCACCACCGCTCTGGAAGGGGCCCGCTCATGACCATCACCTCAGCGCTCACCTGCCGAACCGCCGGCCCTCCCACCAATCAGGCTAAGGGTGGATATCCAGCTGCTGGATTTGTTTGGCGGGCTCCTGAGGAGCAGGACGGTGGCGATGCCCGCCAGCGCCCCCAGGAATGTCTCAAGTCCCCGGTTCACAATCAGGGATGCCGTATCGGCGGGAGCAGCCAACTGAGTCATGATCAGGATCAGGGGAGTGAAAAAGACCAAAGCCAGGCCATAATGGCGGGCCATGTAGAGCTCGGTGGGGAACTGGAAGGCGATGACGAGAAGTGCCAGGACAGTCGGGTTCAGGTCCGCGAAGAGGACAAGTGCAGTCACGCCGAGCCCGGCGAAGGTGCCTAGGATCCGGTGGATACCGCGGTAGACCCGGCGCCTGGTCCCTTCGACGGCCAGCGGCACCGCGGCCGCGGCCATCGCCCAGTGCGGGTGACCGATGCCGGCCAGCAGGCCGATACCGCCGGCGGCCGCGACCGCTATCAGGTAGCGGCCGGCTTGGGTTGCAGCCCCCGCCAGGTAGGGGCCGCGCAGGGGTGGAACCTGCCTGACCGCTCCCGGTACCCAGCTACGTGTCCGGGTCCATCCGGCAAATCCGACCAGGACCGAAAATGCTGCCGAGCCGGCAGTGATCAGCAGGGCGGCCCAGGGGGCGATGCTCAGCGGGACCGAGGCGCAGGCGCCGAGGGCGAAAATGCTGAAGAACGGTCCTACCGGTCTGAGTCCCGCGCGGTCCGCCTGCAGCGAGGCCAGTGCGGCGAAGGCGGCCTCCGTTGCCACTAGGGCCCAGGTGTCCACGTGGTGTGCAGACAGCAGGATGCCCGTACCGACCCCGGCCACGAGGAGGCAGGACGCCTGCAGTTGGTGCCTCAGGCGCAGCTGGTGGGATTCGGCCCTGCCGTACATCGCAGTGAACGCACCGAAGACCGCGTAAATGATGAGGTCAGGACGGCCGAGGGCAAGCAGCACGAGTGAGGGCGCGGCCACGCTGAGCGCCACACGCAACGCGGGCAGATGGTCGTTTTGCGCGGGGGCGACGGTAAACACTGCCCGGGCGTGGGCCCTTAAGGTCCGCAAGATATCGCCACCGCCCTCCGGTCTTCCGCGCCGTCCGCGGGGCGGCTGTCCGGGCATCTATCTTACCGGCGGTCCGCTGCCCTGCTGTGGTCCTGTCCTGTCGGCAACGTCACGCCGCGCCGGTGCCTAGCGGGCGCTCAGCCGCGTGGGGCTCCCACCGGTTAGCAGGGCTTTTACCGGTTAAGCATCAGGGCCCCCGCTCAATCGAGCGGGGGCCCTGATGCTTCGGTCCGGCGGACCTTGGAAAAACCGGGATCCTAGAGGGCGTTGACCTTCTTGGAGATTGCCGACTTGCGGTTGGCGGCGTTGTTCTTGTGGATGACACCCTTGCTGACAGCCTTGTCCAGCTTGCGGCTGGCGGAGGTCAGGGCTGCCGAGGCGGCGTCCTTGTCAGCGGAATCGACGGCCGTGTTGACGGCGCGGATTGCGGTCCTCAGCTCGGACCGGACAGCGGCGTTGCGCTGGCGTGCCTTCTCGTTGGTGAGGATGCGCTTCTTCTGGGACTTAATATTGGCCACTTATAAACTCTCTTTGTATTGCGGACTGGTCGGTGAGGGCAGTCAGACCCGGCCATTGACTGAGCGGCGTGGGGATACCGTAATGGCAGCCGGAGCTGAGGTGCCCGTCGACCTGCGCGGACACACAGCTGACAATGTTAGCAGATCAGCGGCTGGCGTGCGCGCTGCAGGACGGTGCGGCGCGGCGATTCCTAGGACCACCCATAGCGGCGCCGCAGTTCCGCCGCCACCTGTTCGAAAGGGGCCCGGTCCAGCACCGCGCCCTCGCGGCGGATGTCTGCGGGATCTACCTGCAGGATGCGGTCGAGCTTGACCTCGCTCGGGCGCCGCTGACGATCCCAGCGTCCCGTCCCTACATCCACATAATCGGAATCGCTGTGTTGGCCGTTGTTGCGGTCCTTGGTGGTCATCATCAGGGCCAGCAGCCTGCCGCCGCTGTGTCCCACCAGCAGTACCGGACGGTCTTTGCCCTGGGTGTGGTCCTCTTCGTAGGGCACCCAAGTCCAGACGATTTCCCCGGGATCCGGCTGCCCGTCGGGCTTCGGCGCGTACATGACGCTGGCGGCGCCGCGGAAGTCGCCGGGGTAAGAGGAGCTGAGATTGGGGGTTTCGGGCCGGGCCCCCTGCCCCTGCCGGCCGCGCCCGCGCGTTGGGGGAGGCGCAGCTGTGCCGCGCTGCAGGTTGCGCAGGACCGTTGCGGCACCGCGCAGAAGACGTCCGAAAGTGTTTGCATCAATGGGCATGGTCCAACGCTAACGTCCGCTTGCCCGGCGCGGAGCCATGCACATCGTGGCGATTCTCGTGGGAGACTATTAACTTGGCGTCTGTTGCAGCCAACCCCCGCACCCCGCTTGACAGTTAGGAACCCGCTGTGTCCCCCAAGGCCCGCACCGCACCGGTGCCCGCCGCCACAGATCCGGCGCTCATCAGGAACTTCTGCATCATCGCGCATATCGACCACGGTAAGTCGACGCTGGCCGACCGCATGCTGCAGCTGACCGGGATCGTCGAGCAGCGTGACATGCGGGCCCAGTATCTCGATCGGATGGACATCGAGCGGGAACGCGGAATCACGATCAAGTCCCAAGCCGTCCGCATGCCGTGGGCCCTGGACGACGTCGATTACGCACTGAACATGATCGACACCCCGGGCCACGTGGACTTCACCTATGAAGTGTCCCGCTCACTGGCGGCTTGCGAAGGCGCAATCCTGCTCGTGGACGCCGCCCAGGGCATCGAGGCCCAGACGCTGGCCAACCTGTATCTGGCCATGGAAAACGACCTGACGATCATTCCGGTGCTGAACAAGATCGACCTCCCGGCGGCGCAGCCGGAGAAGTACGCTGCGGAGCTGGCGACCCTGATCGGCGGGGACCCCAAGGACGTCCTGAAGGTTTCGGGCAAGACCGGCGAAGGCGTCGAGGCCCTGCTCGACAAGATCGTCCGGGATCTGCCGGCACCCGTCGGCGATGCGGACGCCCCGGCCCGCGCGATGATTTTCGACTCCGTGTACGACTCCTACCGGGGCGTGGTGACCTACGTGCGCGTGGTTGACGGGAAGCTCAATCCGCGCGAGCGGATCCAGATGATGTCGACCAAGGCCAGCCACGAGCTGCTGGAGATCGGCGTTAGTTCCCCCGAGCCGACGCCCACCAAGGGCCTCGGGGTGGGCGAGGTCGGCTACCTGATCACCGGCGTGAAGGATGTGCGCCAGTCAAAGGTCGGCGACACGGTGACCAACCTGGCCAAACCCGCCGCTGAGTCGCTCGGCGGCTACGCGGACCCCAAGCCGATGGTCTTCTCCGGGCTGTACCCCATCGACGGCAGCGACTACCCGGTGCTGCGCGACGCCCTGGACAAGCTCAAGCTCAACGATGCCGCGCTGATCTACGAGCCGGAGACCTCGGCGGCGCTCGGCTTCGGCTTCCGCGTAGGTTTCCTGGGCCTGCTGCACCTGGAGATCGTCCGGGAACGGCTGGAGCGTGAATTCAACCTTGACCTGATTTCCACCGCCCCGAACGTGGTGTACGAAGTCACGCTCGAGGACAAGAAGGTCATCACGGTCACCAACCCGAGCGAATATCCGGACGGCAAGGTTTCCGAAGTCCGCGAGCCCATGGTTTCCGCGACCATCCTCGCGCCCAACGAATTCGTCGGCGCCATCATGGAGCTCTGCCAGTCGCGCCGCGGCGACATGAAGGGGATGGACTACCTCTCTGAGGACCGGGTGGAGCTGCGCTACCGCCTGCCGCTGGCGGAGATCGTCTTCGACTTCTTCGACATGCTCAAGTCCAAGACCCGCGGCTACGCGTCGCTGGACTGGAAGGCGGACGGGGACCAGGTCTCGGACCTGGTCAAGGTGGACATCCTGCTGCAGGGCGAACAGGTGGACGCTTTCAGCGCCATCACGCACCGGGACAAGGCCTACGGCTACGGCGTCATGATGACGTCGAAGCTGCGCGAGCTGATTCCGCGCCAGCAGTTCGAGGTCCCCATCCAGGCGGCGATCGGCTCCCGGATCATCGCCCGCGAAAACATCCGCGCCATCCGCAAGGACGTGCTCGCGAAGTGCTACGGCGGCGACATCAGCCGTAAGCGCAAGCTGCTGGAAAAGCAGAAGGAAGGCAAGAAGCGCATGAAGATGGTCGGGCGGGTCGAGGTGCCCCAGGAGGCCTTCATCGCGGCGCTGTCTTCGGACGATTCGAAAGACAAGGCCAAGAAGTAGCCGCATGAGCATTACGACGACGGCGGTCCGCCGCCGTGCCTAGTACCCTTCCGCTGGGCGATCCCGCGCCGGCAGACGGCTTGCTGCCGGCGCAGGCTGCCGAGGGAGCGGCAGGACGCGACTTCTGCCTCTATGTCCACATTCCCTTCTGCGCCGTGCGCTGCGGCTACTGCGACTTCAATACCTACACCGCCAAGGAACTGGGCGGCGGAGCGTCGCAGGACGAGTACGCCGGTACGGCCAGCGCCGAGCTGGACTTCGCCGCCCGCGCGATGTCGGCCTCCGGCCTGCCGGAACGGAAGCTCTCGACCGTCTTCTTCGGCGGGGGCACACCGACTCTCCTGCCGGCGGAAGATTTGGCGTCGATCCTGCGGCGGGCCGACAAGTTGTGGGGCCTCGAAGCCGGTGCCGAAGTCACCACGGAAGCCAACCCGGATTCGGTGACGCCTGAATCGCTGGCACTGCTGGCGGAGGCCGGTTTTACCCGGGTGTCCTTCGGCATGCAGTCGGCCGTCCCGCATGTGCTCAAAGTGCTGGACCGCACCCACGATCCGGAGCGCGTGCCGCTGGCCGTGCAGTGGGCACGGGAGGCAGGCCTAAAGGTAAGCCTCGACCTGATCTACGGAACGCCGGGGGAGTCCATGGCGGACTGGGAGGCCAGCTTACAGTCGGCCATCGCCTGCGAGCCCGACCACATTTCCGCCTACTCGCTCATCGTCGAGGACGGCACGAAGCTCGCCGCCCGGATCCGGCGCGGAGAAATGCCCGGCATCGACGACGACGACCATGCCGCGAAATACCTCCGGGCCGAGGAACTGCTCGGCTCCGCCGGCTACTCCTGGTACGAAGTCAGTAACTGGGCCCGTTCCGAGGCTGACCGGTGCCGCCACAACCTGGCGTACTGGCGCGGGGCGGACTGGTGGGGTGCCGGCCCCGGCGCGCATTCGCATATGGGCGGAGTCCGCTGGTGGAACGTCAAGCACCCGGCGGCCTATGCGCAGCGGCTCGCGACCTCGGTTTCTCCGGCTGCCGGACGGGAGACCCTCGACGCCGAGACCCGCCGGATGGAGCACATCATGCTGCAAACACGGATCATCGACGGGCTTGCCACCGCGGAACTTGATGCCGAGGGGCGCAAGGCCGTTGCCGGGCTGATCGCCGAGGGGCTCCTGGACGGTGCCGCCGCTATCGCCGGAACCGTCAGGCTGACCCTGCAGGGCAGGCTGCTGGCGGACGCCGTCGTGCGCCGGCTGCTCGGTTACTAGACCGGGCAGCCCGACGGTTCTAACAGCCTGAGCGCCGCGCCTAGCGGATGAGGCGCAGGTTCAGCGGGTACCGGTAGGGCCGCCCGCGGTTGACCTCAATGCCCGCCTTGACGGAGAAGACCGTCAGGAAGACCCAAATCGCGGCCGCCACTACGGCGAAGAATCCGCTCACCGCCGGGATCAGGATCAGCAGGTTGGCGACGATGGCCACGACGGTCGGCGGCAGGGTGAAGTTCAGCGCCTCCTTCGATTCCTGCGCCGTGAAGGGCCCGCGGTCCTTGAAGATCAGGTAGATCACCAGTGAGGGGACGCAGCCCAGGATGCCGCCGAAATGCGCCATGGTGGCCCACTGCCGGTCCTCGGACGGCGTCAGCGGCAGGGCCGATGATGCGGCACTTTGGTACTGCGTCCGGCGCGCCGGAGGACGCCCCGAAGGATCGTTGCGCGCGGTGTTGTCTGACACAGGACCTGCCTCGTAATAAGTGCTGTTGCTCGATTTCACTATCTAAGAGGGTAAGTTGAGCGCGCAGTGGCCGCAAATGGCGGATTGGCCGCCGCGAGGTCCTGCCGGCCCTCAGGCGGTGAGGAAATCGATGACTTCCTCGACCCGACCCAGCAGCGACGGTTCGAGGTCCGCATAGGTCCGGACGCTGCCCAGCAGCCGCTTCCAGCCGTCCGCGATGTCCGCCTGCGTGCTGTGCGGCCACCCGAGTCCGGTCAGGATTCCGGTCTTCCAGTCGGTGCCACGAGGCACGGTCGGCCACTTGTCGAGCCCGATGACCGAGGGCTTGATGGCCTGCCACACGTCGACGTAGGGGTGCCCGACGATCAGCACGTTTCCGCGGGCGGCCGGCACGGCCATCGCGGCCTCGGCGATCCGCCACTCCTTGGTGTTGGGAAGCAGGTGGTCCACGAGGATGCCCAGCTTCCGGTCCGGCCCGGGACCGAAACTTTCGACGGCGGCAGCCAGGTCATCGACGCCGTGCAGGGGTTCGACGACGATGCCTTCCACCCGCAGGTCATGCCCCCAGACTTTCTCGACCAGTTCCGCATCGTGCTTGCCTTCGACCCAGATCCGGCTCGCCTTGGCGACCTGGGCGCGCAGCCCCTCCACCCGCACGGAGCCGGAGGCGGTCCGCTGCGGACCCGCGGGGCGCGCCTTCGGCGCCGCGGCGACGACCTTGACCGGCTCGCCCTCGAGCAGGAAACCGAAACCCAGGGGGAAGGACTTGGTCTTGCCGCGGCGGTCCTCGAGCGAGACAAGGTGGATGCCGCCGGACTTCTCCACGCGGACGACGGCGCCGACCCAGCCGGATTGGACGTCCTCCAGGACCAGCCCGGGTTCGGCGGGAACCTCGCGCAGCTGCCTGGCCTTGGGGGCGGCGAGATCCTGCGGGCCCCAACCGTAACTGCTCATAGCGACTTCCTTTGTTCGTGCCGTAGTGAGTGAAGACGGGAGCGGCAGCGCCATGCCAAGGCCACAGCCGGGCTGCCGGCGCCACCGCGGGACGGCCTCGGGCCGCCCGACAATGCTAACAACGGCCGTAACGTATTAGACTTAGCACTTAGGCGTGTTGAGTGCTAATGCTGTGCGCGTGCCGGCCAAGCAGAATCAGGAGGTGTACCGTGAGCGAAGTCCGACGGCTGGAAGTGCTTCGTGCGATCGTTGAAGACTACGTTCATTCGCGCGAGCCTGTCGGTTCGAAGGCCCTCGTGGAGAGGCACCACCTCGGTGTTTCATCGGCCACGATCCGCAACGATATGGCGGCGCTGGAGGAAGAGGGGCTCATCGTGGCCCCGCACACCAGTGCCGGGCGCATCCCGACGGACAAGGGCTACCGCCTGTTCGTGGACCGCATCTCCGACGTCAAACCGCTCTCGCCGGCCGAACGCCGGGCCATCCAGACCCTCCTCGAGGGCGCGGACGACCTGGACGATGTGATGGACCGGACGGTGCGGCTGCTCTCGCAGCTGACGCACCAGGTCGCGGTCATCCAGTACCCGCAGCTGGGCCGCGCCAGGCTGCGGCACATCGAGTTCGTCCTGCTGGCGCCGGCCCGGGCACTGGTCGTGGTGATCGCGGATAACGGCAAGGTGGAGCAGCAGGTCATCGGCCTCCCGGCGGAGGTGACGGACCAGCAGCTGTCCGACCTGCGGACCGCCTTCCTGGCCGAGTTGTCCGGCCACCCGCTGGAAGCGCTGCGGGGACTGGTGGACGGCACGGTGCAGCAAGTCCGGCCCGAGTCGGCCGCGGTGGCGCGGGAGCTCGGAGCGGCGCTGGTGAAACTTGCCGAGGCCACCCACGAGGAGCGGATCCTGCTGGCCGGTACGGCCAACCTCGCCCGTTCCACCATGGACTTCCCGCTGACCATCGGGCCCATCCTCGAGGCCCTCGAAGAGCAAGTGGTCATGCTCCGCCTGCTCTCGGAGATGCAGCAGGATGCGCGAGGCGTCTCCGTACGGATCGGCAGCGAGAACCCGTACGGTTCGCTGGCCGAGACCTCCGTGATTGCCACGGGCTATGGACCGGATGCCTTGGCGAAGGTCGGCATCCTCGGACCGACCCGGATGGACTACCCGACGACGATGGCGGCAGTACGTGCGGTCGCACGCTACCTTTCGAGGATCCTCGCCGGCTAGGCGCCGGCAGCAAGCAGCAGTTGGACAGTCACTGTCCGCCAACCGATTCCAGGAAAGAAGTTAACCAGGTGAGCAACCACTACGACGTTCTCGGTGTCAGCCAGGATGCCACGGCTGAGGAAATCAAGAAGGCCTACCGCAAGCTGGCACGGAAGCTGCATCCGGATGTCAACGACGGACCCCAGGCGGCCGAAGAATTCAAGCGCGTCAGCCACGCCTACGAAGTGCTCTCCGATCCGCAGAAGCGCCGGGTCTACGACACGACGGGCAATGAGAACGGAACGGACAGCGGCTTCGGCAGCGGCTACTCCGGCGCCGGCTTCGCGTTCCAGGACATCTTCGAGACGTTCTTCGGCGGCCCCGGAGGCGGCGGCGGACCGGCCTCGCGCCGCCAGCGCGGACAGGACGCCCTGATCAACGTCAAGATCGACCTCAAGGACGCCGTTTTCGGTGTCAACAAGAAGATCGAGGTGGACACCGCCGTCGTCTGCCCGACCTGCGACGGCAGCTGCTGCCGCCCGGGCACCAGCCCGCGCACCTGCGACATCTGCGGTGGGTCCGGCCAGGTTCAGCGCGCGGTGCGTTCCATCCTGGGCCAGGTCATGACCGCCGCCCCGTGCGGCAGCTGCCAGGGCTACGGCACCGTCATCCCCGATCCGTGCAACGAGTGCAACGGCGAGGGCCGCATCCGCAGCCGCCGTTCGCTGACCATCAAGATTCCGGCTGGCGTGGGCACCGGCACCCGTATCCAGCTGGCGGGGCAGGGGGAGACCGGGCCCGGCGGCGGCCCTCAGGGCGATCTGTACGTGGAAATCCGCGTAGCCCAGGACAAGAACTTCCTGCGGGAAGGCGACGACCTGCACGTCACGATGTCCGTGCCGATGACGGCGGCGGCCCTGGGCACCGAGCTCGAGCTGGACACCTTCGACGGCCCCCAGCAGCTGGACATCAAGCCCGGCACGCAGGCCGGCGAGGTCATCAACCTGCGCGGCCTGGGCGTCACGCACCTGCGCGGCTACGGCCGCGGCGACCTCAAGGTCCATATCCACGTCGAGACGCCGACCAAGCTCGATTCCGAGCAGGAGAACCTGCTGCGGCAGCTGTCCCAGGCCCGCGGCGAGCAGTACACCGAAGGCAAGCTCGCCGGCAGCGGCACCGGCGTCTTCGCCCGTCTCCGCGACAAGCTCGGGCACCTCTAACCCATGACCAACCCGGTCTTTTTCGCTGAGCCCTCAGAGTTCGACGGCGTCGCCCCCGGCGCGCTGTTCGTCCTCACCGGCGCGGAGGCGCGGCATGCCGTCGCGGTCAAACGCCTGGCCGCCGGAGAAGCGGTGGACATCGTGGATGGGACCGGGAAACGCCTCTCCGGCACGGTTACGGCCGTCGCGCCCCAGGAGCTGACCGTCCGGGCCGAGTCCGTCGCCGTCGATCCCGCGCCTCCCTACAGCCTGACGCTGGTCCAGGCGCTGGCGAAGGGCGACCGGGACGAGATGGCCATCGAGGCCGCCACGGAGCTCGGTGTCGACCGCGTGGTGCCGTGGCAGTCCGAGCGAAGCATCGTCCGCTGGCGCGACGCGAAGGCGGCCAAGGGCCAGGCGAAGTGGGAGGCGACGGTCAGGGCAGCGGCGAAGCAGTCGCGCCGCGCGGTCATCCCGGAGGTCGGCACGCTCGTTGGCCTGAAGGACCTGTGCCGGCTGATTGCCTCCAGCCGCCTTGCCTTGATCCTCCATGAAGACGCTGCGCAATCGCTGGCAGACGCCGTGGCGGCGGCCGGACTGCCGGGTGATGGGGACGGCAGCGTCCTCATGATCGTCGGGCCGGAGGGCGGAATGAGCCCGCAGGAGGTGGAGCAGATGCTCGCCGCCGGCGCGGTCGCCGTCCGGCTGGGGCCGCACGTGCTGCGCTCGTCGACCGCGGGACCCGCGGCCGTCACGCTGCTGAGCGTCCAGCTGCGGCGCTGGTAGCCGCGCCGGCCTGCCCGCTACCGCTCGATGAGCGGCTACTTGACGCTGAAGACCTTGCTGTCCGGGTTCAGCTCGGCCGCGGCCGACCCGTCCTGGGCGGCATCGAAGACGCTGAGCCGATACGTCCCCGCGGGGAGATCGAGGCCGAAGCGGAACTCTCCGGACTCGCCGTCGGGGGCGTTGATCGCGACTGTGCCGGACTTGACCTTGCTGCCGCCGGTGTCCTCGGCATCTTCCAGCCGGGAAACCTGCCACGACAGCTGCGCGTCAATGGCTACGGCGCGGCCGTAGACTTCCAGCCGGCCGTCCAAGGCGGCGTCCTGCTGCGGGTCGATGACCCAGATCGGCGCGGTCAGTTCCGGATTTCGGGTCATCAGGGCACCCAGCTCCACGTAGCCGAAGGCCTTGTACCCGCGGTGGCCGTCCACCAGGATTTCCACTTCGAGGGGATTGCCCGGGGTGCTGAGGCCGGCGTTGGCGGCAGCGGCGGTGGCCGTATAGACCAGCTGCTGGATGGCCCGCTCGGCGATGCCCTCGTCGACGTTGGCCTTGAAAGCATCCGAGGAGATGTCCAGCGTGATGACCGAGCCTTTGGTGATCGACGTGCCGACCTTGGAGGCCGGCCGCCACGGATTGAAGTAGTCGGAATCGAGCGGCTGCAGCGACAGAGCGGCGTTGACCGCCGTCGTTATGGGATCTCCGAGGTCCTCCGCCTCACGGAACTCGCGATAGAGGAAGACGCTGTCCGCGTTCTCGCCGAGCCAGTACACGGGCGAAAGCGACGTGCTCTCCGGTGTCTCCAGCGGGGCGCTGGTCACCAGCGGGCTGCTCATGATGGTAGGGCCCCCCGTGCTGGGCGGCATCGACGTCCGCGGCTCGCTGCCGGGACCCGCAGGGGAACAGCCGATCAGCACGACGCTGCCAAGCGTCAGGACGGCCAGCCAGGCGCGGAACTTGCGCGTCGGGGCCGGGTGCCGGGTCTGGTCGGGGGAAATAGCTGCGTTCCTTTATCTTGCGGCTGCGTTCGTCGTCCAAGTCCTCGAAGGACCTGCGGAACCGGCCGGTGCCGGTGTCCGAGAGACTAGCTTGGCACATCCCCGGTCCTTGCCGTGGATGTTTCGTGCCCTCTCAACCGGACTGATGCAGGATCGAAACAGGATCGATACCGAACGGCCGGTGTCCGGACCATGGGTCGACGACGCTTGTGTGCCGTAGCATTGATGTATTGACCGCTCGCCCGTCCGGGCGGGCGGAACCGAGAAGTTGGCCAGCAGCCGAACACTACTGAAGGGGCGATGGAAGGCCGGGTCAGGCCGCACTATGTCGGAAACACAATTGGATGTTGATCCGCTGGGATCCGGTAGTCTCTCTGTGCACTTCGAATCGCCCGAGCATATGGTCAGGGCGCTGGGTGCCCAGGACGAGGTGCTGCGGCTGATCGAATCCGAATTCACCGACGTGGACCTGCATGTGCGCGGCAACGAGCTGTCGATAACGGGCCCGCCCCAGGCCGTGGAGCGCACCGGGCGGCTGCTGGCAGAGATCAGGACTTTGGCCGCCAACGACACACGCGTGACGCCCCAGGTCGTCGAGCAGCTGCTGCGCATGCTGAGCGAACAATCGGTCGCGAGGCCTTCCGAGGTCCTGACGCTGAACATCCTGTCGTCGCGCGGGCGGACCATCCGGCCCAAGACGCTGAACCAGAAGACCTATGTCGAGGCCATCGACAACAACACCATCGTTTTCGGGATCGGCCCCGCGGGCACCGGCAAAACCTACCTGGCCATGGCCAAGGCGGTCCAGGCCCTGCAGCACAAAGAGGTCAACCGGATCATCCTGACCCGTCCCGCGGTCGAGGCGGGGGAGCGGCTCGGCTTCCTGCCGGGGACGCTCAGCGACAAGATCGACCCGTACCTGCGGCCGCTCTACGACGCCCTGCACGACATGATGGACCCGGACTCCATCCCGCGCCTGATGGCCGCGGGCACTATTGAAGTGGCGCCGCTGGCCTACATGCGCGGCCGGACGCTCAATGACGCGTTCATCATCCTCGACGAGGCCCAGAACACGACGCCGGAGCAGATGAAGATGTTCCTGACACGGCTGGGGTTCGGCTCGAAGATGGTGGTCACCGGCGACGTGACGCAAATCGACCTGCCGGGCAGTTCCAGCTCGGGGCTCAAAGTGGTCAGCGAGATCCTGCAGGGTGTCGAGGACGTGAGCTTCTCCATCCTGGATGCCTCCGACGTGGTGCGGCACCGTCTGGTCAGCGACATCGTGAATGCCTACAGCCGCTGGGACGACAACCGGCGGCAGCGGGTACCTGCCAGGAACAGGCCCACGAGGGAAGGACAGCATTGAGCATCGAGGTCAATAACGAGTCAGCCATGGCCGCGGACGAGGCCGAGCTGGCGCGGCTGGGCCGCTTCGTGCTCGACAGCATGTATGTCCATCCCGAGGCCGAGCTCTCCATCATCCTGGTGGATAAGGAGGCCATGGAGCGCCTCCACATTGAGTGGATGGACGAGCCCGGGCCCACCGACGTCCTTTCCTTTCCGATGGACGAGCTCCGCCCGGGTACGCCTTCCCAGAAGACTCCGGCAGGCGTGCTCGGAGACGTCGTGCTTTGCCCCCAGGTCGCGGAGGAGCAGGCCCGGAAGGCCGGGCACAGCATTGGCGAGGAGCTGCTCCTGCTGACGACGCACGGGATGCTGCATCTGCTCGGCTACGACCATGCCGAGCCCGAAGAGGAAAAGGAAATGTTCGGGCTGCAGCGGCGGCTGCTGGCCGACTTCCTCGGCAAGGAAGCGCCCACGGAGACCACCCTTTGATCATTTGGATGCTGACCGGCCTCGCGCTGGTCTTTATTCTGCTGGCCGCCGTCCTTACCGCCGCGGAATCGGCCTTCACCTACCTGCCCCGGCAGGAGGCGGAGCAGCTGCTCTCCAGCGGGCGGGGGCGCCGGCTGGCTACCATCCTGCAGGAGCCGGTGGCGCATATGCACGCCCTGCGCTTCTGGCGGATCTGGTTCGAGACCGCCGGCGCGGTCGCCGTCGCACTCCTGTTCTATGACCTGCTGCGCAACGTGTGGCTGGCCGGGCTGCTGGCTACCGCCGCCATGGCGGCGGTCGGTTTCGTGCTGGTCGGCGTTTCGCCCCGGCAGTTCGGCCGGATGCACGCCACGGGCGTGGTCCTGGCGACCGCCCCCGCGATCAGGCTGCTGTGCGGGATCCTGGGCCCGATCCCGGGCTGGCTCGTCCGGCTGGGCAGCGCCGTCGCCCCTAACGCGCCGAGGGCGGACGCCGCCTTCTTCTCCGAGGAGGAATTCCGCGACTTCGTCGACCGGGCCACCGAGGCGGACATGATCGAAGACGCTGAGGCGGAACTGATCCAGTCCGTGTTCGACCTCGGCGACACGAAGGTACGGGCCGTGATGGTTCCGCGCACGGACATCGTCACCATCGATTCCGGCGCCTCGCTGAAGCAGGCGATGTCGCTCTTCCTGCGCTCGGGCTATTCCCGGATCCCGGTCATCGGAGAGAACACGGACCAGATCAAGGGCATCCTCTACTTGAAGGACGTTGCCGCCCGCCTCCACGCCAGGCCCGAGGCGGCCGCCCGGACCTCGGTGGACGAAGCGTGCCGCGACGTCCGCTATGTCCCCGAGTCGAAGGCCGTCGGCGAGCTGCTCAAGGAACTGCAGCGCGAGTCGACCCACGTGGCGATCGTCATTGACGAATACGGCGGCACCGCGGGCCTGGTGACGCTGGAGGACCTCATCGAGGAGATCGTCGGCGAGATCGTTGACGAGTATGACTCCGAACGGCCGGAGATCGAAGTCCTCGAGGAAGGCCGCTACCGGATCAGCGCGAGGACTTCGATCGACGACGTCGGCGAGCTCTTCGGCATGGACCTCGACGACGAGGAAGTGGATACCGTCGGCGGCCTGCTGGCCAAGTCCCTCGGCCGGGTGCCGATCGTCGGCAGCGAGGTAACGATCGACGGGCTGCACATCCACGCCGAGCGGCTGGAAGGCCGGCGGAACCGGGTGTCGCACGTGCTGGCATGGCGGGACCTCCCCGCGACCGAGGCCGCCGCCGGCGGCCATGAACCAAGACATACCCCTGCCAGAGCAGAACCGGAGCCGGAAAATGACAGCACACGATGACAAAGCCATGGCTATGGCCACCAGCGGATGGCCCGAGGACTACCGTGCCGGTTTCGTCTCCCTGGTGGGGCGGCCCAACGCCGGGAAATCGACCCTGACCAATGCCCTGGTCGGCCAGAAGGTGGCCATCACCTCGGCGAAGCCGCAGACCACCCGGCACACGATCCGCGGCATCGTCCACCGCGCCGATGCCCAGCTGGTGCTCGTGGATACCCCGGGGCTGCACCGGCCCCGGACCCTGCTGGGCCAGCGGCTGAACGATCTGGTGGCTGACACCCTCTCGGAAGTCGACGCCATCGGCTTCTGCCTTCCGGCCAACGAAAAGATCGGGCCCGGGGACCGCTTCATTGCGAACCAGCTGGCGGCGTTGTCACGCAAGCCGGTCGTGGCGCTGGTCACGAAGACGGACCTAGTGGACCGCAGCGCGCTGGCCGAACAGCTGCTGGCCGTTGCCGCGCTGGGCACGGAGGTTTTCGGCGCTGACGGATTTGCCGACGTCGTTCCCGTATCCGCGGCAGATGGCTACCAAGTGGACACGGTCGCCGACGTGCTCGTCTCCAGGATGCCGATGTCGCCTCCCCTCTATCCGGACGGAGAGCTGACGGACGAGCCGGAGGCGGTCATGGTGGCGGAGCTGATCCGTGAAGCCGCACTGGAGGGCGTCCGCGATGAATTGCCGCATTCGCTGGCCGTCGTGGTGGAGGAGATCGTGCCGCGCGAGGGTCGCAGCGAGGACAATCCGCTGCTCGACGTGCGGGTCAACCTCTTTGTGGAGCGGCCCAGCCAGAAGGCCATCATCATTGGCAAGGGCGGGGCGCGGCTGCGCGACGTTGGCACCAAGGCCCGGCGCGGCATCGAAGCCCTGCTGGGCACCCGCGTGTATCTCGACCTGCATGTGAAAATTGCCAAGGACTGGCAGCGGGATCCAAAACAGCTGGTCAGGCTCGGTTTCTGACCTGACAGGGAAGCCGGGAACTTTCGGCGTTACGTGTCCGTGTGCATGAATAGCACTCTCCACGTTTATCCTTTTATCTGGTTCGTTCTGGTATCACCCCCGAAAGGCAGGCATCTGTGGGTCGTCGCGGCAGTTCGAGTGATGATCCGCTGGATCACGAAGGCGGTGTTCATCCTCAGCCGGCAACTCCAAGGCACCCGGCTGTGCACGGGAGCGCCCGGCACATGCGTTCAGGGAAGCGGTTCACCTGGCTGAAGATCGTTTCTGCCGTGCTCGCCTGCGCACTGGTCGCCGGGCTTGGGGTCATCGTCATCAAGGTGGCCGGCCTGCGCGCCAGCCTGACGACGGAGCCGCTGAACCTCGGCACGGAGGCCCAGGGCCTGCCGGTGGACTTGAGCACGGATCCGGTGCAGATCCTGATCCTGGGCACTGACTCCCGGGCCAAGACGGGCGGCTCGTACGGCCATGACCCGTCGTCGGATGGCAAAGGCAATTCCGACGTCATGATGCTGATGAACCTCTCCGCGGACCGGCAGCGGGTCACGGTGGTGAGCCTGCCCCGGGACCTCCTCACCGACATCCCCGCCTGCGAGGATCCGCAGACTGGCGAGATCTACCCGGAGCAGCAGTCCGCCCAGCTCAACATGGCGCTGAGCTACGGCGGTCCCGGCTGCACCGTCGCCGCGATCAACCACTTGACCGGGATGGAGATCGACCACTTCATGATGGCCGACTTCAACGCGGTCAAGGAACTGTCGACCGTCATCGGCGGCGTGCAGGTCTGCGTCAATGAGCCGATCAACGACACCTACTCCAAGCTCACCCTGCCCGCCGGCATCAGCGAGGTGCAGGGCGAGCAGGCGCTGGCGTTCCTCCGGACCCGGCATGCCTTCGGCGACGGCGGCGACCGCGGCCGGATCCGCGCCCAGCAAAGCTTTCTGGCGTCCATGGCACGCAAGATCACCTCGGAGGGGACGCTGACCAATGTTCCGCGCCTCTACAACATCGCCGATGCCATTGCCCGCAACCTGACCGTTGACGAGGGGCTCACCGACGTGTCGAAGCTCCTGGCCCTGGCCGACCGGCTGAAGAACGTGGACCTGGGCAAGGTCGCCTTCGTCTCCCTGCCGACGACGCTTTACGAACCGAACCCCAACCGCCTGGTCATGGATGAGGTCGAGGGGGAGAAGCTGTTCAGCATCCTCCGGGCCGACGGTGATGTCACCGCAACGGCCGAAGAGAAGCCCTCCGCATCGCCGTCACCCGAGGCAGGCGATGGCTCCTCCACTCCGGCGACCCCCGAGCCGGAGGAGCTGCCCTTCGATCCCGCCGCACAGCCGGTCGAGGTCGTCAATTCCTCGGGTGCCAAGGACCGCGGCGCTGAACTCGCCGAGCAGCTCCAGGCACTCGGGTACGTGCTGGCCTCGGGTACCGAGGCGGAGGACACCAATCCGGCGACCCAGATCTTCTACTCAGCCGGGTTCGAAGACGTGGCCAACCAGCTGGCCAAGGAACTCAACGTCCCCAAGGCCAGCGTCCTCTCCTCCGAGAAGAGCTACGGTGTCCGCGTGGCGGTCGGCGCCGACTTCACCACCGGCAAGAAGCTCAAGGCAACCGGGGGAGTCGGGGGCAACCTCCGCGGCCAGACGGCCGACCAGGTCACCTGCCAGGGCTCCGGCGGCTTCTGACCGCAAGCAGGTTCCCCGGCAAAACCAGAGGCCGTGCCTCCCGCGCACCAGGGCGATCGGGAGGCACGGCCTTCCTGCAGGTTGCTACCAGATCCGGACGCGCTCGGCCGGATCGAGCCACAGGCCGTCGCCGGACTCCACCTCGAAGGCGGCGTGGAACTCGTCCATGTTCCTGACCACCTGGTTGCAGCGGAACTCGTTGGGCGAATGCGGATCAATGGATAGCCGCCGCTGGGACTCCTCGCTCCTGATCTTCTGGCGCCAGCATTCGGCCCAGGAGTAGAAGAAGCGCTGCGTCCCCGTAAGTCCGTCGATGACGGGCGGCTCCTGTCCGTCAAGGCTGAGCTGGTAGGCCTTGTAGGCGATGATCAGGCCGCCGAGGTCGCCGATGTTCTCGCCCAGCGTGAGCTCGCCGTTGACCGTCTTGCCGGCCGCTTCCTCGGGGCTGAGCTTCGCGTACTGGTCGACCAGCCGCGCCGTCAGTGCCTCGAAGGCCTTTCGGTCTTCGTCGGTCCACCAGTTGCGCAGTGCGCCGGTCCCGTCATACTGCGAGCCCATGTCGTCGAAGCCATGCCCGATTTCGTGGCCGATGACCGCCCCGATGGCCCCGTAGTTGGCGGCAGGGTCGGCCTCGGCGTCGAAGAAGGGCGGCTGCAGGATCGCGGCCGGAAAGACGATTTCGTTCATGGTCGGCATGTAATAGGCGTTCACCGTCTGGGGTGTCATGTGCCACTCTTCGGTGTCGATCGGCCCGCCCAGCTTGTCCAGGTTGCGGCGGACCTCGAATTCGTTGGCGCCCAGGACGTTCTGCCAGACGTCGCCACTTGGCAGGTACGAGGAGTAGTCGATCCACTTGGTCGGGTAGCCGATCTTTGTCCGGAACGCCTGGAGCTTCTCCAGGGCACGGCCGATGGTCTCGGCGCTTAGCCACTCGAGCGAACCGATGCTTTCGCGGTAGGCGCCGATCAGGTTGGCTACCAGTTCCTCCATCCGCTCCTTGTGGGACGGCGGGAAGTGCCGCGCGACGTATTCCTGGCCGATGGCTTCGCCCAGGGCGCCTTCGACGAGCGCAACGCCGCGTCGCCAGCGTTCCTTGATTTCGGGCGTTCCGCTGAGGATCTTCCCGTAGAAATCGAAGTGCGTCTGGACCGCCTCGGCATGCAGGTACGGTGCCGCCGACGTCAGCAACTGGAGGCGGAGCCAGGACTTCCAGTCCTCGAGCGGCTCCTCTTCGATCAGCTTGGCCAGGAGGGCGACAAAGTCCGGCTGGGACACGACCACCTCGGTGATCTCCGCCCCTTGGCTGCCCAGGCCTCCGAGCCACTGCCGGATGCGGGGAAAGCTGCCGGCCAGCTCGCCGACGGCGCGAAGGTTGTAGGTCTTCTGCGGGTCCCGGCAGGAAACCTTGTCCAGGTGCCCGGCCGCCAGCTTGTGCTCCAGCCCGATCGCTACCGCAGCCTCGGCGGGGTCGAGTCCGGCCTGCTCCATGATGGCCGCGGCGTACTCGGCGTAGCGCGCCCGGATGTCCTTGAACTCGTCTTCGCGGTAGTAGGACTCGTCCGGTAGGCCCAGCCCCGCCTGGTAAAGGTAGACGAGGTACCGGGCGGGGTCGCCGGCGTCGTTGTTGACGTAGAACGCCAGCGGGTAGGCAGCACCCTGGCGGGTGAACTTCGCCAGCAGGTCCAGCAGCGTGTCCCGGTCCGCCACCGCGTCGATCTCCGCCAGTTGTTCGGCAATCGGGGAGAACCTGCGCCCTTCGGCTGCGGCCTCGTCCATGAAGCTGGAATATACGACGCCGACCTTGCCGGCCGGGGTGCGCGGGTCCGGATCCGCCGCGGATTCCTCGATGATCTGCCGGACCGCGGCCTCGGCCTCGTCCCGCAGCGCGGTGAACGATCCCTCCAGAGGGCGGTCAGGGCGGATGGTGGTTTCGGCCAGCCACCTGCCGTTGACGTGGCGGAACAGGTCGTCCTGGGGGCGGACGGCGGAATCAACGTGGTCAAGGACGATGCCGGAACGGGTCATGGCAGCACCTTTCTGAAGTAGCAGCGGTTGACATGTTCTTCCTCATCCTACGCACCGTGCTAGGGTGAAATTGTGCGTGCTGGAATGCTTCTTCTTAGCTGCCGCGGCGAGGCCTAAAGAACTCTTGTTTGACGGCCGAATCCTCGCCGCGGAGTTTGTGTTGCCCGGCCGAAGCCGCCACAGGAATTAGCAGAAAAGGCCAAAGACCATGCGAAACGCGCAGAAACCCTCCGGAATGCCCATCCATAAGTACATTCCGTTCCAGGACCAGATCACCGTCGAGCTGCCGGACCGCACCTGGCCGGACAAGGTCATCACGAAGGCGCCGCGCTGGTGCGCCGTCGATCTGCGGGATGGCAACCAGGCCCTGATCGACCCGATGAGCCCGGAGCGCAAGCACAAGATGTTCGACCTGCTGGTCAGGATGGGCTTCAAGGAAATCGAAGTCGGTTTCCCGTCCGCCTCGCAGACGGACTTCGACTTCGTCCGCCAGCTGATCGAGGGCGATCGCATTCCGGACGACGTGACGATCCAGGTGCTGACCCAGTCACGCGAGCACCTCATCGAGCGCACCTATGACGCGATCGAGGGCGCGGACCGCGCGATCGTCCACCTCTATAACTCGACGTCGGTGCTGCAGCGCCGGGTGGTGTTCAACCAGGACATGGACGGCATCGTCGACATTGCCCTGCAGGGGGCGCGGCTCTGCCGGAAGTACGAGGAGGGCCTGAAGGGAACCGAGGTCACCTACGAGTACTCGCCCGAGTCCTTCACGGGTACCGAGCTGGAGTTCGCCGCGCGCATCTGCAATGCGGTGACCGACGTCTTCGAAATCTCGCCGGACCGCAACGTCATCCTCAACCTGCCGGCCACGGTCGAGATGGCCACCCCCAATGTCTATGCCGACTCCATCGAGTGGATGTCGCGGCACCTGGACAACCGGGAGAATGTCATCCTCTCGCTGCACCCGCACAATGACCGCGGCACCGGGGTGGCGGCCGCCGAGCTGGGCTACCTGGCCGGTGCGGACCGCATCGAGGGCTGCCTGTTCGGCAACGGCGAGCGGACGGGCAACGTCGACCTCGTCACTTTGGGGCTGAACCTGTTCGGCCAGGGCATCGACCCGATGATCGACTTCTCCAACATCGACGAAGTGCGCCGGACCGTTGAGTACTGCAACCAGTTGCCGGTGCCCGAGCGCTCTCCCTACGGAGGCGACCTGGTGTTCACCGCCTTCTCCGGGTCGCACCAGGACGCCATCAAGAAGGGTTTCGAGTCCATGGAGCGCGATGCCGCTGCCGCGGGCAAGACGGTCAACGAAATCCCCTGGGCTGTTCCCTACCTGCCCGTGGATCCCAAGGACCTCGGCCGCAGCTACGAGGCGGTCATCCGCGTCAACTCCCAGTCCGGCAAGGGCGGGGTGGCGTACCTGCTGAAGAACGAGCACAGCCTGGACCTGCCGCGGCGGGCCCAGATCGAGTTCTCCGGCGTCATCCAGCGCCGCACCGACACGGTGGGCGGCGAGGTCAGCGGTGCCCAGCTGTGGGAAATCTTCAACGACGAGTACCTGCCGATTCCCGAGCAGCCGTGGGGACGCTACACCCTCGGCTCGGTCAAGACGGACTCCGCCGAAGACGGGTCGTTCCAGCTGAACGCCTCCCTGATCGTGGACGGCGTGCAGCAGCGCAGGACCGCGGAAGGCAACGGTCCGATCGCCGCACTGCTGGACATCTTCCGCCAGGATGGCGTGGATGTCCGGGTCCTGGACTACAGCGAGCACGCGCTGTCCGAAGGCGGCAATGCGCGCGCCGCGGCCTACGTGGAATGCGCTGTGGCGGAGCGAGTGCTCTGGGGTGTTGGCATCGATACCAACACCACGATGGCGTCGCTCAAGGCGGTCGTGTCCGCGGTGAACCGGGCCATCCGGGACAACGTCGCGCAGTCCGCCGCGGCAAGCGAAGCCTCGGCCCAGTAGCCCACCCGGCCGCGCCCGGCCTGCCGATGTGCGGGCCGGGCGCAGTCAGTGGGACAATGGCCCTGTGTCCAACCGATCCTTCGCCTCCCGAACCTACCGGGATGAAGGCGTCATTCTGCGGACCCACAAGCTCGGCGAGGCGGACCGGATCATCGTCCTGCTGACCAAGCGCCACGGCCAGGTCCGCGCCGTCGCCAAGGGAGTCCGGCGCACCAGCAGCAAGTTCGGCGCGATGCTCGAACCGTTTATGGTGGCGGACCTGCAGCTCATTGCCGGACGCAACCTCGACATCGTCACGCAGGCGCAGACGCTTGGCCCCTACGGACGCGAGATCGTCGCCGACTACGCCAAGTACACCGCCGCCGCAGTCATCTGCGAGACTGCGGAGAAGCTGACCGACATCGACGGCGAATCCGCGGCGGTGCATTACGGCCTTGTCATCGGTGCATTGTCCGCCCTCAGCCGCAGCCGGCACGCACCTGAGCTCGTGCTCGACTCCTACCTGCTGCGGGCCCTGGCGACGGCCGGCTGGGCCCCGAGCTTCACCGACTGCGCGCGCTGCTCGGCACCGGGCCCGCATTCGGCGTTTTCGGCCGCGCTGGGCGGCGCCGTCTGCCACGACTGCCGCCCTCCGGGCTCCGCCTCCCCGGCCCCGGAGACCATGTTGCTTCTGGCCGCGCTGCTCAGCGGTGACTGGCCGGCGGCCGACGGATCGGCGCAGGCATCCCGGCGGGAAGCCGCCGGCCTGGTGGCCAGCTACCTGCAGTGGCACCTGGAACGATCCGTCAGATCCCTCAAACACGTGGAGCGAGTGTGACTACCTTGAACCCGAGCAAACCTGCTCCCCATCCTTCCGGCGCCCGGGCGCCCCGGCTGCCGAACGGCCTGGTCCCGCAGCACGTCGCCATCGTGATGGACGGCAACGGCCGCTGGGCCAACCAGCGCGGGCTGCCAAGGACTGAAGGGCACCGCGCGGGCGAAGCTGCGCTGCTCGACGTCATGGCGGGCGCGATCGAGATAGGCGTGCGCCACGTCAGCGTCTACGCCTTCTCCACCGAGAACTGGAAGCGGTCGCCGGAGGAAGTCCGCTTCCTGATGGGCTTCAGCAAGGACGTGCTGCGCCGACAGAGGGACCAGCTCGACCAGTGGGGTGTGCGCATCCGCTGGTCCGGCCGGCGTCCCCGCCTGTGGCAGTCGGTTATCAAGGAGCTCGAGGTGGCCGAGCGGCAGACCGCCGACAATAACGTCTGCACGCTCAACATGTGCGTCAACTACGGCGGCCGGGCGGAAATCGCCGATGCCGCTGCGGCCATCGCGGCCGACGTGGCCGCCGGCCGGCTCAAGCCTTCCGCCGTGTCCGAGAAGACGATCCAGCGCTATCTTGACGAGCCGGACCTGCCCGACGTCGACCTCTTCCTCCGCACCTCCGGGGAGCAGCGGTTCTCCAACTTCATGCTCTGGCAGTCCGCCTACGCGGAGATGGTCTTCATGGACATCCTGTGGCCGGACGTGGACCGCCGGACCCTCTGGGAAGCCGTGGATATCTACGCACGGCGGGACCGGCGCTACGGCGGCGCCGTGGATGCCGCCTCCGTTTCCGCGGGTTGAACCGGCTGTTCTAGCTGTCCAGGATGTACGCCTTGGCCCAGCGCTCCAGCCTGGCGTAGGCATCGGCGCGGACCCCGGGCGGGGACAGGAAGATGTCGTGCAGCGCCGCCTCGATCCGTTCGACCGTGACGCTGGATCCGAGTTTGACCGCGCTGGCGGCCATCGTCTCCACGTCGAGGACGGCGTCGGCCGCCTTCATGTCCTCGTGCCAGAGCGGCCCGTAGACACTGCGCGCCGAGGTCAGGACCAGGATCGGCACCGCAATGGCGAGCCCCTTGTCCACTTCGGCCTGGCCGTGCCAGATGGCGCTGAGCCACCCGGCGCGGACAGGGAACGCAAACGGCGGGCGGAGATCCGGGTCCAGGTCCCACTCGCCTTCCTCCGTGCTGCTGATGGTCCGCCAGTAGAACCCGCGGGCCGGCAGTTTGATCTCGGCCTCGGGCTTGAGCCGGGACAGCGGGTCGAGGACCTTGGCCGCCGCCCGCCGCACGAGCGAACTGCGGTGCATCTCCAGCCACGGGCTGTTCAGGACCAGCGCCTTGACCGCGCCGGGGTTGCGGTTGGCCCAGAGCGCTGCCACGAGCCCGCCGGTCGAGTGGCCCATCAGGGTGAGGTCGATGTCCGCCTCCGGCAGGCCGAGCCGTGCCGCGCTGTCCTGGCGGACGGCTGCCACCGCGGTGGCGATCTCGTCGTCGTAATCCCTTAGGTCCGAGGCGTAGCCGGCCAGGTCGCCGCCACCGACCGTCCTGGTTCCGGGATCCGCTCCCGAGGCGTCCTCCGCGGCCGCATCGCCGGGGTCCGGCTCGCCGATCCGCAGGTTCCGGCCGTGGTTGTGGACGTCGAGGGCGTAGAACGCCACCCCCAGCTGGTGCCAGAAAGCGGCAAGCTCCGTGTTGAAGAAGTAGTCGCTCCAGCCGTGCAGGTACAGCACCACGTTTCCGCGCTGGGCCGGGCCGCGGTTCGCGGGGAGGTGCCGCACCAGCGTGGCCCGCCGCGTCCTGCCCCCGGCTAGGGGTACCTCCAGCGCCGTCGATTCGAATCCGGCGCCGAGAATGTCCTCGATCCAGACCGTTGGCATTCCGACACTTCCCTTCTTCGCCTTCATGCTAAGCCCGTCCGGTTTGGCCGAAGGATGCCTTTGGCGGAAAACTAGGCTCATGCGTCTGTACCCACTCTTCTTCCGCGCCGCCTTCTCCTGGATGGACCCGGAACGTGCCCACACTATCGGTTTCCGGATGATCCGCCTGGCCCACTCGGCCGGTGCCGGCGCGCTGCTCCGGCGGGTCACGGCGCCCGCGCCTTCCCTGCGGACCGAGGCGCTGGGGCTGACGTTCCCTTCGCCGTTCGGGCTTGCGGCGGGCTTCGACAAGGAGGGCCACGGTATCGAGGCGCTGTTCGATCTGGGCTTCGGGGCCGTCGAGGTCGGAACCATCACCGGATCGGCCCAGCCCGGGAATCCGAAGCCGCGGTTGTTCCGGCTGGTCGAGGATCGTGCGGTCATCAACCGGATGGGATTCAATAACGACGGCGCGGCCTCCGTTGCGCCGAGGCTTTCGGCTGCGCGGCGGTCCCTCCAGCGGCGCTTCGGCGCGAGTCGTCCGGTGATCGGCGTCAACATCGGCAAGACCAAGGCCGTGGAGCTGGCGGACGCCGTCGACGATTACCTCAAGAGCACCCGCCTGCTGGCCCCGCACGCGGACTACCTGGTGGTCAACGTGAGCTCGCCGAACACTCCCGGGCTCCGCCTCCTGCAGAGCGTCGAGACCCTGCGGCCGCTGCTGGCCGCGGTGGGGGAGACGGCCGACTCGGTGGCGCGGCGGCACGTCCCGCTGCTGGTCAAGATTGCGCCGGACCTGAGCGACGAGGATATCGACGACGTGGCCAGGCTGGCATTGGAGCTGAACCTGGACGGCATCATCGCCACGAACACCACGATCGGCAGGGAAGGCCTGGAAACGGACGCGGCCAAGGTCGCTGCCTGCGGCGCCGGCGGCCTGTCGGGAGCGCCATTGAAGCAGCGTTCCCTCGAGGTGCTCCGCCGGCTGCGGGCGGCTGCGGGGGACAGGCTGGTGCTGGTCGCGGTCGGGGGAGTGGAGACGGCGGACGACGTGCGGGAGCGGCTGGACGCCGGCGCGACGCTGGTCCAGGGCTACACGGCGTTCCTCTACGAGGGACCGTTCTGGGCCGCGCGGATCAACCGCTCGTTGGCCCGCAGGCCCTAAGGGCTTAAGACCAGAACGGGCCGGTTCCCACAAGGGGAGCCGGCCCGTTCGCGATGTTGGTCGCTGCGGTGGAGCCCGTCAGGACGGGTACTGGCCGCGCTTGACCTGGGGCTTGGGCAGCCGCATCCGGCGGAGCTGCAGGCCGCGCATGACGCCGTACCAGATGGCGCCGCGCTCGACCTCGCCGAATTTCGCCACGAGCCGCGACTTGAGCTGCCGGCCAAGAATGAAGGCATCCACCGCCACCAGGCCCAGCAGCACCCAGAAACCGACGAGGATGAAGGCCTGGACGTTCAGGTCGCGGATAAAGCTGAGCAGGACGAAAATGAGGGCGAAGATGATGAGGAATTCGCCCAGGACCCAGCGGGCGTCGACAAAGTCGCGCACAAAGCGTTTCTGCGGGCCCTTGTCCCGCAGCGGGAGGTAGCGGTCATCCCCGGTATCCATCGCCTGCCGCATCCGGATCCGCTCTTCCTGGGCGGCCTGGCGGCTCGATTCCTTGGCGGCCTTGCGGTCGTTCGGCACCAGCGGCCGCTTGCGCGCGGCTTCCTGGTCCTTCCGGCGCGGAGTCGGAGTGCCCTTGCCCGGGCCGCGGTCGGCCTCCGGTGCAGGCTGGTCTGTGGTTTCCGGCGCGTTCGCAGCCTCTTTTTTACGTCCAAACACCCATCAAGAATACCCTGCAGGCGCTTGCCTGCCGCGCGTCCGCCGGGAGTAGGGTGGCCGGTATGACGACTCGTGAAGAAACCGGCCGACCTGCACCGCAATCCGACGGAGGGAACGTCGACGTCGCCGCTTTGGCGGCCGCCGTCGACGGCCGGATGGGCCAGACGATTTCGACGCTGGAGCAACTCGTTGCCATTCCCGGCATCGCCTGGGAGGCCTTCGACCCGGCGGACCTGCTGCACAGTGCAGAGACAGTGGCGGACCTGATTCGCGGCGTCGGAATCGAGGACGTGCAGGTGCTGAGTGTTCCCAACGGCGAAAAGCTTGGCGGGCCGGCCGTCGTGGCCCGTCGCCCGGCCGCGCCGGGCAAGCCGACCGTCCTGCTGTATGCGCACCATGACGTCCAGCCGCCGGGGGACCTCGCGCTCTGGCATACCGAGCCGTTCGCCGCCACTGAAATCGACGGCCGGCTCTTCGGCAGGGGTGCCGCGGACGACAAAGCGGGCATCATGGCCCACGTCGGCGCCGTCGAAGCACTGCTGGCTTCGCTGGGCGATGAGTTCGGCCTCGGCCTGACGTTCTTTATCGAGGGCGAGGAAGAGGCAGGCTCACCAACCTTCCGTTCCTTCCTGGAGACCCACCGTGAGCTACTGCAGTCCGACGTCATCATCGTGGCGGATTCGGGCAACTGGCGGGTAGGGGTGCCGGCGCTGACCACGAGCCTGCGGGGACTGGTCGATGGCGTGGTCGAACTGCAGGTCCTTGACCACGCCGTCCATTCCGGCATGTTCGGCGGTCCGATCCTTGATGCGCCGACACTGATGGCCAGGTTGATCGCGACCTTCCATGACGAGACGGGAGCCGTGGCCATCGAGGGGCTGGTAGGTACCGAGTCGGCCGCGGTCGACTACCCGGAGTCCGACTTCCGCCGGGACAGTTCGGTACTCGACTCCGTCCAGCTGGCCGGAACCGGGCCGATCTCGGACCGGCTATGGAACAAGCCGGCCCTCTCCGTCATCGGAATGGACGTCCCCAGCGTCGCCCTCAGCTCCAACACCTTGCTGCCCTCGGCGCGGGCAAAGCTGAGCCTGCGTCTCGCGCCTGGCCAGGACCCGGCGGCGGCCATGGAGGCTTTGGCTGCCCATATTGACGCACATGCTCCTTTCGGCGCAAAAGTCCGGTTCGTTCCGGGAGAACAGGGCAACGCGTTCTCCACGGACACCACCGCGCCGGCCGCGCAGGCCGCGCTGTGGGCTCTGGGCAAGGCGTGGGGGACCGGACCCGTGGAGACTGGCATCGGCGGCTCCATCCCGTTCATCGCGGACCTGACCGAGCTCTACCCGGCCGCCCAGATCCTGATCACCGGTGTGGAGGACCCTGACTCCCGGGCGCATTCCGCGAACGAGTCCCTGCACTTGGGAGATTTCCGCAATGCCATACTCGCCGAGGCCCTGCTGCTCGCCCGCCTCGACAAGGAAGGCCTGTAGCAGGACGGACCAGGCGCCGCCGGCAGGCCGCATGTCACGCCTGCAGGCGGCGGTGCTGGAACCAAGTTCCAAGCGACGTACCATGGAAGCGGAGCCACAGCACCACTGAGTGATAGCAGAAGGTCAACTGATGGCCGCCTCAGAGATAAGGACAAAGCAATGACCGAAACCACCAGCACCGCTACCGAGAACGCAACTGCAACGGAACTGCCTACCCATGAGGTCAAGCTGACCGACGTGGCCGCGGGCAAGGTCCGCAGCCTGCTGGAGCAGGAAGGACGCACGGACCTCCGGCTCCGCGTCGCCGTCCAGCCCGGTGGTTGCTCCGGCCTGATCTACCAGCTGTACTTCGACGAGCGCATGCTGGACGGTGACGCCGTCCGCGACTTTGACGGTGTCGAAGTCATCGTCGACAAGATGAGCGTGCCGTACCTCAGCGGCGCGACCATCGATTTCGAGGACACCATCTCCAAGCAGGGTTTCACCATCGACAACCCCAACGCCGGTGGTTCCTGCGCCTGTGGTGATTCGTTCCACTAAACCTCCTGGAAAGCCAGTCGCACTGGGGATGCAAACGGCGACGCACTGCTCCGATCTGTCACATCCGGGTCATCGGGGCGGGTAAGCTCTACAGTGAGTAGTAAAACTAATATGCAAGCGCGCGCAACGGGGGAATAGCCGTGCCGCGCGGGCATCACTTGCACGAAACAAAAAGGAAGGGCCGTCTGTGAGTTCGCAGGACCGAACCGGCAGTCGGCGCGCCAGGATCCTCAAGGCCACTGGTCTTGGGGCAGCCGGTGCGCTGTTGTTGACGGGTTGTTCAGAAGAAGTCCAATTGGGATGGCTGCCCACTGAGCGGGGCACGACCAACCACACGGACCGGATCATCGATTTGTGGGTGAACTCCTGGATTGCCGCGTTGGCTGTCGGCGTTCTCACGTGGGCCTTGATTATCTGGTGCATCGTTGCCTACCGGCGCCGCAAGAACGAGACGGGTTACCCGCGCCAGCTCAGCTACAACCTGCCGCTGGAAATCTTCTACACCGC
Organism: Arthrobacter sp. USHLN218; assembly: GCF_037144715.1. NCBI lineage: Bacteria > Bacillati > Actinomycetota > Actinomycetes > Micrococcales > Micrococcaceae > Arthrobacter > Arthrobacter sp. USHLN218. The sequence goes on from NZ_JBBCYT010000003.1 coordinate 144,210, forward strand.
AGTTCCGCTGATCATGGTCCTGGTCCTGTTCTACTTCACGGACAAGGACATGACCGCGATCAACGCCCGGGACGACAACCCGGACCAGATCATCGACGTACGCGGCAAGCAGTGGTCCTGGGACTTCAACTACGTCACCGAGGACAAGCACGACATCGGTGTCCAGGCCCACCTGGACGGCAAGACGGGTGCGCCCGAACGCCTGCCCACGCTGTACCTGCCGGTCAACCAGAGCATTGAGCTGCAGATCAACTCCCGCGACGTCATCCACTCGTTCTGGGTTCCGGCATTCCTGCAGAAGATCGACATGATCCCGGGCAAGACGAACTACATCACCGTCACCCCGACCCGCGAGGGCGTCTTCGCCGGCAAGTGCGCCGAACTCTGCGGCGAGTACCACTCCGAGATGCTGTTCAACGTTGCCGTTGTTTCCGAGGCGGAGTACGCCCAGCGGATGTCTGCCCTGGAGGACGGCCAGATCGGCGAAGAATACGACCGTAACCCGTACGCGGAAGCGGCTGAGCAAGGAGCGAGGGAGAACTAGTGTCTACCTACGAGTACACCGCGGAGGAGACGGGCACGACAGTCGCGCCGCGCGTCGTCCCGCGTTCCAAGGGCCGGATCGTGGTCAACTGGATCACGACGACCGACCACAAGACCATCGGGTACATGTACCTGATCTCGTCGTTCATCTTCTTCTGCCTCGGCGGCGTGATGGCACTGGTCATCCGCGCCGAGCTGTTCGAACCCGGTATGCAGATCCTGCAGACCAAGGAGCAGTACAACCAGCTGTTCACCATGCACGGCACGGTCATGCTGCTGATGTTCGCGACGCCGCTGTTCGCCGGCTTCACCAACGTGATGATGCCGCTGCAGATCGGTGCTCCGGACGTTGCCTTCCCGCGCTTGAACGCCCTGGCCTTCTGGTTCTTCCTCTTCGGCAGCTCCATCGCCGTCGCAGGCTTCATCACCCCGCAGGGCGCCGCGTCCTTCGGCTGGTTCGCGTACGCCCCGCTCTCGAGCACCACATTCTCACCGGGGGCGGGCGGTGACCTGTGGGTCTTCGGCCTGGCGCTCTCGGGCTTCGGTACCATCCTGGGTGCGGTCAACTTCATCACGACCATCATCTGCATGCGGGCTCCCGGCCTGACCATGTGGCGCATGCCGATCTTCACCTGGAATGCGCTGATCACCTCCATCCTGGTCCTCATGGCGTTCCCGCCGCTGGCCTCGGCGCTGTTCGGCCTGGGAGCCGACCGCCGCTTCGGTGCGCACATCTTCAACCCGGAGAACGGCGGCGCCATCCTGTGGCAGCACCTGTTCTGGTTCTTCGGCCACCCCGAGGTCTACATCATCGCCCTGCCGTTCTTCGGCATCGTCTCCGAGATCTTCCCGGTCTTCAGCCGCAAGCCGATCTTCGGTTACAAGGGCCTGGTCTACGCCACCATCGCGATCGCGGCTCTGTCTGTGACCGTGTGGGCTCACCACATGTACGTCACCGGCTCGGTCCTGCTGCCGTTCTTCGCCTTCATGACCATGCTGATCGCGGTCCCGACCGGCGTGAAGTTCTTCAACTGGATCGGCACGATGTGGCGGGGTTCCATCACCTTCGAAACGCCGATGCTGTGGAGCCTCGGCTTCCTGGTCACCTTCCTCTTCGGCGGCCTGACCGGCATTATCCTGGCCTCACCGCCGCTGGACTTCCACGTCTCCGACACCTACTTCGTCGTGGCGCACTTCCACTACGTCGTGTTCGGCACGGTTGTGTTCGCCATGTTCGCAGGCTTCTACTTCTGGTGGCCGAAGTGGACCGGCAAGATGCTGAACGAGCGCCTGGGCAAGATCCACTTCTGGCTCCTGTTCCTCGGCTTCCACGGCACCTTCCTGATCCAGCACTGGCTGGGTGTCATCGGTATGCCCCGCCGCTACGCGGATTACATGCCGGAAGACAACTTCACCGCCATGAACCAGTTCTCGACGATCGCATCGTTCGTCCTGGGTGCCTCGCTGATCCCGTTCTTCTGGAACGTGTACATCACCTGGCGCCATGGCAAGAAGGTTCAGGTGGATGACCCCTGGGGCTTTGGTGCCTCGCTTGAGTGGGCCACCTCGTGCCCGCCGCCGCGTCACAACTTCACCTCGCTGCCTCGCATCCGGTCGGAACGCCCGGCCCTGGACCTGCACCACCCGGAACTGGCTCCGAAGCACACGCCCAAGGAACCCGTGCCGGCAGCACAGATCTTCGGCCCGGCCGACCGAGAGGACGCATAACCCATGAAAATCGAATCCTGGTTGTTCTCCGGGGGAGTCATCTTCTTCACTCCCGTGGCCCTCGTCTACGGCTACATGACTAACTGGAGCGAGTGGGTCGGCATCGTCGGCCTGTTCCTGCTGATCGGCCTGTCGCTGATGATCGGCTGGTACCTGAGGACGACGGCGAAGCGCGTCGGTGCGCGCCCCGAGGACCGGCTGGACGCCGAGATCCATGAGGGCGCCGGCGAGCAGGGTCACTTCAGCCCCTGGAGCTGGTGGCCCCTCATGCTCGGCGCAGGCGCCGCGACCGGCTTCCTCGGCATCGCCGTCGGGTTCTGGATCACCTACGTGGCCCTTGGCCTGACTCTCGTGGCACTCATCGGATGGGTTTACGAGTACAGCCGCGGCGACCACGCCCACTAGTTCGACCTTCAGTAAGGGAGAGGCCTGGAGCATCAGCTCCGGGCCTCTCCCTTTTTGCGCCGCAAATCGGTGGTCTAGACCGCCTGGGCTAAGCTGGATGGGAGTAAACAGGCGTACCAAACGAGGAGGCAGAGTTGGTGTTCAAGGGAGCGGCAGCCATCGAGGGCACCATCGACGAAGCCTCGCAGGTAGCCAAACATGTCCAGCTGCGGGAGATCCTGCGGCGGCATGCGAAAGAGAAGTGCGAGCCGGGCGGTCCATTTCCCTCGGAGCGCGAACTGACGCAGCGGTTCGGCCTGGCCAGGATGACTGTCCGGCAGGCGATCGATTCGCTGGTGTCCGAGGAGGTCCTTGAGCGCATCGTCGGGCTGGGAACCTTCGTCAGCCAGCAAAAGCTCGACCTGCAAGTAAAGCTCACCTCCTACAGCGAGGAGATGCAACGCCGCGGCATGGTGCCGGATGCGCGGGTGCTTACGTTCGAGCAGATCGGCGCCGCGCCTTTCGTGGCCCGCGAGCTTCAGTTGGAGGAGGGGCAGCCTGTCATCCGTTTCCGCCGGCTGCTTCTGGCGGACGGGGACCCCATGAGCGTGGACGAAAACTTCATCCCCGCCCAGCGGGTGCCCGGCATCCTCGATGATCCGCCGCCGTCGTCGCTGTACAACGTCCTGAGTGAGCGTTACGGGCTGGTCATCGAGTGGGGCGAGGACACCATCGAAGCTACCGCAGCCCAGCCCTCAATCGCGCGCCTGCTTAACGTGGACATCGGTGCGCCGCTGCTAAAGATCCAGCGGCACGCGTACGCATCAAAGACGATGGTGGACTTCTCGGTTTCGTACTATCGCGCCGATCGCTACAAGCTGTGGGTGCCGCTGCAGCGGCCCGGGGCACGCTCTCCCCGCTCCTATAACGTCAAGCGCTTCTGAGCCGCTCACAGAGGAACTGCGGGGCTCCCGCGGCACACTCGGGAGATGTGCCGCGGTTGCGGATGCCGGGGGAGCGGCGACTCCTACCCGCAGCACCGGCTTTGCTGGCTGGCAGTCGACCCAATGGTGCCGATGACGCAGGCGGCGGGCCCGGCGGTTCCCGGCGCCCGGAGCAGGGTGCCATCGCGCCCGAACGCTGATGGCCTGCGGCCGCATCCGATCCCGCAAACGAAAGTTCGCCAGCGAGCACGCCATGGCCCGTGGAACCGGGTGTGTGCCGTCGCTCTTGGTGCAGACGGGGAAGCGGCGTGATGGCCCGGAGGTTGCTGGCCGGTGCGGCCTGCCGTGCCGCAAAATCCCGGCGTCGGAGACGGCCAGATTGATCCAGGCGGGGGGCAGCCGTGTGCGCTTCGGGACGGAGTGCGGTTAAACGAAGAAGCCGGCCGGGAGACTTTCGTCCCTCGACCGGCTTCCCTGCGCCGAAACTTAGCGGCTCGTAACTTCAGCCTTGGTCTCGGCTGCCTCAACCGGGGCGTGGCCGTGGCTGTGGGCTGCTTCGAGCTCGGCGGGCGTCACCGGGGCGACACGGTCCTCGAAGAAGAAGCGGGATAGGCGTCCGCGCAGCTTCTCGGTCCGCGTGATGCGGCCGTTGGCGTCCGGTGCGGCAGGCTGGACGACCGGCGACTCGAAGTCCACCAGGCGGTGCAGCTTGTACTCGTTGAGCGGCTCGTGAACCTCGATGAACTCACCGTGCGGCAGGCGGACGATGCGACCGGTTTCGCGGCCGTGCAGCACGATCTCCCGGTCCTTGCGCTGCAGCGCGAGGCAGATCCGACGCGTCACCATGAAGCCGATGATCGGGCCGATGAAGAACAGCGCGCGGAGCCAGTAGGTCACGTCGTTGAGCGAGACATGGAAGTGCGTCGCGATCAGGTCGGAGCTGGCAGCTGCCCACATGACGCAGTACCAGACCACGCCTGCGACACCGGTGGCCGTACGGAACGGAGCGTTGCGCGGACGATCCAGGATGTGGTGTTCGCGGTTGTCCTTGGTCACCCAGCGTTCGATCCACGGCCAGGTGAACATCAGGCCGAAGAGGATGCCGGCAGGCACCAGGGCCGGAAGCAGGACGTTCAGCGAGAGCGTGTAGCCGCCGAAAATCACGTACTCGAAGTGGAAGTCTCCGAGCACACCAGGCATGAGTCGGAGCGCGCCGTCCACGAAGCCGATGTACCAGTCAGGCTGGGTACCAGCGGACACGGGGGACGGGTCGTAGGGGCCGTAGTCCCAGATCGGGAGGATCTGGAAGTTGGCTGCGATGATCGCGACGATACCGAACACGATGAAGAAGAAGCCGCCGGCCTTGGCCGCGTAGACCGGTCCAACCGGGAAGCCGACAACGTTGTTCTCGGTGCGGCCCGGGCCGGGGTACTGGGTGTGCTTGTGGACGACGACCATGAACAGGTGGATGGCGATCATCAGCAGGATAAGTGCCGGTACCACCAGGATGTGCATGACGTAGAGGCGGCCCACGATGGCAGTGCCGGGGAATTCCCCTCCGAAGATCAGCATCGACAAGTACGTGCCGATCAGCGGAATCGCCTTGATAACGCCGTCGATGATGCGCAGGCCGTTACCGGACAGCAGATCGTCAGGCAGCGAGTAGCCGGTGAAGCCGGCGGCCAGTGCCAGGATCAGCAGGACGCAGCCGACAAGCCAGTTGAGTTCGCGCGGCCGGCGGAACGCACCGGTAAAGAAGACGCGCAGCATGTGCACGGAGACCGACGCGACAAAGAGCAGCGCGGACCAGTGGTGCAGCTGGCGCATGAACAGGCCGCCGCGGATATCGAAGGAGAGATCCAGCGTCGACGCGTAGGCGACGGACATTTCCACGCCCTTGAGCGGGACGTACGAGCCCGTGTAATGCGTTTCGGCCATTGACGGGTCGAAGAACAGCGTCAGGAAGGTTCCGGACAGCAGCAGAAGGACGAAGGTGTACAGCGCCACTTCACCGAACATGAAGGACCAGTGGTCAGGGAAGACCTTGCGGCCGAACTCCTTGACGATGGACGACGCGCCGACGCGTGTGTCAACGAAGTTGCTGATACGGCCAACGCGGGTTTTCGGCTGGTACGTATCGGGTGATGTCGAAGCACTCATGGTTAGCCACGCTCCCAGTAGCTAGGTCCGACAGGTTCGTGGAAGTCGCTGGTAGCCACGAGGTAGCCTTCGCTGTCCACACTGATGGGCAGCTGCGGCAGCGCGTGCGAGGCCGGACCGAAGATGACTTTGCATTCCTGGGTCAGGTCGAACGTCGACTGGTGGCAGGGGCAGAGCAGATGGTGTGTCTGCTGCTCGTAAAGAGCGACGGGGCATCCCACGTGCGTGCAAATCTTGGAGTAGGCAACGATGCCGTTGTAGTTCCAGTCTTCGCGGCCGGGGGAGACATGCAGATCCTCGGGGTTGAGGCGCATGAGCAGGACGACGGCCTTGGCCTTTTCTTCCAGCTTGTGCTCGGCTTCGTTCAGCCCTTCCGGGATGACGTGGAAGGCCGAGCCAATGGTGACCTCCGAGGCGCGGATGGGAGTTCCCTCCGGGTCGCGCGTCAGGCGGACGCCTGCGTCCCACATGGAGTGGCGCAGCACGTCCGGGTTGAGGTCCTTGGACAGGTCGCGCAGGATTCCAATGGCCGGCAGCGGCGCCAGCAGCATTGCTCCAAGCAGCGTGTTGCGAATCAGCGGACGGCGCTTGATGCCCGATTCCGAGATGATCTCACTGACCATCGTTTCCGCGATCTGGCGGTCCTCTTCGGTACGGACTGCATGCCGTTCCTCAGCGATTTCGTGGTCCGGCATCAGGGTCTTTGCCCAATGCACGATGCCGACGCCGATCCCGAGCATGGCGAATGCGGTGCCCATACCCAGCAGGAAGTTCTGCAGACGCAGCGTGGAAATCGCGGTGGTTTCATCCAACCGGATGGCAAAGTACCCGACGAAGAAAAGCAGGGTACCGATGACGGAGATTGCGAAGAGTATCGCAACCTGGCGTTCGGCACGCTTTTCGGCCCGGGGATCCTTGTCGGCAAGGCGCGGACGATGCGGAGGTAGTCCAGGATCCTGGAACTTCTCCACTTCGCCCTGGCCAGCCGTAGCAACGGTGCCCGAGGATTTCGGACCGCCGTGACTATGGTCGCCCATGATCCCTCTCATCCTTCTCTGTAGCTCTCAAGTTTACTCAGTGCGTGTGATTTCAGTAGTTACCCGGCGGCTGGTTAGCCGCCGGGTTCTCAGCAGTTAGGACGACCGCTGGGTCAGCCAGATGGTGAAGGCGATAACCACGCCCAAACCGGCGGTCCAGATCAGCAGGCCTTCAGACACCGGGCCCAATGAACCGAGTGCGAAGCCGCCTGGGGATCCCTGGGCCTCGATGGTCTTGAGGAACGCGATGATGTCCCGCTTGCCTTCAGGAGAGATGTTGGCGTCGTTGAAGACCGGCATGTTCTGCGGGCCGGTCACCATGGCCTCGTAGATGTGCTCTTCGGTGACACCCGACAGGCTGGGAGCGAACTTGCCTCGGGTCAGCGCGCCACCGGCGGCCGCTGCGTTGTGGCACATGGCGCAGTTGACGCGGAACAGCTCGCCGCCCGCGGCCGGGTCGCCCTTGCTCGTGTCCAGGATTTCTTCGGAAGGAATTGCCGGCCCGGCACCCAGCGAAGCGACGTAGGCTGCCAGCTGCTCGGTCTGTTCTTCGGTGAACTGGGCCGGCTTCTTCTGGGCCTGCGGCCCGGTCATCTGCATGGGCATGCGGCCGGTACCGACTTGGAAGTCAACGGCTGCAGCGCCGACACCGATTAGGGAAGGACCTGCCTGGTTGCCATGGGCGCCTTCAGGCGCACCGACAGCACCGATTCCGTGACAAGTTGCACAGTTGGCTACGAAGAGCTTCTCGCCCTCCTGGATGTCCTGTGCGGAATAGGTGGTGGTTGCGGCTTGGGCTTCGTTGACGGTCCCGGCTACGGCGTACAGGCCGCCGGTGACCAGCAATCCCATGAGCAGTAGGGCAATGGCCGCCAGCGGATGTCTCCGCTTTTGCGAGAGTGCCTTCACTTGGTCGTTCCTAACTTTATGGTGCGTGTGGCGGATGCAGCTTCTTGAATTCTGTCCTCTGTAGAAGAACAGTCAAGTAAGGCTTACTTCAGGAAGTAAATGATGACGAACAGCGCGATCCACACCACATCCACGAAGTGCCAGTAGTAGGACGTCACGATCGCCGAAGTGGCTTCGAAATGGCCGAACTTCTTGGCGACGTAGGCGCGTCCGATGATCAGCAGGAAGGCCACGAGACCGCCGGTCACGTGCAGGCCGTGGAAGCCGGTGGTGATGTAGAAAGCGGAGCCGTAGGCGTTCGAGGAAAGCGACACGCCTTCGGAGACGAGCATGGCGTATTCATACGCCTGCACGGAAACGAAGATGGCACCGAGCAGGAAGGTCAGGAGGAACCACTCCACCATGCCCCACTTGGCGATATTGAAGACTCCGCCGGCGCGGCGGGCCTGGAGGCGCTCAGCGGCGAAGACGCCGAACTGGCAGGTGAATGAGCTGGACACCAGGACGATGGTGTTGGCCAGCGCAAACGGCACGTTCAACTTCGCCGTCTCGTCCGCCCACATTTCGGGGGACGTCGCGCGCAGAGTGAAGTACATGGCGAAAAGACCGGCGAAGAACATCAGCTCGCTGGCCAGCCAGACGACGGTTCCAACGGAAACCATATTCGGGCGGTTGAGCGTAGGATGCGCCGGGGTACTGGGGGCGTGGGTTGCAGTTGTCACCTAGCCATTATGTCTATAAACCTGCTGAGTTCACCAATGCAACGGAACCATCGGCGAGCCGTGATCGTTCGGGTTCCGCGTGTTTCCGCGGAATGCCGAGTGGTTAACAAACGACAGGTTTCTACAAAACGTAGATAACCTAGGGGAGTGACTTCCATTAGCAGCCCCCAGTCCGCACCCACTTGGCCCGTTCTGCTCTCGGCTTTGATAGCCGGGGAGAACCTAGGTCGGGAGCAGACTCAATGGGCGATGGGCGCCATCATGGGCGGGGAGGCGACGGACGCACAGATTGCCGGATTCCTGGTGGCGCTTCGGGCCAAGGGCGAGACCGTGGAGGAGCTGACCGGCCTCGTCGACGCGATGGTCGCGCATGCCCGCCCGATCGATATCTCCGGGGAGAAGCTGGACATCGTCGGAACCGGCGGGGACCGGCAGAACACGGTCAACATCTCCTCGATGGCTGCGCTGGTGTGCGCCGGAGCAGGAGCACGCATCGTCAAGCACGGCAACCGGGCCGCGTCCTCGTCGTCGGGGTCTGCCGATGTTATCGAGGCACTCGGCGTGCGTCTCGACCTGCCGGTGGAGCGCGTCGCCCAGACCGCAGTCGACGCCGGCATCACCTTCTGCTTTGCCCAGGTTTTCCACCCGTCAATGCGCTATGCCGGTGCCGTCCGCGCCGAACTCGGCGTGGCGACGGCCTTCAACTTCATGGGTCCCATGACCAACCCGGCCAACCCCACCGCGTCGGCGATCGGCGTCGCGGACCCGCGCCTGGCCCCGCTGATCGCCGGAGTCCTTGCAGCCCGCGGCCGCCGCGCCCTGGTCTTCCGGGGCGAGGACGGGCTCGATGAGCTCACCACCACCGGGAGGTCGTCGGTGTGGGAGGTTCGTGACGGCAGCGTCACCGAATCGGTGATCGATCCCCTGGACCTCGGCATTCCGCGCGCCACCCTGGATGATCTGCGCGGTGGCGATGCCCAGGCCAATGCCGAAGTAGTCCGGCGCGTGCTGGCCGGTGACCGCGGTCCCGTGCGCGACGCCGTCGTACTTAACGCCGCCGCCGCGCTGGTGGCCCTGGACGATTCCGCGGAAGGCCCGCTCCAGGACCGGCTGGCGAAGGCGCTCGTACGGGCAGGCGAATCCATTGACAGCGGTGCGGCCGCTGCCGCCCTGGACCGCTGGGTACAAGCCACCCGCTAGCGGATACGACAAGGGGGCCGGAAGTTCACCCTTCCGGCCCCCTTGTCCTGTCGTCTGCGGTATTAGTGGTCGAAGCCCAGCGAGAACGCCGCGTCCAGGTCGTGCTTGGAGTACGTGCGGAAGGCGATATGCGTCGTCGTAGCCTCCACACCGCTGACCTTCGAAAGCTTGTCCGCAATGACGTCGGCCAGATCCTCATGCTTGGACACGCGGGCCACCGCGATCAGGTCCCATTCACCGGTCACCGAGTAGACCTCGCTGATGCCCTCGATCTCCGAGATCTCCTGCGCGCACTCCGGGATCCGGGACGAGTCGGTCTGGATGAAGACAAATGCTGTAACCACGCTGGCAGCCTTTCGTTCGCTAATGAATTCCTACTTTCGAGGTTATGCCACCGCGCGGCGATTCCGAATCCGTATGACTGCAGCCGCCACAAGCCGCCAGCCCAGCAGGAAGACCGCCAGCGTCACCGCGGTCACGATCTGGAAGGCGACGGCGAGCCCGCCCCCGGTGAGCCCGCGCAGGGCCAGACCCAGGACCACGGCACAGAGCCAGATTGCCACCCCCGCCGGCCACACGGCGAGCGGCCGCAGCCAGGCCCGTGACAGCGCCCAGCCGATCAGCGCGCCGACGAGGAACGGCGCGGCGGTCAGCAGGACGCCTGCCGGATCGAGGCCGTGTTCGTGGGTGTCCCGGCCAATGGCTGCAAAGAGAACGACGGCGGCGGCATCGGCCGCGAGGGCCAGGACTATGCTGGAGGTGCTTGAGGAGGCGGGGAGGCGGTTCACCTATCCAGCCTATCGCGGGCCGGCAGGCAGTCTCCGCGTGCCGGCTCCTGGTGCCGGCTCGGGGAGGGGGAGGACGAATGGGGATCATCCAGGTCGCCCAGCACGCCGAGGACCTTGAGCGTGCCGTCGGGTTCTACTCCGATTTGCTGCAGCAGGAGCCGGCGGTCCGGTTCGAACCGCCCGGGTTGGTGTTTTTCGTCCTCGATGGCGTGCGGCTGCTGCTGGAGCGGGGCGCGCCGTCGACGCTCCTTTATTTTTCAGTGCCCGATGTGCGGTCTCGTATCGAGGAGCTGCGCGCGGCCGGTGTGGAGATCGTCGGCGAGCCGACGCGGATCTTCCGGCACGAGGACGCGACGCTGGGGCCGGCCGGCACGGACGAGTGGATGGCCTTCATCCGCGACAGCGAGGGGAACACCGTGGGCCTGGTCAGCCGCTACGGCGGCTTGTCAATACGCTGACAAGGTTCCATACTTGTAGTCATGGAAACAAGCGTAGCGGTTTGTGATGTTCGTCCTGACTGTTGACCAGAGGAAGTCCCGGCAGCGCCAGGATCTTGTCGAGGCAGCCATGGACACGCTCAACGGCGACGCGCTGCGTCCGTTGGTGCTGCCCTTCGACCGGACTGCCGGGGATGAAATGCAGGCTGTCGTTGCGGAGCCGGCAGTAGTTCTCAGTATTGCCATGGAGCTCGCCGCCAGCTCGTCATGGAGCGTCGGCATCGGGATCGGGCCGGTTAAGGAGCCATTGCCGGGGAACACCAGGGCGGGCGCGGGGGAAGCATTCGAAAGGGCGCGGACTGCCGTCACGGCGGCCAAGGCCGCGTCGGGCAATATCGCCATCTCGGGAAAGAGCCCGCTGGCGGCCCAAGCCGAGGCCCTGCTGCAGCTGCTGGTGCTGGTGGCGCGGAAGCGCAGCAAAATGTCGGAGGAGGCGGGCATACTCAGTGATCAGGGGCTGACGCAGCAGCAGATCGCCCGGCAGCTGGGGATTAGCCAGCAGGCGGTCTCCAGCCGGTTGCAGAGCGGTCTCTGGCAGGAGTCGCGCCGGGTATTGTCGGTAGCCGAGTCGCTTTTGGAAGGAGCTGATCGTTGAGTTCGGCAGGGCTGATTATTCTGTGCATCGCTGCCTTGGTGTCCGCACCAATGTATTTCCAGCGCATGCGGGGGAGCGGCTACGCAGTCCTGTACACGCTCAGCGCGCTGACCGTCCTCCTGCTGGGGCTGGCCGGGCTGCTGGCCTCACTGGGGGATGCCGGGCTGGGGGCCGGTGTCTACGCATTCGCCGTGGCCGCCGCGGCGATCGGCGGCGGCCCGGTAACCGTTGCAATCCTGCGGCTGTCCTACAATGCCACCCATCCGGAAAACGTCGCAGAATCGGAGGAAGAGCCGGTGCTCCGCGGCGGCGCCTGGATCGGCGTCCTCGAGCGGATTGCGATTGCATCCACCCTGTTGGCCGGCTGGCCCGAGGGCTTGGCGGTTGTCCTGGCGGTGAAAGGTCTTGGGCGCTACTCCGAACTCGGCCAGTCCGGCGCCGCCGAGCGGTTCATTCTCGGGACGTTCTCGAGCGTCCTCTGGGCTGCCGCAGCCGCCGGGATCGCCGTCCTGGTGCGCTGACAATTGTTTCCGATGACGGCTGCGCCGCGTGGGCCGAAGGCCCGCGGCACGAAGGGCGGGGGATTCCGTGGCTGATCCGAGCGGCGGGCGCAGCGCGGCGGCCGCCCTGCTGGAGGATATCGCGCTCGAGTACGGCGGGGAGCCCGGCGTGGACTGGGGAACGATGTTCCGGGGCCCTGGACTGAGCATTGACGGCAAGATCTTCGCATTCCTCGGCCGGGAGGACCGGCTGATCGTCAAGCTGCCGCGAGGCCGGGTCCGTGAGGCACTGGACTCCGGCTCCGCCCACGTGGTCACCTTGGGGCGCCGCACCCTAAAGGAATGGATAGGGTTCCCGTACAACGAGGCCGACGCGGCCGCCACGGCAGCAACGTGGCATCATGTCGCACGCGAGGCTTTCGAATATGTCCGGAGCCTCGCCTCCGAAGGCGGATAGGCGAAGCGGCCCACGCGGCAGCCAGGCAGAGGCACTCCTGCTCGCAGACCCACAGGCGCCGGCCGGTTGGTTCAGGGCTCTAGGCGCTTGCGCAGGAGGCAGAACTCGTTGCCCTCGGGGTCTGCCAGGACGTGCCATTGTTCGTCGCCGGCCTGCCCGACGTCGGCGGTGCGGGCGCCGAGGGCGAGCAAGCGTTCCAGCTCGGCGTCCTGGTCCCGGTCGATCGGATTGACGTCGATGTGCAGGGGCAGCTTTCCGTTTCGGGGATCGCTGCTGGGGCTCAGGATGATGGTGGGTTGCAGCCCGCCGAACCCGGCATCGGCGGGGCCGATCTCGATGGCGCCGTCTTCCCGGTCGAGCTCCACGTAGCCGAGGACCCCGCACCAGAACTTCGCAAGGTGTTCAGGATCGGCGCAGTCGAGGACCAGTTCACTGATGCGGGATGTCATGCACCTCAGTGTAGGAGGAGCTCGGCGTGAACGCAGCCGGTTCTTTGCATTGGTGGCTCAGCGGTCTTGCAGACGCGTGTAATCGGGAAGAACGAACCTATCCGTCGAGTCGCGGCCCCGGCCCAGGCGCGCGGCGACGCCTCGCGCGATCGGGGTGCAGGCGGCGCGGATCGCGGCGTGCAGAATGGCGACGCCCGACCGGGAAATAGGATTGGCGATCCTAGGCACTCCTGGCGGAAGTTTCTGCACCTGCCTGACCCACGGACGCATGATTCGCTCGTACTCGCCCAAGCCTTTGCCCTGGGCCCCATGCGAGGCAAGCTCTCCGGCCAGCACATAGGCGCCGACGACGGCGAGCGTCGTTCCCATGCCGCTCACCGGGGAGGGACAATAGGCGGCGTCGCCGAGAAGGACGGCAGATCCGCATGACCATCGGTCAGCGCGCACTTGTCCCATCACCTCGAAGTACAGGTCCTCGACGTCCTCCAACGCCCGGAGCACGCGGTCGGCTTCCCAGCCCGCGGAGGCAAAGGTCCGGTGCAGCAGCCCCCGCTGTTGCTCCGGGCTCCGCTGGTCCGCGGGGGCGCGGCGCTCTGCCCGGGACAATGTCCGCGTGATCAGCGCACGCATGGTGCCGTATCGGTCCGGGCGCAAGGATATGGTGCCCCCAGGGGCGTTGAACCACCGCCACCAGTTCGTGTCCGAAGCGGTGCGCGGAATGGTCGCCCAAGTCGCTTCCACTCCGAGGGACCGGACAGCCGGTTCGTCGCCGAAGACCAGGCGGCGGGTCCCGGAGCCGATGCCGTCCGCGGCAACTACAAGGTCGAATCTTTCCGGGGGAGCGTGTTCAAACGTGACGAGGGCGGCCTCGTCTTCCTGCCGCACCTCCGTGATCCGATCCCCGAACCGGTACTCGGTGCTCTCGCCGGTGGCCGAGACCAGCAGTCCAGCAAGGTCGCCGCGTAGAATCTCCACCTCGGCGGTCATGCTCATGCCGCTGGAGTCTCCGACCGGAAAGCGGGCCAGGACCTGACCGTGTGACCCGACAAATTCCAGTCCCAGCTCGCCCGTGTGCGCACGGCGGACCTCCTCCGCCAGTCCCATGCGGCCTATGACCTGCAGCCCGGCACCTCTGAGGTCAACGTTCTGTCCGCCGGTACGCAGCTCCGGCGCCCGTTCGACGACCGTCGTACGCCAGCCATAGCGTGCAAGCCAGAACGCGAGAGTCGGTCCGGCAATGCTCGCCCCCGCAATGAGGGCGGAAGGAGTGCCCATTTTCCGAGGATAGCCCAGCAGGAAGGCGGCCTGGGTGGGCGCACACCGAGCAGCGGGAGTTTCAGTATTCTGTGATAGGCCCAAGTGCGGGCAACCGGCTTCTGGCGGGAGCGAGAGGGAAGGGCAGCTATGCGGATCGAACTCGAGGCGCCGATCAGCGAGGACGTGTATGGCCTTCTTGGCGAACATCTGAGGGAAATGCTTGCGATATCTCCCGCGGAGAGCGTGCATGCACTCGACCGGCGTGCCCTGTCGGCGCCGGACGTCACGTTGTGGTCCGTCCGGGATGCCGGCGTCCTGTTGGGGTGCGGCGCCCTCAAGGAGCTGGCTCCCGGTTTGGGCGAGATCAAGTCCATGCGAACCGCCGGCGCTGTTCGAGGCCGGGGTGTTGGTGCGCGAATGCTCATCCACCTGATGGAGACTGCAAGGAAGCGTGGCTACGCGCGGCTGAGCCTCGAAACGGGAACCGAGGAATTCTTTGCGCCCGCCCACAGACTCTACGAACGGCACGGCTTCAGGGAGTGCCCGCCTTTTGGTGATTACCGGGGGATCCGAACAGCCTCTTCATGGCTTTGGACTTGAGGACGGAAGGACAGCCGGGCCCCGATACCGGGCCAATCCTGACAGCATGGCCCTGAAACCATGTGCGGTTTCCCTCACCCGGTTCAGCACGTGCCCGATGAGCTGTGCCTCTCGTGGTTCCGGCGGCTACACTGCGCCACGCCAGGGGCAGCGCCATGCAGCCCTACGCAGCGGCCGGTCACCAGGTCTTTCCGGCGACCGGCCCTGTCGTTTAGCGGGCGAGCGTGCTGCGGCTGTCGTCGCGGATCTGACCGACGAGTTCCTCGAGCATGTCTTCGAGCGTGACGACGCCGTTGGGGCGTCCTTCGCTGTCGGTGACGAGGGCCAGGTGCGCGCCGTCTCGTTGCATCCGGTTCAGCGATGACCGCAGGCCCTGGTGTAGGTCCACGGTCGGCAGTTTCCGGACCAGGTGCCCGGGCACGGGCAGGCGCCGGGCCTGCTCGTCCAGTGACAGGAGGTCCTTCACATGCACGTAGCCCTCCATTCGGCCGTTCGGCTGCTGGAGCGGGAACCGGGAGAAGCTGTTCGCGGCCACCCGTTCGATCTGCTCAGGTGTGCTCCCGTCCGGCAGGGCCAGGACCTTTTCGAGTGGAATGATGATGCTTTCGACCGTGCGTTCCTCGAAGGTCAGCGCGCCGAGCAGTAGCCGTTCGTCCTGTTGGTCCAGCAGTCCGCCGGCGCGGGATTCCTGGACCAGGCCGGCGACTTCATCACGGCTGAAGGCGCTGGCCACCTGGTCCTTGGGCTCGACATTGAACAGGCGCAGGATGGCGTTGCCGATGCCGTTCATCACCCACAGGACCGGCTGGAGGATCCGCACGACGACGACCAGGGCCGGGCCGAGGACCAGCGCCATGCGCTCGGGGCCGGCCAAGGCAATGTTCTTGGGCACCATTTCACCGAGCACCACGTGCAGGTAGGTGACGACACTGAGGGCGATCGCGTAGGCGATCGGGTCGATCCACCCTGCCGGGATGCCCCATGCAGCGAACGGCCCTTCCAATGCGTGCACCACCATCGGCTTGGTGACGTAGCCGAGGGCCAGAGAGCAGACGGTAATACCCAGCTGCGCGCCGGCCATCATCAGGGACACGTGCTCGATCGCCCACAGCGTCATTCTGGCGGCCCTGCCGCCTTGCAACGCCTTGGGTTCGATAATGCTGCGTCGCGCCGCGATCAGGGCGAATTCGGCACCGACAAAGAAGAAGTTTGCCGCCAGCAGGACAATGGTCAGAATGATTCCGGTGGTATCCACTAAAGGGTTCCCTCCTCGGCGCTGCCGGGGTGAACGGTGACCAGGACCTTGGAGATCCTGGCGCCGTCCATATCCTCGACCCGCAGTTCAAGGCTGGCGCCGGGGTGCTCATGAGTTTCCTCGGTAACCAGTTCCACCGCATCTCCGGGTTCGGCGATCCGGCCCAGGCGCAGGGTGACCAGGCCGGCGAGTGTGTCGTAGGCCTCGTCGTCAGGAATGTGGTGTCCGAGGATTTCTGTGGCTTCATCCGGGCGCAGGGAGCCGTCCAGGCGCCAGTGCCCGAAGGGGAGCCGCTCACTGGCCCCGTCGTCCGGGTCGTGTTCGTCCACCACCTCGCCGACGAGCTCCTCGACGAGGTCTTCGAGGGTGATCAGTCCGGCGACGTCACCGGTTTCATCGATCAGGACAGCCATCTGCAGGCCGCCGGTGCGTAGGGTGTCCATCAGGTCATCGAGCTCGACGGTGTCGGGCATCAGCGTCGGCTCGTCCATGACCTCGTCCACCGTGATGTGCGGGCGCTGCCCGTAGGATACGGCCAGTCCGTGCCGGACATGCACAATGCCCTCGACCCGGTGGGATCCGGGCTGCATTACCGGGAACCGGGAGTGTCCGGTCCGGGCCGCGGTGGCCAGCATGTCCTGCACGCTCTGACCCGGCGCCATGGAGACCATTCGGGTCCGGGGTGTCATCGCGTCGTTGGCGCGGCGGGAACCGAATGCGAACGAACGTTGAACGAGGTCGGCCGTTTCTTCGGGCAGCACGCCCTGCCGGGCGGAATGGCGCACAAGCACGGCCAGTTCCTCCGCGGACCGGGCTGAAGCCAGCTCTTCCTGGGGTTCGATGCCGACAGCGCGCACGATCCGGTTCGCCGTGCCGTTGAAAAACAGCAGCAGCGGCTTGGTCGCGGCACTGAATCCGCGCTGGAATCCGGTCACGGCCCGCGCGGTGGACAAGGGCTTGGCGATGGCGAGGTTCTTCGGCACCAGCTCGCCGAACACCATCGTCAGCACGGTCGCGAGCACCAGCGCCAGCGTCACCGACACCGAACGTGCCACCGGGCCCGGCAAACCGGCTTCCGACAGCGGGCCCACGACCAGCTCCGCAATGGCCGGCTCGGCGAGGAACCCGATACCCAGATTGGTCAGCGTGATGCCCAGCTGCGCCCCGGACAACTGGGTGGAGAAGGTGTTCATCCCCTTGAGCACGCCCACCGACTTCCGGTCGCCGGCGTCGGCCGCGGCCCTGACTGTGTTCCGGTTCACCGTGATCAGCGAGAACTCTGCCGCCACAAAGAGCCCGCACGCGGCAATCAGCAGCAGGGCAACCAGGATCGAGACTACTTCCATCGAGTACACCCCCCGCCGACAGAATCAAGCGCATTGACGCGCGGCAGGGGGCAAAATCTATGCCCCGGACTGTCACCGGGAGTAGACATGGTTCCTCTCAAAGAACTGATTCATAAAACAATGGCCCGTGCGGATATGCGCCGGGTCCGCACCATTCTGCCAAGAAGGGGCCGCATCACCCAAGTCAATTTCACCCATGTTCACCGTAGGAAAACAGGCACTTGGCAGGGGACGGACCGCCGAAAAGCGCTCTCCGTCCCGCTCAGGCAAACAGTCTGCGATGTCGATCATCCCCGGCAGGACAGCTGCCCCCAAGCCCGACATCGAAAGATACATTGGCGCCGTTATCGGCACTGCCGGGGCTCGGCTAAGCGGCCGGGCGGGACATGGAAAACGGGGCCCGTCACTCCGGCGGGATGCTGGGTTTTCCTGAGGGCCCCCGAGGGCGCCTCACAACCGTTCTGACAGCCTTTACGATGAGGCAATGCTGCTCGTCATGCTGCTCGGATTGGTGCTCATCGTGGCTTCGGCCACGTACGCGGTCCGGCATGCACGAGCCAAGGACGAGCCTTTTTCATCCCGGCGGAAGTTCTACTTCGCTCTGTCCGTGATTGGGGGAGCATGCGTCCTTATTTATGTCCTCTACATATTCTTGACCTATCCGTCTTTATGACTGAGTAGATGCCGAAATTCCACTGAGGCTCAGCTCGTGATGCGCGGGTCGTTCGGGTGTTTGCCTCGCCCGTGTGATTCTTGAGCAGATCTGAGAGTTTGCAGGGTGGTCTGGTTCACTGCTCGGGCGAGTCATATTGGAGGCCTGTGTAGGGATGAAGCAGAATCGTGTCTTGGGTTCCGATGCGGTGATCGCATTCGGGCCTGTCGTCGTCGGGGGACAAGGACAGTCGTCGGAGGACAAGGACAGTACGGATGAGTACTCGGGGAAATGCTGTTGCGCGCGTTGCTGTGGTCAGCAGTCAAACATTGTTTGCGGAACTGCTCTGCCAGGAGCTGACCCTTCGAGAGGACCTGGCTTCGGCAGGGTTCGCCGGGACAATCAACGAGGCGGCGCTGCTTTGTGCCCGTGTCGGACCGGACGTTGTCGTCGTGGATTGCGTTCTGCCGGACGGTGACGGATTCGACGCAGCCGAGCGGATCCTCGCATCAGCTCCGTTGGCAAGAATCATTCTGCTGACCACTGGCCCTGCCCAGGAAATCCTGTCCCGCGCGACCGAAACCGGGGTCAGCGGCGTGCTGCCCATGAACGCTTCATTGGAAGGCCTGATGGAGGCAATCCGAGATGCCCGGCCGGGAGCGATGACAGTTCACCCGTCACTGCTGGTACCCGCCGTTGTGGCCGGAGCCGCAGCGAAAGCACCTGCGCTCACCCGAAGGGAGATGCAGGTTCTGGTTCTCCTTGCCGAAGGCTGTGATGTCCGCACTACGGCAAGGAACCTCAACATCACCTTGAATACCTGCCGGGGCTACGTGAAATCGATACTGAGCAAGCTGGACTCACGCACGCAGCTGCAGGCAGTAGCATCGGCGAGGAAACTGCAGCTGCTGGCTTAAGGCTGTGCGGCAAACCGCGGGCGGGCAAGTAAGCGAAGACGCCAACGCACCTGCTCACGCTGTTGCATGCTCGGTATGACTGCCGGCCTGGCTGTCGTATGCGTCGTTATCGGCGGCGGCTGACGAAGTCTTTGGAGGGGGAAGTTCCTGCGGATTCGTATGGGCCTGCCGCTAGGGTTCCGGTGACTCGGGAAAGGGGCAGGATGATGTTGGAAACAGCGGCCGGAATCGGTGCTGCTCTGGTAGGCGGGTTCTATCTTGCCTTTGGTATGACGGTCATGCCGGCGCTGCGCCGCAGGCCAGCTGGTGAAGCTGAAGCCGCGATGGTGGCCGTCAATGAGCAGGCCGTCAGGGCGCCGTTCATGGTGCTGTTCTCCGGTACGGCGCTGGCCTGTGCCGGGAGGTTGGTGCAGCAGTTTTTCCTGCCCCGGGCGGCTCGGCGGCCCCTGAGCCTCGGGCCATTTCCATCTCGTATGCGCTCAAGGATGCCGCCCCTGAGGAGCCCGGCGCATGAACCAGTTCGGCACCCCTAGAACCTGGGCCTGCCCGATTGTCCGGAATCCGAAGCGGTCGTAGAACCGGACGTTGGCAGGCTTGTCTGTCTCGAGATAGCTCGCCTGCTGCGTCTCATCGAGCCGGCGGCAGTGTTCCTTCAGGAGGACCGTCCCGATTCCGCTGCCCTGCAAGTGCGCATCCACTGCGACGGGTCCGAGGTGCACGTGGGACTCCGTAGGATCGTACGCGGCCCACGTGTTGGTCCACGCCCGTACCCGGAGAGCGGCCCTCGGACCCAAAAGCGTGAGCTGGGGCAGCATCCGGAGCAGCTGCCGAGGGGTTGGCTGGCATGTCTCCGCCGGGGATACGCCTGCCACCGCGACCAACCTGCCGTCCCGAGTCGCGCCAAGCAGCTGCATCTCCGGTTTCGCCGTCAACAGCGCGCGGATCAGGCGGGCGTGGCAATGCAGTCGCTGCTCCGGGTCGGTGCCATAAGCGGCGAGGTGGATGGGATTGTCCCTCATGCCGCGGGCGATGACTTCGACCGCGGCGGGCAGTTCGGCCCGCCGCAGCTCCCGCACCTCGATCCCTGTGCCACCCCTCGGGACGGAACCATCGTGGCCCCCTTTGTCCATGATCGTCTCCCTCGTCCTGGGCGGTTTCAGCGGCCGGGCTGGATCAGCCCGGTTTCATAGGCGATGACCACCAGCTGTGACCGGTCGCGCGCCCCGACTTTGGTCAGTAACCGGGAGACGTAGGTGCGTGCGGTGGCCGGCGAGAGGAACAGCGCCTCGGCGATCTCGTCATTCGACAGTCCCCATCCGACATGCTGAAGTATTTCCCGCTCCCGCTCGCTCAGGGACCGCAGCGGGGCGTCGTCGAGCACGATGTCCGGCCGTGCTGCGATGCTGGCCAGCACGGTGCGGGTCACTGACGGCGACAGCAGGGACTCCCCGGCGGCTGCAACGCGGATCGCCTGCCGGAGGTCGGCGGGGGAGACGTCCTTGAGGAGGTAGCCCGCGGCGCCTGCGCGGATCGCTTCGAAGACGTGCTCGTCCTCGTCGAAGGTGGTCAGCACCAGGACCCTGACCTCCCGGAGCCCGGGGTCGGCCACGATCTCGCGGGTGGCTTCCAACCCGTCCATCTCCGGCATGCGGATGTCCATGAGCACCACGTCGGGACGCAGCTCGCGCACACGGCGGAGTCCGGCCCGGCCGGTGGCGGCCTCCCCGACGACGGCGATATCCCCTTCGCGCTCGGCGAGGGCCTTCAGCCCCGTGCGCACCAGTTCCTGGTCGTCGACGACGACGACGGTGATCATGGCACCAGCCTCCCTGGCAGCGTCGCGCGGACCTCGAAGCCGCCGCCGGCACGGTTGCCGGCGGTGAAGGTGCCGCCGAGCAGGCCTACACGTTCAGCCATCCCCTGGATGCCGCGGCCACCGCCCTTGGTGCTCGGATCGCGGCCGGGCGCCCCATGTCCGTCGTCGGTGATCCGCAAGTCCAGCGTCCCGTTCCGCAAGCGCGCGACCACCGTGGCGCGCCCGGCCGCTGAGTGGCGGAGGACGTTGGTCAGGGACTCCTGGACGATCCGGTAGGCGGCCGCGTCGACGGCGGCATCGAGCTTGCGGGGGTCAGCGTGCATTTCCAGCGTCACGTTCATCCCGGCCTCCTCGGCCCGGGCGGCGAGCCGGGGAAGCCCGGCCAGTCCGATGCTGCTCGGCTCCACCGATTGTGAGCCGGGTGTGCGCAGCAGCTTCACGGTGGCGCGCAGTTCGCGAAGGGTCGCAGAGGTTGCGGCCCGGATCTGTTCGACTGCGCGGGCCGCGGCCGCCTCGTCGTGCCCGATGGCCTCGGCGGCGACGTTGCTGTGCACGGCGATCACGGACAGCGTATGGCCGATGGTGTCGTGCAGGTCCCGCGCGATACCAACCCGCTCGGCCTGCCGCCGGCGGTCGGCTTCGCGGCGCTCCTCGGCGGCGATAAGCAAGCGCACCTGCTCCTGATGAGCGCGTGCCTCCCGGCGCGAGCGCACGCTCACCCCCAGCGCGATGGCCGCGGCAACCAGGGCGATATCGGTCAGCAGGTCGTAGCTGAACAGGTAGGCTGCGGGCACCCCCTCCTCGACCCGGGCATAGGCGGCCACCGACACCAGCACGGCGCCGGTGGCGATCGCCGCACGGGTCCGGTCTGCCTCGGCTGCCGAGTACAAGGCGGCCACGGCAGGCAGGGCGATGCCGATCGGCGGTAGCTGGACCGCGTAGTAGACGAAGATGCCCAGCACGGTCAGCACCAGCACGAGCCGGGGCCTGTGCCGCCGGGCCAGCATCAGAGCACCGAAACCGGCCGCGAAGAAGTACGACAGTGGGCCGGCGCGGCCAGTGTCCTCAATATCGGCGGTGGCCACAACGGCCACAACAATGCTCATCCCGGCGGCGAGCAATCCGTCGACCAGCCGGGGATCGACGTCGTTAGCGCGCCGGGAGGCTTCGGGAACCACGGTGGCGGGCATGGTTCCAGCGTAGCCGGACAGGCCGGATCCCACCCTCCGCCTCGGGCGACACATCACGTCGCCGCAAGGCGATTGGACCGCCGTCAGACGCCGACTGCACAGACGCCTCCCGGCAGATGTCCGGCCCGGGAATGGACTCGTAGCGTCAAAGTCATGGAGAACCCATCACCGGAAATAGACCACTCAAGGAAGGAGCGCCCCGTGCACATCCTGAGCCGCCAGACCATCCCCGTCCTGACAGCCTACCTGTGGGTCATGATGACCCTGTTCGGCGCCATCATCCTCGAGACGTTCATGGTCTACCCCAACGTCTTCCACAATCCGCCGCAGTCCCTAGAGCTGGCCATGGACTTTCTGTCCGTGAGCGGCCCCTCCGACTTCTTCCCGCCGTTGGGCTTTGCCTCCTGGGTCCTGGGCGCCGCCTCGCTGCTGCTCAGCTGGCGCATTCCGGCGGTCCGATGGTGGCTCCTGCTCAGCCTGGGGATGATCGTTGCCGAGGGCGTGGTCTCGATGCTGTACTTCTGGCCGCGCAACGACATCATGTTCGTCGAAGGACCGGCCGTCCACTCTGAGGAGCACCTCCGGCAGGTCGCCCACGAGTTCGTGACCTGGCACGCGCGCTCCCGGACGGGCTTCAACACGATCGCCGCGGTCGCCGCCTTCATCGCCTTCCTGAAGGCCTACCGCCACCATCTCATCCACCGCGCGGCCATGCACAAGTCTCTACGGGCTGCGATGTTGCCTGGCGACCCCGCTGCTCCCCGCCGGCGCGATGGATAGGGGAGTCAATTTGCACCAGGCGGCCACGGCTTTGAACGGACTTGGGAACCGACGGGCAGCTTTGCTCATTGGGGATCCCAGCGACGGCGCTGGAGACAGATGCATGAACGGTTGCCTGCGCAAATGGCTTTATGCTGACGACTTGGGAGGTTTGGCTTCGGGCCGTTTTGCATGTCGAGCAGTCCCGCGTCATTTCTCGCTCGAGTTCCGTCAGAAGTGACACGCATGGGCCGACGCACGGCGGCGGCTTTCAACTGGTGCGACTGGTTGGGCAATCCTGGCTGCTGTCCGGCGTCGACGGGGCAGAAAGCCGGCGAGCACGGCGGTGGTCAGCGCTGCGCGGGCCGCGATACAGAAGATGCGTCCAAAGGCCGTGAAGGAGGGGTATTCGGCTCCACCGAGGGTCAAAGTGGTTGAGGCCAGAAGCACGGCGACGGCGGCGCTGCCGGCGGTGACGGCGATGGGAACCGATTCCGATGATGAGGGTGGCGATGGCCGCGTATGCGATTGCAGCCGGTTCCAATCACGGCCGCGCCGAGCGTGATCATCCAGAGTTCATCGGCTAGGAACAGACGGCAACGTAGTCCGCGGCGGAGATGAGTGACCGCGACGTCGAGGCACCCGTCGCCATGATCCCCGGGGGGGGGGGGGGGGCGGTCAGGCCGTCGGCGTACTATGCCGTCAGAACACCGCCCTGCTCCCGCGAGTGGGTCACGTTTACCCCGAGAACTTTCCTTTGGGGCCAGGCAGCTCCATGCCCTCAGTGATCCCGAACGAGCTTCATCGACACGAGTTCGGTGAATCCGGCGCGCCGGGCAAAGCGTACCTTGCGGCGGTGGTACACGGTAAAGCCGAGCTTGGTGTACAGGCCGAGAGCGGGGACATTGCTGTCCTTGATGTCTTCGAGCACGTACTCTCGATACCCCGGTAGCGCCAGCAAGTGGCGCAGCAGGGCGGTCCCGATGCCGCGGCCTTGGTGGGCCGGTTCAGTGGAGACGAAACCGATCTCGGCGCGCCCGGGCCGGGCTCCGTCCGAGGTGGTCATGAACCATTTGCGGATGACAACGTAGGCGAGCAGCCCGCGCGCCGGTCCAAGGTGGCGCCGGATCTCCCGCCACTGTGGTGCGAACAGCGTCTGGTCGCCCTCGGTGAGCGAGGCAAGGCCTGCTGGTTCCCCATCCACGAGCGCGACGTGGAACCGCTCGAGCAGCAGCATATGTTCGAACGCGGCGGCCAGCCTGCCCGTGTCGCGTGAGAACGCGACAAAGTCGTCTGCGAAGCTGCGCACGTAGACCTCAGTGATGCGGCGCCGGTATGCCTCGCCGAGCTCGTCTCCCCGCTTGACCATAACCATGCTTTCGACCATCCTTCCAGGCCTCGGCAGCCGTTTTCGCAGGCAGGGGAGCGCGGGCCAGCAACGCCTCGTGCCCGACCCGCGCGTCCGGGTCCGCTTCGGGCCGCCGTCGGCTGTAGCGTCAGGACCGTTATTGTTGCGGCGGGGAAGGCCGCGATGATCCTCTTCAAGTTGCCCCCACCAACGGGCACCGCTCGGGTGCGATCACAAGGCTCGAGAGTACCGAATCCCGGCAAATTGCGCAGCAACGATCTACCAGCCGATGCCTGCCCCGCCTCCCGTGGATCCATTGCCTCCCGCGAAGCGCCGGGCGTAGAGTCGAACCCGCCCCGGCACCCCACCGCGACCCCGGACATGAGAGCGCATTGAACCGTTCCCGTGACGATATTGAAAAGAGTGACCCCCGTGGCCAAGACCAGCCAGCAGCCTGTGAGGGACCAGGCGAGCGACCACCTGCTGACCCCGCAGAACTGCCTCCTGACGCTCATCGATTTACAGAAGACGCAGTACGCCACCATTACCTCCACGAATCGTCAGCGGATCAACCTTAACGTGGAGGCAGTCGCGCGCATCGCCGATGCCTACGACATCCCGGTCGTGCTCTCCACTGTCGGCGTTGATATGGGCGTGAACCCGGGAACAGCGCCCGACCTCAAAGCAGTCCTTGGCGACATCCCGGAGATCGACCGCACCGGTGTCAATGCCTGGGAGGACAAGGACTACCGCTCCGCCATCGAGGCAACCGGCCGCAGGAAGGTCGTCGTTGCCGGACTCTGGACCGAGGCTTGCCTGGCCGAGCCCACGCTGGACATGCTCGAGGAAGGCTACGAGGTGTACCCGCTGGTCGACGGCATCGGCGGCATCAGCACCACAACATCCCACGAGGCCGCCCTGCGGCGCGTGGAAGCCGCCGGCGCCCGGCCCATCACCGCCATCGCCTTCGCATCGGAGATCATGCGGGACTGGGCCCGCCCCGTCTCCGACAAGCTGCGCGAACTGTTCGGCTGGTACTTCCCGAAGAAGGCCGAACTGGACAAGGCCGAAGGAATTATCTGACCCGAGGCCCCGCGGCCGTTCCCTGCCCACCGTCCGCGTTGGCGGGAACGAGAACCTCGAGGGCGCCGATGTCGTCATCGTCTCCGCCGGAGCCAGCGAGAAGAACGGGGCGCGGCCATCAACCGCAACAATCCTTAGGCCCCGTGGTTTCATTCCCCGCGTGGAACCTAACAGCCTTCCAGAGTCTGTTAGCTGGTATGTGGTGGCTCCAGTTGCCCCTGACCGCCGGCGCGCGGATCAGCCCTTCGCGTCGCGGACGTCCGCGGCCTGCTCGGCGAACGCCTTGAAGTCCTGCATGTGCTGTTGCGACTGCTTGCGGAAGGCACCGCGCATGAAAGGCGCGGCCAGTCGCATGGGCAAGCCATTGAACCGGTATTCGTTCTCGCTCGCCCAGAGCGTCGTCTCCGGACCGGCATCGGTCAGTCGGTCGCGCACAGCGCTCCACATGCCCGGGGAGGCGATTTCGCGGTCGAAGTGAACGACGCTCTCTCTCGGGATGCCGTGCAGGTTCTCCGGTTCGCGGCGCGTGATGGTCTCGGTGCACTCCACCGTCTGCTGCCCCATCTGCAGCACGACGCGCGACTTCGTACCGACCTGCCCGTGCATCCCGTTCAGCGGCTTATGCAGCACCAGGCCCCGCAGCCACTTCGGCAAGTGTGCGGGGTCGGCGAGCAGCTGGACCACCCTCTCCCGCGGCAGGGCGATCTCGATCGAGACGGTGTACTTCATGGCGGGATGCTCCCATCTTCCCAATGAAAGGATGCACGCTAGCGATCTCGCCCATACTAGCCCAGCCTTAAACCGACAGGTCTTAGGGAGCGCCGCAGTTCCGTCGTAGATGCCGTTATCGCTCGGGGCCGTGGCCGGCCGGCATATTCCTGTGTCGTCCGGAACACCGGCCAGGGCGGCCTTCTTATCAGCTTGCTCGGGCTACGAAAAAGGTAATCGGACAGCCGGCTCCATTGGGCCCCCTGATTCCCGAGTGAATGAAAAATCTTTAACCAAAGCCAATCCGGACCCGGCAGGGTTCCGAAGTACTCGTGTCCGATGCACGAAACCGAAGTGAAATCTGGAGCGAAACCAATGCGTAATTTCTGGACCAAGTCGCTGGCCGTCACTACCGTTACCGGTGCCATGCTGGCCGGAGGCGCCGGCATGGCGAGCGCCGAGGATGGGGTCGAAAACCGGTGGGATGAGACCACTACCAACGTCACCGGAAACGGCATCGACGATGCCGGGAACATCTGGCTGGGGGACTTCCTCAACGACCTGACCGATATCGGCCATGTCGCCAGCGGGAACAACATCCTCAACGGCAACGACACGACTATCACTGACAATCTGAACGGCAACACGGCAGATGCCGACGTCAACCCGGATGTGGACGCCGACGTCGACACCTCGACCGACAGCACCAGGGACGGCGGAGAAGGCAACGAGGGCCTGCTCGGCGAACTGTTCTAAACATCCGAACGCCGCCGGTTGTGGCGCCCTTCCCGACCAGGGAGGGCGCCACACCCTTGTCGAAGCCGGGCCGACGAGGAGCAGCGGGGAGGGGCCGCCTTTTTGCGCGTGGGCGGAAGATGGCAGGACCATCATTTTCACCGTTGCCGCGAGGTCCGGGGCATCCGGCCGGGCGATCCTCCGCGCCAATCTGGAGAACTCGTCGCCTATGCCGCCGGTGGCGCGGTTTTCCATGTCATTAGGATCGATGTAAGAGGAGGTCAGCGGCTTCTTCGTCCGTGAGCGCGAGCTCACGCGGGGCGTCGATGGGGCGGCAAAGCCGTCTTCGGGTGCACAAGCATTGACACATTTCTGAAAGCTTTGTGGGTGACCTTGCTTGCGCATGCCCCGGGGGAGCATATTCTTGATTCATCGCCCGGGCATGAGGGCTTGGGCCTGGATCGAAGGATGAGCACCATGACTTCTGCCGTGCGCTCCTGCGCCGCCACTTCCTGCTCCTTCAACAACAATCATGACTGCAACGCGCTGGCCATCACGATCGCCGGTGCCGAGTCCCAGGCCTCCTGTGGCACCTTCGTGCAGCTGGATGCCCGCCGGCCTGTTACTGCCGATGCTGGCCGCGTGGGTGCGTGTCACCGTCTTGAATGCTCCTACAACAGCGACCTGATGTGCACCGCGGAAGGCATCGAGGTCACCGACACCGCCACCTGCGCCACTTACACGGTCGCCTGACCCTCCGCTGCACACCGGGCGCGCCTTGAATCGGCGCAGCCGGCTGCCTGCCGTGGGCCTGTGCTCAGGGCCGTGGAGCAGTGGTGCGGCGGGTGGGCAGAGAGTCGAGGAGATGGCGCCAGGCGGTGACGTCGTCCTGCGCTGATGGGACATGGACATGGGGCGGCGAGGGGAGCGGTACTTGAACCACCCAGCCCTGGTCTCCGGTGAAGCGTGCCAGAGTTACGCAGTGCCGGTCCACGTCCACACAGTGCGCCGGATCGGCGGTGACGCCTGTGTCCTCCGGCAGGTCGAGCCGTTCCGTCCAGCCGGGGAGTGCGTCGTCCAGCACGGCATCGGCGACGTCCGCCAGGGTCCCGGCGGCGGTGGACATGACGGCGTCATTCAGGGCGTCAGTGGGCGCGGCCGCCGTGGCGGCGTCGGCCAGGATGGCAGCGCCGTAGGCGGTGACGCCGGAGCAGTCGTGCAGCAGGATCCGTTCGGTGGTGACCACGCCCACTCGCACGCGCGGTCCGACGTCGTTGACGAGGTCAGCCAGCTGCCCGTGAAGGCCCAGCGCGCCCACCTCCTCCGTATCCCGGCACCAGCGCAGCGTGCCCAACATGTGCAGTGACGCCAGACGTAGGGCGAGCCTATGGTCGGCGGAGTCCTTGACGATATCCGCGCGTACCTCGATGTCATCGGCCGTGTGGAACCCGCCGAGCGAATGGAAGAGGTTGGGGATATCCGCGACCACCAACTGCCCGGAGCGGGAGACGCCGTGAACCGCGGAGGAGAGCGTTTCGCCGGCCCGGTACGCCGTGAGTTCGATGGCGCCCTCGCCCGCCAGGATGCGGCGCGTTACCGACCCGGCGTGGGCGGCTCGCAGATTGGCGACCAACGACGCAGGTGCCGGAGAAGTGTGCGGGGTCGAACTCATGGGTAATCCTTCCGGGACGGTCGCAGTCCAGTAAGGCACACCTAACCCGAGTTAAGCAAAGGATATGTACGCTTATTACGTCCTGTAGTGCTTGCGTAGGGTGACATACGCGCCGTTATCGACGTTTCGATTAGCTAAGGACAGAGTTTTTCCAGCGGTGGTCTGGTCGGGGGAGCGGTTGGACTTCACCGCCCTCCAGCAGCGCATCGTCGGACGATCCGCCATGCTCAAACCCGCGGCCGCGAAACAGTTCGGCACTCAGCTCCGGCCGTCGGTCGGGGAGCACCCATGGCCCGAACGGATCAAATCCACCACCCTCGACAGGTTCAACCCCGGGCAGGAAGAAACTGTGCTCACCCTCATCGAGCCGGTCGTTGTGGAGGTTTCGGCTGACACGGCGTGGTCCGGGCAGTCGTTTCGCCATGCACTTCGGTTTATCAGGGCGCGCCCGGAGCTCGAACCGGCAGACAGCCGGCCCCCGGGTAATACCAATCGGGAGAGTAGCTGTGCTCAGGCATCTCCCGGAGAACGTGTCGGTCTTGTACACGCAGGAATTTTCGGATTTTGCCCCTCCGGCACAGGGGTACTCTGCCGTGCATACGCCGGAAGGAAGCGGAGGGAGGGGGCTTGCCGTGTCGAAACAAGGTGCAGCGGACCGGGAAGGGCGGTGCAGGCCGGGTCCGGGAAGCCGCGGCTGGACCGCCGTCGGATCCTGGAAGCAGGTGTGGATTTCGTGGAGGAGTTCGGTGTCGGACGGCTCACGATGCGAAGGCTGGGGAGCGAGCTCGGTTTCGAGGCAAAGTCGCTCTACCGCGGCATCAAGCGGGACAGGCCGCCCTGCCTGACCCTAGATGGACCGGTTTCTTCGTCCCGTGCCGAGCGCGGCGCCAACGGAACCGACGCCAAGTCCGAGGCCCGCCCACCACCAGTCGCCGGTGAGAATTCAGAGGGCCGCACCTGCCAGCGTTCCAATGCCCAACGATGTGAACAGCGCCAAGTACCCGAAAGCACGCGCGGCCCGATCAGCGGTCATCGTTCCACACCACCGATGCGCCCAACAGCGCAACACAAGTACGGGATGCATGCGCCGCGATCGTGCCACGGCAACGACATCGCCCCGGGCACGGGGCAATCCCGGGGCGACGCTCTTCCCCTCCGTCGGGAGGGACCGGCGGCGCTGCCTCAGATGGTGCAGCCGCCAACGGGAACGGTAACGGGTCTGACCTGGAAAAACGCCGGATACCGGGTGCCGGAACCGGTCGTCCCATGCTTTGTCAGCGTTAAACTGGCTGGAGTACTGGAGTAGCAGTAGACGGTGCGCGGGTACGGCGGCAATCAATGACCGCGCCGGCCTCGTGAATCCAAACCGGCAACCAGGACGTGTCCCATGTTTACTCTGCAGATAGAACACCAGGTGAGGGACTTCGGAACGTGGCGGAAGGCTTTCGACGCCGATCCCCTCAACCGGGCAGGATCCGGAGTCAGTTCCTACCGGATTTATCGTCCGATCGGCCGGAATGACTACGTGATGCTCGAGCTCGACTTCGAGACCCAAGAAGCGGCCGTGATGTTCCTGGCCAGGCTTAAGGAAGAAGTCTGGCCCGTGGACGCCACAGCCACGGCTCTGGTGGGCATCCCTGAAACCAGAATCGTGGAAACGGTGGCGAGTCAGACTGTGGTCTGGTGAGCATTCGACAGGCATATCGTCCGTATACCGGCACGGCCCGATGACGGACTCCGCCAACTCCTCTCCGAATCCACCACCCGGTCGATCAGAGTCGTTTATTGCACGCCTCGGCGCTTCTAGACGCCTCCACCTTCGTCCGACGGGGGATGAGCCATCGAAATCGCCCACATCATCTGCGATCGGCACCAGCGGGAATGGTCCGCCGGCGGTCCTCCACATGTTTCCGTGGCCGCAGCCAGCGCTTTTCCTCCGGTTGCCGGATCAGCTTGCGGACCCAGTCGCTGGCATCCGCGACGATCCGCTCCAGAGGGCCCCTGCCCATCGAGCTGCGCCAAACGAGGGCGAACAGTAGGAAGGAAAGGATCATGATGCACAGGGAGACCAGCGGCTGTTCGCTGTCGAGGACGTCGAGCCACAGGACGATGAGGTGCGCCGAATAGAGCGTGAGCGTCATAGCGCCCATCGCTGCCAGCGGTGAGAAAATCGTGCCGCCGGAACGCGTC
Organism: Arthrobacter sp. USHLN218; assembly: GCF_037144715.1. Lineage (NCBI taxonomy): Bacteria > Bacillati > Actinomycetota > Actinomycetes > Micrococcales > Micrococcaceae > Arthrobacter > Arthrobacter sp. USHLN218. The sequence goes on from NZ_JBBCYT010000003.1 coordinate 174,651, forward strand.
AGTAGCAGCGCCACTCCGGTCACGGCCATTGCTGCCCCCAGATTGTGCACCACGTTCAGCGGGGTATTCGAATAGGGGCCGATGGCGGCCTGCCACCACCACGTGGTATCCGGCATCAGCGGCGCTCCCGGAGGACCGTAGGCCAGCAGGTCGTTGATTTGCGCGCTGGTCATCGTCGGCGTCGCCTCCACCAGGCGCTGGAGGCCGCCGGCCTGGCCCAGCAGGAAGTAAGACAGGAACCATGTGCTTAGGGCCAGTCCGGCTCCCCAGGCCGCGATGGTGAGCGCGACCGTCTTTGACGTCAGGACCTGGCGGCCGATGACGATGCCGACGCAGATGTAGGCCATCCAGAGCAGCGTCGGGTAGTAGCCGGTCAGAAGAAGGTCTGCCAGGAACGGTACCGGGTGCTGGAACACTGTCGTCAAGGTGTAGTTCGCGGTTGGATCAGGCTGTGCCGGGAGATTATGGCCGACCAGGAACAGCAGGACGGGCCCAAGGGTCGCGAACAGCACCCCGGAGATCAGCAGCAGACCGTTCGAGCGGCCATAGAACGGGATGACCAGCAGGAACAGGAAGCCGAAGTAGGGAAGGATGATATCCACATCAGTGTCCAAATAGGCCAGCAGGAGGCCCGCCAGCATAATCAGCAGGCCGCGGGAAACGAGTGCGCCCCGGTCGGCCCACAGGTTCCGTCCGTACAGTTTCCCCCGCGACCGCCTCTCCACGAACGCGATGGAGACCCCGGCCAGCAGCGCGAAAAGGGCCGCCGCGCGACCGCCGAACACTTCAAACGCCCAGGTCTTGACATTGTTGGCGTCAGCTAGCGGATAGATGTGGACCGCCACCATGCCGATCAGGGCGACGGCCCGGGCAACGTCGATGCCGATGGCCCTTTTGGTCCGCGTCGGTTCGTTGAAACCCGGCACCAGCGGCGGTCGGACCAATGTTGGTGGCGGGTAGATGGACATTGCCTTGGGTATCCAAGCAGTCATGGCATTCCTCATTGACTTCGCGTAGGGCTGGACAGGCCGACAGCGCCTAGGGTCTTTGCCCCGGCTCGCGCACCCTCGTGTGCAACCAGTCACTTGATTCCGTAATGATGAGTTCGAGCGGACTCACTTCAAGCGCCCGTTTCGTTTTCCTGCGCTTTTTTTGCCCGCTGGATTGGGGCTGGTCGGGATGTGCGCAGTGGCCGCTGCGCGCCAACGATCATGGGGGACCTCGATAATGCTCTAGTTGCCGCTGTGACCTCCCCCTTGGGAGCCATTCTTTTAGCGCGGCGTGACGACTTCGTCACGGCTGCGTCATCGACCCAAGCATGCGTCTGTTATCTGTCTTAGTGAGAACCTTTCATGACAGCCGGCAGATCTTTTGACGACAGCCAAGGTTTTTCCAACCTCTGCCTGCTATGTCAGCGTCCGACCCCGGGCCGCAACCCACAGCGAGTACCACTCGTGCCGGCCATGCCAATTCGGGAGGACTGCGTCGTTATCGGGGTTGCAGCCGCCTAGTGCAGATAGGGTGCAGCGCCCGACGTGTCTGTGCAGGTCTCCCTCTGCTTCGGTCACTCGGCCCTTTCAAAGCAATGGTCCCGACCGCCGGAAACGGGCAGAAACCACCGCTTTGGGTTGTTATATCCATTAGCTCCAATAGGACGTTTAGGGTCTATCCCGTCGAAATGGAGGCGGAAGGCAGGCAACGCCGGAGGTGCCTGCAGATCCGCTCAGCCGAACCCGTACAATCCGGGCGGCGGGCTGATAAGTGGGACTCACTCCGGGACGCCTGCCTGCGGCAGGTGCCTGCACCATGTCGGGGCGGATGCCTATCCCAACCCACTGGGAACCAGGAGGCCCCGATGGCGTTGTCGGAAGAAGAACGCAGGCTCCTTGAAGATCTGGAGCGGCACATGAGAGCGGATGATCCCGCTCTGGTGCGCGAACTCGAAACCGGCAAGGCCGGCACCCCTCCATTCCGCATCGCAGTGCTAAGCATTGGTTCCGCTGTAGTCGGACTGGTGCTTCTCCTCATCGGTCTAACGAGTCAGCTCCTTGTTATCAGCGTCCCGGGACTTCTGCTGCTGGCGGGAGGCCTCTACTGGCTTATGACTATCCCGCCCCTTCCGGACCAGGATTGAGACGACCTGAAAGGCGCTCCCTTGACTACGTTCAAAAGCGCCGTTATCGGCTGGTGTCAGCGGCGCATCAGTGGCCTTGAACGGACACTCCCTTCGCCCTCTACGTCCAGCAGCAGGCTGTGCGGCTTGAGGGCATTGGTTTTGCGGGAGCGCAGTGTCGTTGATGCCGGCAGGCGGGGGAGTCCGAGCTGGATCCAGACCCAGTCATCGGAGGGTCAGCAATTACCTTCGGCCATACCAGGAGGATGGCGGATCAATCTTGCAAAAATGTCGGTCCCCCAGCTCAGGGAAAAGTCAAGCTCCTAGTACGGGGAGTCTGCGTGCGTCGCACCAGGCTGCGGCGCGGGCATGACCTTCTGATATGTAGGTTGAAGCTGTCAAGTGTCATAGGTGAGCGGCTCCGGTTCTTTGGTTCCGGGGCCGCTCACTGTGCCGGGCCGGTGGTGGTGGCAGGTGGAGGCGAGTCATTGTTCGACAGGCATGGTCAGACTGAGATTCGCGGGTGTTAGCGCATGACAATTGTTCGGCCGGAGCGTCCTCGGTGTCTAAGGTCGAGCGTCGACGGGGTGATCCGCCTGCTCATAGAAGCGGTCCCTTGTCAGCTCCGTGTGCTTGCCCGTCACTTGCCGCCGGCCGCCGGAGGCACGACTTTAGGGGGTCAGACCGGAGTCACGGGCCCTCCCTGTTGCAGCGGTGCGGCCAGTGACCAGCACCAGCCGGCCAGTTCGCGGGCGATGGCTGTGTTGGCTTTGACCGGGATCTTTGCCCTGGCATCGAAGTGTTCCCACTTGCCGTGCAGCCGGTGGTTGCCTTCCAGGGCGCGAATCCTGGTGGCAGGTTCCACCAGGATGAATTGGCGCTGTAGCCGGATTCCGGGGCGGGAGTAGGGGCGGCGGTGTTGCCAGGCCGCCTCGACCAAGAGCTTGCGGGCGTAGGTGCTGCCGGCCTTGGTGATCGCTCCTTGGTGCCGGGTTTCGCCGGAGGAGTGCTCGCTGGGGACCAGTCCTAGGTAGGAGCCGATGGAGGAGCCGGTGAACCGGGTCCAGTCACCGATTTCGACCGCGAGTCCGAACCCGGTGGTGATTGAGATGCCGCGCAGGCACATCAGCGCGTTGATGACGTTCGTGTATGGGCAAGCGGCCGCGGCGGCCGTGACTTGTTTATCGACGCGTTTGAGCCGCGCGGCTAGGAGCTCGGCCTGCTCGATGTCGTTTTCGTAGGTGAACTGGAGTAGCGGGTCCTGGAAGTGCTGCCGGTGCAGCCACCTGTGGTGCTCCTGCGTCCATTTCGTGTCTTTCGGGTACCGCAGTCCGTGGCGCAGGAGGATGGCGTTCACGTGCTGGCGGGCGTGGGCGAGGTCGCGGGCGGCGCCGGCGCGCAGCCGGGAAAGATCCCGCAGCGCCTCGGTTTCCTCGTCCGGGACCCGCACTTCGGTGACGGAGCCGAGCGCGAGCATCTCGACCAGCAGCCGGGAATCCCGGCGGTCATTTTTCACCCGGTCGCCGGGGGCCCGCAGCAGCTTTGAGGAGGCCGCGACGACGCAGTCCACCCCGCCGGCCCGCAACGATCTGGCCAACACGTAACCGGTCGGCCCGGATTCGTAGACGGCTTTGACCGGCGGCGTGAAGCGGCGTGTCCATTCCAGGACCGCGACGGGATCCGATGCCATGGTCTCGCGCACGATCTCCCCCGTCTCCGGGATCAGGGCGCAGGCGACGATATTGGTGGCGTGAACATCCAGCCCGATGAAAGTATGCTCGATCATAGCCGGCACCTCCCAAGCCTCACGTGTGGCACTACCATTGCAGCCCCGACAGGCCCCCGAGGCCAAGGGGCCGGCCATGACTGCCCTCTGATACCGGACGCTGCCGGACCCAACCTGGCGCCGCAGAACCGACCCCGCGACAATGGCCGAACGATTGGGGCCGGGGAAGGACTCCGAAACGAGCTTCAGCTCATATTGTCTAATCAGGCGCCGATCCTGTTGCACTCCCGGTGCGCATTGAATCGTCGGACCTGCGCGCTGCATGGACGGGGAAGCATGTCAGGCCAGGAAGCGCAGGGGACGGGGCGTGAGGGTTGCCGCGAGGCGGGCGAGGCCCCAGGTGTGTCCGGCGCCGGTGGCGGCCAGGACCCACAGGGCTGCTGCGTAGATGACGTGTTCGTCGATGAGGGGGTTGTTGGCCAAGGGGAGGGAGGTGAGCCACATCAGGGCCATGATGCTAGTTCCGCCGGCCGCGGCCGCGTACAGGGCAACGCCCAAAACGAGGGCAGAACCAACGGCGAGCATGCCGAGCATGAATGCCACGTCGACCCAGCCTTGGCCGGCCAGGGCGGTGAAGGCCGGCGCGAGGACTCCGTCGAGGCTTCCCAGGTACCCGGCGGTCGGTGAGCCCCCGGTGATCCAGGCGCGTTCCGGCGCTGTCGCGAAGCCCAGGCCGAAGGTTTTGTCGGCGAACGCCCACAGGAACACCAGGCCGAGCAGGAGCCGCAGGACGGCCAGCGCCCGGCGGGCCGGAATGGGCGCGGGGCCAGGGGCCGGAGTCGTGCGCGGTTCCGGACGGATATCGAGAGCAGTCATGGGGGAAGGGTTCCTTTCGGGATGGGGTCAGGACTGTTTGCCCGCCCTTGGGAGAGAAGCGCGCGTCCTAGGAAGTCAGCGGGGAGTGCGGCCGGTGTGCCGGGTTGCCGGGCAGCTCCGCAAAAGGCACCTCACGCAGATCCAGTTACACAGTCACCCGGAAAAATAGATAGCTAAGCTGACCTAACTAAATACATTACGGCGCTCGTTTGCGTCCTCCAGCCAACGGAAAGCGGCCGGGCAGTGCGTGCACACGCTCAGGTTCCTGCTGATAGGTGGACAGCGGCCTGTCTGAGTCGGTCTTCGCTCGGGCTGGCGAGGCCGGCCGAGACGAGCTGCCTGCTGTGTTCGTGTCGGGGTCGGCCGAAGAAGGAGTCGGTGCCGGCGAGTTCAACCAGCGCGCCTTGGTAGAGCACGGCGACTCTGGTGCTCATGTACCGAATGACATTCATGTCGTGGGAGATCACGACCAGGGACAGCCCGCGGTCCTTGTGCAGGCGCAGCAGCAGGTCGAGGACGTTGCGTTGCGCCACTGAGTCCAGGGCGGACGTGGCCTCGTCACAGATCAGGACTTCGGGATCCATTAGGAGCGCACGGGCGATCGTAAGCCGCTGCAGCTGGCCGCCGGAGCATTGGCCCGGGTACTTCTCCAGCAGGATCGGGTCCAGGCCGACATCGTGCAGCGACTGCCGGATGCGTTCAGCGCGTTCCGATGATGTGTCGTCTTTGCGCTGCAGAAGCGGGGCTTCAAGGCTAGAGCGGATGGTCATGCGAGGGTCGAAAGCGTCGTACGGCTCTTGGAACACGATCTGCACCTTGGTACCCGGCGGCCGCGTGACGCTTCCGGTGTCCGGGGTTTCGAGGCCGACGGCGAGCCGGGCGAGGGTGCTCTTCCCGGAGCCGGATTGGCCGAGGACGCCGAGGATTTCGCCCTTGTGGACGGTGAGCGATGTGCGCTCGAGGGCGGGGCGGCTGCCGTGCTTCGCTTCCGCGTAGCGCTTTGTGACGCTGTCCAGCGCGAGGGCGGGGCGCCCCTGCGCCGTTGGGCGAAGCTTCGGAGTGGAAACCAGTGCCGAAGCAGTCAGAAGCTTCTTCGTGCAGGCCTTCTGGGGATTGCCGAGGACGTCTGCGGTAGGGCCCGCTTCCTCGATCCGTCCCGACTCCATAACGACGATTCGGTCGGCGTATGCGGCGACGGTGGCCAGATCGTGGGTGATATACAGGACGCCGAGTGCGTCCTGCCGCCGGCGCCGGTCTATCATGTCCAGAATCTGCCGCTCGAGGACCTTGTCCAGCGATGAGGTGGGCTCGTCGGCCAGCAGGAGCTCGGGCTGTCCGGCCAGGGCGGTGGCGATCATGGCACGCTGTGCCATGCCGCCCGAAAGCTGGTGCGGATAGGCCTTGGCCCGGCGGTCCGGTTCGTCCAGACCTGCCTCGGCGAGCAGTTCGATTGCGTGTTTCCTGGCTTCCTCGCCGCGTAGGCCGCGATGGATCCGCAGCGTTTCCTCCAGGTGGCTGGCAACCCGCCGGCGCGGGTTGAACATGCGTTTGGGCTGCTGGAAGAGCATGCCGATTCTGCCGCCGCGCACGCGGTTGAGCTCGGCTTCGCTGGCCCTGTCGAGGTCCATTCCGCCCAGCCGGATCGATCCTGATGCCATCCGGACGTCCGGCGGAAGCAGCCCGAGCACGGACATCGCCGTCAATGTCTTACCGCTTCCGGACGCGCCCACCAGGGCGACAAATTCCCCCGGTGCGACGGACAGGTTGACACCGGAGAGGATGGGCCGGCCTTTCGGCCCGTTTGTCGGCCGCATCCTTCCGCGTCCCGTGGTGGACGGAGGCATGTGCGTTAGGCGCAGTTCGTCTATGACCAGGCCGTTAGGCATTCCGGACCTTCCCTGCACGAGCGTTGAGGACGAGCGGGCTTCCGGTCCTGCGGGCGACGTGCTGGCCGATGAGAGTGACGCAGAGCGCGACGACGAAGATGGCCAGTCCCGGGGCCAGGATCGTCACCGGGGAACGCAGGGCGAAGGGCTGCGCGGCTGCCAGCATCGACCCCCAGTCCGACTGTGGGGGCTGCACACCGAGCCCGAGGTACGAGAGGGCCCCGACGTTGATCAGCAACTGCCCGAACCTGAGGGTGGCCTGGCCTAACAGGGGCCCGGCCAGATGCGGCAGGATATGGCGGCGGACAACGAACGCGGGCGGGCAGCCGGTCACTCGTGCCGCTTCAATGAACCCTCGCGTGGAGATGTCGTAAGTCAGGGCCCGGGCCAGGCGCGCGAACGGTGTCCACCCGACCAGGGTCAGGGCCAGCAGCAGCGCCGGGTAGCCGCTGCCCAGCAGAGCGACCAGGAACAGCGCCACCACCATTTCCGGCAGTGACAGGACGACGTCGTTGGTACGGGTCAGGAATTCGTCGAGCCAGCCCTTGCGGCGCGCACTGACGACGCCGATGAAGGTGCCGACCACCCCGGTCAGCACTGTAGCCAGCGCCGCTATGGTCAGGGAAAACGCGCCGCCCTCCAGCAGGCGGCTCAGCGTGTCCCGGCCCAAGTGGTCCGTGCCCAGCCAGTGGTCCGCGCCGGGGGCGGCCAGCCGGGCGGCAAGGTCCTGTTCCGCAGGAGGATAGGGGCTGATCCAGGGGGAGAGGACGACCGCCACGACGACTAAGGAGACGATTGATGCGGCGGCGACGACGTGGGCGGGGCGGTTACGCATGATGGCCCCTGAGCCGCGGGTTGAGGATCCTGTGCACGAGGTCGGCCGCCGTGGTCAGGGCGACGGCGAGGCCCACCACGACGACGACTCCTCCCTGTGCCAGGGGGATGTCGCTGTTGAGCACGGAGTCGTAGAGCAGGCGGCCCATGCCCGGGATCGCGAAGATGACTTCCACGATGACCGATCCGCCGAGCAGGCCGGCGAACCACACGGCCACCATGGTGGTCAGTGGCAGCAACCCGTTCGGGACGACGTGTTTCAGCACTGTCTGCCGCAGGTCCAGGCCGCGGCTTCGGGCAGCGATGACGTGCTGGGATCCGAGGGCATCGAGCACTCCTTCCCGGACTGCCGAGGTGAAGTGGCTGGTTGGGCGCAGGGCAAGCACGGCGGCGGGGAGGACGGCGGAAGCAGGCCCGGTCCATCCGGCGGACGGCAGCACGGAGAGCTTCAGGGCGAAGACCAGCACGAGCATGGGCGCGAGCCAGTATTCGGGGATAGCAATGAACCCCTGGGTCACGGTAGTGATGACCCGGTCGGCGGCCTGTCCTTCCTGCAGGGCGGCGATGGTGCCGAGCAGGATGGAGAGGAGGATGGCGCTGCCCAGGGCAACGATGACGAGGCTTAGTGTGACCCACAATGCAGGGAGGACCTGCTCCGCTACCGGTGTCCGGCTGGTGTAGGACAGTCCCATGTCGCCTCCGGCGAACCTGGTCAGCCAGCGCAGGTACTGTACCCACAGCGGGTCGCCGATCCCCAGCTGAACGGTCAGTGCCTGGACCGCCGACTCGTCCACAACCTCCCCGGCAACGCGGGAACGGATGATTTTCCGGGCAGCGTCACCGGGGGTGACGTAGGGGATCAGGAAGACCAGGAAAGATGCCAGCAGCACGGAGGCCCCCAGTGCCAAGGTCCTCCGGGCCAGGAAAGCCGTCATCTCGGATACGGCTTCGAGCCGCAGCCAGCGGGGGCAGTCACGAACCGCTCTTCGCCGTCTCGGCCCGGAGCACGTACCTGGCCAGTGGATCCTGGGTGTGGGCCTGCAGGTCGGTGCGGACGGCGTCGATGGCCTGCTCGTTCACCAGCCAGATGTTCACAGCCTGCTCCTGCAGGATCTTCCCGGCCTCGGCGTACAGCCGGTAGCGTTCCTGGGCATCGGCGGTCTGTGCCGCCTTCGCGATGATCCTGTCGTAGTCCTTGTCGCAGAAGTGGCTGAGGTTGTAGCCGCCGGCGCAGGTGTAGTCGGCGGTGAGGAACCCGACCGGGTCGGCGATGTCGATCAGGCGGTTGCGCTGGCTGAGCACCATGTCGTAGTTGCCCTCGAGCAGGTCCGGTTCCACCGCGGCGTACTCCGCGGTCCGGATTTTCACCGGGACGCCGACGGCCTTGAGGTTCTCCTGGATGACGGTGGCAACGTCGGCGAACTCGGCGCGCTCGACGATCGCGATGATCTCCAGCGGCCGCTCCGCGGTGTACCCGGCAGCGGAGAGCAGCTTGCGGGCCGCGTCCAGGTTCTGCTGCGGGGCTGCTGCGTCCGCGATGGCCCAGGGTTCGGAGGGGGCGAAGGGGCCGCTGGACGGAACGGCAGCGCCTTCGTAGACGCTGCCGGCCAGGGCGTCGAGGTCGAGCGCGGAGCGTATGGCCTGGCGGAAGTTCACGTCGTCGAAAGGTTTCCTGCCGTTGTTCATGTACAGGGTCGCCGTTCTGGGCGAATCAGCCTTCAGGACCTTGACGCTCTTGTCTGCTTCGAGTGTGGAGAGACTGGAGACCGGGATGGAGAGGGAGACATCGGCTTCGCCCGTCTGGACCTGGGCGGCGCGCGCGGCCCCGTCCGTGATGAAGCGGACTTCCGCGCCGGCAAGCTGTACTTCTCCGCCCCAGTAGTCCTCGTTCCGCTCCAGCGTCAGGGACTGCTTCGCCTTCTCGGAGACCGGCGTAAAGGGCCCGGTGCAGTGCCCGAAGGGGTCCACTGTTGCGCCCTCGAACGCCGCCGGAGCGAGCACCCCGGTGTTCACGCTCGCGAGGCGGTAGGGAACCAGCGGGCTCGGGGACGGAGTGGTGACGCGGACGGTGTCTTCGTCGACCACCTTCACGCCACTGACGACGTCAGGGTTGAACGCCCGGGCCGGAACCTCGGCATCGAGGACCTGCTGTAGGGATGTCACGACCGCCTTCGGGGTGAGCTCGGTGCCGTCCTGGAACGTCACGCCGTCGCGGAGGGTGAAGTCCCACTCGAGGTCGGACACCTGCTTCCACTCGGTGGCCAGCGAGGGGACAACCTTGCCTTCGGCCTCGTCGTACCGGGTGAGCGTCTCGAGACATCCGGACAGCGAAAGGATGTAGGCGGCATCGCTCTCCAGCGCCCAGTCGGCGACCGGGGCGCGGAAATTGTCCACGACGATCGTCTGGTTGAGGTCGGCACCCTGAGCGTCCCCTCCTTCCGACCCGCTGAAACCACAGCCCGAAAGTGCCAGGAGTGCCGCGAGTCCCAGGGACACGGACGATGGGAGCGAAACGCGCACGAAACCACCTAGATGCGAGGCCTGCAGGGAGCCTGCAAGCGAGGGGAGGGCCGGACGGCCTTGCAGAAGCTTAGGGAAGCCTTACCTCAACGGTCCAGTCGTCGCAGCCCGACACGTCACAATTGGCAGTTTCGATGCGACGGTGGCTGTCCCGGGCTGGCGGCGAAAGCGTCTTGACCTCGGACTTCCCCGTTCAGGGCGGCGCGCCTTCCGGAACCGGCAGGGTCGGCGGCGCGTCATATTGCGCATGCCGCCGCTTCGCGCGATGTTCGTTCAGATTCCCAAGGCCGCGTTGACGTCGTCGAGTGTCCGGGCGGACAGGTACTCGTAGTGCGGTATCTCCGGGTCGTAGCCACGGTTCAGGAACACTTTGTCGTGAATGCCCAGGTCGAAAGCCGGCATGATGTCGTAGCGCTGATGCGCGGAGATATGCAGGAAATCGGCGGGTGAGGCGTCGAGGGTATCGAACATGTACTCGAAGGCCTGCGCCCGGGGTTTGTAGGCGCCCGCCTGCTCTGCGCTGAGTACGGCGTGGAAGCGGCCGCCGAGCTTTGGCACACTGGCGGCCAGATGGCGGTCGTCGGCATTGGACAGAATAACCAGCGGGAAGTGCTCTGCCATCTTCGCCAGCGGAGCCGGGACGTCGGCGTGCGGACCCCAGCCAAGCACCGCGCTCGTAATGGCTTTGATCGCTGCCGTTTCGGCTTCCAGCCCAAACTTCCCGCAGGTCCTGCGGTAGGAGGCCTCGAGGACCTCGTCGTAGGGCGCATACTGCAGGATCTCGTCGAACCGGTACATGCGGAACAGCGCAAAGAACCGGTCCAGTTCCGCGGGGGAGAGACGGTCGATAAGGAAAGGCTCAACAGCCTCCCGCATTTGGAAATGGATCAAGGTGCCGTAGCAATCGAACGAGATGTACTTCGGCCTGAAACGAACCTCTGGCATGCTTCCTCCCTTTCCCTCGGCCCTGTGGAAGACCGCTGAAGCCAAGGATCCATTCAACCCCGCACTTCAGCCGTTCCACTACGGACGCGCCGGATCACCGTTTTGAGGCAGCATCTGGAGGCGGTTGCCGAACGCGGCATCGATCGTGTGCTTGCAGTGTTCGATGCGGGTGCCGCGTGGTACGGGATCAACGGTTCTAAGGGCTGCAGCGCGGTCAACGCAGGCGCCGAGGCCGAGCCTGAGGCGGGTGGCCACCTCGTTTTTCCCGAAGTTACGAGCCAGAAAGCCTGGATGCTGGACCTGTTCACCCGGCTCTGCACGGAAGCAGGTAGTGCAGATCCGGCGGCGGGTCGAACAATGATGCTGCTCCTCGAGGGGGCGCTCGTTACTCTCGGCATGAGTACCTTCGCCGACCCAATAGAAGAAGCCAGGGCCGCGGCACAAGCGATGCTCGCCGCCAGCCTAAAGAACAGCCGCTTAAGACACCGCCAGAGGCGACGTAAGCGCCGATATCGGCGAACAACGGCTAGCAACCTGCCGCCCGCGCCAGCGGCTACAGTGCGACGGCGCCGTGAGCCTGTGTATACAGTCCGTTAGCGGTGCGTTGACCACAAGCCGCTCGGGGGACACAATCGCAGTGTGGAGGCTGACGCGATGCAGCAGGCGGTTCGGGCCGCGGTGCTCAGAGGTCGGGCCAGGCGAACCCCGCATGTTTCCCGCAGGAACTTTGATGGGTCGGCCGGCGTGGAGCAAGAGGCCCTCGATGGTCTCCCGCCACGCACCAGTTCTGAATGAACACGGAACCGGTGCGCGGTTGCCGCTCACCGGCACTGGCCCCGACAACTAGTGCCGGTGGCGGTTCCGGACGTGGAAGGGGAGGTCGTCCATCATGGCGGAGACCAAAGTCAGTCACCTTAGCGTTGAAAAGCGTGCTGCGGAAGGCAAGGAATGCCGGAAGAAGACGCCTGTGAACAGCCACGGGGGCTGGGTTCCTGCTCCCGATCGCCCGGACCCAGTCGCGCTCCTGGAGGAACAGAACCTCACCCGGGAACCGGACCTCGTACCGGTGCGCCATGGACGGATGCTGGTCTCGCCATTCACGTTTTATCGCGGCGCGGCCAAAGTCATGGCCGCTGACTTGAAGGATACGCCGCGGGCCGGCCTGGTTTCCCAGCTGTGCGGTGACGCCCACCTGTCCAACTTTGGGAGTTTCGCTTCCCCGGAGCGAACATTATTGTTCGACCTGAATGACTTCGATGAGACACTCCCGGGCCCGTTCGAGTACGACGTCAAACGCATGTGCGCCAGTTTCACCGTCGCCGCACGGAACAACGCGTTCAGCAAGGAAGACACGCGGGATGTCACAGTGACCGCGGTTCGGTCCTACCGTGAAGCGATGGCCCGCTTCGCGGAAATGGGAACCCTGGACGTCTGGTACGCCCGGATGTCCGAAGCCCAGATGCTGCAAGCCATCGGACTGGACGTGGCAAGCCAAAAGGGCGAAGCCCTCAAGAAGACGGCACGGGGAATGGAAAAGACGGCGCGCCAAGCGGTCGCCAAGGCCCACACCCGCGACAACCTGCAGGCACTCTCCAAGCTCGCCGAGCTCGACGGCGGACGGTACAGGATCGTCAGCCAGCCGCCAATCGTCATCCCCGCCCGGGAGCTGGTCGAAACCTTCGCCATGTCTGCCGACGAGCTTCAGCACGTGATCCGGGGACTACTTCGTTCCTACCGGGCCACGCTGTCGGACGACCGGCGCCACCTGCTCGAGCGCTTCGAAGTCATCGACGTCGCCCGTAAGGTAGTTGGCGTCGGAAGTGTCGGCACCCGGGCGTTCATCGCCTTGCTCCAAGGGCGCGATCAAAACGATCCGTTGTTCCTGCAGGTCAAGGAGGCCACGAGATCAGTGCTCGAGGACCACTTGCCGAAGAGCCGGTTCAAGCAGCCCGGTGAGCGCGTGGTGCAGGGACAGCGGATGATGCAGGCCTCAAGCGACATCTTCCTCGGGTGGACCAAGGGCCTAGAAGAAAACCGGTACATGTACTGGCGGCAACTGCGCGACATGAAGGGCTCAGCCGTCCTGGAAGAGATGAAACCGCTCGGCATGAACTTCTATGCACAGATGTGCGGATGGACACTGGCACGAGCACACGCCAGGTCGGGCGACCCGATCGGGATCGCCGCCTATCTCGGCAAGAGCGACAAATTCGACTTGTCGATCACCGACTTTTCCGAGCGCTACGCCGATCAGAACGAACAGGACTACCAGGCCTTCGCCAGCGCCGTTCGTTCCGGCCGGCTAGAAGCAACCGACGCCGTGTAGCCCCTTCAATCATGGGGTTCCGCGAACCAACACGATGCGATTAGGCCGGAAAAGCCCTTGCACAGTAGGGGACGTAGGGTCGGATTCCTTCCTCAGTACGTTCAGGGACTTCCCAGCAGACATGGCGGTCCTGCACATGTACCGCTTCTACCGTTGAAACACCTCTAAGGTGCGAGTGATGACGGCACCGGCCGGCAGGAGAACTCCCTCGTCTCCTGGACCGGCCGGTGCCACCTCGTTTAAGCAGTTGCCGCACGGACGGTGAGTTCTCCAGTGCGCGGTAGACATCGCCGTGCTCGTCGATGGTGGTGCCGGCCATGTCGCAGACTACGAGTTGGATCATGGTTCCTCCTATGCGGTGAGGGAAGTAATGCTGGCTGGCAGGCGCACGAGAGCGGCGCGCTGTTCGTTGATGATTTCGATCGTGAAGGTGGCCAGTGCCGGCAGATAGCGGTTGCGAGCGTCAGTGGTCGACGGGATCACGAACGATGGGGCAGGTCATGCAGTGGCCGCCGCCGCGGCCGCGGCCGAGTTCGGCGCCGACGATGGTGATGACTTCTACGCCGGCCTTGCGCAGCAGTGCGTTGGTCTGCGTGTTGCGGTCGTAGGTGAAGACGACGCCGGGTTCGGCGGCTACAGCGTTGTTGCCGCTGTCCCATTGCTGGCGTTCGGAGGCGTAGACGTCGCCGCCGGTCTCCACGATCCTCAGGTGCCGGAAGTTCAGCGCCCGGGCAACGACGTCGACAAAGGCGTCCGTCTCGTCGGTCACCTCGATGCCGGGGGCCTTGTCGCCCGGCCGCAGCGTGAAGGCGTGGATGCCGTTGACGATGTTGGGGAAGATCGTGACCAGGTCCCGGTCGGCGAAGGTGAAGACGGTGTCCAGGTGCATCGCGGCGCGCAGCTTGGGCATGCCGGCGACGATGACCTGTTCCGCCCCGCCGGCGCCGAACAGGGCCGACGCCAGCTGGGTGATGCCCTGCCGCGAGGTGCGTTCGCTCATGCCGATCAGGACTGCGCCGTTGCCGATGGGCATCACGTCGCCGCCTTCGATGGTGGCCTGGCCCCAGTGGTGTTCCGGGTCGCCCCACCACACCTTGGCGCCGGCGAAGACGGGATGGAAGGTGTAGATGGCCTTCATCAGCAGCGTTTCGTCGTGCCGGGCCGGCCAGTAGAGCGGGTTGAGCGTGACGCCGCCGTAGATCCAGCAGGTGGTGTCCCGGGTGTAGAGGGTGTTGGGCAGCGGGGGCAGCAGGTACTCGCGGATGCCGGTCTGTTCCCGGGCGAGGGCGAGGTAGCCGGAGCGGAACTCCTCGGGGAGGTCCGCCGTCGACAGTCCGCCGATCAGGTACTCTGCCAGCTCGCGCGGCTGCAGGGTTTCCAGGTACGCGCGAGTGTCCTCGACCAGGCCGAGCCCGACCTCGTTCGGCACGATGACGCGGTCCAGCAGCCAGCCGCGTGCCTCGGGCTGGCCCATGGTCTCGGCGAGGACGTTGTGCAGTTCGAGCACCTCGGTCCCGCGTTCGCGCATCTTGGCGATGAAGTCGAAGTGGTCGCGCTGGGCGTTCTGCACCCACAGGACGTCATCGAAGAGCAGGTCGTCGCTGTTGCTGGGGGTGAGCCGCTTGTGGGCCAGGCCCGGTGCACAGACCAGCACCTTGCGCAGCTTGCCGACCTCCGAGTGCACGCCGAAGGCGTCAGATGAGGCGTTCATGGGTGGACCTTCCGCTAGATGCTGACGAAACCGGTGACGAGTCCGACGACGCAGAGCACGGCGCCGATGAGGACGATGATGAACACGGCCAGGCCGGGCGCGGTGAACAAGCGCTGCCGCTGTTCCCGGCGGGCGACGAGGTACAGCAGCGTGGCGGGGGCGAGCAGCAGACAGGCCAGCAGGAGGAACTGCGGCCCGGCCGCGAAGATCAGGAAGAGCGTGTAGGCCACGGCCAGTGCCGCGACGATCAGTTCGCGGGTGTGCGTGGAGCGTGCGACGCCGGTGTAGCCGTCCCGGGTAAGCGCAATCTTCAGGGCGTAGCCGGCCGCCAGGGCGAACGGCATGAGGGCCAGCGCGGCGGTGAGGTCGAGCATGAAGTCGAGTGCCCCCTCGGCGATGAACACCACGACCAGCAGCAGCTGGATGAACAGGGTCGAGGTGAGCAGTGCGTTGCCCGGGACGCCCTTCGCCGTCCACTTGGAGAGGAAGGCCGGCATGTCCTTGTCGCTGGCCGCCGCGTAGAGCACCTCCGCGGCCATCAGGCTCCAGGCCAGGAAGGCGCCGAGGACAGAGACGATGAGTCCGGCGCTGATGAACCAGGCGCCCCAGGGGCCGACGGCGGCCTCCAGGACGCTGCCCACCGAGGGCTGCCGGAGGTTCGCCAGCTCCGCCTGCGGCAGGATGCCGTAGGAAATGATGGAGACCGTTGCGAACAGGGCGAGCACCGAGAGGAAGCCGAGTACGGTGGCCCGGCCGACATCCTCGCGCTTCTTGGCGTACCGCGAGTACACGCTGGCGCCCTCGATGCCGAGGAACACGAAGACCGTGACGAGCATCGTGCCCTGGACCTGCCCGAACAGGCTCTCGCCGCCGATGTCGTAGCCGCCGGTCAGGTTGGCGATGAACACGTCCGGGTTGAGCGCGAAGATGGTCACGACGACGAAGAGCAGGAGCGGCAGGATCTTCGCGGCGGTGACGATCGCGTTGATGCCCGCAGCCTCCTTCACCCCGCGCATGATGAGCAGGTAGAACCCCCAGACGAACACCGAGGAGACGAGCACGGCCCAGATGGTGTCGCCGTCGCCGAAGGCCGGGACCAGCGGCTTGAGCGTAGAGGTGATCAGCACCCAGTAGAAGGTGTTGCCCGCGCAGGCGCTCGCCCAGAAGCCCACCGCCGAGAGGAAGCCGGGGTAGATGCCGAACCCGGTCCGCGCGTAGACGTACACCCCGTTATCGAGGTTCGGCTTGCGCACGGCGAGGCTCTGGAAGACGAAGGCGAGCATGAGCATCCCGGTCCCCGCGATGGCCCAGGCGATCAGCGCCCCGTAGACGCCGGTCTGGCTGGCGAACCGCTGGGGGAGGGTGAACACGCCTGCCCCCACCATCGAGCCGACGACCATCGCGGTCAGTGCCGGAACGCTGAGCTTGGCCGGGGCGTTCTGGGCCACTTCCGTAGACATTGCTGGTTCACTCCTTCTCTGCGCCGCGGGGTTGTTCTGGATCCGTACTACGGTGCGGCTGCAGTACGGCAATGGGTGATCTGCTGCGCCATCCTGAAAGGCGTTCATGCATTTGCGAGGGGACGGGTTTAGGTTCAGGCATACCTCCGGCCCGGAAAGCAGGCATCACACGGAAAGGGTTATTTTCTGCCCGGCCCGCCCATGCGCCGGCTGGTGGAATGCGGAGGACGCCGAAAGGCAGCATTCGGGTGAAACTGGAGCTGAACCTGGCGCGTTGCAATTGTGACTTCGGTTTTCGCAGCCGTGCCTGGATGCTGTCGACATGGGCAGCCGTTTTGCGGACGGGCGGGTTTGGCGTTCCTGGAGTCCACGGGATTTTCCTGCTGAGCAGCGGTCGTGAGATGTCGCGGTGGGGACCGGCTACTGCGACAGCATGCCCGTAGAGGATCACGAACGATTCCATGAGCGGACCATGGGAATGGAAACTACGTGCCTGACTCAGACAAACGCTTAGGGACGTTGGCCTTAATGCTCGCGTGGGACAGACTGGGGACCGTGGACCCGACCATTCATCTCGGACAGTTACCTGTCTCCGACGTTTACCGCCGCTTCGCGGAGGGTGAGGCGCGCGGTGTTTCGGTCGTTTATGAGGCCTGGGCCCGGGAGGTCAGCAAAGATGAGCCGGTCCAGGCCCTGTTGGAAGTCCTGCCGGCCCGCAAGCGACAGCCGAATCTGGTCTTCGCGGCGGCCCGCTGGCACGGCGCGGGCACCTCCTATGAATCTCTCCGCACCACACTGCTGGAGCGGTGGCCACAGGTCTGCCACACAATTCTCACCCGGGCAACCCAGACTAATGAGGCGGGAAGATGCGCTGTCATCCTGCCTCTCCTGGCCACGCTGCCCCAGCCGCTGGCACTAATCGAGGTCGGAGCATCCGCCGGTCTATGTCTGCTGCCGGATCGCTACTCCTACCGCTACGACAACGGCACCTCTCTCGACCCTGCCGACGGCCCCTCGCCGGTCGTTATCCCCTGTCACCTCGGGGTCGGCCTCCCAACCCCGGCCATGCCAGAGATCGCCTGGCGGGCCGGCATCGATCTGGCCCCGGTGGACGTTTCCAACCCGGACGCGTGCCGATGGCTGGAAACCCTGGTGTGGCCAGGGCAGGAAGACCGGCGTGCACGCCTGGAGGCTGCTCTAAGGCTGGCCCGTCAAAATCCGCCGCAGGTAGTGAAGGGTGACTTGAACGAAGTGCTGCCCGAGCTGGCGGCTCAAGCCCCCTCCGAGGCGACTCTCGTCGTATTCCATACCGCAGTCCTGGCCTACCTCGAACGGGAGGCGCGGTCCCGCTTCATCGAACTCGTCACCGGGCTGCCCGGTCACTGGATTAGCAATGAAGGGCAGACTGTCGTTGACCTGCCCCGGCCATTCTCCCTGTCAGCGCCTGACGACGGACGTTTCCTGATGGCCCTCGACGGCGTTCCCCGCGCCCTGACAGACCCGCACGGACGCTCGGTGATCAGTCTCAGCACTTCCCAAGACCAGACGCAATCCGATGATCAATTGGCATCCCCTCAACGGCCGCCAGCTGGTGGTCGCCGATGAGGTCTTGCTTGATGTGGGCGGGGACCTTTCCCTGTCGTGGCAGTGATTCAGGCGGGGTAAATAGAGACGGCCGCGGCCTTGATGACGAAGTAGACGGTCATACCGGGGGTGAGCCCGAGGTCGGCGGAGGCTGCGGGGGTGATGTCTGCGGACAGGCCGCCGGCGCGGACACGGATCTGGTCACCGTGCGGTTCCAGGTCGGTGATGGTGACAGGAAAGGAATTGCGGGGGCTGCCGTGTTCCTCGGCGGGGAAGACGGAGACCGCCGACGGCGGGAAGACAGCGACGCCGTTGTGGCCGGGTCCGGCGGTTTCGTCGAGGCTGCCGGTGATGTTCAAACCGTCTCGGGTGGTGAGGCCGTGGTCTGTGATGGTGCCCGGAAGGAGGTTCAGACCGGCCAGTCCTGCGGCGAACCGGCTGCGGGGTGTTTCCAGGACCTCGCGGGTGGGGCCTTGCTCGGTGATCCGGCCTGCTTCCAGGATAAGTACGCGGTCGGCCAGCATCAGGGCGTCGAGAACGTCGTGGGTGATGATGACGGCCCTGCGGCCGTTGAGCACGCGTTTGAGGAGTCGGCGCAGCATGGGAGCGGCGTGGATGTCGAGGGCCGCCATGGGTTCGTCCAGGAGCAGCAGGTCGGGATCGGTGGCAAGTGCGCGGGCAATGGCGATGCGTTGGGCCTGGCCGCCGGAGAGTTGGCCGGGCCGGCGGCCGGCAAGTTCCGTGGCGTCGACTTCGGTCAGCCAATGTCGCGCCGTTCGGAGTGCTTCGGCCCGGGTGGCGCCGGCGGCGCGGGGTCCGAAGGCAACGTTTTCGAGCACGCTCATGTGCGGAAACAGCAGTGGTTCCTGCGCGAGCAGGGCGGTTCCTCTGGCGTGCGGGGGGACGAAGTGGCCGTTGCCGCCGGTCAGGTCGAACAGCGTTGTCTGTTCGAGTGTGGCGTGCCCGGAATCGGGGCGAATGAGTCCGGCGATGATGGCCAGCAGTGTGGATTTGCCCGCGCCGTTGGGGCCGAGCACGGCGACGGTCTCGCCGGGTCCGAGATTGAGGCAGACCTCGAAGTTCCGGGCGTGCAGAGCGGCGTCGAGGGCGAAGGTCACGGGGCCGATCCTGCCGTGACGCCGGGCGCGCGGGGGCCGCGGTAGGCGAGTCCGACGACGGCGACGGCCACTGCGACCAGGAGCAGGGAGAGGGCGACGGCGGCGTCGGCGTCGGTTTCCCGCTGCAGGTAGATCTCCAGCGGCAGTGTTCGGGTGACGCCCTGGAGGCTGCCGGCGAAGGTCAGGGTCGCGCCGAACTCGCCGAGGCAGCGTGCGAAGGACAGTACGGCGCCGGAGGCGAGGCCTGGCAGGACGAGCGGGATGCTGACCCGGCGCAGCACGGTGGTCGGGCGGGCGCCGAGGGTCGCGGCGACAGCTTCGTATTTGGTGCCGGCGGTGCGCAGGGCGCCTTCGAGGCTGACCACGAGGAACGGCAGAGCGACGAAGGTCTGGGCCAGGATGACGGCGGTGGTGGAGAAGGCGATCTGGATTCCCGCGACTTCGAGGCTGCGTCCGAGCAGGCCCTGCCGTCCGAAGGTATAGAGCAGGGCGATGCCGCCGACCACGGGAGGCAGGACCAGGGGCAGGAGCACGAAGGCCCGCAGATGGCGCTGGCCCGGGAAACTGGCGCGGGCCAGGACGAGGGCAAGGGGCACGCCGATCACGATGCAAAGCGCGGTGCTGGCTGCCGAGGTGCGCAGGCTCAGGCCCAATGCGGTGAGGGATGATTCAGAGGTGATGAGCGGGATGAACTGGGCCCAGTTGACCTTGGCCATCATGGCTGCCAGCGGCAGCAGGACGAACAATGCTCCTGCTGCCGCGATGGCGTAGATCCATGACGGGATGCCGGTGTATCCGGTATCCGGCCGTGCGGTCATCCTGCTACGGAGTGCCGAACCCGGCGTCACTGAGTACCTTCCTGCCTTCGCTGCCGGTGACCATGGTGATGAAGTCCTGCGCCAGTTCCTTGTTCGCGCTGTCGGCCACGGTGGCGATCGGGTAGGTGTTCACGGCCTGGTCGGACTCCTCGAACGGTATGCCTTTGACTTTGTCGCCTGCGGTCTTGACGTCGGTGACGTAGACCAGGCCGGCGTCGGCTTCCCCGGAGGTGACTTTGCCGAGCACGTCCGTGACGGAGGATTCTTCGCTGACCGGCGTCAGGGTAGTGCCGGTGGCTTTTTCCACGGTTTCGGTCGCCGAGCCGCAGGGCACCTGGGGTGCGCAGACAACGACCTTGATGCCCGGGTTGGCGAGATCCGCGAAGGAGGTGATCGAGGCAGGGTTGGAGGGCGGGACGGCGATCTCCAGGACGTTGGTGGCGAAGTTGCTCGGTTCTCCGTCGATGAGATCGGCGTCGGAGAGCTTTGCCATGTTCTGGGTGTCGGCGGAGGCAAAGACATCGGCCGGGGCGCCCTGGGTGATCTGGGTGACCAGGTCCGAGGACCCGGCGAAGTTCAGGGTGACCGTGGTGCCGGGGTGGGCGGCTTCGAACTTGGAAGCGATCTTCATGAAGGTGTCCTTCAGGGAGGCCGCCGCGTATACGGTCAGGGTCCCGGACTGCGCCGGAGAACCGGCGGCGCCCGAACTGGCCGCCGGGCTGGTGGTGCCGGAGGCGCAGCCGGTCAGTCCTGCGGCGAGGGCACCGGCGGCCAGCAATGCGGTGAAGCTCGTGCGGATGATCCTCATACGATGCTCTTTCCCTGCGGCGTTTCGATGATGACGGTGGTGGCCTTGACGACGGCGGTGGCCACGGATCCGAGTTCCAGTCCCAGTTCCTGGACGGCTTCGCTGCTCATCAGCGAGACCACACGGAAACGGCCGCACTGCAGCTCGACCTGGGCCATGACCTTGTCCGAAGTGATAGCCGTAACCAGCCCGACAAACCGGTTGCGGGCCGAGGACCCGACTCCGGTTGGGTCCTCAGGCAGTTGCGACTGGTCCCGGGCGAGCCGGGCGAGTTCCAGCCCGTCGACGGCCAGACGTCCGGAACCGTCCTTGACCGGAGTCAAGGTGCCGTTTTCAGTCCAGCGGCGGACGGTATCGTCACTGACGCCCAGAAAGCGCGCGGCTTCTGAAATCCGGATCTTTGCCATGACACCACAATCGCATATTTGCGGATCCAACTGGCCGTTTACTCCGCATATTCGAATATGTGACGGACTCATGGCAATGAGCGTCGTGCGCGGAAGACACGGGCGCCGGCCCATGCGCAAGGCACGGGCCGGCGCCGTGAAAAGGAGGTGTGCCTAGCTGCGGAGGGCAAGCGGTTGCGGCAGGTGTTGGAAGGTCTCCACGATCAGTTCGATGCTGAGCGCTTCGGGGACGTCGGGGTCGCCGGCTTCGAATTCGGCCAGTTCGACCCCGCGGATGCTCTTGGCCGGGAGGGCGGCGAAGATCGCCGCTACCTGGCGGGGCAGCAGGCCTGCGGGAATCTTGTAGGCGGCGGGGATGTATCCGGGCTCGAGCACGTCCCAGTCCACATGGATCCAGACTTGGCGGCCGGCCACGAATTCCAGCACGGTCTCGGCGGTGGCACGTTCCGGGGGCAGGATGGTGACTCCGGCGTCCCGGAGCAGCGCCTGTTCCGCGGCGTCGACGTCCCGGGCGCCGACCAGAAGCACGTTCCGAGGGTCCACCGCGCCGCCGTGGCCGGTGTCCCAGAGGCCGCAGGCCCCGGCCAGCGCCATGCCGCCCAGATACCCGGATTCGGTGGTGTCCGGGGTGTTGAAGTCCCCGTGCGCGTCGATCCACAGGACCACCGCGTCCGGATACTTTGCCGCAGCCACGGGCAGGGTGGCTATGCTGGCCGCGCAGGTGTTGGCGACCATCAGCGGGACCCGGCCAGCAGCCAGTGCGGAGCCGACCTCGGCGGCAAGCCCGCGCAGGGTATCGGCCGCCTGGTCCAAGGCATCCCGCCAGCCATCCTGTGCGGAGGGTGACGGCTCTCCAATAATGCTCGCTTCGACCGAAAGGTGTTCGGCCAGAGCCCGTCCGGCTTTCCTGGCCCCGACGAGGGCACCGTCGGTGCGGTCAGCGACCCTGCCTTGGTTGATGATCAGGCGGTAGTCCAAGCTATGTCCTTCTTTCCACGCGACGGCATCGGGAGCAAGCCCTGCCGGGAGCCCCTTCCCATTCTTGCCCACCGGGGGAGCGCCATCGAAACAAGCGACGCCCAGACATGGCCACCGAACCGGCCCAGGCAACAGCCCCGGCGCGCTACCGACCTCTGAGGCCCGGTCGAGTCTCAGGCCGCCCGAGGAGCATGAGATCCGGTGCTACATGGAAGTTTCGTCAACAGGGGAGCGGTGATGAGGTACCGCCGTGAGCGGTTCACCTTCCACAGGCACACGCCCGCGAAATCAGTCCCCGGAACGACGAGCTCAGGAGTCGCCGGGCCGGCGATGGGCATCGAGCTCGGGCAGCATGAATTTCTGCGCCCGGTTGACCCGCAGCTGATCGTGCCGTTGGACGCGACGACCCGGATCAGGTGGGAGCTACACGGATGCGCCAAGTGCAAAGTGCCGTTAATGTCCAGCCGGCGGGCATCGGAGAAGATGTATCCGGTGAGCGGGGGTGTACTTCAAGCTGACGCTTCAGTTCATTGAAAAGTTGAGGCCGGATTTCATATCGAATCGCGAAAGGGAGAGGGCTCCCGAAACACTAGTTGACATAATGTAGATTATCGGCGAAACGGAGAAGGGCCTGGAAGCGGGATTTCTGGGGGCTGCTGTGTTGCCGCGTTGGCTCGCTATGGATGGCCGTATTCGGTTCAACTGCCCGCAACTGATGCGACGCTGTCGGCCCGGGATCCGCCTTTCGGATTGGCGTCCCGCAGCCAATCCCGGTGTCCTGCGCCGGAATGGCTGGCGATGATCGGTCATGTTCATGCATGGATGCACGTTGGCGTCAGGAGGAACGGCCCGACCGCGGGCAACCTCAGCTGGTCGATTCCGGCTTTTGTCATCGGGAACCGGCAGCACCCGAACAGCACGCCGCACAGCCATGCCAGTGCCTGGTGCAGGGCCTTGCCTGGTGGCCGTCAGCCTCTCCGCCGAGTGTGGCGGGGCCTCGCCTTTTGGTGCCGCCCACGGGTGCACGATGACGGTTTACTTGACATAACTACAGTCGGGAAGTCTCGACTTCCCTCCGCCTGACCAGCAAGCTCGAGCAACATGGACCAGTGATGCCCTGCAGGCTCGTCCGTCATGCCCGGTTCCCGCCAGTTGCCGCCCGGCTTGCCATGCCCGGGTTGTCTCCGGCTTGGGAAGCCGGGCGGTGATCGAAACCGCCGCACCGTCCAGGGTCTTCGAGCCGGTGCCGGAGCGTTTGGCAACACGCCTCGAGGCCCGCGAGTGCCGTGATCGGCACCACCCCCCTCCAATACCCCGGCTGCTGTTATCACCGAAGTGAAGGGGCGGCCGGGAGAGGCCTCGTCCGCCCCTCCCGGCGGGGCCTCAGCGGCCGACGTACGCGGCGAGGTGCTCGCCGGTGAGCGTGGACCGGTCTTGGACGAGTTCACCGGGCGTGCCCTCGAAGACGACCCTGCCGCCGTCGTGGCCGGCTCCGGGACCGAGGTCAATGATCCAATCCGCGTGCGCCATGACCGCCTGGTGGTGCTCGATGACGATCACCGACTTGCCGGAATCGACGAGGCGGTCGAGCAGGCCGAGCAACTGCTCCACGTCGGCGAGGTGCAGGCCGGTGGTCGGTTCATCCAAGACGTAGACGTCGCCCTTCTCCGCCATCTGGGCGGCCAGCTTGAGCCGCTGCCGTTCGCCGCCGGACAGTGTGGTCAGGGGCTGGCCAAGGGTCAGGTAGCCGAGTCCCACATCCTTGAGGCGGTCAAGAATCTTGTGGGCGGCGGGTGTGCGCGCCTCACCGGCACTGAAGAACTCCTCAGCCTCTGCCACCGGCATCGCGAGCACTTCGGCGATGTTCCGGCCACCCAGGGTAAATTCGAGCACCGCGGCCTGGAACCGCTTGCCGTCGCAATCCTCGCAAGTGGACTCGACCGTCGCCATCACGCCCAGGTCGGTGTAGATCACGCCGGCCCCGTTGCATGTGGGGCAGGCGCCCTCGGAATTGGAGCTGAAGAGCGCCGGCTTGACCCCGTTCGCTTTGGCGAAGGCCTTGCGGATCGGCTCCAGCAGGCCGCTGTACGTGGCCGGGTTGCTGCGCCGGGATCCCTTGATGGCGCTTTGGTCGATCACGACGACGCCCTCCCTGCGGGTAACCGACCCGTGGATGAGGGAACTCTTGCCCGAACCGGCCACGCCCGTGACGACGCAGAGCACTCCGAGGGGGACGTCGACGTCCACGCCCTTGAGGTTGTGGGTCGACGCGCCGCGGATTTCGAGAGCACCCGTGGACTGACGCACGGACTCCTTCAACCTCGTTGTGTCGCCGAGATGGCGGCCGGTGATCGTGTCGCTTGCGCGCAGCCCTTCGACGCTGCCCTCGAAGCAGATGGTGCCTCCACCCGTGCCGGCCGCGGGGCCGAGGTCGACGACATGGTCGGCGATCGCGATGGTCTCCGGCTTGTGCTCCACGACGAGGACGGTATTGCCCTTGTCCCGCAGCTGCAGGAGCAGGTTGTTCATTCGCTGGATGTCATGCGGATGCAGACCGATCGTGGGCTCGTCGAAGACGTAGGTGACATCGGTGAGCGAGGAGCCGAGGTGGCGGATCATCTTGGTCCGCTGCGCCTCTCCCCCGGACAGCGTGCCCGCGGGCCGGTCCAGGGACAGGTAGCCAAGCCCAATCTCGGCGAAGGAATCGAGCAGGTGCTGCAGTCCCTTCAGCAGCGGCGCCACCGAGGGCTCGTCGAGGTCCCGCACCCAGCCGGCCAGGTCGTTGATCTGCATGGCGCAGACGTCGGCGATGTTCTTGCCGCGGATCTTCGACGACAGCGCCTCCGGTGCGAGGCGGGTGCCGCCGCAGTCAGGGCAGGTAGTGAACGTGATCGCGCGGTCGACGAAGGCCCGCACATGCGGCTGCATCGCCTCGCGGTCCTTCGAAAGCATGGACTTCTGGATCTTGGGGATGAGTCCCTCGTACGTCAGGTTGACGCCCTCGACCTTGATCTTCTCTGGCTCGCTGTAGAGCAGCTTGTGCAGGTCCTTCTTCGAGAACTTCGCGATCGGCTTGTCCATCGGCAGGCCGGCGCCGCTGAAGATCCTGCCGTACCAGCCGTCCATGCTGTAGCCGGGGACGGTCAGGGCACCCTCCGCGAGGGACTTCGTGTCGTCGTATAGCGCGGACAGGTCGAAGTCGCTGACCGAGCCCATGCCTTCGCACCGCGGGCACATGCCGCCGAGCCGGTTGAAGGTCGCTTTCTCGGCCTTCGTTTTGGCGCCGCGCTCCACCGTGATGGCACCGCTGGCCTTCACCGTGGGGATGTTGAACGAGTAGGCGTTGGGCGACCCGATGTGCGGGTCGCCCAGCCTGCTGAAGAGGATGCGCAGCAGGGCGTTGGCGTCCGTGGCCGTGCCGACGGTCGAACGGGGGTTGGCACCCATCCGCTCCTGGTCCACGATGATCGCCGTCGTTAATCCTTCGAGCAGGTCCACCTCGGGCCGCGCCAGCGTCGGCATGAAGCCCTGGACGAAGGCGCTGTAGGTCTCGTTGATCATCCGCTGCGACTCCGCGGCGATAGTACCGAAGACCAGCGAGCTCTTGCCCGAGCCCGAAACGCCGGTGAACAACGTCAGGCGGCGCTTGGGAATCTCGACGCTGACGTCTTTGAGGTTGTTCACCCGCGCACCTTCGACCCGGATCAGGTCGTGGCTGTCCGCGACGGGCGCCGCCTGCGGTTCGGCGGTCGTCCCCGTGGGCATACTCATCGTGTCTCCATCTCTAGTCGGATTGCCGGCGGCGGCCTGCGGGCAGGCCAAGGTCCGCTGTCTACCTTAATCGACCGGGCCTCCCGCAGGCGCGGCGGTGCCCGCATCCCCGGGGCGCCGGATCAGCCGCGCCTGCGGAGCGGTTCAGCGCAATTCCTGGAGGCGGATCAGGTTGCCCGCCGGGTCCCGGAACGCGCAGTCGCGGACCCCGTAAGGCTGGTCGATGGGCTCCTGGACCACCTCGGCACCGGCGGCCTGGAGCCGGGCAAAGGCGCCGTCGAGGTCGGCGGTCGCCAGCAGGACGCGGGCGAACGTCCCCTTGGCCATCATCTCCGCAACGGTGCGGCGCTCGTCGTCGGTCACACCCGGATCGGCCATCGGCGGTTCCAGCACGATGGACGTAGCGGGCTGACCGGCGGGGCCCACGGTGATCCAGCGCATGCCGCCGTAGCCGACGTCGTTGCGGACCTCGAAGCCAAGGGTGTCGCGGTAGAACGCGAGCGAGGCGTCCGGGTCGTTGTGCGGCAGGAAACTTGAGTGAATAGTGATGTCCATGGCTGTCATGCTAGTTGCGCCTCGATGGCCTGCGCTTCTCGATTCCTGACCGGTCTGGCGACCTGTTTTGCCACGCAGGACGGCAAGCCGGCGTTCCCGTGCGCGCGGCGGCGGTACACGCTGGGCGGCACCCCGACCAGTTCCGTGAACCGCGTGCTGAAAGTTCCCAGCGACGAACAACCCACGGCAAAGCAGACGTCCGTGACGCCCAGGTCGCCCGTGCGCAGCAGGGCCATCGCGCGTTCGATGCGCCGCGTCATCAGGTAGGCGTAAGGGGATTCGCCGTAGGCGCGCCGGAACTGGCGGCTGAGATGCCCGGCGGACATGTTCACTCCGCGGGCGAGTGCCTCGACGTCCAGCGGCTGCGCGTACTCCCGGTCCATCCGGTCACGCACGCGGCGCAGTCGTGCGAGGTCACGCAGGTGATCCGTTTCGGGTTTGGCGGGCACGTGCGCGATCGTGCCACGTCGCGGGGCAGTTGTCCAGCGTCCCGCCGCCGGTGCCGAAGACCGGCGCGTCCCCTCGCGGGAGGGTGCCAAGGCGTACGACGACGGCGCGTGCCTGCGTGCCGGTCGTTCCGCCGGGTGTCGTTCCTCGGGCAAGATGGGAGGAGACCCGCACCTCGCACCCCCGAAAGGCCGGACCTGCGCGCATGAGTGAGCCCTCGCCGTCGTCAATCCGCTCCGCGGTGGAAAGCATCCTCGCGGAGCCGCTTCCGGCGATCGTCCAGGTCGGCCATCCGGTGCTGCGGCGGCCGGCCGTGCCCTACGACGGCCAACTGGATGATACGGTCCTGGACGCCCTGCTCAAGCTGATGCGCCGGGTCATGCATGCCGCGCCGGGCGTGGGATTGGCCGCTCCGCAACTGGGCATCCCGCTCCGGATCGCCGTGCTCGAGGACCGGTATGAGGTGTCGCCGGAGGTTGCGAGCATGCGCCAGCGGGAGCACCTCGATTTCCTGGCGGTGATCAACCCGGCCTACCGTCCGCTGGATGGTGGAACCGCGGCCTTTTACGAGGGTTGTCTCTCTTTCGCCGGCTACCAGGCCGTGGTGGAGCGGCACCGCCGGGTCGAACTGAGCTACCAGCGGGCGGACGGGGTCCGTGCCGACACCGAGCTCGGCGGCTGGCAGGCGCGGATCGCCCAGCACGAGACCGACCATCTGGACGGGACGATCTACATCGACAAGGCGCTGAGCCGGTCGCTCTGCAGCAACCTTGAATACGCCCACCGCTGGGCCCAGCCGGACATCACGCGCGCCCGCGCCGAATTGGGCTTCTGAATCCGCCATCCCGCCGGCAGCTAGGATCGGTTTATGCCGCCGCTCCCCCGACCGCTCGACGCCGTCGCTTTGCTCCGCTGCCCTGTCTGCTCCGCCGCAATGGCCCCGGCATCGGACACCGTGGCCGGCGGCCTCCGCTGTACCGGCGGGCACGCCTTCGACGGCGCCAGGCAGGGGTACGTCAATCTGCTGACCGGTAAGGGCACTTCCTTCATCCCGGACACCGCGGACATGGTGGCAGCCCGCGCGGCGTTCCTCGACGCCGGCCACTACCGGCCGCTGATGGACGCCGTCCGAGCTGCGGCGGCACGGCTGCTGGCCGGCTCCGCCGAGCCGGTCGTGGTGGACGCGGGCGCCGGCACCGGGCACTACCTCGCCCCGGTTCTGGAGGCCGTGCCACGGAGCCGCGCGGTGGCGCTTGACCTGTCGAAGTATGCCCTGCGCCGCGCCGCACGCACGTGTCCGCAGGCGCTCTGCGTGGTCTGGGATCTGTGGCGGGCCCTCCCCCTGGCGGACAGCGCGGCAGACCTCGTACTGAACATCTTCGCACCGCGGAATCCCGAGGAGTACGCACGGATCCTGCGCCCCGGCGGCCGCCTCCTGGTGGTCACGCCCGCCCCCGGCCATCTGGAGACGCTGCGGAGTATTGTCCCACTGCTGGCCATCGACACCGATAAGGCCGAACGGCTGGCCGCCTCCCTTGGCAGCGGTTTTGAACCCGCGGGCGCCGAGGAGCTGGCGGTGCCCCTGGAGCTGGCCCCGGAGGATCTGCGCAACCTCGTCATGATGGGCCCGAATGCGCACCACGTCGATCCGGCCGCCCTGGAAGAGGCCGCGGGGGCGCCGCTGGCGGGCGTCGAGGCCCGCTTCACGATCAGCATCTTCGGCAAGCGCCACTGACCTCTCTCCGCCGCCGGCCTCTCCGCCTCCGATACCGGGTCACGAATCCACAACAGTTCCGCCCGCGTGGACGTATCTGCGCCCGCGGTCCCGCACCGGCCGCGATTATCCTGCATGATGGTGATGTCGGTAACATTCGGGGCTGGCTGCCGGCGGCCGGCCACTGACCCGGGAGGCAGCTGTGCTGGATTGGCTCATCACCAACAGTTGGCTCGTGTGGCTGGTGCTCTTCCTGCTCCTGGCCATCATCGAGATGATGACGCTCGACCTGCTGTTCATCATGATGTCCTCCGGGGCCCTGGTCGCCCTGTTTACCGCGCTGCTGGGCTGGCCCTTCTGGCTGCAGGTCGTCGTCTTCTGTGTCGTCGCGCTCATGATGGTGCTCTTTGTCCGCCCGGTCGCGCTCCGCCACCTGCGGCGAGGTCCGCGGGAACAGGCGACCAACGTGGAACGCCTGATCGGCGAACAGGCCTTGGCTTTGGAGACGGTGACGGACCACTCGGGAATCGTCAAGATCGGCGGCGATACGTGGACGGCCCGCTCGAGTGACGGCTCGGCGATCCCTGCCGGCGCGCGCGTGGCGGTCGAACGCATCGAAGGTGCCACCGCCGTCGTCTATCCCGCCGCCGGCCCGGGTCCGTACCCGGCCCAATAGGCGGAACTGAACTAGCGAAGGGGAAGCATGGACAACAGCCTCGGCCTCTGGATCGTCCTGGCGGTACTGATCGTCTTTGTGGTGATCGTCCTGGCCCGCGCGATCAGGATCATCCCGCAGGCCCGCGCGGGTGTCGTCGAACGCCTCGGCAAGTACCAGCGGACGCTGAATCCCGGGCTGACGCTGCTGATCCCGTTCGTTGACAGGCTGCTGCCCCTGCTGGACCTCCGGGAACAGGTCGTGTCCTTCCCTCCTCAGCCGGTCATCACCGAGGACAACCTCGTCGTGTCCATCGACACAGTGGTCTATTTCCAGGTCACGGATCCGCGAGCGGCCACGTACGAAATCGCCAACTACATCCAGGCGGTCGAGCAATTAACGACGACGACGCTGCGCAACGTCGTGGGCGGCCTGAATCTCGAAGAGGCGCTGACCTCGCGCGACCAGATCAACGGCCAGCTGCGCGGAGTCCTGGACGAGGCCACCGGGCGGTGGGGCATCCGGGTCTCCAGGGTGGAGCTGAAGGCCATTGATCCCCCGCTGTCCATCCAGGACTCGATGGAGAAGCAGATGCGCGCCGAGCGTGACAGGCGGGCCGCGATCCTCACCGCCGAGGGCACCAAGCAGTCCCAGATCCTCACTGCCGAGGGCCAGCGGCAGGCCGCCATCCTCGCCGCGGAGGGCGATGCCAAAGCGGCCATCCTCCGCGCCGACGGCGAGTCCCAGGCCATCCAGAAGGTCTTCGACGCGATCCACAAGGGCAACCCGACCCAGCGGCTGCTGGCCTACCAGTACCTCCAGACGCTGCCTAAACTTGCCGAAGGCAACTCCAACAAGCTCTGGATCATCCCCAGCGAGGTCGGCGAGGCACTCAAGGGGATCGGCGATGTCCTGGGCCGGACCGATTTACGGGAGGCGGAGGCATCGGAGCCGCCCGCTCCCCTGGCCCAGGGGCAGGGAGAGGCCGGTACGACGGAGTAGCGACGCAGCCGTCCGGCCCGTGCCTTTGCCGGGTGGGGCCGCAATGGACTACTATTGGTTATTTGCCGGGATGCTGGTGCCCGCCTGCCCGGAACCGGGAACAGTTCCGGCGGCGTACGCGTTGAATACTGTGCGGGCCACACCGGGACGGTGCCTTGCGCCGCCCCAGACAAGACAAGAGGGAGAAACCATGAGCGATCGTAGCCTTCGGGGCATGCGCCTTGGAGCGCAGAGCATGGAGACGGAAGCCGGTGTCGAACCGGCGCCGCGCCAGCGTGTCGAGTACCGCTGCGAGGACGGCGAGCAGGTTTTCGTGACTTTCGCCGCCGAGGCCGAGATCCCCTCGACATGGGTATCGAAGACCGGCAAGGAAGCCGTGCTGGTTAACGGCGCCAAGCCCGATGACAGCAACGAGAAGCCGGTCCGCACGCACTGGGACATGCTGCTTGAGCGCCGCTCCGTGGAGGAGTTGGAGCAGATCCTCGAGGACCGCCTCAACAAGCTGCGGGAGCGCCGCGGGGAACGCCGCTCCGCCTAGTAGCCGACAAAAAGGAGGGCACCGCTGGTGCCCTCCTTTTTCGTGCCCGTTTTCATGCCGGTTAATGTCCGCCCGGGCCGGGACAGGCCGGACCACTGGCGCGGGCCGGCTGGGTGTTCGTCAGGCCCGGCTGGCGGCCTTCCTGCCGCGCAGCGACTGCCACCGTGAACGCAGCCCCCACTTGGTGACCAGAATGATGGATTCGAGCACGATGTTGCCGCTCATCTTGGAGTCGCCGAACTCGCGCTCCACGAAGGTGATGGGCACTTCGCGTACGGTGAGCCCGGCCTTGAGGGTCTTCCAGGTCAGGTCGATCTGGAAGCAGTAGCCCACGGACTCGACGGATTCGAGGTCGATCCGCCGCAGGGTCGTGGATTTGAAAGCGTTGTAGCCTCCGGTGATGTCTTTGATGCCCACGCCCAGCAGGATGCGGGAGTACAGGCTGCCGCCCAGCGAGAGCAGCTTGCGGTGCAGCGGCCAGTTGACGACCTTGCCGCCCTTGATCCAGCGGGAGCCCTTGGCCATGTCGGCGCCGGCCTCGAGGGCGTCGAGCAGTCGCTGCAGCTCTTCGGGCTGGTGGGACCCGTCCGCGTCCATCTCGACTAGTACGTCGTAGCCCGCGTCCAGTCCCCACTTGAAGCCCGCGATATAGGCGGCGCCCAGGCCTTCCTTCCCGCGGCGGTGGAGGACGTGGATGGCGCTGTCTCCCGCGGCCAGCGAATCCGCCAGCTTCCCGGTCCCGTCCGGCGAGTTGTCGTCGACCACCAGCACATCGGAGCCTGGGACGGCGGCGCGGAGCCGTGCGACGGTCCTGGGCAGCGAATCGATCTCATTAAACGTCGGAATGATGGTGACGACCCGCAATCAGCTGCCTTTCAGTTCTGTCTACTGCTCGCGCAGATTCCACAGCGAAGCCGGTCGATGACCTGGGAACGACGCCGGCTGTCCAGTATATGCGACGGAGCCGGCCGCCCTCGGGAGTGCTTGCGGTAGGTCCGTCCGCCTTCGGGCCAAGAATCCGGACCGGAATCCGGCAGGGGACTTGTTTTCTACTGACGGGCGGACCTACCCATTGGAAGCTCCGGACTGTGGTTGGCACTTCCGCGGGTCCGTGGAGACGCACCCGCAGGATGTCCGGCACCTGGACCGCTTCGTCAGTTCGAAGTGATCCATTGAGCCAAAAGTTTACGGACTGAGAATCTTCTGTCAACGTCGAGCTGAGCTGGAGCTACAAGCAAAACCGCAGGTCGGAAGCGTTTAAGCTCAGATGTCGATCGGGACATTTAACCATTCGTTCACTCTTGGCGGACAGTCGCGGGCCGAATCCGCGGGGCCCCTTGAACTAGGAACCGGCGTCGAATATGGTCGAGCCTTCCACGACGGTCCGGACGCATTCGGGCAGCCGGCCGGTATCCAGCGATGGCAGCAGCGGCGTGCCTGCGCGTGCGTCCGTGCTCCATGCCGAGACCCGGGAATCCGCGGTCTGGACGGACAGCTCGTCCACGTCCCAGACGGCGAATGTCGCCGGGGTCCCGGGAGCCAGCTGGCCCTGCATGGGATTCGGCTCGTTGGCTGCCCTCCAACCGGCCCGTGTGTGGGCCAGGAAGGCCGCGCGGGCCGAGATCCTCTGCTCCGGATTGTTGTGCTCGAGGCAGGCCTTCACCGCGGCCCAGGGGCTCTGCTCGGTGACGGGCGCGTCGGAGCCGAGGCAGACCGGGACGCCCGCGGTTTGCAATGTGCCGACGGCGTTCATCGCCAGGGCGCGTTCCTCCCCCACCCGCGCGGCGTACATGCCCCGCGGCCCGCCCCAGTAGGCGTCGAAGAGCGGCTGCATGCTGGCGGTCACTCCGAAGTGCAGCAGCTGGTCCACGGCGCCCGGCGAGAGCATCTCGACGTGTTC
Organism: Arthrobacter sp. USHLN218; assembly: GCF_037144715.1. Taxonomy (NCBI): domain Bacteria; kingdom Bacillati; phylum Actinomycetota; class Actinomycetes; order Micrococcales; family Micrococcaceae; genus Arthrobacter; species Arthrobacter sp. USHLN218. The sequence continues at coordinate 207,343 of NZ_JBBCYT010000003.1, forward strand.
CAGCCTGTGCCGCGCGCGCCGCACGGTCTCCAGACCCACACTGCCGGCGGCGGAGGCCAGGGCGTCCAGCGCGCGGTCGAGCCCGGCGTCGCCGATGACATGGAAACCTCCCTGGACCCCGGCTTCGGAGCACACCGCCAGATGCTTCGCGGCCTGCTCGATGCTAAGGAAGGGGTCGTTGGCCTCCGTCGCGGTGTCGGCGTAGCCGCCGTGGACACAGGCGGTATGCGAACCGAGGGAACCGTCGACGTTCAGGTCCCCCGCCAAGCCGCGCAGCCTGCCTCCGAACCGGTCGAGGACGGCCGCGAGTTCATCGGAGGAAGACACCAGCTCTCCCCAGTAGGGCAGGATTCTCGGGAAGGCTCCCGGCTCGCCATCCGCCAGCTCCAACAGTGCGAGCAGGTCCTCGGCCGGCACGATCTGCGGGGCGGCCATCTCGGCCAAAGCGACATAGCCACGGGATGCGGCGTGGTCCAGAGCGCGGCGCTGGACCGCCTGCCGCTGCCCGTCTGTCATTCGGTGGGCGAAGCGCCGGGCGGCGGCATGGGCCTCGGTCCGGACGACGCCGGCGCCGTCCCAGCCTGGCAGCCCGGCCAGTTCGGCCCGGGCGGCGAGGGAGGATGACACCGCGGCGGAATGAACGTCGACGCGGCTCAGGTACACGCTCTTCCCGCCGCCGGCGCGCTCCAGCTCCTCCGCCGTCGGCGGACGCTTTTCGGGCCATCGGGTTTCGTCCCAGCCATGGCCCAGGACCACTTCGCCGGCCGCGGCCGAACGCGCCACCTGGTCGAGAAGCTCGGTCACGGAGGCGGTGCCGGACAGGTCCAGGCTGGCCAGCGCCAAACCGCTGTCCGTGGTGTGCATGTGCGAATCAACGAATCCCGGCGCGACCAGGCGTCCGTCCAGGTCGACGATCTCCATCGAGCTGTCCGCGATCGACGTCGCCGCCTGTTCAGACCCGATCCAGGCGACAGTACCGCCCTCGACCAGCATCGCAGTCGCGTACGGATCGGCCGGGCTGTACACCGAACCGTTGCGGTACAGCGTGACCTGGGCCCGCTGCTGTCCGGCTGTGCTCAACGCACTCATAGATCTCCCATCGCATTCACTTCCATCAAAAAGTCTTCGCCGGCCGGTCCGGCCGGCCGCACGCCGAGTGCTATTCGCTGACCACGGAGTAGGCGACGACACCGCGGCGGACCAGCGGAATTGCCTGCCGGCACAACGTGACCAGTTTCGGATCCATGTCCGGGACCTTGACGAGCTGGTCCAGCAGGTCGATCACCTGCTTGGCCCACCGGACGAAGTCGCCCGCCGCCAGTTCGGTGCCTTGGAGCGCCGCCAGCAGGGATCGTCCCTGTGCCCACTTGTACATGGGCCAGACCAGCCCGAGTTCGGGTTCGCCGCTGAGCGGCAGCTTGTGCTGCTCTTCCCGGTCGGTGAGGACGGACCACTCCCGCACGGCGATGTCCACGGCCGATTCGAGCGACACACTGGGCATCTTGGGGCGGATGCCGGTTTCCTCCCGCTTGGCCTGGAACACGAGGCAGGACACGAACGCTGCGACTTCGGCCGCGCTGAGGTCGTCGAAGGCGCCGGCCTGGAGGCATAGTGCCACCAGGAGATCCCGGTCTCCGTAGATACGCCTGAGCCGGTTGCCTGATTCGCTGATGGTGACGCGGCCGTCCTCGTGCGTCTGGAGGTAGCCGTAGGTGTCCAGCAGGTCGCAGACGCGGTCGAAGGTCTTGGCGATCGTGTTGGTGCGTCCCTGGATCTGGCCCATCAGCTGGTCGGTTTCCTTCCGCAGCTTCCACCAGCGCTCGGACCAGCGCGCATGGTCCTCGCGGTCGCTGCAGCCGTGGCACGGATGGGACTTGAGCTTGCGCCGCAGCTCCACGATCCGACGTTCCTGCTGCTCGGCCCCGGGTGCCTCGAACTCCTGGCGCTCGGTGCCCCGGCGCGGCGGCCGGTTCTCGTGGAGGGCGTTGCGAAGCGACGACGCCAGATCGCGCCTTTCCTTGGGGCTGCGGCCGTTGAAGCTCTTCGGGATCCGGATGGTGGACAGGACCTGCACCGGCCCGTCGAGGTCCTGGACGGAGATCCGCCTGATCTGCTTGTCGACGGTCAGGACCGTCGGCCGCGGCTCATAGCTCGAGGCGTCCACGGCGAGAATCACCGCGTAGCCTTCGTTCCGCCCGCCAGGCACGTCGATGATGTCTCCCCGCCGCAGGCGTTCCAGCGAGGCGGCGGCGGCCGAGCGCAGCTGCCGGCTGCGCGACTTCGCCGATTGGTTCTCCGCGTCCTTCAGCTCGCGCCGCAGGCGCGCGTACTCGGTGAAGTCCCCGAGATGGCAGGTCATGGCCTTCGCGTAGCCCGCGAGGGACTCCTCGCGGCTGCGGACCTGCTTTGCCAGGCCGACGACGGAACGGTCCGCCTGGAACTGGGCGAAGGAGGTCTCCAGGATTTCGCGCGCCCTGGCGCGGCCGAACTGGGCGATCAGATTGACCGACATGTTGTAAGTCGGCCGGAAGCTGGAGTTCAGCGGGTAGGTACGGCGGGACGCCAGGCCGGCGACCGCCGCCGGATCCGTGCCCGGCTGCCAAAGGACCACGGCGTGGCCTTCGACGTCGATCCCGCGCCGGCCGGCGCGGCCGGTCAGCTGGGTGTACTCCCCCGCTGTGATGTTCACATGGCTTTCGCCGTTGAACTTGTCCAGCTTCTCCAGCACGACGGTGCGCGCCGGCATGTTCACGCCGAGCGCGAGCGTTTCGGTGGCAAAGACCGCCCGCACCAGGCCGTCGGCGAAGAGCTTCTCGACCACTTCCTTGAAGGTGGGCAGCATGCCCGCATGGTGGGCGGCGATCCCGCGGATCAGCCCCTCGCGCCAGAGCCAGAATCCGAGGACGGCCAGGTCTTCCTCGGGAATCTCCTGAGCGGCCTCGTCGACGCGCCGGGCGATGATATCCCGTTCCCTTTCCGTGGTCAGCCAGAGACCTGCATCCAGGCACTGCCGGACGGCGGCGTCGCAGCCATTGCGGGAAAAGATGAAGGTAATCGCCGGGAGCAGGGCTTCTTTGTCCAGTCGGACAATGACTTCCGGGCGCGAAGCCCGGCGGATCCGGGTGACGGGCTGCTGGGGCCGCGGAGGCTGGCGTCTGCCGCGCCTGCCGCCGGCCCGGCCCCAGCCGGCGGACCTGTTGAGCTTCTGCTCCGAATAGGCCAGTTCCAAAAGTTCGGGATTGACCTCGAACCGTCCGGCCGCCTGGCCGGACGAGCTCGGCACCGCCTCGTCAAAGGCTACGTCGGAGGCGAACAGGTCCAGGATCTCCGGACCCACCATGACGTGCTGCCAGAGCGGGACGGGGCGGTGCTCGGAGACGACGACGTCCGTGTCTCCGCGGACCGTGTCGAGCCAGGCGCCGAACTCCTCGGCGTTGGAAACCGTGGCCGAGAGGGAGACCAGCTGGACCTCGTCCGGCAGATGGATGATGACTTCTTCCCACACCGCGCCACGGAACCGGTCCGCCAGGTAGTGGACCTCGTCCATGACGACGTAGCCCAGGTCCAGGAGCGTGTCGGAGTTGGCGTACAGCATGTTCCGGAGCACCTCGGTGGTCATCACCACGACCTCGGCGGCCGGATTGACCGAGACGTCGCCGGTGAGTAGCCCGACGCGGTCCGGCCCGTACACCTGGACCAGTTCCGTGTACTTCTGGTTGCTCAGCGCCTTGATCGGCGTCGTGTAGAAGGCCTTAAGACTCCGTTGCAGCGCCATGTAGATGGCGAACTCCCCCACCACGGTTTTTCCTGCCCCCGTGGGCGCCGCAACAAGGACGCCGCGGCCCCGCTCGAGGGCCTCGCAGGCTTCCCGCTGGAAGGGGTCCATCTCGAAGCTGAGCGTCTGCGAAAACGCGTGGAGCCGGGTCTTTCGGTGTTCCGCCCTGGCCTTGGCTTCGCGGTACCGCTCGGATGGGGAACTCATAATAAGAGCCTAGTGGCTGGCGGGACCGGTGGCTGCCGGTCCCGCGCCATCACGCCTCGGCCGGACCCTCGAGGTCCGTCAGCGGAGTCGCCTTGTCCGCCGAGGCCTCGATTTCCTCCTCCTGCTCCTTCCGCCTGCGGGCGCGGCGCTTGTCATTGAGCAGGCACACGCCGACGGCGATGAAGAAGAGAGCCAGGAGCGGCCCGGCGAGCAGGAACATCGACGTCGCGTCCGGTCCGGGTGCGGCCATCGCGGCGACGACGCAGACCACGAAGACGACGATGCGCCAGCTCTTGATCACCTGCCGGCCGGAGACCAGCCCGGCGAAGTTGATTCCGACCAGCACCACCGGCAGCAGGAAGGCAGCGCCGAGCGACAGGAACATCCGCATCACGAATGTCAGGTAGTCGGTTGCCAGGATCTGGTTGACGCCGCCCTGCGGGGTGAACATCGTCAGGACCTTCACGATCTCGGGCAGCACAATCCAGCCGAAGTAGATCCCCAGCAGGAACAGCGGCACCGCGGCAAACATGAAGCCGAGCGTGTACCGCCGTTCCTTCTGTTTCAGCCCGGGCGTGATGAACGCCCAGATCTGGTAGATCCAGACCGGGGAGCTGATCAGCAGGCCGAGGAAGATCGACACCTGGATCTTCAGGTCGAACGGAGAGCCCACGCTGCCGTAGTTGATTTCCGCACGCCGGCCCTGCTGAGCCGAAATCTCCATCAGCGGCTGCTGGACGGCGACCATCACCGGGTCGTACAGGAACCATCCGCCGACGGCGCCCAGCAGGATTGCTATGCCTGAAATGATCAGGCGGTTGCGGAGCTCCCTAACGTGGTCTTTGAGGGCCATCCGGCCTTCGGGATTGGCCTTGCGGCCCTTGGTCCGCGCCATTTGCCTCTACTGCTGCTGGCTGGGCGGCGTGGTTCCGCCATTTGCATTCGGCGTCTGGTCCCGGTTGCCGGTGTTCCGCGGCGGATTCACCACACGGCCTTCTACCGGCTCGTCCCGTCCATCGGCATCGGAGGGGTTCTCATCCCTCATCTGCTTCACTTCGGACTTGAAGATACGCATTGACTGACCCACGCTGCGGGCTAGACCAGGCAGTTTCGGCGCCCCGAAGAGCAGAAGGACAATGATGATGAGGATGATGATTGTCCACGGGTTGTCGAAGAGTCGTCCCATTACGCGGTTCCTTTCATAACAAACCAATCCTACGTCAAGAGAGCCTGACGTCGTGCAGCGATTGCCGCTGCCCGCGGGCGAACCTGCGGGCGACCCGTCGTGCCCTGCGGGCTTCGCGCCGCGCTGCCTTTCCATCGGCGTACTGCTCCCTGGCCACGGCGGGATCGAGGAAAACGGCCGGCTGGAAGGCGGTGCTGTTTTCGCCTTCAGCCGACGGGGCGGGACCAAACGCAGGACTCAACTTTGCCGCAGCCGTCTCAAATTCTTCCAAAGTCTTCATGAACGCACGGAAAATCCGGTATGCGAGAAAGCCCACAAAAACCACGGCGAGTGCGGCCAGCGCGACCCAGAGAACTATCCAGAACCACCATTCCATGGTTAGGAGTCTAGTGCCCGCGCCTTGGGGTTTTCCGAATACACCGCCGCCGCGGCCCGCAGCCACTCGACGGTGGCGGCCGCCAGCTCCCGGGGTTCCAGCACCCGCACCTCGCCGCCGTACCGGGCAACCAGCGGGGCGATGATGGCCGTGGTGCCCAGCCGCAGCTCGACCGCCACCCCGCCGCCGGACAGGTCGCTTTGCCGTTCGGCGTTGTACTGGTCCCCCAGATCGGCCAGGCGCGGCGAGAGCTGCAGCACGGCGCGCTGGTCGGACTCGCGCGGAGTGAAGAGGGACTGCGGGAATTCGGAGCTGGGCTGCGCATGCGGCCGGAAGCTCCGCCCGGTCCGCTGCAGGGTGCGGATCTTGTCCGCGCGGAACTGCCGCACGGCCTGCCTGTCATGGCACCACGCCTCCGTATACCAGTGTCCGTTGACGGCAAAAACCTGCAGCGGATCGATCTCGCGCTCGGTCACCTCGTCACGGGACGAGACCAGGTACTCGATCCGCAGCGTTTCGCGGGCGGCCACCGCGTCCTGGAGCGCCTGGACCTCGGCCGTCGTCGCCTCCGCATCGAAGTCGGCGGCCAGCGACCGGTGCAGTCCGTGCTCGCCCCCGGTCGCCTCCAGGAGCTTACTCAGGGCGCTCCGCACGCCCGGCCGCTCCCCTACGCCCGGGACGGTTTCCAGCGCCTGCAGCCCAACCACCAGGGAGAGCGCCTCGTCGATGCTCAGCCGGACGGCCGGGGATATTTCTTCGGCATTCTCGATGAAGATGGTGTCGTTGTCCCAATGCACTTCGATCAGCTGGTCCGGGCCATAGCCCGGCGTACCGCACACGAAGAGCAGGTTCAGGTCATTGATCAGCTGGGAGCGGCTGATGCCGAACTTCCTGGCGGTGGCCTCCAGCTCGACGCCCGGGTTGCCGGTGACATAGGAAACCAGGTCCAGCAGGCGCGGCAGGCGGTCCAGCGAGGAGGACTTTTTGTGGCCGGCCGTTCCTGCGGTTGCGGTGAACGCGTACGACGGCGGGGGCGCGGCGGCCGCTTCGAGGGCACCGTGGAAGCGGCGCATCACGGCGTCGACGAGCTCCTGCGGCGCCAGCGCGATGGCGTTTGCGCCGTGCGAGGCGATTTCTTCGGCGATGATTTCGACGTCGGTGTAGGGGCACTCGATCTCGTCCCAGCCGCCGGTATCCCCTCCGTCGCCTGCATTCGCGGCAGCTAACGGCGCGGGATGTGACGCCGCGGCCCGGAGGGACTGCGCGCGGCCCGGCTTCAGCAGGAGCCTGGCCGTCCCCTGCTCCCGCGCAGGGTCCAAGGCGTCCAGGGCGGAGCGCATCGTGAAGTCCGCGGGAACCTCCACGTTGCCGCTGAGCTTCCTGACGCCGGAGCTGATCCGGGACAGCCTGAAGGTCCGCTGTCCCTGGCGGTCGATGTCGAAGCCGGAGAGATACCAGTGGCCAAACCGGTTCCCGAGGCCCCAGGGCTCCACCCGGCGCAGGCTGGTTTCGGTGCTCTTGGCCGCCCTGTACTCGAACGAGACGGGATGGTGGCCCAGGACCGCCTTCAGCAGCTCGTCGAAGGCGGGCTCGGCGGTCCGCAGCCGCGGCTCGATCCCGATGGGCGAATCTCCCTCGGCCAGCGCTCCGTGGACGTCCAGCCGCCGCACGGCCCGGGCCGCCGCCGACCCCAAAGAAGCCTGCTGCCAGATCCTCGAGGCTAGGGACAGGACGGCGGTCTCCTCGGCGGTGAACTTCAGCTCCGGGAGACGGTAGGCCTTCCGGTCGATGCGGTACCGGGCGACCGCGTGGTCGGAGTCGAAGAACGTGTCTTCGCTGAAGGTCTCGACGGGGACGCCCATTTCGCGCAGGTCGTCCTTGTCCCGCTCGAAGAGGCGGTTAAAGGCTTCCTCGCTGGTCGCCTCGCGGTAGGGCTGGATCAGGGAACGCAGTTCCTCCTTGCTGTACCCCCGCTGGCGTTCCAGCAGGGCGATCAGCAGGTTGAGCAGACGTTCGGTCTTGGACGCGGACATGCTTCCAACTTACTGTGCGGCGCGGTCGCGCATGGTTAAACGGACCAGGGCGCAGTAACGATGAACCAACGTTACTGCGCCCCGGTCCTCGTGCGGAGCGGCGGTCAGCGGACGCCGAGCAGGTCCACGACGAAGATGAGGGATTCGCCCGGTGCGATGGCGGAGCCGGCGCCGCGCTGGCCGTAGGCGAGCTCCGACGGGATCTCCAGGCGGCGGCGGCCGCCGACCTTCATGCCCAGCAGGCCCTGGTCCCAGCCCTGGATGACCTGTCCGACGCCCACGCGGAAGTCGAGCGGCGCGCCGCGGTTCCAGGAAGCGTCGAACTCTTCGCCCGTGGACCAGGCGACGCCTACGTAGTGCGTCGACACGGTGTCGCCCGGCTTGGCCTCCGCGCCGTCACCGACGATGATGTCCTCGATGTTCAGCTCGGTGGGAGCTTCGGTGCCCGGGAAATCGATCTCGGGCTTCTGCCGGTCGTATTCGCGCTTTCCGAAAGACATGGATGGTTACCTTCCTGAAGGGGTGTGGGAACTAGCTACTTTACTTCGGTCAGCTCGACGTAGAAGACCAGGTCGCCGGAGGCATCGCCCTGCCCCTGGACGTACGCGAGCTCCGTCGGGATGGTCAGCACGACCTTTGCGCCTTCCTTGAGCCCGGTCAGGCCCTGGGTCCAGCCGGCGATCACGCCGCTGAGCGGGAACTCGGTCGGCTCGCCGCGGCTGAAGCTCGAATCGAATTCCTTGCCTTCCGACCAGTTCCACCCGGCGTAATTCGCCTTGACGGTGCTCTCGGCCGTGGCTTCCTTGCCGTCGCCCTCGTCCAGCACCTGGACAATGAGGTTGTCGGGGGCCTCGGTTCCTTCCGGGATCTTGACCGAGGGAACGCCCTTGCTGTCCAGGGTGACCTTGGGCAGCTTGCCGGCCTTCTCCAGTTCCGCGACCTCTTTGGCATCCGCCTTGGTCGCCTGGTCCTTGACCCGCTCGACGCTCAGGACCAGCAGCTGCGGATGGTCTGCCGGGCTGCTCGCGCCGGCCGCGGCCTGCGGCTTGAGGTAGTAGGCCACCTGGTCGCCCGCCTTGGCCCCCTCCAGCGCGTCGTAGAGACCCGCGTCGGCCTTCTTCATCTCCTCGTTGATCTGCAGGGTCTGCTCGGCCGTGGAATAGGTGTCGCCCTGGACTTCGCCGGTGACGGCGTCGTAGGCCACGTAATGGAAACGCAGCCACTGGCCGTCAACCGCACCGGCGCCTTCACCCGAGCCGGACTCGAGCACCTGCGCGGTGGTTTCCGGCAGCTCCAGCGGAGCTTCGAACTCCACGGCAGGCGCGGCGCCGGCTTTTCCCGGAGTAACGGTGATGTCGTCCAGGCTGTCGGAGCCTTGTCCTGCGGAGCCGCAGGCAGTCAGCAGCAGGGCGGCCGGCAGAAGCATGGTGAGAATTTTGCGCACGTTACTACTTTCGTCAGGTGCATCGGCAGGACAGCGGAACGGCCGGCTCCGCTGTGGGTCATTGTCGCAGAGAAATCTGAACCGCGGTCACAAGGTTGCCAGCAGGGCCTCCACCCGCTCGTCCACGTTCTTGAACGGATCCTTGCACAGGATGGTCTGCTGGGACCGGTCATTGAGCTTCAGATGGACCCAGTCCACGGTGAAATCACGGCCGTGCTCCCGGGCAGCCCGCACAAAATCGCCGCGGAGCTTGGCGCGTGTCGTCTGCGGCGGATTGTCTACGGCGGACTTCACCTCCGGTTCCTGCACCACGCGGGCGGCTTCACCGCGCGCCTGCAGCAGGAAGAACAGCCCGCGGCGCCGCGAAATATCGTGGTAGGCCAGGTCCAGCTGCGCGATCCGTGCCGAATCCAGGTCCAGCCCGTGCCGCTGGCTGAACCTGTCGATCAGCTTCTTCTTGATGGCCCAGTCGATCTCCGTGTCGATTCCCGAGTAGTCCTGGGTCTCGACCGCCGTCAGGGTCCGGTTCCACAGGTCGAGGATCCTTCCGACGTGCGGATTATGGGCCCCGTTCGCGCGGACGAAGTCCTCCGCCTTGGCCAGGTACTCGCGCTGCATCTGCAGGGCGTTCATGTCCCTGCCGTTGGCCAGGCGCAGCGGCCGGGCCCCGGTGAGGTCGTGGGAGATGTCCCGGATACTGCGGATCGGGTTCTCCAGGCGCAGGTCCCGCATGATGACGCCGGCCTCGATCATCCGCAGCAGGAGGTCGACCGTGCCGACCTTCAGCAGGGTGGTCGTCTCCGACATATTCGAGTCCCCGTTGATGACGTGCAGCCGGCGGTAGAACTCCGCGTCGGCGTGGGGCTCGTCCCTGGTGTTGATGATGGGCCGGGAGCGCGTGGTCGCCGAAGATACGCCCTCCCAGATGTGGTCCGCCCGCTGCGAGAAGGCGAAGAGCGAGCCGTTCTGGGTCCGCAGGACCTTGCCGGCACCCACCAGCACCTGCCGGGTCACGAGGAACGGGATCAGGATGTCGGCGAGCCGGGAGAACTCGAGCTTGCGCGGAATCAGGTAGTTCTCGTGGCTGCCGTAGGAGTTGCCGGCCGAATCCGTGTTGTTCTTGAAGAGGTAGACATTGCCGTCGAACCCCTCGTGGCGGAGCCGGTCCTGCGCCTCGTTCATTAGGTCTTCGAGGATCAGCTCCCCGGCGCGGTCCTGCGCGATGAGCTGTGCGACGTCGTCGCACTCCGCCGTCGCATATTCCGGGTGGGACCCGACGTCCAGGTACAGGCGGGAGCCATTGGTGAGGAACACGTTGGAGGACCGGCCCCAGGTCACCACCTTGCGGAAGAGGTATCGTGCCACTTCCTCGGGAGAAAGCGGCCGCGAATCAGGAGCCGAGTAGGAAATTCCGAATTCGGTCTCTATGCCGAAGATGCGCCTGTCCATGTCATTTCCCCAATATCTCCGTCACTTCTGCCGCAGAAAGCCTGCGGAAGGCCCTCCGGCTGCCCCGGCTGGACTCCGGATCACGCTCCAGGACCGCCACTTCGAGCTGGTCGGGCCCCAGGCGGCGGGGCGTGGAGCCGTTCTCGCCTCCGTTGGCCGCGCTCCCCTCGAGCGACGACACGGCAGCGCGGATGACTCCGGCGAAATCATGGCCGGCGTCCCAGCCCGAGCGCAGCGATTCCGTCAGGGCCTCGGTGTGGCCGCCCATGACCACGAAATCCGGTTCGTCCGCGATGGAGCCGTCGAAAGTCAGGCGGTAGAGATGGTCATCGGACTGGCGGAGGCCGACCTCGGCCACGGCCAGCTCGACTTCGAAGGGCTTGCTGTCCGCCGTGAAGACCGTGCCCAGGCTCTGGGCGTAGACGCTGGCCAGGCCGCGGGCGGTGACATCGTCGCGGTCGTACGAGTAGCCGCGCACATCGGCGTAGCGCACGCCGGCCTGGCGCAGGCTCTCGAACTCGTTGTACTTGCCGACCGCGGCGAAGGCGATCCGGTCGTAAATCTCGCCGATCTTGTGGAGCGAGGGCGAGGGATTCTCGGCGACGAGCGCGATGCCGTCGCTGCAGCTGAGCACCATCACAGACCGCCCCCGGGCAATCCCCTTCCGGGCGAAATCCGCCCGGTCCTTCATCAGCTGTTCGGGAGACACATAGAACTGCTGCGTCATGGCTACGCCTCCCTTCCGGCGACGGCGCGCGAGGCAATCACGGCTTCGGCGGCGGCGGCTAGGTCCCGTTCGGGGATGCGGCGGGCGCCGGCGGAATTGACGGTATAGACGACGGGCCACAGCTGGCGGACCACGTCGGGGCCGCCGGTGGCAGAGTCGTCGTCCGCTGCATCATAGAGCGCTTCGACGGAGACCAGTACCGCCTGCGCCTCGTCCAGGTTCGGCTTCCACAGCTTCTTCAAGGCGCCGCGGGCAAAAACCGAGCCGGAGCCGACCGAGTGGTGCTCCTGCTCCTCGTAGCGGCCGCCCGTGACATCGTAGGAGAACAGCCGTCCGACCCGCCGGTCCAGGTCGAACCCGGCGAACAGCGGGATCACGGCGAGCCCCTGCAGCGCCATCGGAAGGTTGCCGCGGATCATGGCTCCCAGCCGGTTGGCCTTGCCCTCAAGGCTCAGCAGCGTGCCCTCGATCTTCTCGTAGTGTTCCAGCTCGACCTGGAACAGCCGGGTGACGTCCAGCGCGATGCCGGCCGTGCCGGCAACGCCCAGCACGGAGTACATGTCCGCGGGGAAGACCTTCTCGATATGCCGGCTGGCGATCATGTTCCCCATCGTTGCCCGCCGGTCCCCTGCCATGAGCACGCCACCGGCGTAAGTCATGGCGACGATCGTCGTCGCATGCGGCGCCAAGGTCTCAGCGGCCATGCCGGACGGCATTCCGGCCGTCCGGGCACCGGGCAGCATGTCCGGTGCGCTCCGGGCCAGGTACTCGCTGAACGAAGACGTGGCCGCGTGCGAAATCTGGGAAAAGATGGAGTTGTGTCCGCCCGCCGGCAAGTTCATGGGTTACTGACCGCCCTTCTGGACAAACCCGCGAACGAATTCCTCCGCGTTCTGTTCCAGTACCCCATCGATTTCGTCGAGCAGATCGTCCGTTCCCTCCGTCTCGGTCCGGGCCCCGGCCTCAGGTGCGGGTTCGGGCGACTCGGGCACGTCGTCGTACTCTTCCTCCGGTACGCGGCCTTCCACGTTCTTGCGGTCCTGGGTTGCCATCACGGCCTCCTCTTCGTGCGGTTCGACACACTTGCTTACTGCTTATCGTGCCACGTCCGGCACGCTTTCCGGGCCGAGCAACGCTGAAATAAATTCCTCGGCCGACGCCGCCTGATCGAACAGCGGACCGGTCAGTTCGCGGGTCCCCCGCAGTGGCTCCCGGGTGGGTATGCGCTGCAGCTTCCGGCGGCTGGGCAGGTCGAAAATCACCGAATCCCAGCTGGCTCCAACCACCTCGGCCGGGAAGCGCTCGATGCACTTGCCGCGGAAGTACGCCCTGGTGTCGTGCGGCGGTTCCGTCACGGCGGCGGCAATCTGCTCGTCGGTGAAGAGCCGCTCCATCTTGCCGCGCGCGGCGAGGCGATGATAGAGCCCCTTCTCCGGCCGGACGTCGGCGTACTGCAGGTCGATCAGGCCCAGCCTGGCGTCGGACCACTCGAGCGAGTCGCGGTCCCGGTAGGCCTGCAGCAGCTTGAGCTTGGCCACCCAGTCGACCTGTGCGGCGGCATCCATCGGTTCCCGCCGCAGGGTGTCCAGCAGCGCTCCCCAGCGGCGCAGGACGTCCGCCGTCTGGCCGTGGTCCTGGCCATGCTGGCGGCAATGTTCCCGGGCCGCCTCCAAGTACATTTCCTGCAGGTCGAGGCCGGTCACCATCGAGCCGTCCTTGAGCGCGACCTTCTGCTGCAGCGACGGGTCGTGGCTGATGGCCTGCAGCGACTGCACCGGCTCCTGCAGCTCGATCCGCGGGGCCTCGCCGTGCTCGATCATCGACAAAACGAGCGCCGTCGTTCCCAGCCGCAGGTAGGTGGAGATTTCGCTGAGGTTGGCGTCGCCGATGATGACGTGCAGGCGCCGGTACTTCTCGGCCACGGCATGCGGCTCGTCCCGGGTGTTGACGATGGGGCGCCGAATGGTCGTCTCCAGCCCCACTTCCGCCTCGAAGAAGTCGGCACGCTGGCTGATCTGGTAGCCCCCGTGCTTGCCCATGGCCCCGAGCCCCACGCGCCCGGAACCGCAGATGACCTGGCGGGAGACGAAGAAGGGGATAAGCCCCGTGACGATGTTCCCGAACGGCACGCTGCGGGGCATCAAATAGTTCTCGTGGGCGCCGTAGGAGACGGATTTGTTGTCCGTATTGTTCTTGTACACATTGACCGGAGCGAAGCCCGGCATCCGCGCTATGCGGCGCAGTGCGTGGAGTACGACGACGTCACCGGCCTTGTCCCACAGCACGCCGTCGCGGGGGCTGGTCACTTCGGGGCTGGAGTATTCGGGATGGGCGTGGTCTACGTAGAGGCGTGCCCCGTTGCTGAGCACCATGTTCATCAGGACGCCGCCGGAGCCGGGATCCTCGGAGTAGAACTCGCTGGACGGGGGCCGGCCGCCGGCCAGGGCGATCTGCTCGGCGTCCAGCACCGGCGGCAGGTCCGTCAGCTGGGAGGGATCGGCGTTCTCGCGGGACACGGACCAGCCGCGGGCGTCATGCAGGGGCTCCTCGTCCGTGTAGTCCCACTTGGTGCCGGCCAGGTTCCCCATGCCGCCGCGCACCGTGGACGCGTAGGCATTGATGATCTGGGACGAGAGCACCGTGGAGTTGGCCAGCGGATCGCTCGGAGCATGGATGCCATACTCCGTCTCGGTTCCCATCACCCGGATAACGCTCACAGGTACTGCCCCGTATTCGCCGTCGTTTCGATGGCCTTGCCGGCCTCCTGGCCTTCCTTGCCCTGGATGATCGTGCGGATGTAGGTGATCCGCTCGCCCTTCTTGCCCGAGATGCGTGCCCAGTCGTCCGGGTTGGTCGTGTTGGGCATGTCCTCGTGCTCGCGGAACTCGTCCACGACGCCGTGCAGCAGATGCTCGATCCGCAGTCCTTTTTGCTGGTTGGTCAGCAGGTCCTTGATGGCGTTCTTCTTGGCCCGGTCCACCACGTTCTGGATGACCGCGCCGGAGTTGAAGTCCTTGAAGTAGAGCATCTCCGTGTCGCCGCTGGCGTAGGTGACCTCCAGGTATTCCGTGGACTTCTCCTTGGCGTACATGGCCTCGACGGTCCGCTGGATCATGGCGTCCACCGTCGCCTGGCGGTCGTTGCCGTGCTCGGCCAGGTCGTCCACGTGGATCGGCAGGTCCGTCGTGATGTACTTCCCGAAGATTTCAGCGGCCGCTTCGGCATCCGGCCGCTGGATCTTGATTTTGACGTCCAGCCGGCCCGGCCGCAGGATGGCCGGATCGATCATGTCCTCCCGGTTGGACGCGCCGATGACAATCACGTTCTCCAGCTTCTCCACGCCGTCGATCTCGCTCAGCAGCTGCGGGACGATGGTCGTCTCGACGTCGGACGAGACGCCGGTTCCGCGGGTGCGGAAGAGGGAGTCCATCTCGTCGAAGAAGACGACGACCGGGCTGCCATCCGAGGCCTTCTCGCGGGCACGGGCGAAGATCAGCCGGATGTGCCGTTCCGTCTCGCCGACATACTTGTCCAGCAGTTCGGGGCCCTTGATGTTCAGGAAGTAGCTGCGCGTTCCCTCCGGACCGCCGCGTTCCAGCGCCCGGGCGGCCAGCGAATTCGCCACGGCCTTGGCGATCAGCGTCTTGCCGCAGCCGGGAGGGCCGTAGAGCAGGATGCCTTTCGGAGCCTTCAGCCCGTGCTCGCGGTAGAGGTCAGGATGGAGGAACGGCAGCTCGACGGCGTCCCGGATCTCGTCGATCTGGGGGCCGAGGCCGCCGATGTCCTGGTAGGAAATGTCCGGCACTTCCTCCAGGATCAGGTTCTCCACCTCGCTGCGCGGGATCTTCTCCAACGCGTAGCCGGTCCGGGAATCGATCGACACCGCGTCGCCGACGCGGATCCGTTCCTTCAGCAGTTCGCCGGAGAGCTTCACGACGCGCTCCTCGTCCGCCCGCCCGATCACCAGGATCCGGTCGGCACCCAGCAGCTCCTTGATCGTGACCAGCTCGCCGGCGCGTTCGAAGCCGAGGGCGGCGATGATCGTCAGCGACTCGTTCAGCAGCACCTCCTGGCCCGGGGCAAGCTGGGCCAGGTTGATCAGCGGGCTGGCGGCGACGCGCAGCTTGCGCCCCGACTGGATGATGTCCACGCTCTCCTGCGTGGTCGCCGTCGTCGTAACGCCCGCGCGCGGCTGCTGCCGCTGGTTGACCTGCAGGATGGTCGCGAAGCTGAACGGCGTTTCGCCGTCCCGCTCCAGGGCGGCCTTGAGCCGGATGATCTCCGCCTTGGCCGACTCCAGCATCGCGACCATGCGTGAGTTGTTGGCGGTCGCCGCGGCCAGCTGCTTGTCGAGGTTGCGGATCTTGTCGCGCAGGACGTTGATCTGCCGCTGGGCGATGGTCAACTCGTTGGCATGAGCCGCAGCCGGCACCGGATCGTTGCCCTGGTTCTGCTGTTCGTTCATCACCGCAACCTTCTCTCTCGAGTCGGGACCCTTCCTAGAACCCTAACCGCCGATGTCCCGGCGTGACACCTATTTGAGAAGGAAACGCTGAAGTACTTTGGGTAATTCCATCCGGCATAAAACAGGCTAAAATGCCCAGCCCAGCGGCGGTTTATCCGTCCTTTTGGTCGGCCTCTGATCCGGTGCCCTTGAAGGCGCCCCGCTGCACGGTGGAGGCGGCGTCCTTGGCGGCGCGGCGGAGCTTGCGGTCGGAGACCACGCGTTCGCCGAGGGTCTCCGGGCTCCAGTCGCCGTCGCGCGGGGTCCACGTCTGCAGGTCCTCGTCGGTGAATTCCGTCTTGGACGGCCGGCGCTTGGGCGTGATGCCCGTGACTCCTTCGGCGAGCCGGCGCGCGGTGAGCAGGAAGCCGGTGTGGGCCACCATCCGGTGGTCCGGGCGAACGGCCAGTCCCTCCAGGTGCCAGCCGCGGACCATGGACTCCCAGGCGTCGGGTTCGGTGAACCGGCCGTCGGCCCTGATGGCCTCCGCCGTGCGGGAAAGCTGGGTCACCGTCGCCACATAGCTGATCCAGACCCCGCCCGGCGCCAGGACGGTGGCCACCGCGTCCAGGCACTCCCACGGGGCGAGCATGTCCAGCACGACACGGTCGACGCTGCCGGCCGCCTCCTGCTTCACGACCTCTTCCTGGAAATCGCCGATGCTGACCTTCCACGCCGGGTGCGGCCCGCCGAAGATGGTTTCCACGTTCCCGCGGGCCACGTCGGCGAATTCTTCGCGGCGCTCGAACGAGTGCAGGTAGCCCTGGTCCCCCACCGCCCGCAGCAGCGAGATGCTCAGCGCGCCGGAGCCGACGCCCGCCTCGACCACGCGAGCACCGGGGAAGATATCGGCCATGGTGATGATCTGGCCGGCGTCCTTCGGATACACCACGGCGGCGCCGCGCGGCATCGAGAGCACGAAGTCCGAGAGCAGGGGCCGCAGCACCTGGTACCGGTGGCCGGTGTCGTTAGTGACGACGCTGCCCTCCGGCCGGCCGATCACGGCGTCGTGGGCCAGCAGCCCCTTGTGCGTGTGGAAGGCTCCGCCCGGGGTCAGCGTAACGGTGTTCATCCGGCCCTTTTCGTCCGTCAGCTGAACGCGTTCGCCGGGGCGGAAGGGGCCGCGGCGCTGTTCGGCTCCGGTCGGGCTGGTGGCAGGGCTCATGGTTCGCTACTTCCGGTTGGTGGCAGAATCCCGTACGAACGGGCCTGATGATTCTATGCTGGCGGCGGCGTATTCTTCAGCCGCCTGTCCGGCCGCTTCTTTGGCCGCGGCCGGCCTCAGGAGTCCTTGCCGGTGATGGCGCGGACCACGGCGGCCTGGTTGAGCAGCCCGGTGACGTACCCCTGCTGGTCCACCACGGCGTACTCGGTACCGCCGAGTCCGGCCAGGTACTGGACCAGTTCCTGGCCGGATGCCCACTCCGGGACATACGCCCCGGGCGCGAGGGGCCGGGCTGCGGCGGTGGCCGGCGTGGCCGCGGCGCTGGCTTCGGGAACCTGCTGCAGCGCGACGGAATCCATGACCGCCTCCGGCTGGCCGGTTGCGGCCGTCAGGACGACGGCGGTGCCCGGGTTCCGCTGCAGGGCGTCCCTGACCTGGGCAACAGTCGCCGTCGCGGGAACGCCCACCGCCGGCCTCTTCAGTGCCCCGGCGAAGACCTGCGGCAGGCGAAGCCGCAGCTTGGCATTGGCGATCGAGGCGCTGGCGCCCATCCACAAAAAGCTTCCGACGAGCACCATGATCACGACGACCTGGAGGCTTGGCTCACGGCCCATCAGCAGCGGCCAGCCGATGACCGCCAGCACGGTCAGCACCACAATGACGCGGCCTGCCCAGCCTGCCGCGAGAGTGCCTTTTTCCTGGCTCCCGGTCACCCGCCACACGGCGGATTCCACCAGCCGGCCGCCGTCGAGCGGCAGCCCGGGCAGGATGTTGAACAGCCCCACCAGGAAGTTGGCCCAGACGAAGATGTCCGTCAGCAGGTACCCCACGGCGCTGGCGTGCATGAGCGGCAGCACCAGTATCCCGGCTCCGGCCAGCGCGAAGTTCGCGGCCGGCCCGGAGAGGGCGACGATCAGGGACTTGCCCGGCGTGGCCTTGAAACTCTCGAACTGGGTGTGGCCGCCCCAGAGGTTCAACACGATCCGCGCCGTCGGCCAGCCGAAGATGCGGGCACTGACCGCGTGCGCCAGTTCGTGCACGAGCACCGAGAAGAGCAGCAGGAGCGCATAGCCGAGCGCCACGACGTAGGCGCCGGCTCCGATCCCGGGGATGCCTTGCTGGACCTGCGGCCCGAAGGCGATCACGATAAAGGCCGCGATGATGAACCAGGAGTAGGCCAGCACGACGGGGACGCCGGCGATCCGGCCCAGCGGGATGCCTTCGCTGCGTTTGGGCTTCGGCTCCGGGCTCGAATTACCGGTGTCCGGCGAGCCCCCGGTATGCGGAGCCGTGCTCATGCGGTGGCTTCCGCCGGCACGGCTTCGGTAGCGTCGAGCAGCCTTTCAAGGTCGGCGATTCCCTTGTGCGCAAGGGTGGACCACAGGATCCGTCCCGCCGCTGCCGGTACCGGTACGACGTGCGGTATGGCCACGGTCACGAGCCCCGCCGCCTGGGCAGAGGTGGCGCCGGGCACGGAGTCCTCCAGGGCGACGGCACGGTCCTTGCGGAGCTCCGGACACTCGGCCGACAGCGCATCGAAGGCTCGCTGGTAGGGCTCGGGATGCGGCTTGCCGTGCACCACCATGTCCCCGGTGACCAGCAGCCGGAAGCTGTCCTGCGGTAGGGCGGCAACTATTTCCTCGGCCAGCGTCTTCTCGGACATCGTGACCAGGGCCGTGGGAATGCCGGCCTCGCGCAGTTCGGCGAGCAGCTCGCGCGCCCCCGGCCGCCACGGGATCCGGTGCCGCACCCGCTCGACCACGGCCGTGATCAGGCGGTCGATGATGTCGCGGATGGGCAGTTCCACTCCGGCCTGCTGGAGGACCGCCGCGGAGGACGGCAGTGCGTTGCCAACCAGAGTGCGGCCGAGCTCGTACGACCAGGTGCCGCCGAAGCTCTCGACGAGCTCCGTTTCGGCTTCGATCCAGTACGGCTCGGTGTCCACCAAGGTGCCGTCCATGTCCCACAGGACGGCGTGCAGGCGGGGCTCATCGGCGGGCACCTCGACGGGGCGGGAAGCATCAGGCATGGTCCCAGTCTACGGTGGCTCACCGCAGCGCAGGACGCAGCGGGGAGGCAGCAGGAGCGCCCCGGCGATCACGGGGCGGAGAGGCGCGGACGCCGGTATGCCGGCACGGGAATTGAAACCCGACTTCCCTGACAACCGAAGAGCCTTCGGTTTAGGGTGAAGAGGTGAGCACACAGGACAACAACGAGGCTCGGGGGCTGCGTTCCCTCTTCCCGCGCCAGCACGAAGAAGGCCAGCCGCAGCGGAAGCTGACGGTGATGGTGGCCGCCTTCGAGGGCTGGAACGATGCCGGGGAGGCCGCCACGGACGCGGTGAAGTACCTGAGCCGGACCTGGGACGGGCGGAAGGTCGCCAGCATCGACCCGGACCTCTACTACGACTTCCAGTTCACCCGCCCGATGGTGCGCCGCACGGCGTCGGGTGAACGCCGGATCAAGTGGCCCACGACCAAGCTCACCCGCTGCAGCGTTCCCGGGACGGACGTCGACGTCGTCTTCGTCCATGGCGTCGAGCCCTCCTACCGGTGGCGGGCCTACACGGCGGAACTGCTGGCCCACGCCACGGAACAGGACGTGGACTGCCTGATCCTGGTGGGTGCCCTGCTGGCGGATGTGCCGCATAGCCGCCCCATCCCGGTGACCGCCACCAGCGAGGACGACGGCATCCGCGAGGCGCTGAACACCGAGCCGAGCCAGTACGAGGGGCCGACGGGGATCGTCGGTGTGCTTTCGGAGCTGGCTTCCCTGGCCGGCATTCCCACGGTTTCGCTGTGGGCCGCCGTGCCGCATTACGTCGGACAGGCGCCCTCCCCCAAGGCCGAGCTCGCGCTGCTGCATCGCTTGGAGGACATCCTCCAGCTCCCGCTGGACACCAGCATGCTGACGGAGGAAGCGGAGGCCTGGGAACGCGGCGTCAACGAGCTGGCCGTCGAGGATCCGGAGGTTGCCGCCTACGTGCACCAGCTCGAGGAGGCCAAGGACACCGCCGAGCTGCCCGAGGCCACGGGCGAGTCGATTGCCCGGGAATTCGAGCGCTACCTGAAGAAGCGCCGCAAGGACTGAGGCACCGCTTCGGGTTTCCGGCCCGGCGGGCACACGGCCCTTGGCGCCGGAATCGTCACCGGCCCGGCGCCAAAGGGGCCTGCGGCCGCAGGAGCCTAGAGGCGGATGCCGAGCAGCGCGTCCAGTACTTCGGCCACAGGAACCGCCACGGCCCCGCCGGACACCCCGGCGCCCTGGTCGGCTTGACCGGCTTGACCGGCTTGGCCGGCGGCGGTAACGGCACGCGCCCAGCGGTCCACGGCGTCCAGCGCGGCGGGGGCGTCCAGGTCGTTGGACATGGCGGCGCGGATATCCTCCGCCAGCCCTGAAGCATCGGCGCCGGCGCTGGCGGCCTCGCGCCACAGTTCCAGCCGGGCCCGTCCCTGGACCAGGAGCTCGTCGGTCCAGAACCAGTCGCTGCGGTAATGCTGGCCGAGGAGCACGGTGCGGATCGCTGCCGGGTCTTCGCCCGCCGCGCGCAGCTTCGAGACGAGCACGAGGTTGCCCTTGGACTTGCTCATCTTCTCGCCGTCGAGGCCCACCATGCCGGCGTGCACGAAGTGCTTCGCCAGCGGCGTGCGGGTCAGGGCATAGGCGTGCCCGGCGCTCATCTCGTGATGCGGGAAGCTCAGGTCGGAGCCGCCGCCCTGGACATCGAACGTCTCCGGCAGGAAGCGGCGGGCGATGATGGAGCACTCGATGTGCCAGCCCGGGCGTCCCTCGCCCAGGGAATTGCCCGGCCATTTGGGCTCGCCTTCGCGGGCCACCCGCCACAGCAGGGCGTCCAGCGGGTGCCGCTTGCCGGGCCGGTCGGGGTCCCCGCCGCGTTCGTCAAAGAGCGGCAGCATCTCCTGCTCGCTCAGCCGCGAGGTCAGGCCCAGGTGCCAGCCCTCCCCCGCGGCGGCCGCGGAGTCGAAGTACACGTCCCCGTCGGGCTCACCGTCCGTCCCGGGCACCCGGTACGCCAGGCCGGCCTCCAGCAGCTGTTCCACCGCGGGAACGATCCATGAGATGGACTCGACCGCCCCGATGTAGTGGTCCGGGGGCAGGACGTTGAGGGCCTCCATGTCCTCGCGGAACAGGTCGGTCTGGTCCTTGGCCAGCGCTTCCCAGTCCACACCGGTCGTCTTGGCCCGCTCCAGCAGCGGGTCGTCGACGTCCGTCACGTTCTGCACGTAGCGGACAGTGCGTCCGGCGTCGCGCCAGTAGCGGTTCAGCAGGTCGAAGGCGACGTAGGTAGACGCGTGCCCCATATGGGTCGCATCGTAGGGGGTGATGCCGCAGACGTAGAGCGATCCGATATCGGAGCGCTCCAGCTCGACCAGGTTTCCGGCGGCCGTGTCGAAGAGCGTCAGCCCATCGTTACCGCCGGGGATCTCCGGCACGGGGCGCGCATTCCAACCGAACAATTGACGTTCCTTCCGGTGAGTGTCGCGGACCCGGTGGGACCGCCGTCGTACTTTAGGCGCTGATGACGCCGAGGCCCAAGAGAATGTAGAGCAACAAACCCAGCCCGATCCGGTACCAGACGAAGGGCTTGTAGCTGTGGGTGGACACGAACTTCAGGAACCACCCGATGATGACGAAACCGACCACGAACGCCACCAGGGTGGCCAGCGCCGTCGGGCCGGGTCCGTACGGACCCGGCTCGTCCAGCCCGGTGAAGAGCTGGTAGAGACCGCTCGCGAACACCGCCGGAACGGCCAGCAGGAAGGCGTAGCGTGCGGCTGCCTCGCGGGTGTAGCCCATCAGCAGCCCCGCAGTGATCGTACCGCCGGAACGGGAGACACCGGGAATCAGCGCCAGCGCCTGGGCAAGACCGAACAGGATGCCGTGCTTGTAGGTGAGCTTGTCCAGCGCCCGCACCTGCTTGCCGATGGAGTCCGCCACCGCCAGGATCAGGCCAAACACGATCAGCATGGTGGCGACGATCCAGAGGCTCCGGAAGGTGCCCTCGATCTGGTCCTGGAAGAGCAGGCCGAGCACGCCGATAGGGAGGGAGCCGATGATGACCAGCCAGCCCATCCGGGCGTCCGGGTCGTTCCGCGGGACCTTGCCGGTCAGCGAGCCGAACCAGGCCTTGACGATATTGAGGATGTCCTTCCAGAAATAGATGAGCACGGCGGTCTCGGTGCCCAGCTGCGTGATCGCGGTGAAGGCCGCGCCCGGGTCGGCGGCACCGGGAAGGAACTCGCCCACCACGCGCAGATGGGCGCTGGAGGAAATCGGAAGGAATTCGGTCAGGCCCTGGATCAGTCCCAAGAAGGCCGCTTCAAGCCAAGTCACAAGTTAGACCTTAAAGCACGGGCAGGGCGCCGGCAGAACCGGCGCACCCCGGCGCGTGGAAAGATCAGCCCGCGGGATGAGATGCCGCAGGCGGCGTTTGCGGGCCGTCCCGGCAGGGTACGACGGCGGCGCCCGCCCGCGCGGTGACCTCGCCTATGCGCCCGTGGACCTGCGGTAATCAGGCGATCCGTTTCCGCCCTGCGGCGCGCGAGGCCGTAGGCTTTTGCCCATGGAGCAGAATCGCTTGGGCAACTGCGGGCTGAAGGTGCCGCATCTTTCGCTGGGCACCATGACCTGGGGCGAGACCACGGATGAAGAGCACGCCGCCATCATGCTGCGGGCGTACTTGGAGGCCGGCGGGACCCTGCTGGATACTGCTGCCGCCTACGCCGACGGCGCGAGCGAAGCGATTATCGGCGCTTTCCTGGGCGAACTGGTCCCGCGACAGGAAGTGACAATTGTCTCGAAGGCGGGCATCGTCCGCCGCGATGGCGCCCGGCAACTTGACGCCTCGCGCGGGGCGATGCTGCGTAGCCTCGACGCGAGCCTCGCGCGGCTGGGCACCGAGTACCTGGATCTGTGGCTGGTGGACTGCTGGGACGACGGTGCCCCGCTGGAGGAAACGCTATCCGCGCTGGAGTTCGCGGTGGGATCCGGGCGTGCCCGCTACGTGGGCGTGTCGAATTACTCCGGCTGGCAGCTGGCGCGGGCCATCTCGATCAGCGCCGTGCCGCTGGTGGCCGTCCAGGCCGAGTATTCGCTGCTCAAGCGCACCGCAGAACGCGAGGTCATTCCCGCGGCCTGCGCGCTGGGGGCGGGCGTGATGGCGTGGTCCCCGCTGGGCCGCGGCGTGCTCACCGGGAAATACCGCGGCGGCATCCCGGCGGATTCGCGCGGCGGCTCCGAGGCCGGGGCCGCCTACGTCGAGCCCTACCTGTCCGGGCGTTCGGCGCGGATCACGGAGGCGCTGGCAACGGCCGCGCGCGGGCTGGATATTCCTGCTTTGGAGCTGGCCCTGGGCTGGGCGCTGGACCAGCCGGGCATCGCCACTGCGGTGGTCGGGCCGCGGACGCCGGCACAGCTGCACCAGATCCTTGCGGCGGCGCCGAAGAGGATTCCCGCCGAAATTGCCTCCGCCCTGGACGACATTTCGGCGACGCCGGCCTAGTTCCCTGCCGGCCGCCGGCTACTTCTCCTCGATCTCCAGGTCATCGTCGAACGGGTCCGCGACGTCGTCGTAATCGTCTTCCTGCTCGTCGCGTTCCTCGTCATCGTCCTCGGTCTCGTCGTAAATCACCAGGGGTGTAACTTCGCCGTAGGAGTCGTAGAGTGCATCCTCATAGGCTTCGAAGGTTTCCATAATGGAGGAAAAGGCCGCTTCCACGGCCGGATCGTTATCTCCGCGCCGGCTGGACGCGGCGGCAAGGTGTTCTTCGAGGGCGGCGGTGAATGACTGGAGCGCGACACGCGGATCAATGGCCATGTAGTAGACGTTAGCCGTTGGGGGAAGAATAAGTGAAGAGATCGGAGGGCAATGAGGGAACAATTCGGAACCGGAACGAGCCAGCGCGAGCGTGACCATGCCCGCGACTACGAGTACCTCGTGCTGACCCTGGCCAAGGGCGAATCGGTGAAGGAAGCGCGCCGTGCTTTGGCCGAGCACGCCGAGTACGGCAAGTGGGACCTGGTCCGCACCCGGCTGTACATCGGCGGCGGCCGCAAGTACTGGCTGCGCCGCAGGGTCCTGCGCGTGGAAGCCACCGTCTAGGCGCCGGCAGTCCGGCACCCCGGGCGGATTCAGTCTTCGAGCGGGCCGAGCCAGGCGTTGGCCACGGTACTGTGCGCCGACTCATCGTCCGAGGGGTGGTAGAGGCCTGCCAGGACGTCGCGGTAGAGCCGCTCGAGTTCGCCGCCGCGGAAATAGCCTGCGCCGCCGGAGACACGTACCGCCTGCTCGACGACCTGCTTTGCCGTTTCCGTGGTGCGGACCTTCAGCCCTGCGAGTTTGGCGAACCACTGGCCCCCGTGGTCGATCCGGCTGTCCACGTCCGCGGCCAGCGCATCAACCTGCGGGTAGACCCCGTCCATGGCCATCGCGGCCTCGGCCACGCGGCGGCGGATATCCGGATCCTGCGCGTAGCTGCGCCCGCTCTTGAGTGATTGCCGCCGCTGGCTGTTCTCCACGGCGAGGTCCACCGCACGCCGCCCGATGCCGGCGTAGACGGAGGAGAGCAGGATTTCGAAACAGGCGAAGATGCCGAAGACGAGCAGGTCAGGGTTGGGGCCGACCGGCAGCTTGCGGAACACCCGCTCCGGCCGCGCCACGACTCCTTCCAGGAGCGTCGTATTGGACTGGCTGGCACGCATGCCCAGCGTGTTCCAGTCTTCCTTGATGCTGTACCCGGGAGCCTGGCGGTCCACGAAGGCCCAGACCAGCTGCGGTTCCGTGCCGGTGTCGTCGCGCCCGAACACGCCCAGCCGGGTCCAGGCAGGCGAGAGGCTCGTGAAGACTTTCGCCCCCGTGAAGGAGTAGCTGCCGTCGGCCAGCGGCTGGGCCACGGTCCGGGAATCGAAGAGGACGTGGTCGTTCCCGGCCTCCGAGACGCCGAACCCGAAGACCTCGCCCCGGCCCGCCTCCTGGAGCACGAAGGCCATGCTCTCGTCGCCGCGCTCCGCGAGTACGCGGGCCACCCCGGTCCAGACCAGATGCATGTTGACGGCCAGCGCCGTCGCAGGGGCCGCCGACGCCAGCCGGGTTTGTGCCCGGGTTGCCTGGAGCAAGCTCCAGCCCAGGCCGCCCTCCGCCTCCGGCACCAGCATCTTCAGGTAGCCGGCGCCGGCGAGTTCTGCCAGGTCGTCGTCGAAGAAACTGTTGGCCTCGTCGTAGCCGGCGGCACGGCCGCGGATCCGCTCCAGCAGTTCGTCGGGCAGCAGTTCTTCCGCTGTCTTCGGCACAGATGCTCCTCCCCTAGTACGACCTGAGCAGGCGCCCTAGCACCCGTGTCCCGAACTTCAGCGATTCGACCGGCACGCGCTCGTCGACGCCGTGGAACATCCCGGTGAAGTCCAGTTCGTCGGGCAGGCGCAGCGGCGCGAAGCCGTAGCCGGTAATACCCAGCCGGGCCAGGGACTTGTTGTCGGTTCCCCCGGAAAGCGTGTAAGGCAGCACGACGGCGTCGGGGTCTTCCGCGGTCAGCGAGTCAACCATGGCATCCACCAGGCTGCCCGAGAAGGGGACCTCGAGTGCGCGATCCTGGTGGACGTAGCTGATGTCGACGCCCTCGCCCGCCAGCTCCCGGATCTTCGCGAGCACGAGTTCGTCCTGTCCCGGTAGCGTCCGTGCGTCGATCCGTGCCTCGGCCAGGCCCGGAATCACATTCTCCTTGTAGCCGGCCTTCAGCACGGTCGGGTTGGAGGTGTTCTGCAGCGTCGCGCCGACGAACCGGGCTACCGTGCCCAGTTCCTTGAGCAGGATGTCCGGGTTGTCCGGGTCGAACTCGACGCCGGTCAGCTCGGTCACGCCGTCCAGGAAACGGCGCGTGGTATCGGTCAGCTCGATCGGCCACTGGTGGGCGCCGATCCGGCTGACGGCCTGGGCCAGCGTCGTCACTGCGTTGTCCGTGTTCAGCTGCGACCCGTGCCCGGCCCGTCCCATGACGGCCAGCCGCAACCAGGCGATGCCCTTTTCCGCGGTCTGCAGCATGTAGGCGCGTTTGCCGCCGATCGTGGCGGAGAAGCCGCCGACCTCGGAGATGGCTTCCGTGGCGCCGTCGAAAAGTTCGGGCCGGTTGTCCACCGCCCAGCGCGCCCCGTACTTGCCGCCGGCCTCCTCATCCGCGAAGAAGGCGAACACCAGATCGCGCTTGGGCCGGACGCCGGTCCTGGCCATGTCCCGGGCGACCGCCAGGATCATCGCGTCCATGTCCTTCATGTCCACCGCGCCGCGGCCCCAGATCAGGCCATCGCGCTCCTCGCCGCTGAACGGGTCGACCTGCCAGTCCTCCTTCTGGGCGGGCACCACGTCCAGGTGGCCGTGGACGACGAGGGCGCCCGCGGATGGGTCCTCCCCGGTCATCCGGGCGACCAGTGAAGCGCGTCCGGGGGCCGACTCGAAAATCTCCGCCTGCAGGCCGGCTTCCTCCAGCAGCCCGGCGGTGTATTCGGCGGCGGCCCGCTCCCCCGGGCCTTCATTGCCCCCGTAGTTGGACGTGTCGAAGCGGATGAGTTCGCTGCAGATCCGGGCGACCTCATCCTCGGGCGAAATTGCGGGCATGGCAGGCTCCTAGCAGTCGTCTGGTGCCTCCAGCCTACCGATGACCTGCGCGGACGGGGAGGCAATCGGCTCCGGCAGGCGGGCCCGGCCGGCGCCGATTAAGTACTTCCGGAAAAACGTGTTAGAGTTTTTCTCGCTGCTTCGAAGGAACCGGTTCGGTCCGGGCCTGAGAACACCACCTGCGCGGGTGGCGGAATGGCAGACGCGCTAGCTTGAGGTGCTAGTCCTCTTATTGAGGGTGGGGGTTCAAGTCCCCCTCCGCGCACAAGGAAGAGACCCCGGAGAACCAGTTGGTTCTCCGGGGTCTTTTGCATTCCAGGTTTTCCCGGACGCAGCAGCCCCCGGAATTGGTGATTGTGGATACACGGCCCCGGGCCTACCCTGAGCGGCATCCGAATCGTCCAGGTAAGGAACCGTCATGGCCGGCTTTATCCAGATCATTGAATTCCAGACCTCGCGGATAGAGGAGATCGAACAGCTCGGGAGGCCTTCCCGGACCGGCGGCACTCCTGCGACCTTCCGCCGGATCCTTGCGACGGCGGATCGCGACCGTCCCGGGACGTACCTGCACATTGTCGAATTCGACTCCTACGAGTCCGCGATGGAGAATTCGCGCCGCCCGGAGACCACCGAGTTCGCAGCCCGGTTTGCCGAACTCTGCGACGGGACCCCGGTCTTCCGCAATCTCGACCTGAAGTGGGAAGAGAAAGACTGACACTGGGGAAGGCTAGACTTCGAACCGGCGCAGTGCCACTCCCCAAGTCGAGAGGAAGCCGGTTCCGATGCTCGGTGCCCACCATGCCGCCAGCGGAGCCGCCGCCTGGATTGCCCTGACCACACAGTTCGAAGTCTCGCTGGGGTCCGTCATCAGCGCGGACTGGGCGCAGCAGCCCGTCCTGCTGGGCGCCGGACTGCTGGACGTCGGCCCAGCCGGAGTGATCAGCGGTGCCCTCGTGACGGCCGGCGCGGCCCTGGTCCCCGACGCCGACCATCACCGCGCCACCATCGCCCATTCGCTGCCTCCGGTCTCCAACTTTGTGTGCTCCGCCGTCGGCGACCTGGCCGGAGGCCACCGGCGCGGCACCCACTCCATCCTCGGGGTGGCCGTGTTCGTCGCTTTGGCCTGGCTGGCCGGGCTCCCGAGCATCGAGACGCAGCGCTTCGGAACGGTCTATCCCGCGGCGGGGCTGCTCTGCATTCTGCTGGTCGCCTTCGCCGCCAAAGCCCTCAAGTTCATTCCGGACCGGTTGCGGAAGACACCCTGGGCGGTAGGCATCGCCGTCGCGGCCTTCATCACTGCCTTCGCGCCCGAACACCAGAACTGGTTCCCGCTCGCGATGGCGATCGGCGTCGTCGTCCACCTCCTCGGTGACATGGTCACCACGGACGGCATCAACCTCTGGTGGCCGCTGCGGATCCGTCCGCCGAAGGCCCTGCGCAAGGTTCCCGGCCTGCGGCGGATCTGGCGGCCCAACGGTAGCTTCGCGCTGCCCCTGCTCGGCAACGCAGGGTCCTGGCGGGAGTGGCTCCTCCTGGTACCGGTCAGCGCCTACGTCGTGCTTGTACTCATCGGGGCGGCCACGGAACTGAGCCACGCCGGCATGTCGACGTTCGTTGCGGCGCGCTGAGGCCTGGCCCGGAGCGCGCAGGCGGCCGCCCGCTGCCGCGGGAGGGCGCGGGAGGCCGCCTACTCCTTTGGCGCAGGCTGCGGATGAATGATCAACACCGGGCAGCGGGCGTGGGCTGAAACCGAGGCACTGACGGAACCGAGCAGCATCCCCGCAAAACCGCCGTGTCCGCGGCTGCCGACGATCAGCATTTCGGCGCCGGCGCCCGCCTTCGCCAGGACGCTGGCCGCATGCCCTTGCCGCACCGTGCGGCGCAGGCCTGCGGGCGGGTCGCTGCCGAAGGCCTCGCGCACGGCCTGGTCCAGGAGTTCGCTGGTGTCTTCCTCAGGCGTCCAATCCAGCGGCGTGAAGGTGCCAAGCGCCATATGGTATTGCCACACGGACAACGCCTCGATGGTGCAGCCGAGCGATTCCGCCAGCCGCCCGGCGTAGCGAAGGGCGGCGATCGACAGCGGCGAGCCGTCAACTCCGACGACGATCAGTCCGCGCGCCGGTCCGTTCGCGGATTCCCCCGCGGTCGAGGCCTCGCCCGTCTCTGCCATGGCACTAGTCTCGCCGCACCCGCGGCATGCCGACAAGAGTGATTGGCGGCATGGCGGCCGGAATGACGTTTCGGTGGCGAGCGGGCAGGGCGGCTGTGAAGATGAAAATATGGCCCTAGCACTCAAAGCCCCCACGGCGTTGCGCCGCGTGGTGTCCTGGATGGAAATCAACTGGAGCAAGGCGCGCATCCTGTTGGCGGTCAAGGCGGCAATCGCCGTCGCCATCGCCTGGTTTGTTGCCCCCCACATGCCGGGCGTGGCCGACGAATACCCCTACTACGCGCCGTTGGGCGCGCTGGTCAGCATGTATCCGACCCTCATGGGCTCGGTCAAGGCGGGCCTGCAGACCCTGGCGGGGCTGCTGGTCGGCGTGCTGCTGGCGGGCGCCGTGGTCGTTTTCGTCCAGCCGAACCTGGTCACTATTCCGCTGGTGGTCGGGATCGCGGTGCTGCTCTCCGGGATCGGAGCCCTAGGGTACGGCAGGGACTACGTGCCGATGGCCGCACTTTTCGTACTGATCATCGGCGGACAGGATGCCGAGGACTACTCCATCGGCTACGCGGTGCAGATGGGCGTCGGCGTCGGTTGCGGCCTGCTGGTGAACGCCTTCATCTGGCCCCCGTTGAATTTCAGCGCCGCGGTACTGCAGCTATCGCGGTTCCGCACCATGCTCGCCGCGCACCTGGAGGGGCTCGCCGCGGCGCTCACCGAGGAATGGCCGCCGGAACCGGAAGCCTGGACCCGCTACAACTCCGACATCTCCACGACCGGCTATGAAGTGCGGCAGGCCGTCTACCATGCCGATGAAAGCCGGAAGGGCAACCCGCGCGCCCGCCGCCACAAGCGGGACCTGGGCACCGACTACCAGAACCTGCGCGCGCTGGAGACCGTGGCATTCCATGTCAAGGACATCACGGACGTGCTGGCCGGCGCCGGAGGGCTGAAGCCGCTGTCCGGCGAGCTGCCGGACGGCCTGTTCGAGCCCTTGTCCGAAACGCTATGCTCCGCGGCGGATATCCTCCATGCCTGGGAATCCGGCGAGGACGATTTGCCGCAGCGCCTGCAGGCGGCCGAAGACCAGCTTGGCGGACTGCTGCAGGCGGTCGATGCCCGGACCGATGCCGGTGCCGCGGCCCTGAGCCCCGCCGCCAGCGTCGCGACCTCCGTGCGGCGGATCATTGAAACCGTCAGGATGGCGACGCACACGGACAAGGACGAGGACGAGGACGAGGACGGCGGGGCCGCCTGACCGGCGCCGCGGGAGGCCGGACCCTATGCCTCCTCTTCCTGGCGGACGTACTGCTCCAGCAGGCGGCTCGCGTGCCGGCCCGAGCCGCCTTCCTCCCCAATCGCCTCCTGCATGGCGTCGGCCTTGTCCCTGCCCGCCGGGAACGGCGGCAGCAGCGGCACCTCCGGATCGGTCGCGAACTCCAGCAGGAAGGGACGCTCCGCGGCCAGCGCCTTCTCCCAGGCAAGGCCGACCTGCTCGGGATCATCGACGCGCATCCCCTCCAGGCCGAGCAGGCGGGCATAACCGGCATAGTCGAATTCCGGGATCGCCTGGCTGGCGTCGAATCGCGGCTCGCCCTCCATTTCGCGCTGTTCCCATGTCACTTCAGCCAGCTCGCGGTTGTTGAGGACGCAGATGACGAATCGGGGGTCGGCCCACTGCGGCCAGAGCCGGGCCACGGTGATCAGTTCGGCCAACCCGGCCATCTGCAATGCGCCGTCGCCGGACACGGCGATCACCGGGGCCTCGGGGCGGTCAAGCTTCGCGGCGATACCATACGGAATGGAACACCCCATGCTCGCCAGCGTGCCGGAGAGGTGGGCCTGGACTCCCCTCGGCAGCACGAGCTGCCGGGCGTACCAGTAGACGCAGCTGCCCACATCGACAGCCAGCCGCGCGTCTTCCGGGACCCGCCCGCTGAGCTCGTGCAGCACCCGCTCGGGATTGACCGGGCTGGCCGGCGTCATGGCCCGGCGTTCGGACAGCCCGCGCCAGTCCTCCACCCACCGCCGGACATCGTCCTGCCACGCCGCATCCGGAGTACCGGACAGCAGGGGCAGCAGGGCCTGAAGGGTAGGAGCCGCATCGCCGGCGAGGCCCGCCTCCACCGGATAGCGGATGCCGATGGCAGCCGGGTTGGCATCGATCTGCACCGCCCGCGCCGCCCCGGGAGGCGGATAGAACTCCGTCCAGGGGTCCTTGGATCCGATAATGAGGAGCGTGTCGCAGTTGCCCAGGAGGTTGCCGCTCGCGCCGGTTCCCAGATGTCCCATCGTGCCGGCGGCATAGGGCAGCCGCTCGTCGACGAAAGGCTTGCCCAGCAGGCTCGTAGTGATGCCCGCGCCGAGCCGTTCCGCCACCGCTTCGACCTGCTGCATGGCGCCGCGCGCGCCCTGGCCAACGAGCAGCGCCACCCTGCGCCCTGCGTTGAGCACGTCTGCGGCCGCCTGCAGGTCGGCGGCCTGGGGAAGGGCTGTCGATGGCCGCCATTCGGGCGACGTGACCAGGATCCCGTGTTCGTGCTCCAGCTCGGGGGCGGGCAGTTTCTGCACGTCGTGGGGAACAATAACGACGGCGGGGCCACGGTGCGTCAGCGCGGCCTTGAAGGCGCGGTCCATGGCCATGGGAAGGGCCTCGGCGGAGTCCACCTGCTGCCGGTAGCAGGCGACGTCGCGCATCAGCAGAGCCAGGTCGATCTCCTGCATGTAGCCGGAACCGAGGACACTGCGGGACTGCTGGCCCACGAGCGCGACCACGGGCGCACTGTCCAGCTTGGCATCGTAGAGTCCGTTGAGCAGATGGATGGCGCCCGGCCCCTGGGTCGAGGTCACGACGCCCACGGTGCCCGTGTATTTCGCATGTCCGGCGGCCATGAAGGCGGCGTTCTCCTCGTGCCGGGCCTGGACGAAGTCCACCGTGCCGGCGCGGCGCAGCGCGCCCATGAACGTGTTGATGCCGTCGCCGCTGTACCCGAAGACGCGGGGCACGCCCCAGGCCTCGAGCCGTTCGACCATGACGTCGGCTGCGGTGCGCTGGGGCATGCCGGCCGTTCCTCTCGATTAGTAGGAAATGAACTCGACCAGGTCGCCTACCCGGTCCTCAGGGTAGTTGCGGGCGATGTCGGCCTGGCTGAGGATTCCGACCAGCTCGTGTCCGTCGATCACCGGAAGCCGCCGCACCTGGTGGGACTGCATGGTCTTGATGGCTTCCTCAATGCTGTCGTCCGCACCGATAGTGACCGGCTTGCCCTCCGCCAGCTCGCCCGCTTTCGCCGTCCGGGGATCGCCGCCGCGGGCCAGGCATTTCGTGACGATGTCGCGGTCCGTCACCATTCCCTTGAGCCGGTTGTCCTCGCCGCAGACGGGCAGCGAGCCGACATCCAGCTCGAGCATCTTGCGCGCCGCCGCCTCCAGGGTCTCGTTTTCACCAATGCATTCGGCATTGCCGGTCATGATTTCCCGTGCTGTCAGCATCCTTCTCGCTCCTGCAGATGGAATTTATAAGGGTACTTACTTGTTTAGCACTGTCCGTTCCGCTGTTGAAGAGCCCCGGCCGATCAGAATGACCGCCGTGCGGGAGCGGGCAGCCGCGGCGGCGCCAGGCCGCCGGTCACCGGGTGAGCCAGGCCGTGGTGTCGGGCGGCAGTTCTCCTGCCCGGAGAGGACCGCTGCTGATGCGGCAGGTGCCGGCCGGCAGTGGGACGTGGCTGCTGCCGAAGTTGCTGATGCAGTGCCAGCCTCCCGGCCGGACGAAGTGCAGGACGTCGTCCGCGGAACCGTCGGCCCAGGTCAGCTCCTCGAAGCCCTGCAGCTCGCGGCGGAGCCGAAGGGCGGCCCGATAGAACTCGAGGGTCGAGTCGGCCTGGCCGTCCTGGACTTCCACGGCGGCATCGGCAAACCAGGCGGGCTGCGGCAGATGCGCCCCGTTCGATCCGAAACCGAAGGACGGCCCGCCGGACGTCCACGGCAGCGGTACCCGGCAGCCGTCCCGTCCTTTGAGCTTCCGCCCGGTCCGTTGCCAGATCGGATCCTGCAGGGCTCCGGCGGGCAGGTCGGCGACCTCGAACAGGCCCAGCTCCTCGCCCTGGTAGAGGTAGGTCGATCCGGGCAGGGCCAGGATCAAAAGGGTGGCCGCGCGCGCCCTCCGGAGTCCCGCCTCGTAGTCCACCTCGGGACCGGCGCCGCCGCCCATCAGCCAGTGTCCGAGGTCGTGCCCCGGGGGCAGGCCGTAGCGGCTGGGGTGGCGGACTACGTCGTGGTTCGAAAGCACCCAGGTGGACGATGCCCCCGATGCGGCGGCCTGGTCGAGGTTGTTGGTGATGATCTCGCGGAAGGCACGCGGGTCGAAGTCGGCGCGGAGCAGGTCGAAGTTGAAGGCCTGGCCCAGGCCTTCGGGGCTGGCGTAGGCCGGCCGCCGCTCGGCGGGCACCCAGGCCTCCGCGACCGCGCTCCTCGGCGGGTCGTATTCGTCGAAGACCTTGCGCCACTGTGCGTAGATTTCATGGACCTCGTCGCGGTCGAAGAGCGGATCCTTGCCGTCAACGGGCGTCAGTTCGTCGGCGACGGTCGGCTTGCTGCGCAGCGGCTCCGACATGTCCTTGGCGAGGGCATGGGCCACGTCCACGCGGAAGCCGTCCACTCCCCTGTCCGACCAGAACCTCAGCGTCGTTTCAAAGTCCTTGCGGACTTCGGGGTGCTCCCAGTTCCAGTCCGGCTGTTCCTTAGCGAACAGGTGCAGGTACCACTGCCCCGGTTCCCCGGACCGCTCGGTGATCCTGGTCCAGGCGCTGCCCCCGAAATGGGAGACCCAGTCGGAGGGTGGCCTGGAGCCGTCCGGGCCCAGGCCGTCGCGGAAGATGTAGCGGTCCCGGGCAGGCGATCCGGGGCCTGCGGCGAGGGCCTCGCGGAACCATGGATGCTCGTCGGACGAATGGTTCGGCACGATGTCGACAATGATCTTGATGTCCGCAGCGTGGAGGGCTTGGGTCATGCGGTCGAAGTCGTCGAGCGTTCCAAGCCTCGGGTCCACATCCCGGTAGTCGGCTACGTCGTAGCCGCCGTCCGCGAGCGGCGAAGGGTAGAAGGGACTGAGCCACACCGCATCGATTCCGAGTGCGGCAAGGTAGGGAACCTTCGCCGTGACCCCGCGCAGGTCGCCGAGGCCGTCTCCGTTGGCGTCCGCGAAGCTGCGCGGGTAGATCTGGTAGACGCTCGCCTGCCGCCACCAGTTGGGATCGCCGGAGCGCAGTGCCATGCCTGTGCTGTTTCGTGCCGTGCCTGTGCTGTCCGTCATTTTGTGGTTAGTCCTTTCCTGCCGAAGCCACGGTGGTCATGACTTGCGGAAGCTTATGGGTTTCCTCGCCGCGGGACAGTAGCCGCATCCAGCGGAAACCGTAGCCCGGCAGCTCAAGCTGCACCGCGCCGTCGTCGTTAAGTTCGAGATGGTCCTGGCCCAGAAGGTCCACCAGGCGGGCATCCGGTCCGGCGTCCTTGAGCAGCAGCGGAACCTTGGCTTTGGCCGGGCCGAAGTTGTGCACCGCGATCACGCTGGAGCCCTCCCAAGTGCAGCGATGGGCGAGAACCTCCCTGCGGGGCTGGTCCAGGACCGAGAAGCTGCCCCAAGCGAGTTCGGGGCACTCGCGGTAGCGGCGGGCGAGCTTCGTGGTGAAGTTCAGCAGCGAACCTGGGTCCTGCTTGGCATCTGCGACGTTGACATGCCGGGGACCGAAATTACCTCGGACGACGGCGCTGGCCAGGTCCTCCGGAGGGGCGGAGGAGAATCCGCCGTTCGGGCCCGAGGTCCACTGCATGGGGGTCCGCACGGACATCCGGCCGTCGGCCGACAGATCCTCCCCCATGCCGACCTCCTCGCCGTAGTAGAGCGCCGGGGTTCCGGGAAGCGAGAACAACAGGGAATACACCATCCGGATCCGGTCCGGGTCGCCCTGCAGCATCGGGGGCAGGCGGCGCTTGAGGCCGCGGCCGTAGACCTGCATGCTCTTCTTCGGACCGAAGGCCGCGAAGACCTCCTCGCGCTCGGACTCCGAAAGCTGGTCCAGCGTCAGCTCGTCGTGGTTGCGGACGAAGGTAGCCCACTGGGCCTCCGGCGGGATGGCCGGCCGGTTCTTCAAGGCGGTCGCCAGCGGCCCGGCGTCCGCGCGGGCCAGCGATAGATACATCTGCTGCATCGCCACGAAGTCGAAGATCAGGGTTAGTTCCGCGCTGTCCCCGTCCCCGAACAGGCTGACCTGGTCCTTGTAGGGCAGGTTGACCTCGCCGAGCAG
This sequence comes from Arthrobacter sp. USHLN218, assembly GCF_037144715.1. NCBI lineage: Bacteria > Bacillati > Actinomycetota > Actinomycetes > Micrococcales > Micrococcaceae > Arthrobacter > Arthrobacter sp. USHLN218. The sequence continues at coordinate 242,300 of NZ_JBBCYT010000003.1, forward strand.
TACGGACTGGCCGTTCCGGCGGTTCATGAAGCGGCGCAGCGAACGCAGGAAGCCGTGCGGATCGGTGAAGGCTGCAGAGCTCTCGAGGTCGTCCTTCATCCCGACGGTGACCAGTTGCGGCACGGCGTCCACCCGGAACCCGTCGAGGCCGAGCTGGAGCCAGAATCCGATGATCTTGGCGATCTCGTCGCGGACTCTCGGGTTCGCGATGTTCAGGTCCGGCTGGTGCTTGTAGAAGCGGTGCAGGTACCAGTGCCCGGTCTGCTCGTCCTTGGTCCAGACGCCCTTCTCCTCCTGGGTGAAGACGACCAGGTCCGAGGTGTCCGGCGGCTCGTCCTCGCGCCAGACGTAGTAGTCGCGGAAATCATTGTCCGTGCTGGCCCGGGCGGCCTGGAACCACGGGTGCTGGTCCGAGGTATGGTTCACCACCAGATCGGCGATGACACGCAACCCGCGGCTCTTGGCGGTGCGGATCAGCTCCACCAGGTCTCCGGCGCTGCCCAGCCGGTGGTCGACGCCGTAGAAGTCCATGATGTCGTAGCCATCGTCACGGTCCGGCGTCGGGTAGAACGGCATCAGCCACAGGCAGGTCACGCCCAGCTCGACCAGGTAGTCCACGCGCTCGGCGAGGCCCGCGATGTCACCGGTGCCGTCGCCGTCGGAGTCGAAGAACGTCTCGATGTCCACGCAGTAGATCAGCGCGTTCTTCCACCAGAGATCGGACGTGTCGGCAATACGCATGGACCGTTGCTCCTTGGACTCCGGCTGCCGCGCAACCGGTTCGGGGATCGGACTCGTGCTCGTGCCGGGCGGCCCCACGCAGCCGCGGCCGCCCGTGCCCTCTGTCTAGCATCGCCGCTCGACCACTGTCGAGGGAGGTTGAAGAATCCGTGCGGAAATCAGTGCACAGTGAACGCCCGCTTACTAAAATGGGTATCTTCACCTCAGGAGGTGCCTCATGAAAGACCCACTGCCCACGGGCGAACTTCGGCACGTACTGCTGCCACAGACGCTGGGCCGCCACCATACGCCGAACACCGAGTTCATTGTGCTCTCGGTCGAGGTCTGGAGCAGCGGGCTCGTGGTCAACCTCCAGCTGACGTCGCCCGGGGATGGCCCGGTCGCGGACCCCGAGATCTTCGTCGAAGACCATCTGGGCACCAACTACGCGCCCGGGGGAACGGTGACCATGGGATCGAGGCAGCTGCACGTCTTCACGCCTGCCGTTCCGGTGGGAGCGCGCAGCCTGACGATCAAGTCCAAAGAGGCAGACGGCGCCCGCCAGGTGGTGGTGTTCGCCGTCCCGGCCCAAGGTGTGCGCGGCCGGCGGCTCAACGCCGCCCCGCACCGGGTCGCCGTGCCTCCATCGATCCCGTTCCATCGGGAGGCCGGCTGACCCGGTGCCGCCGGGCGTCCTAGGAATGGCCGAGTTCCTCCTCCGGGTCGCCCACCGTCTCGACGCTTCCGGCCGCGCGGCCGCCGCTCCATTCGGAGCCGGGGCGGTCGTCCATGGACGGGTCCGGGCCTACCCGCCGGTCGGTCGGGGCCTGCCCGGAACGGGCGGCTGCATCGGCGGCGCCGGACTGCACCCGCGCCGCGCCTGATTGCGCAGGTGCCGCGCGCACGGCGTCTGCGGGGGCGACGCTCCCGGCCGAGCGGCGGCCGCTCGGGCCGGCGGCCGGGCCGGTCCTGGCGCGCCAGATCCTCCCGACCGCGCCTGCCAGCTGGTCATACGAGCCGCGGCCGGCCCTGGACCCGAGAATGAAGCCGGTGGCGAGGCCGGCGCCGAACAGCAGTTTCTTCATCATGGCGCCGCTACTCCTCGTGGCCCTGGTCCGCGCTCATCTGGTCTTCGGCCGGCGGTGTCTCCCCCGGAGGAACGCCGCCGCCCGGTTCCAGTCCCGTCACGTTCCCCTCGGCCGGGTCGGGGTTGGCCGACGCCGCCCCTTCCTGCGGGGTCAGGGCCGCCTCCTGGGGAGGCTGGGCATTGGGCACGGTACCGCGTTCGTCGTCCTTGCTGTTCATGGTGTTCCTTCCTTGTTCGGTTAGACCAGGTCCCGGGGCACCGCACGCTGCCAGTTCTGCGAGTAGACCCGCGGATCGCCGCGGACGGCGTCGAGCTCGTAAGCGTCCAGCTGGGCGCTGATGTGGAAGTCCGACGGCGTGGAGGTCAGGACCGTGCGGGTGACGACTTCGACTTTCCAATCGTCGCGCTCGAACCTGCGCACCGTCCGCGTCTCGCCGCGGACCGAGTTGACCTCGTTCCAGCGGAAGCTGTACCACTCACTGGTCGCGCGCCGAATCACCGTGTCCGTTTCGTCGATGCGGAAGGAGCCCTGGTCGTTGACCACTTCCAGGGTCGAGACGTTGGTCGCCAGGTCCCGGGACACCCGCCAATGATGCTCGCCCGGCTCCAGCACCGTGGTCTCCAGTTCCGGGGCCGCGGCGGGCTCGTCGAATTCCCTAAGCCGTGCATCCGATTCGCGGGGTTCGCGCACGGGCAGGGCCAGCGAGCCGGCGCCCGCGCTGAACGTGACCATGGCAGCGTCCGGGGCCGGCCAGGCGAGCGGCCAGTACGAGGTCGATACCGAGAGCCGGAGCCGGTGGCCCGCCGGGATGCTCTGCGCAATGCCGTTCAGCGGGACCGTGACCCGGTATCGTTCCCCCGGAACCAGCGGCTGCGGATCTTCGCTGCCGTCCCGGTGCGTGAGGTTCAGCAATCCGTAGGTGAATCGGGTTGCCTCACCGTTAGGGGCGACGTCGGACAGGCGCACCGCGAGCTGGGCGACCGGCTTATCCGCGGAAACCTCGAACGAGGCCGACGGCAGCCCGAAGATTTCCATCGTCCGGGTCAGCGGTTCCGTCTCGTAGACCAATGCCCCGCCGTCTTCCTCGCGCTGGTCGAAAGGCAGGTCCGGGGTCGCCGCGTACGAGGCCCACTTGCCGGCGAACATGCCGACACTGAGCGGAGACTGCAGGGTAACGTCGCTCCCGTCCCCGTCCGGGGCGTCCCCCTCCTCGATGCCGTGGCGGCTCAAGGCGAAACGCCGCGGCTCGACGTTGGCCGACGGCCAGGAGTCCTCGGCAACCCACCGCCCGGGACGATCCTCATACGAGGGCTCGGGCGATACGCTGTCCTGCATCCAGGCACGGAGCATCGGCTCGTCCATCAGGCCGGTGTCCTTGCCCTTGAGCCAGTGGTCCCACCAGCGGACGACTTCCTGGAGGAAGCCGATCGCGGGGCCCGGGACGCCGAGGTGCGGGTATTTGTGCCCCCACGGGCCGATGAGCCCCTTCCGCGGCACCTCGAGATGTTCGAGGAGGCGGAAAATGGCGTTGGTGTAGCCGTCGGCCCAGCCGCCGACGGCCATGACCGGGCATTGGATCGAACTGTAGTCCTCGCACACGGATGCGGGCTTCCAGTAATCGTCCCGGCGCTGGTGCTCCAGCCAGGTCTCGAGCCACAGGCCGCTGCCTTCCAACCGCTCGTGCCAGAGTTCGCGCCAGCGCTCGCCGACGATCGCCGGATCCGGCGGCAGGCTGTTGAACGCGAACATGACGGTGGCCTCGGAGAGGTTGTCCGCGAGCAGGCAGCCGCCCATGTAGTGCATGTTGTCCACATACAGATCCTCGGTGGCGGAGGCGCTGATGATGGCCTTGAGCGCCGGTGGCCGGCGTGCCGCGACCTGGAGGCTGTTGAAGCCGCCCCACGAGATGCCCATCATGCCGACATTCCCGTCGCACCAAGGCTGTTCCGCCAGCCAGGCGATGACGTCCTCGGCGTCCTCGTGCTCCTGCGGCCGGTACTCGTCGACGATCACCCCGTCCGAGTCGCCGCTGCCGCGCATGTCGACGCGGATACAGCCGTAGCCGTGTCCGGCGAGGTAGGGATGGTTGAGCGCATCCCGCCCGCGGGTGCTGTCGCGCTTGCGGTACGGCAGGTACTCCAGGACCGCCGGTACCGGCAGCTGCTCGGCGTCCACCGGAAGCCATAGCCTGGCAGCCAGGCGGGCCCCGTCGCGCATGGGGATGTACAGGTTCTCAATTGTGCGGACTTCGTGTGGAAGCTCGGTTACTGTCTTCACGCGGCTCCTTTCTGCGGTTCCACCGGCGCGAACTCGAAGGGAAGTTCTTTGAGGATGCTGTTGTAGCGCTCCACCAGCTGGCGGCGGTCGTCGGCTCCGATATACAGCTTGCCCAGGATGTAGCGGTAGCTGTCCTGGTTCGGTAGTTCGGAGAGGCGTTCGCCGCCCTTGACCTGGAGGGTCACCGTCGTCTCCGGGTACTTGCGCCGGATGGCGTCGCGTTCGGCGTCGGTGGGGACGCGGGTGACGATCGCGTCTTCGTCGTGGAAGATCATGCATTGGGAAGCGACGTCGAAGTTCCCCTCGCGGTGCGGCATGCGCGGTTCCTGGCCGAGGGCGATCCGGATGGCGACTTCGTGGTTGGAGACGCCGTCGACCTTCGCAAAGAGGTCGCTGTGCGACTGCGAGATGCGGGTGTTGACCTCGATCAGCCAGAGCTTGTCCTCCGCCTCGTCCCACATGAACTCGGCGTTGAAGCAGCCGTTGTCGAAGCCGACGTGGCGGACGTAGCGCTCGGTGATGTCGATCATCCGCTGCTGCACGCTCTCCGGCACGCTGTTGGCCGGGTAGTCCAGGCGCTCGAAGCTGGTGCCGGCCTCATCCTTATGCATGTCGAAGACGCCGTGGGCGTTGAATGTGCCGCGGAACATGGTGCCTTCGGGAGCGGCCTGCGTCCCCGAGACGAACTGTTCGGCGAGGCAGGTGTTGCCGTCGGCATCGCCGATCTTCGCGGGAAGGTCAACGAGCGAGAGGACCTCGTTGAAGGCGTCTCCGACCTGGCCGATCTCGGCCCTGATCTTCGTGATCGCCTCGCGGAATCCGGCCTCGTCCTCGACGGCGAAGCCAAGATTGGAGGAATGCGCCTTCACGGGTTTCACCCAGAACGGGTACTGGATGCCGATCTTGTCCAGGGCCTCGTCGTCGAACGGATCGAAGGCCGCGAACTGCGGGACGCATTCCGGAACGGAAGCCTGCTGTTCCAGCCGGCTCCAGTACTTGTGTTCGCATTTGAGCAGGCTTTCCAGCGAAGGGGCGGGCAGTCCGAACTCGGCCGAAAGTACGGGGCCGATGATGCTCGCCGGGAAATCCCAGTGCGTGATGATCGCGTCCACCGAACCGTCGAACTCGCGCAGTTCCCTGCGTGCCTGTTCCAGCAGCCCGTGGAAGTCGATCTCGGCCGTGTCGACCAGGATCGAATAGTCCAGCAGGTTGTGGAACGCGTAGTGATCGGCACCGCGGACAGTCTCCAATTCACCTCGCTGGACCTCGGTCAGACCCAGGACAAATACGTTCTTGGCTGTCATAGTGCCGTCCTCTCTCCGGCAGGCGGGCTGCCGGGGATTTCATAGTTCTCCCCCAACGTGTGTGCCGCCCGATGCCGCGGGGATCTCCGGGCACCGGATCGGCCGGGCCTAATGGCGGTGCCCGGCCAGCAGCCGTATCACCTCCTCGTCGCTTGTCTGGTCGAAAATCTCGTAGGCCTGTCCCACGGCCACGAAGTCCTTCGGGACCCACGGGCAGACGACGTCGTCGGCCTGCCGCCGCAACAGCTCGCAGGTATGGCCGAGCCCCACGGGGACGGCGACGACGATGCGCTCCGGATCCAGTTCCCGCAGGACGGCCACGGCGGCCCGCATGGTCGCCCCGGTCGCGAGGCCGTCGTCGACCACGATGACCGTGCGTCCGGCGAGGGCGGGTGGCTCCCGCCCGGACCGGTACAGCCGCTCCCGGCGTTCGAGTTCCGCGCGCTCCCGCCCGGCAACGTCGTCGAACGCCGCCCTGCGGCCGAAGTCCGCGAGATAGCGGGACAGGACGTCCTCGTTGCGGACCGTCACCTGGTGGCCGGCGACGGACGCCATGGCGCCCATGGCCACCTCTGCATGCCCGGGGACGCCGATCTTGCGCACCAGGACCACATCCATTGGCAGGTCCAGGCCGTCGGCAACGGCCGCGGCCACCGGGACTCCGCCGCGCGGCAACCCGAGGACCAGCACGTCCTCCCTGCCGGCATAGGCCTGCAGGTGCGATACCAGCGTCCTGCCGGCCTCGCGGCGGTCCGGATACTGTGTGGCCCGTTCGGCTCTGATCCGCATCGTGCCTCCCGTCTGGATCCGGTTCGGCTGCACGGCTGCCGTGAGCAATGTTCAGCTGGCTTACTTTTCTCCACCGTATGACTCATTCCGGCAGCACACAAGGCGACTGACAAGGCGGGCGGATCCGGAGGCGGCCATTGTCTTCGGCCGTCGGCTCAACTAAGAATGGACCATGCCGGTCACCCTCAGAGCCCTCGAAACCGCCGTTCCCGAGACCGTCCTGGTCCAGTCGGAGGTCCGCGAAGTTTTCGCCGCGCAGCCGGGGCTGACCCGCCTCGGCCAGCGTCTAGTGGCAACCTCCTTCGACCACTCGGGCATCGAAACCCGGTACACCGCAGTCGAGGAGCTGACCCTGACCCGGCGCAGCGAGGAGCCCGTCTTCTTCGATGCCGGCAGCCGCTCCATCCTGAGCCCGAGCACCAAGGTCCGCAACGACATCTTCGCCGCCAAGGCCACGCCCCTCTTCATCGAGGCGGCGCGGAAGGCCCTTGCCGCGTGCCCGGAACTGGGTCCGGCCGACATCACCCACGTGGTCACGGTCTCCTGCACGGGCTTCTTCAACCCCGGGCCGGACTACAAGATCGTCAGGGCGCTCGGACTCGAACCGTCGGTCCAGCGCTACCATCTCGGTTTCATGGGCTGTTACGCCGCCTTTCCCGCCCTGCGCGCAGCGAAGTCCTTCTGCGAGGCGGACGCGGACGCCGTGGTCCTGGTCGTGACCGCCGAACTCTGCACGCTGCACGTGCGCTCGTCGAATGACCCGGACACGATCATGGGTTCCTCGCTGTTCGCGGACGGTGCCGCGGCCGCCGTCGTCACTGCCCGCGACCTGCCCGGAACCTCGCCCGCCCTCGTGCTGGACCACTTCGAAACCGTGCTGACTCCCGTCGGCGAGGAGTCGATGGCCTGGAACATCGGCGACGAGGGCTTCGAAATGGTGCTCGGCACCTACGTCCCGCACATCATCGATGACCACATCGTCGGGGCGCTCGATCCGCTGCTGGCACGCGACGCGTCGCTCTACGGGCAGCCCTACCGGGACATCACGCACTGGGCGATCCATCCCGGCGGCCGCAGCATCCTGGACAAGGTGGAGGCCAAGCTCGAGCTGACCGAGGAGCAGCTCGTGCCGGCACGCAGCGTGCTCCGTGACTACGGCAACATGTCCAGTGCCACCGTCATGTTCGTCCTGAAGCACATCCTGGAGTCCCCCTTCGGCGGCGCGGACGAGCGGATCTGCTCCATGGCCTTCGGGCCGGGCCTGACCGTTGAGACCGGGCTGTTCACGAAGACCGGTGCCGCCACCGCAGGCACCGTAGCCGCCCCGACCGACACCGCGGCCGCCGCGGCGCGCTGAAGCGTGCCACGCCAGATACGCTTCCTCGCGGAGCGGGCCGCCAACGCCGTCGAGGAAATGGACCGCCCGGACTGCGACCCGACGCTGCTGCGCCGCACGTACCAGCAGTTCCCGGTGGTCAATCGGGCGATCGCCGGCTGGCGCTGGCTGTACCGGCACCGGCTGCGGCCGCTGCTCAATGCCGGGGAGGAGAATACCCTGCTGGACATCGGGTCCGGCGGCGGAGACATCGTCCGCTTCCTGGCCCGCTGGGCGGCCGCGGACGGGATCAGGCTCGACATCACCGGTGTGGATCCGGACGAGCGGGCCCATGCCTTCGCGGTTTCCGCTCCGGCGCCGCCCGGGGTACGGTTCCGGCGCGCCTTCAGCTCGGACCTGGTCGCGGAAGGCCGGCGCTTCGACCTCGTGACCTCCAACCACCTGCTGCACCACCTCACGCCGGATGACTTCGCGGCCCTGCTGGCGGACTCCGAGCGGCTCAGCCGCCGCGCGGCGGTCCACAGCGACATCCGGCGCAGCCCCGCGGCCTACTGGCTCTTCGCCGCGGGGACGCTGCCCTTCTTCCATGGCTCCTACATCCGGCGCGACGGGCTGACCTCGATCCGCCGCAGCTACACGGGCGAAGAGCTCAGGCGGGCGGCCCCGCCCGGCTGGAGCGTGGAGAACCGGCCCCCGTTCAGGAACGTGCTGACCTATCGGGCGCCGGCCGATGCCTGAGGTGGCCATTGTCGGGGCCGGCCCGGTCGGGCTGCTGCTGGGACTGCTGCTGCGCCGCAGCGGCATCGACGTCCTGATCATCGAGCAGCGGACCCGGCGCAGCGGCCACACCCGCGCCATCGGAATCCATCCCCCGGCGCTGGCCGCCCTCGAGGACGTCGGGGTTGCGGAGGAACTGATCGGGGCCGGAACCAGGATCACGGCCGGCAGGGCCCTGAGCGGCGGCCGGGAGGTTGCGCGCCTTGCCTTCTCCACGGTGCCGGGCCGGCATCCGTTCGTCCTGGCGGTGCCCCAGCCGGTCACGGAACGCGTCCTCCGAGCGCATTACCTTGCCGTCGGGGGGCAGATCGTCGAGGGGCTGCGGATCGTTTCCGCGTACGACGCCGGTACGAGCGTTTCGCTGTGCGGCCAGCGGGCCGACGGGGAGAGGGTGCAGCGGGGGCCCGAGGTGAAATCCGGCGCTTCGGTGAGGATCGACGCAGCGCTCGCCGTCGGCGCGGACGGCGCACGGTCCACGATGGCCGCCGCGGTCGGGGCCGTCCCCAGGCCCCGCACGTATCCGGACACCTACCTGATGGGCGACTTCGCGGACGCGACGGGCGAGCCCGGGACCGCGCTGCTCTTCCTCGAGCGTGACGGCATCGTCGAGTCCTTCCCGCTGCCGGCCGGAATCCGCCGCTGGGTGGTGCGGACCCGGCAGCTGCAGCCTCCCGGAGCGGTGGAGCTGGCCGAGCTGGTCCGCCGCCGGACGGGGATCCGGATCGACGCGGGCTCCAACTCCATGCTCAGCGCCTTCGCCGTCCAGTCCCGGCTGGTGCGCCGCATGGTCACCGGCAGGATCGCGCTGATCGGCGACGCCGCCCACGAGATCAGCCCCATCGGCGGGCAGGGCATGAACCTGGGCTGGCTGGATGCGGCGGCCCTGGCACCGATCATCTCGGGCGCCCTGGCCGGCGAGCCCGCGGCCGGCGCCCTCCGCCGCTTCGAACAGGTCCGCCGCAGGGCTGCCGTCGTCGCCGCCGCGCAGGCCCACCTGAACATGGCGCTGGGCCGGCCGCTGCCGCCGCCGCTGCTGGCCGCCCGCAACCGGGCGCTGTCGGCCGCGCTGGGCCACCCGCGGGCAGGGCAGCTGCTGGCCCGCCGCTTCACCATGCACTGACGCCGGCGGTCAAGGCTCCTGCTGGAAGGACCCCTCCCAGACCGCGCGGCTGCCGGACTCCCCGGCCCGGATGACCGTCGTCGTCGCACCCGCGCATGCGGCGAGCACCGCCAGCGCGGCCACGGCGGCCAGCGCCCTGGACGGGAAACTGCCGTGCGTGCCGCTCGACCGGGAGCGGGCCCGCGACCTGAACCACAACCATTGTCCGGTGGCCCCCGCGAAGAGCGCCGCGGCCCACGGCAGCATCAGCTCTGCCATCGCATGGTGTTCGTCTAGCAGCCTGGTCTGGTCGACACGCGCAGCCAGCCACTGGCCGGCCTGCTGGGTCACCGGCACCAGCAGCAGGGCCGCCAACGCCAGCAGCGGAGCGACGATGCCCAGCCTGCGGCGGGCCGCCGGCCACAGCAGCGAGAGCACGGTGCACACGGAAGCCAGCGGCACGAGGACCACGGTGGCGTGAACCAGCAGGACGTGCAGCGGCAGGCCGTTGACCTGGTAGTCCATACCGGTCCCCCTTAGGCCGCCGGCGGCGCGCGGCGCGTCATGCCGGGCGGCACCTACAGGTGCAGACGCCGTTCGGGCCGGAAAGGTTCAGCGGCGGTAGAGTATTTCCCTGAGTCCTCGCTTCCATGGGAAAGGAAACCATGCGTGTGCTGCGCCGTATTGCGGTCCTGTCCCTGCACACCTCGCCGCTGGCGGTGCCGGGTGGCGGCGACGCGGGCGGCATGAATGTCTACGTCCGGGCGGTATCGCGCGAGCTGGTGGCGATGGGCACCGAGGTGGACGTCTTTACCCGCTCGACCTTCGAGGGGCAGGAGCCGGTCGAGCGTCCGCGCCCCGGCGTGCGCGTCGTGCACCTGCCCGGCGCATCGGCCGACACCGTGCCGAAGGAGCAGCTGCCGCTGCACCTGGACCGGTTGTCCGCCGAGCTGCGGCGGTTCGCGGACGCGGACGGCGGGGACAGGTACGACGTCATCCACTCGCACTACTGGCTCTCCGGAAAAGTCGGGCTGGAACTGCAGGCCGACTGGCGGGTTCCGCTGGTCCACTCCATGCACACGATGGCCAAGGTCAAGAACCTCCACCTGCTGCCGGGGGAACCGCGGGAACCGGACGTGCGCATCTTCGGCGAACAGGACATTGCGGAGGGCGCTGCGCGGCTCGTGGCCAACACCCTGACCGAGGCCACCGAGCTCAGGGAGCTTTACGGCACCCCGTCCGAGCGGATCGACGTTGTCCCGCCCGGGGTGGACCTCGGCGTCTTCCATCCCGCCGGCCGCGCGCTGGACCGCCGCGCGCTGGGCATCGGGGACGGCACCTTCCACATCTGCTTCGCCGGCAGGATCCAGGCGCTGAAGGGCCCGCAGGTCCTGCTCGCCGCCGCGGCCCGCCTGCTGGACCGGTGTCCGGACATGCGGCTGCAGGTCACCGTCATCGGCGAAGCGAGCGGCGCCAGCCCGCTGGACCTGAAGGCCCTCGTGGCCGAGCTTGGCCTGGCCGGGCGGGTGCGGCTGCTGCCGCCGGTCTCCGCCAAGGAGCTGGCGCGGCATTTCCGCAGCGCCGACGTCGTGGCCGTGCCCTCCTACAGTGAGTCCTTCGGGCTGGTCGCTCTGGAAGCCCAGGCCTGCGGCACGCCCGTGGTGGCGACCAACGTCGGCGGCCTGCCCTCCGCCGTCAGCCACGGGGCGACCGGTCTGCTGGTGGACGGCCACTCCCCGGATGACTGGGCCTCGGCCCTCGGCGAGCTGTTCGAGTACCCGGCCTTCCGGGCCCGGCTGGGCAGCAGTGCCGCCATCCATGCCGCGGCCTTCGGCTGGGAGCAGACGGCGGCCCTCACCGCCCACAGCTACCAGCACGCCCTGGACCACTTCAGCCCCGTCTGAGCCGGGCGCCCTCGGCGCTTCGGGGCGCCCATACCTCTGTCGCCTCGGGCTGGGCGGATTCAGTCCCCGGCCAGCTCTTCGGCGATCGCGGACACGCCGCGGTAGACCTCCTCGAAACCGGTCGACAGCGGCGACAGGCCCAGCCGCAGGCCATTCGGGTTCCGGTAGTCCGGAATGACGCCGCGCTCCCACAGCCGCGCCGTCATCTTCCGGAAGGCGGGATGGTCGATCGTCAGGTGGCTGCCGCGTTCCTCCGGGTTCCGCGGCGAGGCAAGAACGACGCCGTGCGGTGCCAGCAGCGCGTCCGTCGCCTCCAGCGCAAATTGCGTCAGGGCCTTTGACTTCTCCCGGATGGCGCCGATGCCGGCTTCGCCGATGAGCGCAATCATGTCCGCAATGGCCGTCATCCCGATGATCGGCGGCGTGCCGCTGGCGAAGCGCCGGATCCCGGCGGCGGGCGTGTAGCCCTGGCCCATCCCGAAGGGGTCCTCGCTGCCCAGCCACCCCTGGATCGGCTGGGTCAGCTGCTGGTGCCCGTGGCGCACGTAGAGCCAGGCCGGCGCCCCGGGCCCGCCGTTGAGGTACTTGTAGCTGCAGCCCACGGCCAGGTCCACGCCCCAGGCGTCGAGCTCCACCGGGACCACCCCGGCCGAATGGCACAGGTCCCAGAGCACCAGGGCGCCGGCATCATGCACGGCCTCGGTGATGGCGCGCATGTCGGCCAGGTGGCCGGACCGGTAGGCCACGTGGCTGAGCACCACGAGCGCCGTCTGGTCCCCCGTCACGGAACGGACCAACTCTACGTCCGCACCGCCGTCGTACGGGACCTCGAGCCAGTCGAGCTCCAGGCCCCGCTCCGCGGCAATGCCTTCCAGCACGTAACGGTCCGTGGGAAAGTTGTCCCGGTCGATGACCACCCGGTTCCGGCCCGGACGTGCCGGGAGCGCCGCGTGGATGAGCTTGTAGAGCAGGACGGTCGTGGAGTCGGCGATGAGGCACTGGCCCGGTCCCGCGCCGAGGGCGGTCCGGCCCAGCTCGTCGCCTAGCTGCGCGGGCAGTTCCAGCCAGCCTTCGCCCCAGCCGCGGATCAGTCGCCCGCCCCACTGCCCCACCATCAGCTCCTGCACCCGTCCGACGGAGGCGGCAAGCGGCCGGCCCAGCGAGTTGCCGTCCAGGTACGCGGGGACGGCGGGATCGTCGTGGCCGATGAAGCGGGCACGGTAGGGGGCGAGCGGGTCCTCCGCATCAAGCCGGCGGGCGCGGCTGAGCAGGCTGGGGGCGTCGGTCATGGCCCCAGCATACGCACCGCCGCCCCGCCTAGAGGGCCCGGGCAGTGCCCTGGAAGTGCTTGCGGTGGCTGCGTTCGCCCCAGCCGGCGAAACAGGACGCGCCCCACCGGCCGCCGGCTTCCTCGTCCTCGATCCTGACGGCGACGGTCGCCGGCAGGAAGACCGGCGCCGCGAAGCGGATATCCCATTCGAACTTTTCCGCGGCCACCGACTCGATGCTGGTCAGCACCCGGGAGGCGAGGTACATGCCGTGCGCGATGGAGCGCTTGAGGCCGAGGACCCGCGCGGAGAGGGAACTGAGGTGGATCGGGTTGAAATCCCCCGAGACCCCGGCGTATTCCCGGCCGGCTTCCGGACCAAGCCGCCAGGTGGCCGTGGGTCTCGGCGGTACGAAATCCTCGCGCGGCGGACGGGTTTGCTTATCGAGACCGGGAAGGAAGACGCCCTTGGCCAGGTAGGTCGAGACGCCTTCCCAGACCGGCTCCCCCGCCGAGCTCACGGTCACGTGCAGGTCTACCTGGGTTCCCGCGTAGTGTCCCGCGAGATTGTCCGCCCAGGCGGTGATCTCGAGGGGCTCGCTGAAATGGATGCTGCGCAGGTGCCTGACCCTGTTGCCCAGGTGGACCATGCCCAGCAGCGGCAGCGGGAAGTCGGTGCGGGCCAGGATGCTCATCCCCACCGGGAACGCGGCCGAATGCACGAAGACCGACGGCAGACTGTCGCGGACCGTGCCGTGCAGGAGATGCTGGAAGCGGGTGATGTGTTCCAGGCTGACCCGTACGTCCTCCACCGTGTGCCGTGCCGGCGGCAGCACCAGGGGCCGTTCCAGGGCGCCGAGCTTGGTCCGCGCCGCGGTCGACGCGGCGCTGACATAGAGCCGCGAGAGGGACGGCAGCTCCTCGAGCAGGACATTGTTGGGGCTCATGCGCCCACCAGGCTCTGTCCGCAGACCCGCAGGGTCTGGCCGTTCACGCCGCCCGCCGCGTCCCCGGCCAGGAACGCGACGGCTTCGGCGACATCCACCGGAAGCCCGCCCTGCTGCAGCGACGGGAGGAGGCGTCGTGCCACCTCCCGGGTTCCCCACGGGATCCGCGCCGTCATCTCTGTTTCGATGAAGCCGGGTGCGACGGCATTGATCGCCCCGCCCCGTTCGGCGAAGGCCGCCGCGGACGCCGCGGCCATGCCGATCACGCCGGCCTTGGACGCGGCGTAATTGGTCTGCCCGCGGTTGCCCGCAATGCCGCTGGTCGAGGCCAGGCACACTACGCGCGGTGCCTGGCCCGCGCCGGAGGCAAGCAGGGCCTCATTGATCCGCAGCTGCGCGGCCAGGTTGACGTTGATGACGGAGTCCCACCGCGCCTGGTCCATGTTGGCCAGCAGCTTGTCCCGGGTGATGCCTGCGTTGTGGACCATGATGTCCAGTCCGCCGTAGCGGCTGCGGGCATGCTCGAGGATCCGGGCGCCGGCGTCGTCGCTGGTGATGTCCAGCTGGAGCGCGGTGCCGCCGGCGGCGTTGGATACCTTGGCCAGTTCCTCCCCGGCTGCGGGCAGGTCGATGCAGATGACGCGCGCGCCGTCCCGGTGCAGGACCTTCGCGATGGCGGCGCCGATCCCCCGCGCGGCACCCGTAACCACGGCGGTCCGTCCCGCCAGCGGCCGGTCGGCATCCTCCGGCAGCCGGTCCGCCCCGGTGCCGACCAGCAGGAACTGGCCGTCAACGTAGGCACTGCGACCCGAGAGCAGGAACTGCAGGGCACCCAGCGCGCTCGGATCGACGGGGCCGGCGCCATCGTCCAGCAGAAGTCCATTGGCGGTGGCCCCGGCCCGGAGCTCGCGGGCCAGCGATCGGACCGCGCCCTGGACGCCCTGCCGGGCTGCGGCCGCAGCGGGCGTCGGCGCCGAGTCAACCGGCCGGGAGATGCTGACGACCCGCGCACCCGGGGCCAGGTCCCGGAGGGAGGCTCCGGCGGCGAGCATGGGTTCCGAGAGCTCCCCCGGCTCCGACACCGTGGTCAGGTCCAGGACGATCGCGCCGAGCTGTTCTCCGGACGCGGCGTGGTGCCGGACCTCCAGACCCCATCCCGACAGCTGCCCGATGAGGCCTTCCGTGGAGCCGGACGCGACCACCAGCACCGGTCCCGGCACCAGCGGCTGGCCGCGGCGGTAGCGGCGCAGTTCCGCGGGCCGTGGCAGCCCGAGCTTCTTGGCGATGCCGCTGGCGGGCGGGCTGTTGACAAGCTTCAGGTATGCGTCCGCCATGCTCAGCAGGCCTCCAGGATGGCGACGACGCCCATGCCGCCGGCGGCACAGACCGAGATCAGTCCGCGGCCGCGACGGCCCTCGGATACGGCCTGCTCGTGCAGCAGCTTGGCGAGCGTCGCGACGATGCGGCCTCCGGTCGCGGCGAAGGGGTGGCCGGCGGCGAGGGATGATCCGGTGACGTTGATCTTGCTGCGGTCGATTTTGCCCAAGGACGCGTCGAGGCCGAGCTTGTTGCGGCAGAACTCTTCGCTTTCCCACGCGGACAGGTGGCAGAGCACCGTGCCGGCGAACGCTTCGTGGATCTCGATGAAGTCGAAATCCTCGAAGGTCAGCTGGTGCCGGGCCAGCAGCCTCGGGACGGCGTAGGCCGGGGCCATCAGCAGGCCCTCCTTGCCGTGGACGAAGTCGACGGCGGCGGCTTCCGCGTCCACAATGCTGGCCAGCATCGGCAGGTCCCGGCTACGGGCGTAGTCCTCGGAACCGATCAGCACGGCGGAGGCACCGTCGGTCAGCGGTGTCGAGTTGCCCGCGGTCATCGTTGCCTTGTCGCCGAGATTCCTGCCGAAGACCGGCTGCAATGCGGCCAGCTTCTCGATCGAGGTGTCCGCCCGGAGATTGCCGTCCCTGGTCAGCCCCTGGTACGGCGTGACCAGGTCGTCGAAGAAGCCGCGTTCGTAGGCAGCGGCCAGGTTCCGGTGGCTGGCCAACGCCAGCTCGTCCTGTGCGGCCCGGCTGATGTCCCAGGCGGCCGTGGTGAGGGCCTGGTGCTCCCCCATCGAGAGGCCGGTGCGAGGTTCAGCGGTTCCCGGGGCGACCGGAGCCAGATCCTTCGGGCGCAGCTTGGCCACTGCCGCCGCCTTCTGCTTGAGCGTCTTGGCCCGGTTGAGTTCCAGGAGCACCGTGCGCAGTCCCTCGCTGACGGCGATCGGGGCGTCCGACGCGGAATCGACGCCGCCGGCGATGGCGGAATCGATCTGCCCCAGCTTGATCTTGTTGGCCAGTCCCATCACGGTCTCCAGTCCGGAGGCGCAGGCCTGCTGGAGGTCGTAGGCAGGAGTCGTCGGGGCCAGCGCGGAACCCAGGACGGCTTCGCGCGTCAGGTTGAAGTCGCGCGAGTGCTTGAGCACCGCGCCCGCTGCCACCTCCCCGATCCGTTCGTCGGCGAGGCCGAACCGCGCGACGAGCCCGTCGAGTGCGGCGGTCAGCATGTCCTGGTTGCTGGCCTGCGCATATGCGCCGTTGGCGCGTGCGAAGGGCGTCCGGTTTCCTCCGATCACTACCGCTTTGCGGATGCCCTCAGCGGCGGGCGAGGCGGGTGTTGAAGCCATCAGGATGTCTCCTTACTCGGTGCAGGATTTAGCGCAGGCCGGTTACTAATACCCAGCGTACCTGATACTCTGGGTAACGTGAATACGGCAGCCACTGTACCGCCCCAGGCCTCCGGCGACGGCCGCGCCGAGCGCTGGAGCGCCCACCGCACCAGCCGGCGCAAGGAGCTGGTCCGTGCCGCGCGGCATGCCGTCCATCGGCTGGGCCCGGATGCCTCGATGGAGGACATCGCCGCCGCCGCGGGTACCTCCAAGCCTGTCTTCTACCGCTACTTCGGGGACAAAACCGGCCTGCAGCGCGCTGTCGGCGAAGCGGTGGCCGAACGCATGCAGGCGAAGCTCCAGGAGGCGGCCGCAGTCGCCTCCACGGAACACGACGGCTTGCGGGCGATGGTGGATGTCTATCTGCAGATGGCCGAGTCCTCGCCCAATGTGTACGCCTTCGTGACCCGCAGCGCGGGCCCGGACACCGCCGGGCAGGACGCCATGCCGGTCCACTTCTTTTCCGCCGTAACCGCGATGATCGAAGCTCCGCTCCGCCACCACTTGGAATCGCGCGGCGGCGCCGGCATCGATCTGACGGCCGCCTCATTCTGGCCCCCGGCAGCCATCGGCATGGTGCGTGCGGCCGGAGAGCTCTGGCTGCGGACGCCGCCCGGCGCCGAGAGGCCGGGCCGGGAAGACATGACGGAGCAGATCACCGGATGGCTCTGGGCCGGCATTGCCGGACCGGCCAGCCGGAGGGGTCCGGGCCCCGACACACGAAGTAATCGCTAACGACCCTTCCGGAGGACCAAAGATGACCCAAGTAACCGGACCCGCCGCCGTCGACGTCGAACGGCCCGAGGACGGCATCACTCCGCCGACGCGCCTCGATACCGAAGCACTCGGCGAACGGCTGCTCGGCCGGTGGGCCGACAAGCGCCGGCTCGCCCGCCGGCTCGCGGGCCAGCCGGAACTGGCGCGGATCGACGGCCAGACAATGGCTGAGCACCGCGAACGCGTCTCCGCCCAGCTGAAATACCTGGTGGACACCGGCTCCGTGCATTACGCCTTCCCCGAGCGCCTCGGCGGCGAGGACAACCACGGCGGCAACATCGCCGGCTTCGAGGAACTGGTCATCGCCGACCCGTCCCTGCAGATCAAGGCCGGCGTCCAGTGGGGCCTCTTCGGCGCGGCCGTACTGCATCTGGGCACCAAGGAACACCATGACAAGTGGCTGCCCGCCATCATGAGCCTCGAGGTACCCGGGGCCTTCGCCATGACCGAAACGGGCCACGGGTCGGACGTGGCCAGCATCGCCACGACCGCAACCTATGACCCGGCCACCGAAGAGTTTGTCATCAGCACGCCGCACCGGGCCGCCTGGAAGGACTATCTGGGCAACGCGGCCAAGGACGGCCTGGCGGCCGTCGTGTTCGCGAAGCTCATCACCCGCGGCGTAGACCACGGTGTCCACGCCTTCTACGTGCCCATCCGCGACGCGGAGCGCAACTTCCTCCCCGGCGTCGGCGGCGAAGATGACGGCCTCAAGGGGGGCCTGAACGGCATCGACAACGGCCGGCTGCACTTCGACGGCGTGCGGATCCCGCGGAGCAACCTCCTGGACCGCTACGGGCAGGTGCACGCGGACGGCCGCTACACCTCCCCCATCGCCAGCCCCGGCCGGCGCTTCTTCACCATGCTCGGCACCTTGGTGCAGGGCCGCGTCTCGCTGGACGGCGCCGCCGTGGCGGCGAGCAAGGCCGCCCTGGCCATCGCGGTCAAGTACGCCACCGAACGCCGGCAGTTCCATGCCGGCTCGGCACAGGAGGAAGAGGTCCTGCTGGACTACCAGCGCCATCAGCGGCGCCTGCTGACCCGGCTGGCCACCACCTACGCGGCGGCCTTCGCGCACGAGGAACTGCTGGAGAAGTTCGACGGCGTGTTCTCCGGCGCCCACGATACCGACGGCGACCGGCAGGACCTGGAAACCCTGGCCGCGGCCCTGAAGCCGTTGAGCACCTGGCATGCCCTCGACACGCTGCAGGAGTGCCGCGAGGCATGCGGCGGCGCGGGCTTCCTGGCCGAGAACCGGTTCACCTCCCTGCGGGCGGACCTGGATGTCTATGCGACCTTCGAGGGCGACAACAACGTGCTGCTGCAGCTGGTGGCCAAGCGGCTGCTGGCTGATTATGCCAAGGAGTTCCGCAGCGCCGACTTCGGCGCATTGGCCCGCTGGGTCGCGTCCCAGGCGGCGGATGCCACCCTGCACCGCACCGGGCTGCGCCAGGTGGCCCAGACCTTCGCGGACACCGGTTCCGTGCGGAAGTCCGCCACGTACCTGAAGGACGAGGACACGCAGCGCCAGCTGCTTACCGACCGGGTTTCCTCGATGGTCCGGGAGATCGCCGCGGACCTGAAGCGCGCGGGCAGGCTGCCGCAGTCCGAGGCCGCCGCGCTGTTCAACTCGCGCCAGCACGAACTGATCGAGGCGGCCACGGCCCATGCCGAGCTGCTGCAGTGGGAAGCATTCACGCGCGCCCTGCCGTTAATTGACGACGGCGACACGCGCCAGATCCTGACGTGGGTCCGGGACCTCTTCGGCCTGGGGCTGGTGGAGAAAAACCTGGCCTGGTACCTGATGAACGGGCGGCTGTCGGCGCAGCGCGCCAAGACACTGGGCGACTACATCCACCGCCTGCTGCTACGGCTGCGCCCGTTCGCGCAGGACCTGGTGGACGCCTTTGGCTACGGTCCGGAGCACCTGCGCGCGCCGATCGCCAGCGGTGCGGAACGTAGGCGGCAGGAGGAAGCGGCCGCCTACGCCGGCGGCCTGCGCGCCGCCGGGACTGCCCCCGTGCCGGAAAAGCACGCGCGTTCCGGCACCGCCGGCTAGCAGCACGGAAGCAGCGGCTGGCAGCCCGGGTTGGCCCGGGGCTGTCGGCCGCTGCTTCCGTGTGCTAGGCCTGCTTCAGCACGCCGCGGTAGACCTCGAGCGTGCTCTCGGCGATGGACGTCCAGGAGAAGTGCTCTTCGGCCCGCCGCCGGCCGGCTTCACCCTGGCGCTTGGCCAGGGCCGGGTCCGTGACGGTGGCCGTCAGGGCGGCGGCGAAGTCATTCACGAACTTCTCCGGATCCAGCGGCGTTCCGGTGCCGTCCTGGACCTGCTCGAGCGGCACCAGCGTTCCGGTGACCCCGTCCTCCACGACCTCCGGAATGCCTCCCGTGGCGCTGGCGACGACGGCGGCACCGCAGGCCATGGCCTCGAGGTTGACGATGCCCAGCGGTTCATATACGGACGGGCAGGCGAATGCCGTCGCGTGGCTGAGCACCTGGATCAGCTCGTTGCGCGGGAGCATCCGCTCGATCAGCACCACGCCGTCCCGCCGGGACTTCAGGCCGTCGATCAGCCGGCTGGTTTCGGCCGCCAGTTCCGGAGTATCGGCGGCCCCCAGGCAGAGCACGAGCTGGACCTCCGGGGGCAGCTGGTCGGCGGCGCGGAGCAGGTACGGCACACCCTTCTGGCGGGTGTTGCGTCCCACGAACACCACGGACGGGCGTCCGGGGTCGATGCCCAGGGCGCGGACCGCGTCGTCGTTGTCGTCGCGCTGCCACAGGGCGACGTCGATTCCGTTGTGCACGACCTTCACCTTGTCCGGATCCACCTGCGGGTAGCAGCGAAGGATGTCGGCGCGCATGCCGTGGGACACAGCGATAATGGCGGCAGCGGCTTCGTAGGCCGTCCGCTCGACCCAGGAGGACAGAGCGTACCCGCCGCCAAGCTGCTCGGCCTTCCACGGCCGCAGCGGTTCCAGGGAGTGCGCGCTCAGGACGTGGGGAATGCCGTGCAGCAGGCCCGCCAGGTGCCCGGCCATGTTCGCGTACCAGGTATGGGAGTGCACCAGATCGGCGCCTTCGACGCCGGACAGGATCTCCAAGTCCACGCCGAGGGTCTGCACGGCGGGATTCGCATCGTCCAGTCCGGGCGGGACGGCGTAGCTGCGCACCGACGCGCCATGGAAGTCCGCGGGCCTTTCCTTTCCGAAGGCATGGATGTTCAGGTCCACCTTGCCGGCCAGGACCCGGCTGAGCTCAGCCACGTGCACCCCAGCCCCGCCGTAGATCTCCGGGGGAAATTCCTTCGTCACAATGTCAATCCGCACGCAACCAAACGTAGTCCACGCCGCCCATCTCCTCTAGTCTGATCAGCGGGGGGACTTCATAGTTCGTTCACAGACGGGTACCACCGGATGGGGGAAAGAGAATGCCACAGAAGAAAGTTCTTGCCGTAGTCTTGGCGGGCGGCGAGGGCAAGCGGCTGATGCCGCTGACGGCGGACCGGGCGAAACCGGCGGTTCCTTTCGCCGGCAGCTACCGGCTGATCGACTTCGCACTCTCGAACCTGGTCAATTCGCACTACCTGAAGATCGTCGTGCTGACGCAGTACAAGTCGCACAGCCTTGACCGGCATATCTCCGAGACGTGGCGCCTGTCCGCCCAATTGGGAAACTACGTTGCCTCCGTGCCGGCACAGCAGCGCCGCGGCAAGAGCTGGTTCCTAGGCAGCGCCAATGCCATCTACCAGTCGCTGAACCTGATCCACGACGAAAAGCCGGACATCGTCGTCGTTATCGGCGCGGACCACGTGTACCGCATGGACTTCTCGCAGATGGTCGCGGACCATGTCGCCTCCGGCGCGGCCGCCTCCGTGGCCGCCGTCCGCCAGCCGCTGAAACTGGCGGACCAGTTCGGCGTGATCGAGACGGATCCCCAGAGCCCCTCCCGGATCCAGGCCTTCGTCGAAAAGCCCGAGACCACGGCAGGGCTGCCAGACGATCCGGAGAGCTTCCTGGCATCGATGGGCAACTACGTCTTCACGACCGACGCCCTGCTCCAGGCGCTGGAAGCCGATGCCGATCGACTGGACACGCAACACGACATGGGCGGCGACATCATCCCCTATTTCGTCAACCGCGGAGAGGCCGCAGTCTACGACTTCACCGCCAACGACGTCCCGGGATCGACCGGGGCCGACAAGCAGTACTGGCGCGACGTCGGCACGCTGGACTCCTACTACGACGCGCACATGGACCTGATCCGGCCGATGCCGGCGTTCAACCTCTACAACCTGGAGTGGCCGATCTACACGCGCCAGTCCGTTTCCCCGCCCGCCAAGCTGGTGCGGGGCATGAGCGGCCGCGACGGCACCGCCCTGGACTCCATCCTTTCCCAGGGCGTGGTCGTGTCCGGCGGCAGCGTCAGCGGCTCGGTGCTGGCGACGAACGTCTTCGTCTCCGAAGGAGCGGATGTGGCGGACAGCGTCCTGATGGACAAGGTGTCGATCGGCGAGGGCGCCAAGGTCCGCCGGGCCATCCTGGACAAGAACGTGCGCGTTCCCGCCGGCGCCACGATCGGCCTGGACCCGGATCTGGACCGCGCCCGCGGCTTCACGGTCACGGACTCGGGGCTCACCGTGCTGAGCAAGGGGCAGGAAGTCCTGCTCCCTTAGCCGGCGTAGCGATCAACAAATTCGGGGCCTTGTAGCTTGAGCTACAAGGCCCCGAATTTGTTGGACTCCAGGTCAGGCGAGGCGGGTGACTTCGACCCGTACCTTCAGCCGCGATTTGCCGCCGCCGGACAGCACGCCCCGCAGCGGCGAGACGTCGCGGTAGTCCCGGCCCTTGGCCACAGAGACGTGGAAATCGGTGACCGGGCCCGTATTCGTGGGGTCCCAGCCTCGCCACTCGCCGTCCCACCATTGCAGCCAGGCATGCGACTCGCCCGCGACCTTCTCGCCGATGGCAGCCTGCGGCTTCGGATGCAGGTAGCCGGAGACGTAGCGGGCGGGGATCCCGATGCTCCGCAGGGCGCCGATGCCCAGATGGGCCAGGTCCTGGCAGACCCCCTTGCGGTGCGACCAGACTTCCTCGGCGTTCGACTGCACGCCGGTCACTCCGGGAACGTACTGGACCTCGGCCTTGAGCCAGCCCATGATGGCGTGGGCGGCCTCATGCGGGGCCAGCCCCTCGGTCATCGCCTTCACCAGTTGCCGCACGTCGGGGCCGGGATCGCTGAGCCGGGTCTGCGGCAGCCAGTCCGAGAAGTCATTGACGACGGCGGCGGAACGCAGCACCTCCCAGCCGGCGAGTTCCTCGGCGGACGGAACCTTCTCCGCGCGGTGGACTTCGACCGTGCTCTCGGAGACGACTTCGAGGTAGTCGTGCGGGACCTGCATGTCGAAGGCCGTCACGCGGGTGCCCCAGTAGTCCCGGTAGTGCATGATGAACGCCTGCGCGGGGCTGACGGTCAGGGCGGACTCGAGCACCACCTGGTACGGGTCCGTCAGCGGCGTCATGCGCGCCTCGTTGTAGGACAGCATGACATTGCTGTCGTAGGTGTAGCCGGTTCGGTGCTCAATGCGCAGCCGGGTCATGAAACCTCTCCTACCCAGGACAAGTCGATCGGTTGGGCAAAGTACGTCCGGGTCACGGCGTCCGAGGCCTGGGCACACGACCTCTGCACCCGGTCCATGTGCGCGGGCAGCTCCGCCAGCAGGTCGGCGGGCTGGTGGAACTCTAGGAAGCTGCGGGCCTGCCCGACAATCCGCCGGGCGTCGGTGATGAAGCCGATGCGGCGGTAGGACGGGTCCAGGCGTTCCAGTGCGCGCTCGGCATCGCTCAACGCGTAGACGATGGACCGCGGGAACAGCCGGTCCAGCAGCAGGAACTCGGCGGCCTGCTCCTCGCCGGCGGCCCCGCGGCGGGTGCGCAGGAAGGCTTCGTAGGCACCGGCGCAGCGCAGCATGTTGACCCAGGAAAGCCCGGCGGACAGGACGCCTTGGGTCGACAGCATCCGGGCCGTCATGTCCGCCCGCTCCAGGCTGCGGCCCAGCGCCAGGAACTGCCAGCTCTCGTCGTGGCTCATGGTGGTGTCCGACAGGCCCTTGATCATGGCAGTGCGCTCGAGCACCCAGTGGCAGAACCGGTACGTCCCCACCACGTCCTTCCGGTGCTGGTTCAGCCCGTACCAGGTGGTGTTCAGGCCCTCCCAGAGGCTGGAGGAGACGGTCTCGCGGGCGCGGCGGGCGTTCTCGCGGGCCGCGCCCAGGGCACCGGCGATCGACGTGGTCGTGCCGCGGTCGAAGGCGAGCTTGTTCAGCAGGTCCCCCATCCCGAAGTCCGGCCCGTCCGGCACCGCACCCATGACTCCCAGCAGCTGCCGGGAGACTTGCGCCTGCTCGGCGGTGGGCAGCTGGTTCAGCCGCTCCAGGTTGACGTCGAGGATGCGGGCGGTGCCGTCGGCCCGCTCCACATAGCGGCCGATCCAGAACAGGGACTCGGCGATGCGGCTCAGCATCGGTTCGGACCTCCTTCAAAGGGCATGGAGCATTCTCTCACTGTTCCGGCTCGTGCCGCGGCTCGGGGTCCACCGGCCAGGCGGTGGACTGGGCGGGCGCAACGGCCACCTGTGCCTCGGCGGATTGCCGGGCCAGCTGGGCTGAGTCTTCCGCCAGCACCCAGGTGTCCTTGGATCCGCCGCCCTGGCTGGAATTGACGATCAGCGAGCCTTCTTTCAGCGCCACGCGGGTCAGGCCGCCGGGCAGCACCCAGACGTCGTCGCCGTCGTTGATGGCGAATGGACGCAGGTCCACGTGCCGCGGGCTGAACTGGCCGCCGGACATGGTGGGGACCGTGGAGAGCTGCAGCACGGGCTGGGCGATCCAGCCGCGCGGGTCCTGGAGGACCTTGGCGCGCAGCTCCTCCAGCTCGGCCTTCGAGGCGGCCGGACCGATGACCAGGCCCTTGCCGCCCGAGCCGGCCACCGGCTTGACCACCAGTTCCTCCAGCCGGTCCATTACCTCCTCGCGCGCCTGCGGATCCTCCAGGCGGAAGGTGTCCACGTTGGGCACGATGGGTTCCTCGCCCAGGTAGTAGCGGATGAGGTCCGGCACGTAGCTGTAGACCAGTTTGTCGTCGGCCACGCCGTTGCCGATCGCGTTGGCGATCGTGACGTTGCCGGCCCGGGCGGCGTTGACGATGCCCGGGCAGCCGAGCACCGAGTCGGAGCGGAACTGCTGCGGGTCCAGGAACTCGTCGTCGATCCGCTTGTAGATCACGTCCACGCGCTGCTCCCCCGCCGTCGTCCGCATGTAGACGCGGTTCGCGCGGCAGATGAGGTCCCGTCCCTCCACCAGCTCCACGCCCATCAGGCCGGCCAGCAGCGTGTGTTCGAAGTACGCGCTGTTGTACACGCCGGGGGTGAGTACGACGACGGTCGGGTCCTCCGCGCCGGAGGGCGCGGTCTTGCGCAGGGCCGTCAGCAGCCGCCGGGGGTAGTCGTCGACCGGGCGTACCGGCTGCTGGCCGAAGGCCTCGGGCAGGCCCTTGGCCATGGCCCGGCGGTTCTCGATCACGTAGCTGACGCCGCTCGGCACGCGGACGTTGTCCTCGAGCACCCGGAACGTGCCGGCCTCGTCCCGGACCAGGTCGATGCCGGAGACGTGGATCCGGACCCCGCCGGCAGGATCGAAACCGGACACCTGCCGGTGGAAATGGTCGCTGGAGGTGATCAGGCTGCGCGGCACCACGCCGTCGGACACCGCCGACATCCGGTCGTAGACGTCGTCCAGGAAGGCTTCCAGGGCGCGCACGCGCTGCGATACGCCGCGTTCGAGCACCTGCCAGGTGTCGGCGGAGATAACCCGCGGCACCAGGTCGATGGGGAACGGCCGCTCCTCGCCGGCAAAGTCGAAAGTCACGCCGCGGTCGAGGAAGGTGCGCGCCATCGAGTCGGCCCGGGCCGTGACGTCCGCCAGAGTCAGCTCGCCCAGCGTGGAGGCCACCTGCGCATACTCCGCACGCGGCACCTGGCCGGCGCCGAACATTTCGTCGTAGGCAGTGCTGCGTGTGGCGGCATGGGCGTAGTCCGCAAACAGATCCGACATAGCCCAAAGCGTTTCACGTCCGGACCTCGCGTGCCCACTTTTACGCGCCAATAGCGTGTTGCGCGTGCCGTACGGCACAGTAGCTTCTGTGCCTGAGACGAGTTCCGTGCCTTCCGACCCTGCGCCCCGGGCTGCCGAGCGCGGCGCCGGTCGGTGGCTGCCGTTGCTTCCGGGCCTGCTGCTGGCCGTAGCCGCGGCGGCTGCCGCCTATGCCGCGCACCTGCTCCTGCCGGCCGTTCCGGCCATGAGCTTCGCCGTGGTGCTGGGCGTCCTGGTGGCCAACCTGCCCGGCCTTCGGACGGCGGCGGGCGGGACGGCGCGGCCTGGCCTGGCGTTTTCCGCCCGTGCGCTGCTCCGGGCCGGGATCGTCCTGCTGGGCCTGAAGCTGTCGCTGGGCGCTCTGGCGCAGCTGGGCGTCGGCGGCCTGCTGCTGATCACGGGCGTGGTCGCGGCGGCCTTCGCCGGGACCTACCTGCTCGCCCGCGCCTTCAGGCTGGGCGGCGACCAGCCCCTGCTGCTGGCGGCTGGCTTCTCGATCTGCGGCGTCTCCGCCATCGGTGCGGTCGCGGCGGCCCGCGGGAGCCGGGGTCAGGATGTCGCCGTACCCGTGGCCCTGGTGACGCTGTGCGGTTCGCTGGCCATCGTTGTCCTGCCGGCCATCATGGTGGCGGCGGACCTGCCGGCGGAGCTCTTCGGCGTCTGGGTGGGCAGCTCCGTCCACGACGTGGGCCAGGTCGTGGCCACGGCCCAGACCGCCGGGACCGCGGCACTGGGGGCCGCCGTCGTCGTTAAGCTGGCGCGCGTGCTGCTGCTGGCACCGATTGTGGCCGGGGTGGCCTGGCACCGCCGCAGCACCGCACCGGATGCCGGACGGCCGCCGCTGGTGCCGCCGTTCATTGCCGGTTTCGCGGCGATGGTCCTGCTGGGCAGCTCCGGCTGGCTGCCGCCGGACATGCTGGACGCGGCCGCGACGCTGCAGGACTGGCTGCTGGCGATGGCGTTGTTCGGCCTCGGGACGGGCATTCGGGTGCGGGAGCTGGCGCGCGGTTCCGTCGCCTCGCTGGCCGTCGCCCTGCTGGCCTGGCTGCTGATCGCCGCCCTGGGGCTGGGCGCCGCGCGGCTCATCGTCGGCTGAGCGTCCGCGGCGGCGCAGCGGGGCGTGATTGAATGGGCCGGATGACTCATGGGAACCTTAGCCGCGCGGAGGCACGAACGCGCTCGGAACTGATCGAAGTGGACAGCTACGAGGTCAGCCTCGACCTCCGCTCCGCGGAAGACCCGGAGGTTCCGGGGTACGCCTCGGAGACCGTCATCGACTTCAGCTGCAGCTCCCCCGGTGCCGAAACATTCCTGGACTTCATCCACGGCGGCGTGGAAGCCGTGGTCCTCAACGGCGAGCGGCTGGATCCCGCGGCTGTGGTGGACGGGTCCCGGATCCGGCTGCCGGGACTGCAGCGGCGCAACCGGGCCACCGTGGTGGGCACCGCGCTGTACAGCCGCAGCGGCGAGGGCCTGCACCGGTTCACCGATCCCGCGGACGGCAAGACCTACCTGTACACCCAGTACGAACCGGCGGACGCACGCCGGGTGTTCGCGAACTTCGAGCAGCCGGACCTCAAAGGCGTCTTCAGCTTCACCATCACGGCGCCCTCGGGCTGGCAGGTCGCCTCCAACGCCCCGCTCGCCTCGGTGGAGGAACTTCCCGGTTCTCCCGGTTCGCCCGATTCCGCGGTCTGCCGCTTCGAGCCGACGGCCCGGATCTCCACCTACATCACCACCGTGCTGGCCGGGCCGTACCACCGGGCCCAGGACAGCTGGGAGCGAAGGCTGGCGGACGGGAGCCTGCTGCAGGTCCCGCTGGGCGCCTATTGCCGCGCCGCGCTGGCGGACTCCTTCGACGCGGAGCGCATCTTTGCCACCACCAAGCAGGGGCTGGACTTCTTCCACGACCTGTTCGACTACCCCTACCCTTTCGGCAAGTACGAGCAGGCGTTCGTGCCGGAATACAATCTCGGCGCCATGGAGAATCCGGGCCTGGTCACCTTCACCGAGAAGTACGTGTTCACCTCCCGCGCCACGGTTGCCCAGTACCAGGCCCGGGCCAACACGATCATGCACGAGATGGCGCACATGTGGTTCGGGGACCTGGTCACGATGTCCTGGTGGGACGACCTGTGGCTCAAGGAGTCTTTCGCCGACTATATGGGCTCGCTGGCCCTGGTCGAGGCCACCGAGTTCGAAAACGCCTGGGTCACCTTTGCCAACCGCCGCAAGGCCTGGGCCTACGTGCAGGACCAGCTCCCCACCACGCATCCGATCGTCGCCGACATCGTGGACCTGGAGGCGGCTAAACAGAACTTCGACGGCATCACCTACGCCAAGGGCGCCGCGGTGCTCAAGCAACTCGTGGCCTACGTCGGCGCGGACGCCTTCGCCGCGGCGGCGCGCCGCTACTTCCGGCAGCACGAGTACGGCAACACCTCCCTGGCCGACTTCCTGGCGGTGATCAGCGGCGCCTCCGGCCGCGACATGGGCGGGTGGGCGGGGGCCTGGCTGCAGACCTCCGGAATTTCCGCCATCACCCCGGAACTGGAGTACGACGGCGGGAGCCTGGCTGCCGTACGCCTGGTCCAGGAAGCCACGGATCCGGTCACGGGACTACCCGCGGAGCGGCCGCACCGGCTGCGGGTAGGGCTCTACGACTTCGATGCCGACGGCGCACTTGCACGGTCCGGCTCCGTGGAGCTGGACGTCGCCGGACGCGTGACCGAGGTGACCGGGCTCGCGGGCCGCCATGAGCCCGCGCTGCTGCTGGTGAATGACGAGGACCTCAGCTACGTCAAGGTCCGGTTCGATCCGCGCTCCCTGCAGACCGTGCTTGCCTCGCTGGACCGGGTGGCGGATCCGCTGGCCCGGGCGCTGTGCTGGTCCACGCTGTGGGATATGGCGCGCGACGGCCTGCTGGACGCGGAATCGTACCTGGCGGCCGTGGAACGCTTCGCCCGGGCCGAGACGGACAACGGCGTCCTGCAGATGCTCTTGGACTGTGCGCGGACGGCCTTGGAACGCTATGCGCCCGCCGCGGAGCGTGACAGCCTCCGGCGCCGCGTCGCCACGTTCCTGCGCACGGAGCTGGAGGCTGCGGAGCCGGGAAGCGACCACCAACTGGCGTGGGCCCGCTGCCTGGCGGCCGTCGGCCGGGCGGATCCGGCCGGTGCGGACTACCTCGCCGCATTGCTGGACGGCTCCTCGGCACCGGAGGGTCTCGCCATGGATGCGGACCTCCGGTGGCGGCTGTGGCAGGCGCTGGCGGCGACCGGCCGCGCCGACGCCTCCCGGCTGGAGGCGGAGCTGGAGCGGGACCTGACGGCGTCGGGCCGCGCCGGCTTCACGGCCGCCATGTGTGCCCGCCCCGAACCGGCCGTCAAGGCCAAGGCCTGGGAGGACGCCGTCGCCGGTTCGCAACTGTCCAATGAGCTGCTGGACGCCACGATCGACGGCTTCGGGGCCGCCGGGCACGGGTTGCTGGCTCCCTTCATCGATCAGTACTTCCGGAGTATCGAGGGCGTGTGGCAGCGGCAGAGCATCGAACTGGCCAGCCGGGTCGTCCGCGGCCTGTATCCCCTGCAGCAGGACCTGGCCGAGGGCCAGGCACCCGAACTGCATCCCGTCGTCGTCCGCACCGATGAGTGGCTCGGGCGGCATCCCGGTGCCCCGGCGGCGCTCCGGCGCATCGTCGTCGAGCAGCGGGACCATCTGCTGCGCGCCCTGAGGGCGCAGCAGGCCGCAGCAAAATAAGGACCCCGCGCCTTCGGCGGGCCGTGCGGGCCGGACCTGCGCCTGGGGTCCGGAAGAGCCGCGGGATCGGGTCATACCCGGCGCAGGGTTCGGGCACAGAAACGGCACAGCTCTAGGCACGAAGCTGGGAGACATCCATTCGGCGAGCCTAGAAGGACCCATGCGACGTTTCCCCACCACGATTCTTTCGGCATCCGCCCTTGCCCTAACGCTGGCCTTGTCCGGGTGCGGCGTCGGGGCGGCGACAGACTCCCCGGCGGCTGGGACATCGGCTGCGCCATCGTCCACCGGCTCCGGTTCGGATGCGGCGGAGGGCGCTTCTGCGGCTACCAGGGACTCCTTCTTTGCCGACGGCGTGTCCCACCGGATCAGCGTTGCCTGGGAGGAATCCGACTATGCCGACATGGTCGCGGCCTACGAAGCGGATGGGTCCAAGGAATGGATGCCGGCCGACATCACCATCGATGGGACCGTGGTGTCCAACGTGGGCGTGCGGCTCAAGGGCAATTCGACCTTGCGCAGCCTCAGCGGCGGAGGCGGCCCAATGGCCGGCAACGCAAACACCTCAAACACCATGGACATCTCCTCCGACGTTCCCGAGTCGCTCCCGCTGCTCATCGACTTCGACAAGTACACGGATGGCCAGACGTACCACGGCCTCACGCAGCTCGCCCTGCGCCCCGGTTCGCCAGCCCTCAACGAGGCCCTTGCCCTGGCCCTGACAGCGGCCAGCGGCCAGGCGACGCAGCGGTACGCCTACACCACCTATTCCGTGAACGGCAGCCCGACCCAGACCCGGCTGCTGGTGGAGAATCCCGACGAAACCTACGCCGATTCCCTCTTCGACACAGCCGGCGTGCTCTACAAGTCGGATGCGGAATCCAGCTTCACGTACCAGGGCGACGACCTCGCAACGTACGAAGAGCAGTTCAAACAGCTCAACGCCGAGGGCAGCGAAGACGTGCAGCCCATCGTCGACTTCCTCAAATGGCTCTCGGAAGCCAGCGACGAGGAGTTCGATGCCGAATTGTCCGACTGGGTGGATATTGAATCCTTTGCCCGCTACACCGCCACCATGAACCTCCTGGTCAACGGCGACGACATGGCAGGACCGGGCCAGAACTATTACCTCTGGTACGACCTGCAGTCGAAGAAGATTTCCGTCGTTTCGTGGGACCTCAACCTCGCCATGACGGGGGACGCCGCGGCGTCCCCCGATGAGCAGCTCACCATCGGAGGGGGCGGCGGAGCGATGCCGCCTGGGCAGGATGATGCTGCCGGGACACCTCCGGGAGGCTTCGATCCCGGCAACGATCCGGGCATCGCGCCCGGCGCCAACGAAAGCGGCGGCGGGATGGCAGGAGGCGGCGGCCGGGGAGGCAACGAGCTGAAGGAGCGGTTCCTGGCATCGGAGGCGTTCCGGCCCGCCTATGAGGCCGCCTACGCAGACCTCTACCACCGGATGTACGGGGACGGAACCGCCACCGAACTCCTGGACGAGATCGCGTCCGCTGTGCCGTCCAGCGACGGCCTCACCGCGGAGGAGCTGGCGGACCAGTCCGCGACGCTGCAGACCTTCATCGACGAACGGACGGCAGCGCTCGCAGACGAGGTGTAAGCGGGCGCGCTACGGCACGCGGTGCAGCCACTCCCCGGTGGCGAACTTGGCCTCTACGAGGTCCTTGGCGGCCGCCAGTTCCTCGTCGGTGATGGCAGAATCCGAGGCGCCGTAGCGGTCCCGGAACGTGTCCATCATGGTGCCGATGATGGATTCCCGGTCCAGTCCGGTCTGGCGCCGGAGCGGATCCACCCGCTTCTTCGCGCTGGCAATGCCCTTGTCCGAGATCTTTTCCTTGCCGATCCGCAGGACGTCGGTCATCTTGTCGGCATCGATGTCGTAGGACATCGTCACATGGTGCAGCATGGCGCCGTTGCCCAGGCGTTTCTGGGCGGCGCCGCCGATCTTGCCCTCCGGCGTCGCAATATCGTTCAACGGCTGGTAGAAGGCCTCCACGCCGACCTTCTCCAGCGCCGCCATGGTCCACGCGTCCAGGAACGCGTACGATGCCTCGAACGACAGGCCGTCCACGAGGGTCTGCGGAAGGTAGAGCGAATACGTGATGGCGTTGCCGTGTTCCATGAACATCGCCCCGCCGCCGGTGATCCTGCGGACCACGGTCACGCCATGGCGTTCGGCCCCGTCGGCGTCTACTTCATTCCTGACCGACTGGAAGCTGCCGATCACCACGGAGGGCTCGTCCCAGTCCCAGATCCGCATGGTCGGCTGGCGTTTGCCCTCCCCCACCCGGCGGGTCAGCACCTCGTCAAGGGCCACGTTGAGGTGGATCGGCAGCACCTGCGGACCGATGAGCTGCCAGTCGTGGTCCCGCCAGCCGGTGGCCTTCGCCAGGGCCCGGCGCACCGCTGTGGCCACCGCTGGCGCGGAAAATCCGAAGAGCACCACGTCGGGAGACAGGGCCGCCTCGACGGCCGCCGCATAGTCGGCATGGGAACCATCGGCGGCCATGCCGTTCAGCGCGGCGTTGATATCGTCCAGCGCCTCGTCCGGTTCGAGGAAGAAATCGCCGCTGACGGAGACATTGGCCAGCCGGCCTGCTTCCTCGTCGAGGTCGACCACGACGAGCTTGCCGCCGTGGACCTTGTATTCACCGTGCCGGTGACCGGACATTCCGAGCTCCTTGCCAGTCTGCTTCGCGCCGCGGACGAACGCCGCCGGCTCTTTAGTCATACCACCGCGCGGGGTGCGGGTTAAAAGCGGCGGTCCGCACCAGAGTGGACTGGTGCGGACCGCCGTCGCTCAAATCTGCGGGCGAAGAAGTTACTTCTTGCCGAAGCCCTTGAAGCGGGCGTTGAAGCGCTCGACACGGCCGGCGGTGTCCATGATGCGCTGCTTGCCGGTGTAGAACGGGTGCGACTCGGAGGAGATTTCAACCTCGATCAGCGGGTAGGTGTTGCCGTCTTCCCACTCAACAGTCTTGCTGGAACCAACAGTGGACTTGGTCAGGAAGGAAACGCCGGAGGCAAGGTCGCGGAAGACAACCGGGGCGTATGCCGGGTGGATATCAGACTTCATGTGGAATCCTTTGAACACGCCCCTGGATTTTGCCAGCGGCTTTAAGGGATGGAAAACGGTTGGCCCATGGCAGGCCAGCAACCCATCCTACCGCATCAGCCGCCGATGCCGGAAACCTCGGGGCGGCATGCCCAGAAGGCCACGGCGCTGGCGGCCGCCACGTTCAGCGAATCCACTCCGGCGCGCATCGGGATCATCACCTTCAGGTCGGCTTGCTCCAGGGTCTCCGGCAGCATGCCGGCGCCCTCCGTTCCGAGGATGAGGGCCAGCCGGTCGAACGTACGGGACTCAAGTTCATCCAGGGTGATGGCATCCTCGGTCAGCTCAAGCGCCGCCGTCGTAAATCCCTGCTCCTTGAGGACACGCAGTCCGGCCGGCCATTCCGGCAGGCGCGCCCACGGGACCTGGAAGACCGTGCCCATGCTGACCCGGATGCTGCGGCGGTAGAGCGGGTCGGCGCAGCGCGGGCTGATCAGGACGGCATCCATGCCCATCGCGGCGGCCGAGCGGAAGATCGCGCCGACATTCGTATGGTCCACGATGTCCTCCAGCACCGCGACGCGGCGCGCGCCGGCCACTACCGCCGCGGGATCGCGGGGCGCCGGGCGGTGCATGGCGGCCATGGCTCCGCGATGCAGATGGAAGCCGGTGATGGCTTCAAGCACATCCGGAGTGCCAACGAAGACGGGCACCTCCGGGAAGAGGCCGATGACATCGCGCAGGTCCTCGAGCCACTTTTCGGCGAGGAAGAACGATCTCGGCCGGTGGCCCGCAGCGATGGCCCGGCGCAGCACCTTGGAGCTCTCCGCGATGTACATCCCCTCGGCCGGCTCGCGGCGGCGTCGCAGGGCGGTGTCCGTCAGCTGGGTGTAGTCGGCGACCAGCGGATCATCCGCGCTCTCCAGGTAGTGCAGGTTCATGCCACGAGTTCCGAGACCATGACGAAGAGGGCAACGAGGCCGAGGGCGACGATGACGCCGCGCAGGACCACCGGCTTCAGGCGCCGGCCCACGGCCGTGCCGATCAGCGCGCCGACCAGCGAGCTCACCGCGATCACCAGCACGATCTGCCAGTTGATGCGGTCGAACGCGAAGATCATGTAGGAGATGCCGGCGATAATGTTCACGCCGAGCACCAGCACGTTCTTGACGGCATTGGCCTGCTGCAGCGTGCCGTGCAGGAAGATGCCGAGGATCCCGACGAGCAGGATGCCCTGGGCCGCGACGAAGTAGCCGCCGTAGACGCCGGCGAAGTAGATCAGGAACAGCAGCACCAGCGGCTGGCTCCGGGTCCGTGCCTGCGCGGCCTGCCGCTCCCGCACCCAGGCCTGCAGCTTGGGCTGGAAGATGACGAACAGCAGCGCCAGCACAATCAGGAACGGCGCGGCGATGCCGAAGACTTCCTCCGGCAGGTTCAGCAGCAGCGCCGCGCCCGTGATGCCGCCGAGCAGAGATGCCGGCA
Source organism: Arthrobacter sp. USHLN218 (assembly GCF_037144715.1). NCBI lineage: Bacteria > Bacillati > Actinomycetota > Actinomycetes > Micrococcales > Micrococcaceae > Arthrobacter > Arthrobacter sp. USHLN218. The sequence goes on from NZ_JBBCYT010000003.1 coordinate 275,752, forward strand.
GCAGCATCTTCAGCGTCCCGCTGAGCCCGCGCAGCTCCCGACGGTACCCGTAGACTCCGCCGAAGTTGCCGGCGATGAGGCCCATCGCGTTGGAAATGGTCGCGGTCACCGGGGGGAAGCCGAGCGCCACCAGGACGGGGAACGTAACGAGCGTGCCGGAGCCGACGATGCTGTTGATGGTGCCGGCCCAGAGCCCGGCCAGGGCAATAACAAGCGCCTGGACTAAGTCCATAAAGTCAGTACCGGCTCAGGCGCGGCGCGCAACGGCCGTGTACCGGCCGCCGTCGTTCTTGACCTCGAGCGGCATGTCGAAGGCAGTGCTGAGGTTCTCTTCGGTGAGCACCTCATCGATGGGCCCCTGCGCCACCACGCCACCTTCGCGCAGCAGCATGGCGTGGGTGAAGCCCGGGGGCACCTCCTCCAGGTGGTGCGTCACGAGCACCAGCGCCGGAGCATCCTCGTCAGCTGCGAGCTGGCTGAGCCTGTGGACGAGGTCCTCGCGGCCGGCAAGGTCCAGCCCCGCGCCGGGTTCATCGAGCAGCAGCAGCTCCGGGTCCGCCATCAGCGCGCGGGCGATCTGCACCCGCTTGCGTTCGCCCTCGCTCAGCGTGGCGAAGCGGCGGTTGAGGAAGGTGGACATCCCCCACTGGCCCAGCAGGCGGAACGCCCGGCGCTCGTCCTGCTTCTCGTAGGCCTCGCGCCAGCGGCCGGTCACGCCGTAGGAGGCGGTAACGACGACGTTCAGCACGGTTTCCTGCTCCGGAATCTGGTTGGCCAGCGCCGCGGAGGCCAGGCCGATCCGCGGGCGGAGCTCGAACACGTCGACGGATCCCATGACCTCTTCGAGGATCCCGGCCACGCCGCGGGTTGGATGCAGCCGGGCGCCGGCGATCTGCAGCAGCGTGGTCTTCCCGGCGCCGTTCGGGCCCAGGATGACCCACCGCTCGCCTTCCTTGACTTGCCAGTCCACGTTGTCCAACAGGGTTTTCCGCCCGCGGACAACGCTGACCCCGGCAAATTCAAGAACATCACTCATGCTTCTAGACACTAGGCTAAGAAAGGCAGCATTCGCCAAACGCTACGCCGGTGGCCCGGCGATTGGCCCCCCGCTGATTTCCACGGCGCCCCGCGCGCCCGACAGACAAGGACTTCCCCCGCATGCTTTCGCTCTTCCGCGTTGTCTCCTACGGGCTCAAGCTCACCGACGAGTACCTGGTGGCGGTCCAGCAGGCCCTTTCCGCGGCCGGCGGCATCATTGTGGAGCTCGAAAACTTCGACAATGGGCGTTTCCAGGCCACGGTGCACGCCGTGGGGTACGACGGCGACCTGGAGTCCGGTCTCCTGGCGTTGCGGGCGGCGGTCCAGCCGGTCATCACAAGCTCCATCGGCACGGCGGTCCTGCCCGCGGAGCTGGCCGGCCCGAAACGCAAGCTGCTGATCATGGATGTCGATTCCACCCTGATCAAGCAGGAGGTCATCGAGCTGCTCGCCGAGCACGCCGGGAAGCGGGACGAGGTCGCCGCGCTGACCGATGCCGCGATGCGCGGCGAACTGGACTTTGCCGAGAGCCTGCATGCCCGCGTCGGGACCCTGCGCGACCTGCCGCTGGAGGTCATCGATCGGGTCCATGGTGCGGTTGAGCTCACCGACGGAGCCGCCGAACTGGTCGAGGCGTTCCTCAACGCCGGCCACGTCGTCGGGGTGGTCTCCGGCGGATTCAGCCAGATCCTCGACCCGCTGGCCGCGGAGCTGAGGCTGGACTACTGGCACGCGAACCTGCTGGGCACCACGGACGGCGCCCTGACCGGCGTCGTCGAGGGGGACGTCGTGGACCGCGCCGCGAAAGAGGCTTCGCTGCGTGCCTGGGCCAAGGCCGAGCACATCGACATGGCACAGACCATCGCGGTCGGCGACGGCGCCAACGACCTGGATATGCTCGCCGCCGCCGGTCTCGGCGTGGCCTTCAACGCGAAACCGGCCGTCCGGGAAGCCGCGGACGCCGCCGTCAACATCCCCTACCTGGACGTCGTCCGGTACTTCGCCGGGGTCTGATCCGGCGACAGTATCCGAAAAGCGCCGCAGTTCAGCCGCCGTTCAGCCGCGGCGGGCCGCCAGTGCCGCCCGGAGCGCGTCCGCCGAGCTTTGGCTGCTGTCGATCCGCCAGTCGGTTTCCTTGTTGAAGTGGAACCACACCACGGCAGTGATGTCCGGCTGCTGCGCCAGGTAATAGACCAGGTCCGCATTCCAGGTGGCTTTCGAGCCGCCCTGTTCGGCCGATGACGTCTCCGCGATCAGGATGGGTTTGCCCGGAGCCAGCGAACGCACCTGGCCGAGGCCGTCGGCGAAGAGCTCCCACGGCTGGGTCCACTTGCTCCAGTCCGCCGAGGTGCCCCAGTTGTAGCCGTCCAGGGCCACCGCGTCGACGTAGCCCGGTCCGGGATAGAGCCCGTCGAGCGGCGTCGACCCCCAGTAGGGCACGTTGGGATTCCACACCCACTGCACGTTGGCGGCTCCCGTCGAGCTGACGACGTCGTGGACGTGCCGCCAGGCCGCCGCGTAGTCGCCGGCGCCGTTGCCGTTGACGCCTTCCGACCAGGGGTACCAGTTGCCGTTCATCTCGTGGCCGAACCGCAGGTAGACGGGGTGGCCCCATTGGGCGAGGGCGGTGCCCCATTGCCGGAGGTAGGCGTCGAAGTCCCCGGCTGCGATCCGGTCCAGCGAGTAGGCGGGCTGTTCCGTTCCGCCGCCCCAGGCCCATGGTTCCCAGGTCAGCAGCGTCACCGCGCCGCGGGCCCGCACCGCGTCCAGCTCGGCCACCGGCGGCGCCTGCCGGAAGTCCTTGTAGGACAGGATCACGGACGGGGCCTCCCCCGACATCGCGGCGACGGCATCCAGCTCGCCTTGCGCCAGCGGGCCTCCCGGTGTGCCGACCCCGAAGCGCAGTCGTGCGGTGCTGACCCCCGGCAGGGCGGCTGCCGTGTCGAGCGCCGCCACCTGCTGTTCCTCTTCGGTCACGGAGGGGCTGCTGTAGGTGACCGTGAACATCGCAGAGGCGGCGGCAACGCCCGCGCGCGCCTCAATCCGCAGCGAAGCATCGGCGGCGTCGGGGATCACGATGGACGTCTTGAAATACCCCGAAGCGGACGTCGTGAAGGCCTGTTGGCCGGTACCGGCGGACACGGTTCCCGCGGTCTTCTTCGGGAAACTTGTCCCGGTGACGGTGACCGTGGTCCCGGCGGGCCCGGAGTAGTCGCTGAGCGTGATGGCCGCTGCCGCCGCCTGCGACGGGAGCGCGCCGCAGAGCATGGATAGTGCCAGCGCCAGCACGGCGCATAGAGCTGCGCAGGTACGCCGCATTGTTCCCCCAAAGATAGCTCCGCACGACTTCCCTTCCGGTGCGGCTAAACATTTGATCATAGTGCACTCCGCGGGGTAAGGGAATGGCCGGGTGGCAGGGTCGTGCAGACGACGGTGGCCGCCGCCTGTGCTCATGCACGGGCGGCGGCCACCGGGAAGGGTCCGCCAGAGCGGAAATCAGGCCTGGGCCCGCTGGAACCATTCGGCTCCGCCCACCAGTTCGGTGTGGCCGGAGGGAACGTCCGCGGTGGCCATCTTCGCGATCTCCGCTGCGAATTCCTCGACCGAGTAGAGCTTGCCTGCCGCCTCGCGCCGGGCTTCGATGGCGCCGGGGGCAGCACGGTCCAGCAGCGTCGCCGTCACCGTTCCCTCGATCATGTCTCCCGAGACCACTACCAGGCTGATGCCCTTCTCTTCGAGCGCCGGCAGCTGGGCCCGCAGTGCATCCTCGCCGGCACGCTTGCTCCGGGCGACCGGTTCGTACTCGGGCATGGTGGGCACCGTGTTAATGAAATGGGCCTGGTGGCTGGTGACGAACACGACGCGGGACCCGGCGGGGAGGACAGCCGCCGCGGCCTTGAGCATGTTGACCTGGGCATCGCGGTTGAGCCGCATGGCGTAGTCCTCGCCGAGGCCGGATTCCATGCCGCCGGAGGCATTCAGGACCAGCAGGTCCAGCCCGCCGAAGTTCCCGGTGGCCGCGTCGACCAGGGCCTGTGCCCCTTCGGGCGAGGTCAGGTCGGCGCCCACTGCGACGGCCCTGCCGCCGGCGGCTTCGATCCCGGCCACAACCTTATTGGCGCGGGGTGCCTTCTGCCTGTAGTTGACGACGACGCCGGCCCCCTCAGCCGCCAGCAGTCCGGCCACGGCGGCCCCAACCCCGCGCGAGGATCCTGTCACAATTGCTGCTTTGCCGTCCAAGGCACCCATTCTTGCTCCTAGTCGTCAGGACGTTTGTAGAAATCACCTAATGAAAATGGCTCGCAGACCATACTGCCAGCCTGCGGAGCCTCAAGCTTTGTCCGAATGCGACAAATACCGGTTATGCGGTCAGTGGCCCATTCCCAGTCCGCCGTCGACCGGAATGACCGCGCCGGAGATGTAGCCGGCCTCGTCGCTGGCGATCCAGCGCACGACGTTGGCCACTTCCTCGGGCTCGGCGAAGCGCCCCGCCGGGATGCTGGAGAGGTAGCTCTTCTGGGTGTCCTCGGGGAGCGCCGCCGTCATGTCGGTATTGATGAAACCAGGGGCGACGACGTTGGCGGTGATTCCGCGGGAACCGAGTTCGCGGGTCAGCGAGCGGGCGATCCCGACAAGGCCCGACTTGGAAGCGGCGTAGTTGATCTGCCCCGGTGATCCGTAGAGTCCCACGACGGAGGAAATCAGCACAACACGGCCTTTGCGCAGCCGGATCATGCCCTTGGACGCGCGCTTGACCACCCGGAAAGCGCCGCTCAGATTGGTGTCGATGACGTCGGTGAAATCGTCTTCGCTCATCCGCAGCAGGAGAGTGTCGCGGGTGATGCCGGCGTTGGCAACCAGCACCTCGACCGGGCCGTGGGCCGCCTCGACTTCGGTGAAGGCGGCGTCGATCGAGGAGGCATCAGTCACGTCCGCCTTGACGCCCAGCAGCCCCTCGGGCACGTCGCCGCTGCGGTAGGTGATGGCCACCTTGTCGCCGTTCGCCTGGAATGCGCGCGCGATAGCGAGCCCGATGCCGCGGTTTCCGCCGGTCACCAGGACGCTGCGCCCCGCCTGCTCTTCGTTGCTCACACTAACCTCCGTTGAAAACGCTGATTTGTCCTAGAGCATCCTAGCCCGGCCGCAGGATCCGCAGGCTCGGAGAAGTTCGTTCCTCGGCGGGTGCCGTGGGAGAATTGAAGGAGGTTCTTTGGAGCGTGATGAGTAAGCAGTCAAACGATGATCAGGCCGTCCAGAGCATTACGGACGCGCAGGAGGGCCATACCGACGAGATGCGGCGCCGGATGGTCAAGTACACCATCGCCATGAGCATCCGCCTCGCCTGCCTCCTGCTCTTCTTTTTCGTGGACGGCTGGCTGCGCTGGACGTTCATCGCGGGCGCCGTCTTCCTGCCATGGATCGCCGTGGTCATCGCGAACAGCGGCAGTGACCAGAGCAATCTGCAGCACAGCGACTCGCTCCTCGACCGGGCCCCGGTCGCCGAACTTGAGGCCGGCACGGGCCCGCAGGAGGAAGAGACCGAGGTGCTCGCAGGCGAGGTGATCGACGACGACTCGGGCAGCGGCGGCGGCGCTGCAGGCAGCAGGGGCGCGCCGGGCCGGCCCGGGTTTGATGACGCGTCGGGCAATGAGGGACTGATGGATCAACACAGGAAAGACGGAGACGCAGCGTGAACTTATTCGACCAACTGTCCGGGAACGGACAGCCTATCGCTGTTGCCCCGGTCTGCTCGCGCAAGGGCTGCCGTGCGTCGGCAACCTGGGAGTTGCTCTGGAACAACCCGAAGATCCACACGCCGGAGCGCCGGAAGGCCTGGCTGGCCTGCGATGAGCACCGGGAATGGCTCCAGGAGTACCTGGAACAGCGCGGGCTCTGGCGCGAGACGAAGGCATTCGAGACCCCTGCCGGGGGCAACCCGGGAACGGCGGAGGTGCTGTGAGTTCCTACCGCTTCCTGTTCACCGGCAAGTGGGTCGGCTGGTTCCTCCTCGTGGTCCTGCTCGCGGCCGTCTGCGTGCTGCTGGGCAACTGGCAGATGGACCGCCGCGAACAGGCCCGCGACGTCATTTCCGCCATTGAATCCAACTACGACCGCGCGCCCGTCGAGTTCTCCGCGGCGCCGCAGATCTTCGCAACGGCGGCAGAGGCCGATGAGTGGACGCCGGTCACGCTGCGCGGCGAGTACGACATTGCCGGGCAGCGGATCGTCCGCAACCGCCCTTTGAACGGACGGCCGGGCTACGAAGTCCTCGTGCCGTTCAAGCCGGAATCGGGACCAGCCGTGATCGTCGACCGCGGCTGGCTGCCCATTGGCAACAACCAGGCCGGCCGTCCGGACGACGTGCCGGCGGCCCCCGAAGGGGACGTGACCGTCGTCGTGCGCATGAAGCCAGGCGAGGCGGCTGTCAACCGCGGAGCGCCGGAGGGCCAGCTGGCTTCCATCCGGCTGGAGGACTACGCGGCGGAACTGGACTACCCGGTCTACACCGGCGCCTACGGCATGATGGCCACCGAGGATCCGGCGCCGGCAACGCAGCCCGTCGCGATCCCGAAGCCGGCGATCGACGAGGGGCCGCACCTCTCCTATTCGATGCAGTGGTACGCCTTCGGGCTGCTGTTCTTCGTGGGCTACGGCTACGCGGCGCGGCAGCAGGCGCGGATGGACGAACTGCAGGCCGAGGACGAAGCCCTGGGCTTCCACGAGGCCAATCCCGCGCGGCGGACGGCGGCCCCCAAACGGCGGCGGAACCGCCCCACCGCGGAGGAGGAAGAGGACGCGCTGCTCGATGCCCAGGGCTTCCGCACGGACGGCTCGCTGCTCAGCCGAGACGACTAGCTACTGCACGGCCTGAAACGGAATTGCTCAGGCGCGCATCGCCGACCGAGGAACGAGGGCAAGGGAGCAGCGAGGGACCCGGCCTGAGCTTGCGAAGGCTGGGGAAGCTGCGACCGCTAAGTGCCGTGCAATTGCGGTTCGAGGCCGCTCCCGGAATCAGGCCAGGGTGACCAGGTCCAGGTAGTCCTCGTTCCAAAGGTCTTCGACGCCGTCGGGCAGCAGGACCACGCGCTCCGGATTCAGCGCCTCGACGGCGCCCTCGTCGTGGCTGACCATAACGACGGCGCCGGTATAGTTCCGCAGCGCGCCGAGGATTTCGGCGCGGCTGGCCGGGTCCAGGTTGTTCGTGGGCTCATCGAGCAGCAGCACGTTGGCCGACGAGGCAACGATGGTGGCCAGCGCCAGCCGGGTCTTCTCGCCGCCGGAGAGCACGCCGGCCGGCTTGCTCACGTCGTCCCCGGAGAACAGGAAGGAACCAAGGATGTTCCGGACCTGCGTGTCCTGCAGGTCCGGCGCCGCGGTCCGCATGTTCTCCAGCACGGTGCGTTCGGTGTCCAGCGTGTCGTGCTCCTGGGCGTAGTAGCCGATCTTAAGCCCGTGGCCCGGGACGACTTCGCCGGTGTCCGGTGTGTCGACGCCGGCCAGCATCCGCAGCAAGGTGGTCTTGCCGGCGCCGTTGAGTCCGAGGATCACTACCTTGGAACCGCGGTCGATCGCGAGGTCCACGTCGGTGAAGATCTCCAGCGAACCGTAGGACTTGCTGAGCCCTTCGGCCGTCATCGGGGTCTTGCCGCAAGGGGCGGGGTCCGGGAAGCGCAGGGCCGCGACCTTGTCCTGGGCCCGCACGGCATCCAGCCCGTCGAGCAGCCGTTCGGCGCGCTTGGCCATGTTCTGGGCCGCGACGGCCTTGGTGGCCTTGGCACGCATTTTGTTGGCCTGGTCCAGCAGGACCTGCGCCTTCTTCTCGGCGTTGGCACGTTCGCGTTTGCGGGCGCGCTCGTCGGTTTCGCGCTGCTGCAGGTAGCGCTTCCAGTTCATGTTGTAGATGTCGACGGCGGCGCGGTTCGCGTCCAGGTGGAAGACCTTGTTGACGGTCGCCTCCAGCAGGCCGGTGTCGTGGCTGATCACGATCAGCCCACCCTGGTGGTTCTTCAGGAACTCGCGCAGCCAGCTGATCGAATCGGCGTCCAGGTGGTTCGTCGGCTCGTCCAGCAGCATGGTGTCGGCTCCGGAGTAGAGGATCCGGGCCAGTTCGACGCGCCGCCGCTGGCCGCCGGAGAGGGTCTTGAGCGGCTGGTTGAGGATGCGCTCGGGCAACTGGAGATTGGAGGAGATCGCGGCGGCCTCGGCCTCGGCGGCATAACCGCCGCCGGCCAGGAACTCCGCCTCCAGCCGGTCGTACCGGCGCATGGCCTTGGCGTGCACTGCCGGATCCTCGCTGGCCATTTCCTGCTGCGCCTTCCGCAGCTTCCCGACGATGACGTCGAGTCCGCGGGCGGACAGGATCCGGTCCCTGGCCAGCTGGTCCATGTTGGGCGTGCGCGGATCCTGCGGCAGGTAGCCGACCTCACCGTTGCGGATCACCTGGCCGGCGGCCGGAATGCCCTCACCCGCCAGCACCCTGGTCAGGGTGGTCTTGCCGGCACCATTGCGGCCGACCAGCCCGATCTTGTCCCCCTTGTCCACACGGAAGGACACCGCCTCCATGAGCAAACGCGCTCCGGCTCGCAGCTCAAGTTCGCTGACGGTAATCACAGATGGGACCTCTCGATGGGGATGGGGGCCGGAATGGGCCCCATCCATTCTACGGGCCACCTGGTCTTAGTCGGAAACCTACAAGACCACGCAGGCCCGCAGGGGCTATTGTCTGTGTGAATCACCGGCCGTTTGTGCCGGATCGACAGAAGGAATCCCACCATGCCCGCTTCGGAAGACATCCGGCACTCCCCTTCGGCAGAGTCAGGACCGGCACGGCCCGGAACGGCGGAGCCGGATCCGGTGTCCATCCCCGCACCGCCCGCCGTCGGTAAGGGGCGCCGCTCCTGGAACGGCACCGACCTCGCGCTGATCGCCGTTTTCGCCGCCCTCACGGCCGCCTCCGTGGCCGTCCCGCCGATCCCGGCCGGCAACGTCGTCGGCGTGCCGATCACCCTGCAGACCATGATTGTGGCCATGGCCGGCCTGGTCCTGGGCGGCTCCCGCGCCGCGGCAGCCGTCGGCTTGTACGTCCTGCTCGGCCTGGTCGGGCTGCCCATCTTCGCCGGCTTCCAGGGCGGACTCGGCGTGCTGGCCGCGGGCTCGGCCGGCTATCTGCTGTCCTTCCCCTTCACCGCGGCCCTGATCGGTTTCCTCGCCGGCAGCATCCTCCGCCGCAGCTCCAAGGTTGGCACCGTGACCACGGTGCTGCTCTTCCTGGCCGCAACCGCCGGCACGCTGTTGACCCATGCCATGGGCGTGGCCGGCATGATGCTCAACGGCCAACTGGCGCTGCCCGCGGCGCTGGTAGCCGACCTTCCCTTCATCCCCGGCGACCTCGCCAAGAACGCCGTGGCGGCCGCGATCGCCCTCAGCCTGCACAAGGCCTTCCCCGACCTGCTGCGCCGGAAGCGTTGAGCATGATCCGGTTCCGGAACGTGCGGGTGCTGGGCGACGGGGCGGGCGAGACGCCGGCCGCGCCCATCCTGAGCGTGCCCGAACTGGAGCTGCCGGAGGACCGGATCAGCGTGATCGGGGCCAACGGCTCCGGGAAGTCGACCCTGCTGAAGCTCATCAACGGCCTCGTGGTCCCGGACGAGGGTGCCGTTGACGTCGACGGCCTCGGCACCGCCTCGGCCGCGGCCGCCGTCCGGCGCCGGGTTGCCTTCGTTTTCACGGACCCGCTGTCCCAGCTGGTCATGCCGACCCCGCTGGAGGACGCCGAGCTGTCCCTGCGCCGGAAGTACCGCAAGCGGACGGAGCGCCGCGCTGCCGCGCTGTCGCTGCTGCAGGACTTCGGGCTCGCGCACCTGGCGGACCAGAGCATCTACCAGCTCTCCGGCGGAGAACGCCAGCTTGCGGCGCTGGCCAGCGTGCTGGCGGTCGATCCCGCCGTACTCGTGCTGGACGAGCCTTCCACCCTGCTGGACCTGCGCAACACGATGCTGCTGCGCCGCCGGCTCGCCGCGCTGCCGCAGCAGCTGGTCACTGCAACGCACGACCTGGAACTGGCGCAGGACAGTGTCCGGACCCTGGTGGTGGACGGAGGACGGATCGTGTACGACGGCGAGCCCGCGGCCGCCGTCTCCTTCTACCGTGAGCTGAGTGCCCACGTCGCGGGGAGCGGCTGAGTGCGCGGCCACGCCCATTTGATCAGCGCTTACGTACCCGGCAGCAGCTGGCTGCACCGGGCACCGCTCGCGCTGAAGTTCGGGCTCCTCGTGGCCACGGGGGTGGCCGTGCTGGCCCTCCGCGAACCGGCGCCGCGCGCCGTCGTGCTTGCCGCCGTCGTTATTGTCCACCTGGCCGCCGGCCTGCCTGCCCGCCGGCTGGTGGCGCCGCTGCGCAGCATGTGGCTGTTCCTGCTGGTGGTGCTCGGCTACCGCTGGTGGGTGGACTCGCTCCCCGCGGCGCTGGGCGTCGCCGCCGGTCTGGTCGCGTGCATCTACGCCGCCAACCTGCTGACGTCCACCACGGAGGTCCAGCGGCTGCTGGACGGCCTCGTCGCGGCGGTCACGCCCCTGCGGCGGTTCGGCGCGGACCCGGAGCGCTTCGCGCTGACCATCGGTTTGATGCTGCGCAGCATCCCGTTCCTGCTCGGCTCCCTGCATGATGTCCGGGACGCCGCCCGCGCCCGGGGCCTCGGGACGTCGCCGCGGGCCATCGTGCAGCCGGTCCTGATCGGCGCCGTGGCCTACGCCCGCCAGACCGGGGACGCCCTGGCCGCGCGCGGGCTCGGCGAAAAGACCACGGACTGACCCGCCCCGCGGGACCGGGCGCTATTGTTAGCGCATGAGTTTCAATCAGGGCTCGCGGCTTGACACGTCGCAGGTTTCGGACCGGCGCGGCGGGATGGGCGGGAAGATCGCCATCGGCGGCGGCGGGCTCATCCTGCTGATCGCCAGCCTGCTCGGTGTTCCGCCCGAGCTGCTGCAGAGCCTCACCGGCGCCGCGCCGACGTCGGAGCAGGTGGCCGCCGACGGCCAGGAGCTCCGGCAGGAATGCGAGACCGGGGCGGACGCGAATGCGCGGCGCGATTGCCGGGTTGTCGCCACGGTCAACAGCCTCAACCGCTACTGGGGCGAGGCGCTCCCCCGCTACAACCTGCAGTACCCGGTTCCCGCTGCCGTGCTGTTCGACGGCCAGGTCAGCACCGGCTGCGGCAGCGCCACCAGCGCCGTCGGACCGTTCTACTGCCCGCGGGATTCCACGGCGTACTTCGATGTGGGCTTCTTCGACCAGCTCACCGACCAGCTCGGCGCCGCCGAGGGCCCGCTGGCCGAGGAATACGTCGTGGCCCACGAATTCGGGCACCACATCCAGAACCTGACCGGGGTCCTGGACTACTCCCAGCAGGACCCGCAGGGCCAGGGCTCCGGGGCAGTCCGCGTGGAGCTGCAGGCCGACTGCTATGCCGGAGTCTGGGCGGGCAACGCCACCGAGCAGGTGGATCCGGCCACGGGCAAGCCGTTCATGCAGCCGCTGACCAGCCAGGACCTAAGCGACGCGCTCTCCGCGGCCTCCGCCGTCGGCGATGACCGGATCCAGGCGGCCAGCAGCGGCCAGGTCAACCCGCACACGTGGACCCACGGCTCAAGCGAGCAGCGCCAGGCATGGTTCACGCAGGGCTACGAGAGCCGGGATCCGGGCGCCTGCGACACCTTCAACGCCGCCAACCTGGACCGGCCCTAGAGGTTCCGGTCCTCCACCTCGGCCCGCGCCTCATCGCCGAAACCCGGCAGGTAGCCGTCCGGCTCGCGGCCCATGGCCAGGTCGAGCGCCAGGAAGACGAAGCCCGCCCCAAGCCAGAGCAGCAGGACCAGCACGCTGTTGACCAGGACCGGACCGATGCCTGACAGGCCGACGTCGAGCAGTGGATAGGGGTACCAGGCCGTGGCTGCGCCGCGGATCAGCACGCCGAGGAGCCAAGCGGCGGGATAGACCAGGGACCAGAGGACCCGCAGCGGCGTGATCCGGGGCCGCGGCCCGAAGATCAGCCAGCCGACAATGACCATGATGGGGACCGCGTAGTGCAGGAGCCGGTCCGCGAACACCGCCGTAGGGCTCAGGGCGGCAAAGGCCGGGACGCCGCGGAAGGGCGTGAACTGGAGCAGGAGAAGCAGCAGTGTCCCGGCCAGCGTGATCACGCGGACGGCGCGCCAGACCCGTCCCCCGACGCGTGCAGGCTCCATGAGGAGGCTGAGCGACACGATGAAGACGAGCGCGTTGAGGTGGAGGCTGGCCGAGCCGAGGAAGTTCCACCAGGTGTGGGCGGGGGCCACCACCTCCGCCGGCGATTCTCCGGTGGCCATGATCTGCAGGACCAGCCCGAGGACCGCCATCAGGGCCGTCGCACCGTGGAACAGCCGCGCCGCGGTTTCCTCGTTGTAGCGTCCGGCGGCCGGGCCGGCAAGGGTTGGTTCTGCCATGCCTCGATGCTAGCGCCAATTACGACGGCGTCGGGCGGCAGGGCGGTTAAAGCAGCGGTTGCCGGTCCCTGGCCGGGACCGGCAACCGCACAGCTGCGCAGGGCAGCTAGATGTTGAAACCGAGGGCACGCATCTGGTCGCGGCCGTCGTCCGTGATTTTCTCCGGACCCCACGGCGGCATCCAGACCCAGTTCAGGCGCCATTCGTCGACGACGCCGTCCAAGGCCTTGCCGGTCTGCTCTTCGATGACGTCCGTCAGCGGGCACGCCGCGGTGGTGAGCGTCATGTCGATCAGCAGCGCGCCGTCCTCGGCGTACTTGAGGCCGTACAGGAGCCCGAGGTCAACGACATTGACGCCGAGTTCCGGGTCGATGACGTCCTTCAGGGCCTCTTCGACGTCCTCCAGCGAGGTGCGGGAAGCGTTGGTTTCGGTCATGATCAGGCCTTTGCAGCGGTGGGCAGGAAGCGGTCGTAGCCTTCCTCTTCCAGCCGGTCCGCGAGCTCGGGGCCGCCCTCTTCGGCGATCTTGCCGTCGACGAAGACGTGCACGAAATCCGGCTTGATGTAGCGCAGGATCCGGGTGTAGTGGGTGATGAGCAGGGTGCCCAGGCCGCCGGCCTCGTGGACCCGGTTGTGCCCTTCGGAGACGACCTTGAGCGCGTCGACGTCCAGGCCGGAGTCGGTTTCGTCCATGATGGCGAACTTCGGCTTGAAGAGCTCGAGCTGCAGGATCTCGACGCGCTTCTTCTCGCCGCCGGAGAAGCCTTCGTTGACATTGCGCTGGGCGAAGTCCGCGTCGATGCGCAGCTGGCTCATCGCTTCCTTGACGTCCTTGGTCCAGGTACGCAGCTTCGGAGCCTCGCCGTCCAGGGCGGTCTTGGCGGTGCGCAGGAAGTTGGTCATGGTCACGCCGGGGACCTCGACCGGGTACTGCATGGCGAGGAAGAGGCCGGCACGGGCGCGCTCGTCAACGCTCATCTGAAGGACGTCCTCGCCGTCCAGGGTGATGGAGCCGGAGTCCACGGTGTAGCGCGGGTGGCCCGCAATGGTGGAAGCCAGCGTGGACTTGCCGGAGCCGTTCGGGCCCATGATCGCGTGGATCTCGCCGGTGTTGATGGTGAGGGAAACGCCCTTGAGGATTTCCTTCTTGCCCTGCTCCGTCTCGATGCTGACGTGGAGGTCCTTGATGTCCAGAGTCGACATATTCTCTGCTTTCTCCTGTGCGGCAGCCCGTGTCGGGCGGCCGCCTCTTCGTGAAGTTGTTGAAATTCTTAGTTCAGGTCCGGAGCGCTGGCTCCGTTGATGACGGTCGCGACGTCGACGTACACGTCGTCGCCGTCGACGGTCAGCGCGAACACCGGAACGGGGTCGTAGGCCGGCAGGCTCAGGGGCTGGCCGCTGCGCAGGTCGAATTGGGAACCGTGGCCCCAGCATTCGATCGTGCAGTCCTCGACGTCGCCTTCCGAGAGCGAGTAGTCCTCGTGCGAGCACGTGTCCCCCAGCGCATGGAGTTCGCCGTCGGAATCACGCACGACCGCCACCGGATACTCGTCGATCAGAATGCGCAGCGCCTGCTTGACCTGCACGTCGGAGGCCTTGCAGACGAGCTTTCCCCGCGGTGTTTCCGCCATCAGAGGTTCCCTGCCGCCAGTTCCCGCTCGAGGGCCTCGGTCAGCCGCTCCTCCAGCTCCGGAACCCGGATCTGCTGGATGATCTCGTTGAGGAAGCCGCGGACCACCAGGCGGCGGGCTTCATTCTCGGGGATACCTCGGGCCATCAGGTAGAACAGGTGCTCGTCGTCGAACCGTCCGGTGGTGCTGGCGTGGCCGGCACCCTCGATCAGGCCGGTCTCGATCTCCAGGTTCGGCACGGAGTCGGCGCGTGCGCCGTCCGTCAGGACCAGGTTGCGGTTGGCCTCGTAGCTGTCGGTGCCCTCGGCCTCCTTGCGGATCAGGACGTCGCCCACCCAGACGGTGTGCGCGGCCTCGCCCTGCAGGGCGCCCTTGTACAGCACGCGGGACTTGCAGTTCGGCACCGCGTGGTCGACGAACAGCCGCTGTTCCAGGTGCTGTCCGGCGTCCGCGAAGTAAAGGCCGAAGAGCTCGACGTCGCCGCCCGGCTGGCTGAACCGCGCCGACGGGGTCACGCGGACCAGGTCGCCGCCGAGGCTGACGGTCACGTGCTTGAACTTCGCGTCGCGGCCGATCCTGGCCTGCTGCGACGAGGCGTGCACCGCGTCGTCGTTCCATTCCTGGACGGAGACCACGGTGAGCTCGGCGCCGTCGCGGACGTCGATCTCGACGTTCTGCGACACCGTCGTGGTGCCCTTGTGGTCGAGGACGACGACGGCCTTGGAGAAGGGCTCGGCGACGATCACCAGGTGCTGGGCCGAAGCCTCGGTCGCGGTGCCGTCAATCGCGACGACGACGCCGGTCTCCAGTTCCGTTTCGGCCGGAATCGTCAGCACGGTGGCCTCGGTGAAGGCCTCCCAGGCAGCCGCGGACACCCGGTCCTCGGGAATGCCGGCGCTGCCGATGCGGGCATCGCTGCGGTCCACGGTCTCCACCTTCACGGCGGACGGGGCTGCGCCGCCTTCCGGACCGGTGACGGTCACGGTCGGGGCGGCTCCGGTGAGCGCCTCGGTGTGCAGGCCGCGCAGGCGCTTCAGCGGGGTGAACCGCCAATCCTCCTCGCGCCCGGTCAGCTGCGGGAAATCGGCCAGCTTGTAGGAGGTGCGGCGTCCGGCGCGGGAGCTGTCCGGAACACCGACGCCGCCGCCGTGGCTGTGGCCCTTGGTGCTGGCACCGGCGAGCGGCCCCTGGCCGGCGTTGACCGGCGAGAGGTCCTCGCCTTCCTCGGAGAACCCGTCGATGGCCGGAGCACCGATGCGTGCTTTCTCAGTGGTCTCAGTCATTAACCTACGGATCCTTCCATCTGCAATTCGATCAGGCGGTTGAGCTCGAGGGCGTATTCCATCGGCAGCTCGCGGGCGATGGGTTCGACGAACCCGCGCACGATCATGGCCATGGCCTCGTCCTCGGGCATGCCTCGGGACATCAGGTAGAACAGCTGCTCTTCGCTGACGCGGGAGACCGTCGCCTCGTGCCCCATGGTCACGTCGTCCTGGCGGACGTCGATGTAGGGGTAGGTGTCCGAGCGCGAAATCGTGTCCACCAGCAGGGCGTCGCAGACCACGCTGTTCTTGGAGTTCTTCGCGCTCTCCCGGACCTGGACGAGGCCGCGGTAAGCAGCCCGCCCGCCGCCGCGCGCCACCGACTTGGAGACGATGGAGCTGGAGGTGTTCGGGGCGATGTGGACCATCTTGGACCCGGTGTCCTGGTGCTGGCCTGCGCCGGCGAACGCGATGGAGAGCGTCTCGCCCTTCGCGTGCTCGCCGGTCAGGTACACGGCCGGGTACTTCATGGTGACCTTCGAGCCGATGTTGCCGTCGACCCACTCCATGGTCGCGCCCTCATGGGCGACGGCGCGCTTGGTCACCAGGTTGTAGACGTTGTTCGACCAGTTCTGGATCGTCGTGTAGCGGACGCGGGCGCCCTTCTTCACGACGATTTCGACGACGGCGGAGTGCAGCGAGTCCGACGTGTAGATCGGCGCGGTGCAGCCTTCGATGTAGTGGACGTAGGAATCCTCGTCCGCGATGATGAGCGTGCGCTCGAACTGGCCCATGTTCTCCGTGTTGATGCGGAAGTAGGCCTGCAGCGGGATCTCGACGTGGACGCCCTTCGGGACGTACACGAAGGAACCGCCGGACCACACGGCGGTATTCAGGGAGGCGAACTTGTTATCGCCCACCGGAATCACGGAGCCGAAGTACTCTTCGAAGATCTCCGGGTGTTCCTTCAGCGCGGTGTCGGTGTCCAGGAAGATGACGCCCTGGGCTTCCAGGTCCTCGCGGATCTGGTGGTAGACGACCTCCGACTCGTACTGGGCGGCGACGCCGGAAACGAGGCGGCTCCGTTCAGCTTCGGGGATGCCGAGCTTCTCGTAGGTGTTCCGGATGTCCTCCGGCAGGTCCTCCCACGTTGCGGCCTGCTTCTCCGTCGAGCGGACGAAGTACTTGATGTTGTCGAAGTCGATCCCGGAGAGGTCCGCGCCCCACGTCGGCATGGGCTTGCGGTCGAAGTACTTCAGCCCCTTGAGGCGAAGATCCAGCATCCATTCCGGCTCGTTCTTCTTAGCCGAAATATCGCGGACGACTTCCTCGTTCAGGCCGCGGCGGGCATTGGCGCCCGCATCGTTCTTATCCGCCCAACCGAACGCGTAGTTCCCGATGCCATGCAGCTCGGGGTTCTTCTCAAGGATCTCGGAAATGGTGGTGTCGGAGACATCGGTGTTGCCGACGGCATCCTTCACGCCCTGATCCACTTGGTCCGTCATTACGGCCTCTCCTGCAGATTGATGGATACTCTTCTGGTGCCTGGCGCCGGCTCGGAATCCCGAACCGCAGACCTTGTTCGGCCCACGGGAATGTGGGTCGTACAGACGTGGCCCCCGCTCGAGAGCGTGGACAGGCGGCGCACATCCACTCCGAGCAGTCGGGCAAAAACTTCGGTTTCGCTGTCGCAGAACGCGGGGAATTCCGCCGCGAGCTGCTGGATCGGGCAGTGTCCCTGGCATAGCTGCACCGCCAGCATCGTGCTGTGCGGGGACTTCTGGCCAACCACGGTGGTCGAGCCAACGAAGCCGTCTTCGCTCAGGGCCTTGGCCAGTGCCTCGGCCTTCGCCTCGATCTCCGGCCCTGCCGCCTCGACGACGGGTCGGTAGCGCTGTTCCATGTCAGCGTAGCGCCGCCGGGCGAAGGCCGCTACGGCTTCCTCGCCGGCCGCCTCGGACAGCGCGTTGAGGGCGTCGCGGGCGATCACCAGATAGTCGTCACCGAGCTTCGACTGGCCCTGCCGGCTGAGCACGTAGCGCCGGGCGGGACGCCCGGCCCCGGTGGCCGAGTTGGTCACCAGCTTGATCTCGATCAGGCCGGCGCGTGAGAGCGCGTCCAGGTGCCGGCGGACCGCCGCGGGCGTAAAGCCCAGGATCTCACCCAGCTCAGCGGCGCTGACCGGGCCGTGCTCCAGAACGGCGTGCAGGACCTTGTCCCGCGTGCGCTCCTCGGTTTCCGCCGCCTGGGCGCGCGCAGAAGGAGGGTTTGTCATGGAATACACAACACAATCATGACTTATTCTCTTCCCGCCCTCCAGTAAGGCGCCCCTTAGCGTGGCCGGGCACGGCCGCGGCGGGCGGCTCTACGTCGCGTAGAATGTTCTGGTGCCTCATTCCGATCCCTGCCTCGACATCCAGGGGCTCGTCAAAGATCTTGGGCCGGTCGCAGCTCTGGACGGCAAGATGGTCCGCGTGATCGACGGCGTGCACCTGCGCGCCTTCCCGGGCCAGGTTACCGCGCTGCTCGGCGCCAACGGGGCCGGCAAGACGACCACGCTCGAGTGTGCCCAGGGCCTGACCCGACCCAACGGCGGCAGCGTCCGGCTCCTCGGCCAGGATCCTTTCGAAGCCGGAGCCGGGCTGCGCAGCCGTGTCGGCGTCATGCTGCAGGAGGGCGGCCTGCCGCAGGCGGTGCGGCCCGTCCCGTTGCTGCGCCACGTGGCCGGCATGTATGCCAAGCCCCGGAGCGTCGACGACCTCGTCGAGCGGTTGGGCATCCACCACTTCTCCAACACCCCGATCCGGCGCCTCTCCGGCGGCCAGAAACAGCGGGTCGCCCTCGCCGCGGCCCTGGTCGGGGACCCCGAAGTCCTGTTCCTGGACGAACCCAGTGCCGGCCTTGATCCGCAGTCCCGCGCCGTGGTCTTCGACCTGATCCAGGAGCTGCGGGCCGAGGGCCTGGGCATCATCCTCACCACCCACCTCATGGACGACGCACAGCGCCTGGCGGACTACGTCTTCATCATCGACGCCGGCAAGACGGTCGCCCACGGAACCGTCGCGGAACTGACCAAGGCCACGGACGAAAGCGCCGGCGTCGAACGCCTCCTGACGTTCGATGCCCGGGCCGGGCTGGACCTGGCCGAGCTGCGGGCGCTGCCGCTCGAAGTGCACGAGGCCGTGCCCGGACGCTACACCGTGACCGGGGCGCTGGCACCGGAGCACCTGGTGCGGCTGGCGCAGTTCTGGGCCGCGCAGGGCGTGATGCCGGCGGCGATCCACATGGCGCCGCGGTCACTGGAAGACGTCTTCCTCGACATTTCCGGAAAGGAGCTGCGGTGAACGCCCCCGCCCCGCTGCTGCGCCGTGTCCTGCTGCAGGGCCGCTACGAGACGATGGCCATGCTGCGCAACGGCGAACAGCTGCTGATCGCGGTGATCCTGCCGCTGATGGCGCTGATCGGCCTGTCCATCACTCCCCTGCTCGATGAGTTCACCGACAGCCGGATCGACATGGCCACGCCCGGCGTGCTGGCCCTGTGCGCCGTGTCCACCGGGCTCACGGGCCAGGGCATCGCCACCGGCTTCGACCGCCGCTACGGCGTCCTGCGCTTCCTGTCGACCACTCCCCTCGGCCAAAGCGGGCTGATCCTCGGCAAGGTCATCGCCGTCCTCACCGTGCTGGCCATCCAGACCGTCGTGATCAGCACCGTGGCACTGCTGCTCGGCTGGCACCCGGCGCCGGGTGGCATCCTGCCCGCGCTCGTGCAGCTGGTGCTCGGCGCCGGCGCATTCACCTCCCTCGGGCTGCTGATCGCGGGCACGGTACGGCCCGAGGCGACGCTGGCCATCACCAACCTGCTGTGGGTGCTGCTGGCGGCCGCCGGCGGCATCCTGTTCCCCGTCGCCAGCTGGCCCGATGTGTACGAGCCGGTGGCCCACCTGCTGCCGTCCACCGCGCTGGGCGACGCCCTGCGCAGCGCGCTCATGCAGGCCGAATTCAACCTCACCGCCTCAATTGTTCTGCTGGTTTGGACCGTCGTGGCCAGCCTGGCAGCCATCCGCTGGTTCAAATGGAGCTGAAACTATGACCGGAACACCACACGCCCAGCGACGGGAGACCAACGGACTGCCGCAGCGGCTGCCGCTGGAGCCCAACAAGGCCGTCCGGTCCCTGGCCGTGGCCTCGCTGGTCTCGGAAATCCTCATCGTGGTCACAGGCGGCGCCGTCCGGCTGACCTCCTCCGGCCTCGGCTGCCCGACCTGGCCCAAATGCACCCCTGAGTCCTTGCACGCGACCGCCGAAATGGGCATCCACGGCGCGATCGAGTTCGGCAACCGGCTGCTGACCTTCGTGCTGGTGGCCATCGCCTTCGCGATGCTGGTGTCCGTCTGGCGCATGGCCAAGCAGCGCAAGGACCTCTTCCGGCTGTCCATCGCGCTGCTGGCTGGCATTCCCGCGCAGGCCGTGATCGGCGGCATCACCGTCTGGACGCACCTGAACCCGTGGGTCGTCGGGTGCCACTTCGTCGTCTCGATGTCCATGGTCACCCTGGCCACCCTGCTGGTCCATCGCGCTTGGCTTGACAACGCGCGCGCCTCCACCGTGGTGCAGAGATTCACGACGTCGACTGTGCGGCAATTGCTGTGGGCCCTCGCCGTCCTGAGCGGGCTGGCGATCCTCCTCGGCGTGATGGTGACCGGATCCGGCCCCCACGCCGGCGACGCGATGGCCCCGCGCAACAACCTCCATCCGGACCTGATCACCCGCGTCCACGTCCTGCCCGTGTACCTGCTCGTCGCCACCACCGTGGTGCTGCTGGTGATGGCCTACCGGAACTCCCGCTTCGTCCCGCTCCGCCGCCCGCTGCTGCTCTTCGCCGCCGTCGTCGCGCTGCAGGCCGTCATCGGCTACTGGCAGCACTTCACCGGCCTCCCCATCCTGCTGGTGGGTCTGCATATGCTCGGCGCGTCGCTGCTCGCCGCCGCGTGCGCCCACGTGGTCTACGTGGGCGTCACACGGCAGCCTGCCGCCCTCCGGCACTGACCGGAACGGCCCGAGGCTACGGCATCACGTCGCCGCTGTTGGGGCCCAGCGTCTGCCCGGTGTAGAGATCTCCACCGGGCGAGGACGCCAGCAGCAGGGCCGTGGGCGCCACCTCACGGGCCTGTCCGAAGCGGCCGATGGGCAGCTCCGCCTGCTTGGACGCCTTCCATTCCTCAGAGAGTCCGTCGATCAGCGGAGTAAAGATCGGCCCCGGCGCTATGGCATTGACCAGGATCTTGTGTTCGGCCAGCTCCAGGGCCAGGGCCTTGGTCATGCCGATGACCCCGGCCTTGGCGGCCACGTAGTGCGTCAAACCGACCCCGCCCTTGAGGCCCAACTGGGACGCGATGTTGATGATCCTTCCGCCGCCGCGATTCACCATGTGCGGCGCCGCCCAACGTGCGGCAAGGAACACGCCCTTCAGGTCCACGGCGATGGTCCTGTCGAACGTCGCTTCGCTCATTTCCAGCAGCGGCGTTTCGTCGAGAATTCCGGCGGCGCTGACCAGGATGTCGATGCCGCCGAACCGGTCGGCAATGTCGTCCATCGCATTCCTCACGGCCTCGCCGTCGGTGACGTCCACGGCGAGGGCCGCGGTGCGGCCGGCGAAGCCGCCGGCCTCCTCCGCAACTGCCGAGGCGTGCTGCTCGTCCCGGTCAAGCAGTGCGACGTCGGCGCCCTCCTGGGCAAAAAGCAGCGCGATGGCTGCACCGATTCCACTGCCTCCGCCGGTAATAGCGGCGACCCTGCCTTCGAGCTGTCGTCCCATCGCAACTCCTTTCCGAAGTTCAGCTTGGCCAGCGGACGGTCAGGCCGCCGTCGACCGTCAGCTGCTGTCCGGTGACGTAGGCCGAGTCGTCGCTAGTTAGGAAGCGGATGGCGCGGGCGGCTTCGTCGACGTTGCCCACGCGGCCCCAGGGGATGATGTTCCCGGCGGCGTCGAGGCCGGCCCGGCCCAGCGAATTGACCGGGTCCAGGGACTGGGGGCTCTCGATGAGGCCGGGGATGATGGCGTTGACCCGGATTCGCCGCGGTGCCAGCTCCACCGCGAGGGAACGGCACAGGCCGAGCAGCCCGGCCTTCGCCGCGGCGTAGTGGCTGTGCTCTTCCCAACCGTAGACGCCGCCGGCGATCGAAGAGGTGGCCACCATCGCCCCGCCGCGGTCCATCCGCGCGCTGCAGGATCGGAAGACCCGCAGTACGCCCGAGAGGTCGACGGACATCATGTCGTCCCACGCCTGGTCGGTCATGTCGGCCAGGGCCGCGCGGCGCAGGATACCGGCGGCAGCTACCGAGATGTCCAGCCGCTCGAACTCATCCAGCGCGGCCTGGGCGAGTTGCTCGGTGTCCTCGAAACGGCGCACGTCCATGGGGACGGCCAGGCACTGGCCGCCCGCATCCTCCACGGCGCGAACAGTATCCCTCGCGTCGTGGGGATCCGAAGGCAGATAGCCGATCACGCTGTGGGCACCGGCACGGGCGTAGGCGACGGCCAGCGCCCGGCCGATTCCGCTGCCGCCGCCGGAGATGACAGCGACCTTGCCCTCGAGTCCGTCGTCGCGGTTCAAGCCGCCGGCCGGCCCTCTGCTGTGGTCCCGGTTTGCGTCGAAGGAGGTCATGCGATCACCGTCGTCTTCTGATGGGCGTCACGGATGGTGTGTGTCCCGGCCATGCACAGAGCCGAGATGAACAGCCCGCCCGTGCCGGTGATGATCGCCGCCCAACCCGTCTCGACGCCTGCGGCGAGCAGGATAGTGAGCAGGCCTGACCCGGCGATCCCGCCGACGGGTGCCATCACGTGGGCCACGTTCGTGCCCATGCCGCGCACATGGGCCGGGAACGACTCGCCCATGTAGAACAGCAGCGCCGCATAGGGCCCCGTGAGGAAGAAGAGCGTCAGCGCGTAGAGGGGGATGATGATGGCCGGGATGCCCGGGCCCAGCAGCATGATCAGACTGACGATGCCGCCGGCAAGCCAGCCGAGGACGACCGTGCGCTTGCGTGTGATTTTGTCCCCGAGCCAGCCATGGAATACGTAGCCTACGAAGCCCACCGCATTGGCCAGAACCAGGATAACCAGGGCGTTGTCGAAGGAGACTCCCTTGGCATCGACCAGGATGGTGGTGCCGAGGACCGAGAAGATCATGATGGAGATCCAGTTG
Source organism: Arthrobacter sp. USHLN218 (assembly GCF_037144715.1). Taxonomy (NCBI): domain Bacteria; kingdom Bacillati; phylum Actinomycetota; class Actinomycetes; order Micrococcales; family Micrococcaceae; genus Arthrobacter; species Arthrobacter sp. USHLN218. The sequence goes on from NZ_JBBCYT010000003.1 coordinate 298,373, forward strand.
AAGAACCAGGATAGGGCCAGCAGGATGGTGTGCCAGCGCAGCTCCGGGGTGAAGACATCCTTTACCCCGGTGGCATGGTGGGCTGCCTCCTCGAGGTCGTGTTCGGCGGCGAGGCTGTGGGCGCCTTCCACGTCGCCGCCGGCGCGCCGGCGTTTCACCTCCTGCATGGCAGCGAAGGTGGGCGATTCCGGCAGCCGGAGGGCCATGGCCACCACGACCAGGGACAGGACGGCAGCCACCACGAAGGTCCAGCGCCAGCCGATGATCGGGAGCAGCAGGGCCGAAAGGCCTGCGGAAATCAGGGCGCCGACGGGCCAACCGCCCTGTACCAGTGAGTACATCAGACCCCGGCTCTTGGCCTCCTTGTATATTTCGTTCAAGTAGACCGCGTTGACGACTTCCTCGGACATAGAGAACCCGGTGAAGGAACGAATGATGACGAGGCTTACAGCCCCGACCGCGAGTCCGGTCAAGCCGGAAGCCAGTGCCCCGCCGAGCATGAGGACTATGAGGGCCTTCTTGCGGCCCATCTTGTCGAGAATGGTGCCCACGAGCAGGGAGACGATGAACACGCCGATGGTGGCGAAGGTGTTGATGGCCGTGGATTGGGCCGTTGTCCAGCCGAAATCCTCGGCGATGACGGGCAGCAGGGTGCCGAAGAGCGTGTAGTCATAGACCGAGGCCACCCAGGCAATGAAGCAGACAACTGAGACCTGGGTGATCGTCTTCTTGGTGATCTTGACGTTCCATGGCTCAACGGAGCGTCCGTGGGGGGAATTTAGCGTTGACATTGCTGTTGCTTTCCTTGGTGCCAGGACCTTCACATGTCCTGGCGGGGGTGCCGGGCGGAGAAGTCCCGGGCGAGGTCTTCCATGACGGCGAACTCGACGCCGTCGTGCTGCTGGATGTGGTCGAACAGCCGTTCAAGCATGAGCAGGTTCTGGGGCTTGCCGGACACGTCCGGGTGGATGGTGATGGGAAAGACGGCGTAGTCCATCTCGCGGTGTACCCAGTCGAACTGGTCTTTCCAAAGCTGCTCGATGTCCCAGGGGCTCACGAAGCCGTGGCTGTTGGGGCTGGACTTAATGAACATCATCGGCGGCAGGTCGTCGAGGTACCACGAGGCCGGAATCTCGATCAGGTCGGTCTCCTGGCCGCGGACCAGCGGCTTCATCCACTCCCGGGCGGACTCGGCTTCGTAGTCGATCTTGGTCCAGCTGTCGCCGACCCGCACGTAGTAGGGGGAGAAGTCGTTGTGCATGAGGGAGTGGTCGTAGAGGAATCCGCGCTCAAGCAGGATCTCGTTGGTCACGGGAGAAAACTCCCACCAGGGAGCCACGTAGCCTACCGGCTTGCGCCCGGACCGCTGCTCGATGAGGCCGGTGCAGTAGTCCAGAACTTCAGTCTCCTGCTTTCTTGTCATTGCGATGGGGTTTTCGTGGCTGTACCCGTGCACTCCGATTTCGTGACCGGCAGCAACGACGGCGTCGAACTGCTCCGGGAAGGTTTCGACCGAATGGCCCGGCCAGAACCAGGTCACCGACATCTCGCGGCGCTGGGCGAGCTGAAGCAGCCGGGGCACACCGACTTCACCGGCGAACAGGCCGCGGGAGATGTCCCCCGGGGAGTTCTCTCCGCCGTATGAGCCGAGCCAGCCGCCCACGGCGTCGACGTCGATGCCGACCGAGACGTAGATCTTCTTGGACATTAGTGTCTCCTCTGCTGGCGGTGGATGTTCTTAGAGGTAGGCGTCGAAGACTCCGGCGAATTCTTCCCGCGGCGTGCCCTGCGAGAGAAGGACGGCGGCGAGGATGCGCGCCTGGAACGGGTTGAGGTCCAGTGAAGGGATGGCGCCTGCTGCCACCAAGTCGATGCCACCGCCGTTGCCGTAGGTGGGGACCACCGGCCCCCATGGCGCACGGGTGCTGAGCACGACTATGCAGCCACCGTCTGTCGCGTGTTTGACGGCTTCGGCGAACCCCGGTCCCGCGTTGCCGACCCCGGTACCGGCCAGCACGACCGCGTGGCTCCCGAGCCGCACGGCATGATCCAGGAGGGCCGGGGTCGCCCCCGGGTACGCGGTGACGATTTCCACCCGGGTTTCATCAAACGCGGCAGGGAGCGGCGGCAGGGCCGGGTACCGGCGGGGCGTGGCCGTGACCACGAACCGGCCGCCCGCCATGTGGGCGACCTCGGTGCCGCCGCCGAACGGGTTGTCCGCGGTGGTATGGACCTTGCGGGCCCCGCGGGCGGAACGGACCGTGCCGTTGAAACTGATGAGCGCTCCGGCCCCACGCAAGTGTTCGTCGGCCGCTGCCCTCACCGCTTCCGCGACGTTGCGCGGGCCGTCCGCGTCGGGGCTGTCTGCAGTGCGCTGCGCGCCCGTGACGACGACGGGCTTCGCCGAAGCGTGCAGGAGGTCGAGCAGGAACGTCGTTTCCTCGAGAGTGTCCGTACCGTGGGTGACCACCACGCCATCGGTGCCCGGATCGGAAACGGCCTGCCCGACGGCCTCGGCTATTCGCCGCAGGTCCGCTAGGTCCAGCCTGTAGCTGCCGGTGGTCAGGACATCGCGTGCGCTGACCGTGACATCGCGGTGCGGGATCGGAACCAAGGCCGACGACGTATCGGTAGCGACAGCTCCCCCGGAGCCGTGGCTGCGAGAGGCAATAGTGCCGCCGGTGCCCAACAGCTGGATGTGGGCCACCGTACGCCTCCTTTACGAGAGGGGCAGGTTCGTGGGGGCAAGCCGCCTCTGCGAAGAAGGCGGCACCGGTTCCCAGATATGACGCATATCATACCAAGAAAAGCAAGTGGGCTTCGCATTGCACAATGAAAACCGGCTCCGTCCCCGGCGTCAGGGGGCCCGGCCGAGGGCCCTTCGCCTAGAAACCGGCGAAGACGGGGCCGCCCACGAAGGGGTCGACGGCCAGTGCGAGGAAGAGTACCGTCAGATAGCTGATGGAGCCGTGGAAGACGCGCATGGCGCTCTTGTTGGTCTCCGCGGGCGTCTCGGTGCCGCGCTTGGCAAGGTTGTACAGCCGGTGGGACTCGTACACGAAATAGCCGCCGCTGAGCAGGGCGGCGATGGTGTAGATCCAGCCCGCCCCGCCGACGGGCGCGAGCAGGAGGGAACAGGCCAGCGTTGCCCAGGCGTACAGGACCACCTGCACCGAGACCTGGCGCGCGCTTGCAATGGCGCCGAGCATCGGCACGTTGGCGGCGTTGTAGTCGTCGCTGTACTTCATCGACAGCGGCCAGTAATGCGGCGGCGTCCAGAGGAAGATCACCATGAACAGGATGATCGCCGGCCACGCGACGGTTTCCGTGACGGCCGCCCAGGCGATCAGCACCGGGAAGCAGCCCGCGGCGCCGCCCCACACGATGTTCTGCGCGGTGCGGCGCTTGAGGATCAGCGTGTAGATGACGACGTAGAAGAAGATGGCCCCCACGCCCAGCATGCCGGCGAGCGGGTTCGCCCCGAACCAGAGGATCAGGATGGAAAGGATCCCCAGCGCCCAGGAGAAGACCAGCGCTTCGCGGGGCGTGACCTCCCCCGTGACCAGGGGCCGGTTCTCGGTCCGGTGCATGAGCTTGTCCATGTCCCGGTCGATGTAGCAGTTGAAGGACCCCGCCGAGCCGGCGGCGAGGGCGCCGCCGATCATGGTGGCGGCGATGAGGCCGAGGCTCGGGAACCCGCCGGCGGCGAAGATCATCGTGGGGAGCGTGGTGACCAGAAGGAGTTCCATGACGCGCGGCTTGGTGAGCGCTACGTAGGCCTTGACTTTACGTCCGAAGCCGGTCTTGACGGGTACGTCAGCTACCTGTTCCGGAGCGCTCAGGATCTTCAAGGAAAAACCACACAGTTCTGCTGGGATAAACGGGACTCAGTGCGGCCCTCGTCGGGCCTAGCACCGGCCCGGGCCCGTGAGGGCGCAACCGGAGCCAAGGTGCCCCTCCATCATATCCTCTATGACCTGTAGAAATCTCCCCGGGAGTGTGTGTCCCACTATTACCGGTCGCAGGCCATCGCATCCTGCTTGCAGCAGGCCCCAAGGCGCTAAGGTGGACTTGTGCCTGCCGAGAGGCAGTTTCGGGGCCATTTAGCGCCTGTCAGACTCACGACGAGAGAGGGACCCCCCAGTGCCACATTCGGAAGAACTGTCCTGGACCGATCTGGACCAGCGCGCGGTGGACACGGTGCGTGTCCTGGCCGCCGACGCCGTCGAAAAGGTCGGGAACGGACATCCCGGCACGGCCATGAGCCTGGCGCCTGCCGCCTATCTCCTCTTCCAGAAGCTGATGCGCCATGACCCGTCTGATCCCCAGTGGGTTGGCCGCGACCGCTTCATCCTCTCCCCCGGCCATACGTCGCTGACCCTGTACATCCAGCTGTTCCTGTCGGGCTACGGGCTGGAGATCGAGGACCTGCGCCGGCTGCGCACGTGGGATTCGCTGACTCCCGGGCACCCGGAATACCGCCACACACCCGGCGTCGAAATCACCACGGGCCCGCTGGGGCAGGGTCTCGCGTCCGCCGTCGGCTTTGCCTACGCGCAGCGCCGCACCCGCGGCCTGTACGACCCGCAGGCCGAAGCGGGCAAGAGCCCGTTCGACCACACCATCTGGGTCATCGCGTCCGATGGCGACCTGCAGGAGGGCGTCACCTCCGAAGCCTCCTCGCTGGCCGGGCACCAGGAGCTGGGCAACCTGGTGGTGCTCTACGACGAGAACCACATCTCGATCGAGGACGATACGGACATCTCCTTCACCGAGGACGTCCTGCAGCGCTACGAGGCCTACGGCTGGCACACGCAGCGCGTGGACTGGACCCGCACGGGCGAGTACAAAGAGGATGTCGAGGAGCTGTTCAACGCCCTCAAGGCTGCCAAGGCGGAAACAACACGGCCGTCCATCATCTCCCTGCGCACCATCATCGGCTGGCCCGCGCCGAAGAAGCAGAACACCGGCAAGATCCACGGTTCCGCGCTCGGCGCCGAAGAGGTTGCCGGCGTGAAGGAAGTCCTGGGGTTCGATCCGGAGCAGCGCTTCCACGTGGACGCGGACGTCCTGGAACACGCCCGGCAGGTGGCCGCGCGCGGCAAGGAAGCCCGGGCCGAATGGGAGAGCTCCTACGCCCAGTGGCGGGAGTCCAACCAGGACGCCGCAGCCCTGCTGGACCGGGTCGAAAAGTTCGAACTGCCGCAGGACTGGGCGGAGTCGCTCCCGGTGTTCGGCACGGAAAAGGATGTCTCGACCCGTGCCGCGTCCGGTAAGGTCCTCAACGCCATCGGACCGGTGCTTCCCGAGCTGTGGGGCGGATCGGCGGACCTGGCCGAGTCCAACAACACCACGATCGAAAGCGCCCCCTCGTTCATTCCGGAGTCCCGGCAGACTGACGCATGGTCCGGCAACCCCTACGGCCGCGTCCTGCACTTCGGCATCCGTGAGCACGCCGCCGCGGCGATCGTCAATGGCATCGTGCTCAGCTCGAAGACCCGCGCCTTCTCCGGCACGTTCCTGATCTTCAGCGACTACCAGCGGCCGGCCATCCGCCTCGGCGCCCTGATGGGCGTTCCGTCGATCTACGTCTGGACGCACGATTCGATCGGCCTCGGCGAGGACGGTCCGACCCACCAGCCGGTCGAGCAGCTGGCGAGCCTGCGCGCGATCCCGGGCCTCGACGTCGTCCGCCCCGCAGACGCCAACGAGGTGGCCCAGGCCTGGAAGGTGATCCTGGAGAACCACGAGAATCCCGCCGGCATCGTCCTAACACGCCAGAACCTGCCGGTGTTCGACCGCGGCGACGGCGGATTCGCCTCCGCGGACAATGTGGCGCGGGGCGCCTACGTCCTGGCCGAGGCCGAGAAGGACGGCCAGGCCGTCCAGCCGGACGTCATCCTCCTCGCAACCGGCTCCGAGGTGCAGCTCGCGGTTGAGGCCCGGGAAACCCTGCAGGGCGAGGGTGTCGCCGCCCGCGTCGTCTCGGTGCCGTGCCTCGAGTGGTTCGACCGGCAGGACGCCCAGTACCGCGAATCCGTCCTACCCGCGGCCGTCCGCGCCCGTGTCTCGGTCGAGGCCGGGGTGGCCCAGAGCTGGCACCGCCTCGTCGGCGACGCCGGCCGCTGCGTCAGCCTCGAGCATTTCGGTGCCTCGGCCGACTACAAGACGCTGTTCCGTGAGTTCGGGATCACCTCGGAGGCCGTTACCGCGGCCGCCCGTGATTCCATCGCCCAGGCAACTTCCTAAGGAGCCCCGCATGTCCAACAAGAACACCCAGGCCCTGTCCGACGCCGGAGTCTCGATCTGGCTTGACGACCTCTCCCGCGAGCTGATCACCACCGGCGAGCTGCGGAACCTGATCGCCGAGAAGAACGTCGTCGGCGTGACGACGAACCCGTCCATCTTCGCCGCCGCGCTCAAGAACGGCGAGTCCTACGCCGCCCAGATCGCCGAGCTCGCCGAGGAACAGGCCGACGTCGACGCCGCGGTTTTCGCGATCACCACCGATGATGTCTCCGAGGCGTGCGACATCTTCTCGGGCCTCGCCAAGCAGACCGGCGGGGTCGACGGACGCGTGTCCATCGAGGTCGATCCCCGGCTGGCGAGGGACACCGCCGGAACCATCGACGAGGCGCGCAAGCTGCACGCGAAGGTCAACCGGAGCAACGTGTTCATCAAGATTCCGGCGACGGTGGAGGGGCTGGAAGCCATCACCACCACCCTGGCCGCGGGGATCAGCGTCAACGTCACCCTGATCTTCTCGCTCGAACGCTACCGCGAGGTGATCAACGCCTTTATGCTCGGGCTCGAGCAGGCCAAGGAGAACGGCCACAAACTGGCCCACATCCACTCGGTCGCCTCCTTCTTCGTTTCCCGCGTGGACACGGAGATCGACAAGCGGCTCGAAGCCAACGGCAGCGACGAGGCCAAGGCCCTGATGGGCAAGTCCGGCATCGCCAACGCGCGGCTGGCCTACCAGGTCTACGAAGAGCTCTTCTCCAGCGAACGCTGGCAGCTGCTGGCTGAGGCCGGCGCCCGCCCGCAGCGGCCGCTCTGGGCCTCCACCGGCGTCAAGAACCCGGACTACCCGGACACCATGTACGTGACTGACCTGGTGGCCGAGGGAATCGTGAACACCATGCCGGACAAGACGCTCGAGGCGGTCGTCGACCACGGCGAGGTCAAGGGCAACACCGTCGCGGGCACCTATGAGGAAGCGAACCGCGTGCTGGACGCCGTGGATGCGCAGGGCATCTCGTACAAGGAGGTCGTGGACCTCCTCGAAGAGGAAGGACTCGAGAAGTTCGTGGCCAGCTGGTCCGAACTCCTCCAGACCGTCCGGACCGCGCTGGACGAGGCGGGGCAGGAGTAACCATGGGGGCATTGTCGATCCAGGCCTCCGGCGCTGCCCGCGCGGCCATTGAGCAGCACGTCCCCGTCCTGGTGGAAGACAAAGTCGCCTCGCGGCTGGCCGCCAAGGACCATACCCTCTGGGGCCAGGAAGCCGAGCAGGAAGCGGAAATCCGTTTGGGCTGGGTCGACGCCGCAGGGGTTTCGCGGCCGCTGGTCGGCGAGATCCTGCAGCTGCGGGACGAACTGCGCGCCGAAGGCGTCACCCGGATTGTGCTCGCCGGCATGGGCGGCTCGTCGCTCGCGCCTGAGGTGATCAGCAACACCGCCGGCGTGGAACTGACCGTGCTGGACAGCACGGATCCGCAGCAGGTGCGCGCTGCGCTGGCCGAGCGGCTGGCCGAGACGGCCCTGGTCGTCTCCTCCAAGTCCGGCTCGACCGTCGAGACGGACTCGCAGCGGCGTATTTTCGAGCAGGCCTTCACCGAGGCGGGACTCAATGCCGCCTCGCGGATCATCGTCGTCACGGACCCGGGCTCCCCCATGGACGCCAGCGCCCGCGAGGCCGGGTACCGGGCGGTCTTCAACGCGGACCCGAACGTCGGCGGCCGGTACTCCGCGCTCACGGCCTTCGGCCTGGTGCCTACCGGCCTGGCCGGGGTGGACATCGAGACGCTGCTGGACGACGCCGAGGAAGCGGCCGAGATCCTGGCCGATGACGATCCGGACAACATCGCCCTGGCGCTGGGCGCCGTCCTCGGCGGAACCGATCCCCTGCGCGACAAGATCGTCCTGCTGGACGAGGCATCCGGTATCGTCGGGTTCGCGGACTGGGCGGAGCAACTGATCGCCGAATCCACCGGCAAGCTGGGCACGGGCGTGCTGCCTGTGGTCGTCGGCGAGTCCGCCCCGGAGGCCTCCTTCGACGCCCCGGACGTGCTGGTCATCCGCCTGGTTTCCGCCGAGGCCGAGGTGGACCTTGGCGGAAATGAGGCAGCCGTGTCGGGCACGCTCGGCAGCCAGCTGCTGCTGTGGGAAGCGGCGACGGCGGTGGCCGGGCGCCTGCTCGGCATCAATCCCTTCGACCAGCCGGACGTCGAGGCGGCCAAGAAGGCGGCCCGCGGGCTGCTGGACGCGCAGCCGGAGACTCCGGCGCCGCTGGCCGTCGACCACGCGGTCGAGATCCGCGCGAACGGCGACTGGCTGGGCGGGGCGGAGACGGTGGACGGCGCCATCCGCGCCCTGCTCGGCAGCCTGGACGCCAACGGCTACCTGAGCGTGCAGGCGTACCTGGATCGCTTCGGCCAGGCCGAACTGGAGAACCTGCGCGCCGAACTCGCAACTGCGGCCCGGCGGCCGGTCACCTTCGGCTGGGGACCGCGTTTCCTGCATTCGACCGGGCAGTTCCATAAGGGCGGGCCCGCCGTCGGCGTCTACCTGCAGATCACCGCCGACACCGCGGAGGACCTCGCGATCCCCGAACGGCCGTTTACCTTCGGCGAGCTGATCGCGGCCCAGGCGGCCGGCGATGCGCAGGTCCTGGCGGACCACGGCCGGCCTGTGCTGCGCCTGCACCTGCGGGACCGCGAGGCAGGCACGGCACAGCTGCTGCAGGCGGTTTCGGCGCTCTCCGGCGGAAAGCGCTGATGGTCAATTCCGCAAACAACCGGCGCAACCCCCTGCGCGACCCCCGCGACCGGCGGCTGAACCGGATCGCGGGGCCGTCGTCGCTGGTGCTCTTCGGCGTCACCGGCGACCTCGCGCGCAAGAAGCTCATGCCGGCTGTGTACGACCTGGCCAACCGCGGCCTGCTCCCGCCGAGCTTCGCGTTGGTCGGATTCGGCCGCCGCGCCTGGAGCGACGAGGAGCTCGCCGACCAGGTCCGGGCCGCCGTCGAACAGTATGCCCGGACACCGTTCCAGGCCGACGTCTGGGAACAGCTGAGCGCCGGCATGCGGTTCGTCCAGGGCGAATTCGGCGACGACGAGGCGTTCGCACGGCTGAAGGAGGTCGTGGGCGAGCTCGACCAGACCCGCGGCACGCGCGGAAACCACGCGTTCTACCTCTCGATCCCGCCGAAGGACTTCGAGCAGGTCTGCGAGAAGCTCTCCGCCCACGGCCTGGCCCAGGGCGAGGCCGGCACCTGGCGGCGCGTCGTGATCGAAAAGCCCTTCGGCCACGACCTGCAGTCCGCACGGGAACTCAACAGCATCGTCGAGTCGGTGTTTCCGGCGGACTCGGTGTTCCGGATCGACCACTACCTGGGCAAGGAGACGGTCCAGAACATCCTGGCACTGCGCTTCGCCAACCAGATGTTCGAGCCGCTCTGGAACGCCAACTACGTCGACCATGTGCAGATCACCATGGCCGAGGACATCGGCATCGGCGGCCGAGCGGGGTATTACGACGGCGTGGGGGCCGCCCGCGACGTCATCCAGAACCATTTGCTCCAGCTGCTCGCGCTGACCGCCATGGAGGAGCCGATCTCGTTCAACGCAGAGGATCTGCGCGCGGAGAAGGAGAAGGTCCTGGCCGCGGTCCGGCTGCCCGACGACCTCTCGACGCACTCGGCCCGCGGCCAGTACACCGGCGGCTGGCAGGGCGGCGAGAAGGTCAAGGGCTATCTGGAGGAGGAAGGCTTCAACCCTGAGTCCACCACCGAGACCTTCGCCGCGCTGCGCCTGGACATCCACACGCGGCGCTGGGCCGGCGTCCCCTTCTACCTGCGGGCCGGCAAGCGCCTCGGCCGGCGGGTGACCGAAATCGCCGTCGTGCTTAAACGCGCTCCAAACCTGCTCTTCCGCGACCATAAGGACGAGGACTTCGGCCAGAATGCGGTCGTTATCCGCGTCCAGCCGGACGAGGGTGCGACCATCCGCTTCGGCTCCAAGGTCCCGGGCACCCAGATGGAGGTCCGCGACGTATCCATGGACTTCGGCTACGGCCACGCCTTCACCGAATCCAGCCCCGAGGCCTACGAGCGGCTGATCCTCGATGTCCTGCTGGGCGAGCCCCCGCTGTTCCCCCGCCATGAGGAAGTCGAGCTGTCCTGGAAGATCCTCGATCCGTTCGAGGATTACTGGACGCGCAGCGGCGACAAGCCCGAACCCTACGCCCCGGGCAGCTGGGGCCCGGCGTCGGCAGATGCCCTGCTGGCCCGCGACGGACGTTCCTGGAGAAGGCCTTGATAGTCGATTTGCTGGACACCACCACTTCCAAGGTCTCGAAGGAGATCGTCTCGATGCGCGAGCAGGGCGGCGTGGTCACCCTGGGCCGGGTGCTGACGCTCGTCGTCCTCACCACGGCCGGCAACGAGGAAGTGGCGATTCACGCCGCCAACACCGCCAGCCGCGAGCACCCCTGCCGCATCCTCGTGCTCGTGGACGCGGGCGCGGACGAACCGACGAAGCTGGACGCGCAGATCCGGGTCGGCGGGGACGCGGGCGCCTCCGAGGTCGTGGTGCTCTACGGCTACGGCGAACTCGCGGGCGAAAGCGACTCCCTCGTCTCCGCGCTGCTGCTGCCGGACGCCCCGATCGTGGCCTGGTGGCCGCACGGCATGCCGGAGAACGCCTCGGCCACGTCGATCGGCCGCATCGCCCACCGGCGGATCACCGACTCCGCCCACGAGCCCATGCCAAAGGTCGCGCTCGAACAGCTGCGCCGGACGTACGCCGCGGGCGACACGGACCTGGCCTGGACGCGGCTGACCAACTGGCGCATCCAGCTGGCCGCGGTGCTCGACCAGGTCGAATACTCCCCCGTGACCTCCGTCGCCGTCGAGGGTGCCTCCGACTCCCCCAGCACCGTCCTGCTGGCGGCCTGGCTCACGCTGGCGCTCGATGCTCCCGTCACCATCGTCGAGGGGTCCGCGGGCACCGGGATCCGCGGCGTCCGGATTTCCCGGGTCGACGGCGACATCCGGATCCTGCGGCCGGGCTTGAGCGTGGCCGAACTGATCCAGCCGAACCAGCCGGTCCAGCGCATCACCCTTCCCCGGCGCTCCATCGAGGAGTGCCTGGCCGAAGAACTGCGCCGCCTGGACCCGGACGAGGTTTTCGGCGAAGTACTGACCGAAGGATTGCCCCGCACCAACCTAAGGAGCGTACGCCGCAGTGAACGCTGAACCGGTCCTGCACATCCATCCCGACGCCGAGATCCTGGCCGCGGCCGTGGCCCGGCGGCTGATTGCGCGCCTGGCCCTGGCCCAGAAGCAGCACGGGGACGCCTCGGTCGTCCTGACCGGCGGGTCGCTGGGCATCAACACCTTGCGCGCGGTCGCCGCCGATGCTTCCCGCACCGAGGTGGACTGGCAACGGGTGGACTTCTGGTGGGGCGACGAACGCTTCGTGGCCAAGGACAGCCCGGACCGCAACGAACTGCAGGCCCGGCAGGCGCTCCTCGACGCGCTGGACATCGACGAGGACCGGGTGCACGCGTTCGGCTCCACCGATGACTTCGGAAGTCCGCACGAAGCGGCGGAGGCTTACGCCGAAGAACTGCGCCGGGTCTCGGGGCGGGACGCTAACGACGGCGGCGACGGTCTTCCGCTGCCGCGTTTCGACGTGCTGTTGCTGGGCATGGGTCCGGACGGCCACATCGCTTCGCTCTTCCCCGACATGGCCGGAATCCGGCAGTTGGACCGTGCCGCCATCGGCGTCGAGGACTCCCCGAAGCCTCCGCCGCAGCGGGTAAGCCTCACCCTGCCCGTGATCAACTCCGCCGAGGAGGTCTGGCTCGTCGTGGCCGGCGAGGACAAGGCCTGCGCGGCAGGCCTCGCGCTGGCGGGCGCCAACGACGTACAGGTCCCCGCGGCGGGAGCCCGCGGCCGGCAGGCAACGATCTGGCTGGTCGACCAGGCCGCGGCGGCCCGGCTGCCGGACGCCCTGCGCGCAGCGGGCGAAACCTACTAGGACCGCCGGCGCCGCGGCCATCGGCCGGACACCGAGGAGGCCCGGCCCCGAGGGCCGGGCCTCCTCCAAATCAGGCCTTCACCAGAGCCGGTGAGCGGAGGTAGTCCTCGATGCTGACCGGGCAGTTGCCAAGTCCGCTGCCCTGCCCCCTACGGCGGAAGTTAATGACCTGGCCGGTCCTCCCGCATCCGCAGGTACCGGTCTCGACCTCGCCCACGTCGTCGGTGAGGAGGAAGCCCGGGTAGCTGGTGCTGAGCGCGTCCAGTACTGCGATGGCGCCGGTGTCCCCCGGAGGGAGCTCCGTGCCGATCTGTCCAGGATCCCGGATGGAGATGTAGCACCACGGCGGGACGTGCTTGCGATGCAGGTGGCATTCGACCGCGAGCATGTTCGACTCGATCATGCCGTACATGTCGCGCACGTTCCCCGGCCGCACTCCCAGCAGGTCGTGGCACCGCTCCCGGAAACCTTCGGCCGGGATGGCCTCGGCATTGTGCCGCTTCCAGCCGCCGAGGGTGATGATCATGCTGTACGGGTCCAGGCGCACATTGATCTTCTCCTGTTCGAGGAACCGGAGGAGCCGGTGGATGAGGAACGGCGGACCGATGATGTGCCGCGTCATGTGGCCCTTCCACCGGCGCAGGTGCTCGAGGGCCTCCCGGGCGTCGAACGCCTGGTCGGCAACGAGGTATGCGTGGTGGTCGAAGACGCTGTTCAGGATGTTGAGGTCCTTGAGCAGGCCCATCTCCGAGGCTTCGGCGTCCGTCGGGTTCAAGAAGAGACCCGCGCCCCCGGACAGGTTGAAGAACTCCCGGTAGGTCCCGATCAACCCCACCAGCGCCCGGGTCACCGTCTCGCTGTTCCGGCGGGCGACGGACGGGACACCGCGGGTTCCGCTGGAGCGGGTCTCGGTCTCGACGTCGGCCAGGGAACAGGTGAGCAGCACCTGGGCGTCGGGACGCTTGAACATCCCGACCGGCAGCAGTGGCAGGTCTTTCAGGTCGTTGATGTCGTTTATCGCGGCCGGATCGACTCCCAACGCGTCGCACTGGGCACGGTAGAACCCGTTTCCGGTCTGGTGGTAGATCGCGGCGTCCCGCAGGACGTCGGTGACCGACGTTGCCCAGTCATCAAGGGACTGGACATTTGCCATGGACACATTCCCCAGCATCTGCGCTAACGAGAGCATTGTGCCCCTCCTCAATAGGTGTGAATCATTGAACGTGGTTGGACCCGGGTCAGCCGTACCGTCGCAACTCGGAGAAGAAGTCCTCGACCACCCGGAGCTGTCCGCTGTCTGCAAGTTCGTCGTAGACGTACTTGCCGACCGCCAGGTCGAGCACGCCCAGGCCGAACGGGGAGAACACCACAGGGCGGTCATCCGATAGCGGGACCCTGCCGGCCATGACGTCGGCCAGGGTGCCGTCCACGAAGTTCCGGTTGCCGACCATCTGCTCAACGAGATGGGCAGACGTTCCGGCCTTCAGGCAGTGGTCGACATCGTCCAGGATGTTGATCGAGCCCATCAGGATCTCCGGCGCCAAGTCGCGCAGGGACACGTGAAGCACCAGCGGGTTGTGCGCGAACCACGTCGTGTCATGCACGTGCGGTTGGCCCGCTACCGTGGCGAACACGACGAGGTCGCTGCTCTTGATCAGCTGCTCGGCGTTGTCGTACACGGTCACCCGGGCCGGCGTGCCGCTGCGCTCGAGGTAGCCCTTGAATCCCTGCGAGCTATCGCCCGAGAGGTCGTGCACCCCGATCTCGTCGAAGGACCAGCCGGTCGCGTCGAGGAAGGTGTGGATGTACCGCGCGATGAGGCCCGTCCCGAAGAACCCGATGCGCTGGGGGCGTCCTCGTCCACGTCCCCGGCTGAGCCAGTCCGCGGCCGCGGCGGCCGACGCCGCCGTCCTGGAGGCGCTGATGATGGAGCTCTCCATGCAGGCGAAGGGGTACCCCGTCGCCCGGTCGTTGAGGATCAGCACGGCGGAGGCGCGGGGTATCCCCGACGCCACGTTGTCCGGGAAGCTGGAGACCCACTTGATGCCGTCGACCCCCACGTCCCCTCCGACGGAGGCGGGCAGCGCAATGATGCGCGACGAGGGCCGGTCCGGGAAGCGCAGGAAGTACGACGGGGGATTTACCGAGTCGCCGGCCGCGTGGGTCCGGTAAGTCTGCTCGACCAGCTCGACGACCTGCTTCTCCCGGCCCCTGAGCACCTCCTGCACCTGGGCTCCGGGAATGACCGCGAACGGGGGAACAATCTTCGGCTCCGACGCGGAAACGGCCGGGGAAATAGCGTAGTCAGTCATCGGGCACCGTCCTTGGTAACGAGATCAAATACATTGCGCGGCTCGGCCATGCCGACCAGTACTTCCCGAGGCCCTTCGTAGGCCTCCCGGCTATGGGCCATGCGCACGTTGTCGACGAGCATGAGGTCCCCGGTTTCCCACGGGGTCCGAAGGGTGTGTTCCTCGTAGACCTCGTTCAAGAGGGCCACGACGTCCTCACCGATCGGCTCGCCGTTGCCGAAGCGTGTGTTGAACGGCAGTCCGTCGGGACCGTAGACGTCAACCAGGTACTCGCGCACCTCGGGAGCGATCGTCCACTCGTTCAGGAACGCGACCTGGTTGAACCAGCAGCGCTCGCCCGTCACGGGGTGGCGAACCACAGCCGGGCGCCGTTGCCGCGTCCTGAGCTCTCCGTCCGGCTGCCACTCGAATTCGATCGCGTGGGCGCGGCAGTATTCTTCGACGGCGGCGCGGTCGGCGACCCCGAACGCCTCCTCATAGGTCGCACCGATGTCCTCGTTGTAGCTGCGTGCGAGCAGCCACCCCTCGTTCTCGAAACGCTGGACGAGGTCCGCGGGCAGGGCGTCCAGCACCGCGCGGGCATCCGCCACACCGGTCACCCCGCCGACGCTGGGCGCCTGCAGGCAGGCGAAGAGCATCAGACCGGGGAACTCAAGCGCATAGCTGAGCTCGTGGTGCATGCACATGGGCTGGTTCGCGGGCCATTTCAGGGACGAGTAGACGCCATCCAGATAGGGCTGCCTGGCGGCGAAGGCCTCCCGGTCCGGCATGAGGCCGCCCGGGACCAGCAGGCGGTAGACGTCCGCCACTTCCGCGGGATCGCGGAGGCCGAGTCCGCGGACCAGGACCGCGCCATGCTCAGCTACCGCCATCCGCAGGGCCTCGCTGTGCTGTTCTGCCCATCGGGCGGGATCATGGCCGTTCTCGACGGTGAGCATCGGCGGCCGGCCGGCTTGGTGTTCCACGTCCAGGGTCCTGGTTGAAGGCGACGTCATGAGAGGTCCTCTCGATTCAAAGGTTGCGGGTTTGAGTGGTCAAGGGGTTGTCCCACCGCCGCGCGGGGGTAGGAAGCGGGATCTGCGGCGGTTCCTGCCGGCACCGGCCCGGGCGGGTCGCCCACGGCCGCGACGGAAGCGGCGTCGAGCAATTGAGCCAGGTCGGCCAGGACCGGCGTCTGCATGACGTCCTTGATCGACACGGCGCGCTTCAGCCGGACGGCAAGCTTCACGGCGGACAGGGAGGTTCCGCCGAGCGCGAAGAACGAGTCCTGCCTGCCGATCCGGCCCTGCGGTAGACCGAGGACCGATGCCCACGCCTCGGCAAGCCGCTGCTCGGTGGCCGAGAGCTCTTCCATTCGTGCGGCGGTTTCTGGAACGGCTTCCTGCGCGATTCGGCCCAAGGCCTTTCGGTCGATCTTTCCGTTGCCGGTCAGGGGCAGACTCTCCTGCCATCTGTACGACGACGGGACCATGTAGGCCGGAACGCGCGAGGCCACCTGCTGGCGGATCTCGTCGACCTCGAGCGGCCGGTTGCCGGAATAGAACGCCACGAGGAACTTGGACTGCTCGGCACCCTCGCCGACGACGACGGCACCGTCACGGACACCGGAAACCTGCAGGAGGGCGTTTTCGATATCGCCGATCTCGATGCGGAACCCGGAGATCTTGACCTGGCTGTCCCTGCGGCCCAGGTACTCCAGTTTGCCCTCCGCCGACCAGCGCCCGTAGTCGCCCGCCCGGTAAAGCCGAGCGCCTTCCACGAAGGGGTCGCTGGAGTAAGCCTGGGCAGTCCGCTCCGGATCGTTGATGTAGCCACGGCCGACGCAGACCCCCGAGAAGGCGATCTCGCCCGGTGCTCCAAGTGGCACGAGCCGCTGCCGTTCGTCGAGGATGTAGATCCGGACGTTCGGGACCGGCGGTCCCAGCGGCACGTAGTCACCAGCCGGCGCAGAGCTCATCACTTCGTGATTCGTGTCGTCCGAGGTCTCCGTCAGCCCATAGGCGTTGACCAGCTTGACGTCGGGCATCGCGGCGAACCAGCGGCGGATTAGCTCCGGCTTCAGGGCCTCCCCGGTTGCCGAGACGCACCTGAGGCTGGGCAGGGCCCGGGGTTTGCCGTCCAGGTAGGCCACCACCGCATCCAGGTACGACGGGACGACCTGGAAGACCGCGACTTCGCCCCGTTCGATCGTGTCAACGAAGCGCTCGACGTCGAGGATCCGGTCCTGCCCGACGATGTGGGTGCTGCCGCCGACCAGCAGGGCCGAGACCAGTTGCCATAGGGAGATGTCGAAACACTGGGGGGCGGTCTGGGCGACGACGTCGCCGGGGCCGATCCCGAGGTCCTCGATCTTGGCGTACAGGTGGTTGACCATCCCGTCGTGTTCGCACATCGCACCCTTCGGTTCGCCCGTGGAGCCTGAGGTGAAGTAGACGTAGGCGAGTTGGTCCGGACGCACCGCCATGCCGAGGTCGTCGGCGCTGTGCCCCTCGGTCTCGATGTCTTCGAAGAGGAGCTTCGTAGCCGTCGGCAACCCCGCCAGCGCCCCGTCCAGCGACTTGGTGCTGCCTCCCTCGCTGAGCACCGTGCGGCATCCGGCCCGGGTAAGCGTTCTGGCGATCCGCTCGGAGGGGAAATTCGGTTCGAGCGGCAGGTACGCGCCTCCGGCCTTGAGGATTCCGATGACGGCGGACATCCACTCGAGGTCCCGCTCGGCCACAACCGCCACGATGTCCTCCGCCTGTAGTCCGCGGCCGACCAGGGCGCGGGCGATGCGGTTGGCGCGGGCGTTCAGCTGCGCATAGGTCCACTGTCGGGTGTCCTGGACGGCAGCAATGCGCTCGGGGTGCTGCCGTACTCGCTCCTCGAACAGCTCGTGGAACCGTCGTTGGGGGCGGGCCCGCACGGGCCCGGCCAGCTGCTCGAGCTGGAGGTGCCGTTCCTCGGGACCGACAAGGTCGGCATCGGCGGGATCCGCCTCAGGGTCGGAGACCAGGTGACGGAGCGCTGCCAGGTGGTATCCGGCGATCCTGCGGGCCGCGCCATCGTCGAGCACCTCCCGCCGGTATCGCAGGCGGAGCACCTCGCCCCGGTCGCCGGGCCGGAGGAAGATGCCGAGGACAATGTTCTCCGGCAGCTCGATGTCATCATCCTGAAGGGCGTCGAATACGACCTCGTACCCTGGCGGATCCATCCGGGAGGCCTGCCCGGCTCCGAAGGACGGGGAGCGGTCCTGGAGGGCGTGCGCCGCCCCTACCAGGTCCCGCCACGTCCGGTGACCCAGATCCAGGCTGCACTCCCACGTCCCGGTCGCATCCCGGCAACCGGTGGCGACCTCGCTCTCGCCCGACAACGCCTGGAGAACCCTCGCGTGGGCGGCCAGCCAGATCGAGCCGGGCGTTGCCTCCAGGACCTGGGCCAACGGCCGGACGGCAGTCAGCAGGTCCGCGGGGACCGCCACCTCGACCTGCCCCTGGCCCGCCTGGGGGTCCCGCGTCCACCTGGGAACCATCATCGGCGCCGCCGCAGCGCGGTCGTTACGATCGGTGGCCTGTTGGGACGAGGTGTCGCCGGCGGTTCGGCAGGTGAGCGCTGAGGTGATGGTCATGAGCGGGCCCCTTCCAGAGCGGTGGTCGGTGTGGTGGCGGTGCGGGCTTCGACGGCCGGGTTGCCGCCCCAGAGGGTTCCTTGGGTGAGGGTCTCGCCCTTCATCACGAAGGAATCGGCGGCGACGACGGCACCGTCTTCGATCGTCACGCCGTAGTGCACCAGTGCGCCGACACCGAGCGTGACATCGTCCCCAATGACGTCGTAGTCGGACTTGAACATGCCGTCCTCCTGGGAATGGGACTGGACCAGGGTGCCGCTGTTGAGTGTGCAGCGGGAGCCGATCGTCACCAGGGTCCGTTCGGGGATGAAGCAGCCGTCGTCGAAGACCCGGGATCCCATCCGCACGCCGAGCAGACGCCACATCAGCGGCTTGAACGGGGTCCCGTTCAGGAGCGACATGTAGCGGCTCTGGGCCTGCAGCTTCCAGTACCGCTCGTGCCACCAGAAGTCGGGGTGGTAGATGGAGCAGAGTTTGGGCTTCAGCCGCACGGAGCCCAGCGTGAGGAATTGGATGCCGATGGGGGCCAGGATGCCGACGAAGAGCATGACGACGAACGCTGCGCTGAGGGCCAGGAATCCGAACTGGTCGGACAGCTCGAGGCCGGCAAACGAGACCAGCACCGCAAGCGACGCGACGAGCCAGTGCGCAAGCATCAAGAGGGCCATCGAGCGCAGGTTGTGCCGGTTCTTGGCCGCGAGGTCGCGGCGGAAGTCGGCGCGGGTCGTCTGCTCCTTGGGCGCGGCGTCGCGCAGGACCGTGCGCGGGATCTCGAACGGCGGCGACCCGAGCAGGCCCACGTCCTGTCGGACCGGTCCGTCGAGGGGAACCATCACCTTGGTGGCGAGCAGGCAGTTGTCTCCGGTCTTTGCGCCGGCCGGGTAGAGCACGAAGTTGCCCAGGAAGCTGTGCGCGCCGACCGCCGCCCGGCTCATCTTGAACGACGTCGGCGAATGCTCGGTGTTCATGAATGAGACCCCGTCGGCGATCATGCTTCCGGTGCCGATCTCAGTCAGGTACGGGTTGTCGTGCTTGAACATCGTGCCCAGGTTCGATCCGGTCTGCTGGACGTTGGGCTGCTTGTACCCGAGGGCCGCGGCGAAATCCACGACGTACGAGCTGTCGCCGAATATAGACGGCAGGAAGCGGCTGTTCGTCATCCTGGCCACCGCCCGCTCTGCCGCGTAGCGCAGCCCGAACATCGGATACACCGTGTCCGGCTTCAGGACGAGCTGGACCACCCGCGGCACGGTCGCGACCAGGATCAATGCCACGACCGTACCGCCGAAAACACCCAGGCCGGCGTAGAAAAGAGCGTCGCCGTAGAAGATCCAGCTGGTGAACGCCCACGCCTGCCGCTCCAGGAGCGCGGCCACGTTCGGGTCCGCGAGAAGGAACAGGATGACGGCCTGCCCCACCAGAATCCGGCCCAGTCCAAGCGTCGTAATGAGCTGGGTCATGGCGAACACAGCCCGCCGGAACGGACGGTAGGGGGTCCGTTCGACCCTGCTGTAGTCCACGTCCGTCTGCCTGCCCGGGGAGCCGTGCCAATGTTCGCCCGCAGGCACGGCCTGGCCGGTATACAGGGTGGACCGGTGGCCCAGCTGCGAGCCGTCCCCCATCGCCGTGTCGATGTCCAGCACGCTGCCCTCGCTGACGGTCACGTCACGGCCCAGCGTCACCGCACCGATCTGGATGACGCCGCCGTGGGCGCGGTAGCCGTTGGCGAACACGTCCTTGCGGATCACCGTCCCCTCCCCGATCGTGAGCAGGTCGGTGCAGATCGGCAGCCGGGTGGTCAGGATCGTCACGTTGCGGCCCACCTTGGCGCCCATCGCCCGCAGATAGAAAGTCATCACCGGCGAACCGGCCATCAGCGCGAGCGGCGAGAGGCGCATCAGGCTCTTCACCAGCCAGAAGCGGAAGTAAGCCAGGCTCCAGATACGGATCTCCTGGGGACGGAAGCGCCCGACGATGATCCACTTCGCCGCCACCGGCAGGATGCACAGGGCCACGAACGCCGCCCCCGCGTAGGCCGTCGAACGCAGGTAGATCTCCAGGAAGCTCAGGCCGTGCTCCTGCCACTGATGGTTGCCCGGCCCCGACTCCGGGAACACCCACTGGTACCACACGACCGTCAGCAGGCCGGCGACCACGCAGTAGCCGAGGTAGACCAGCGTCTGCAACACGCCGCACAGAATGTACTCCCAGGTCCGCGCGTCCATCGGCGCCGGCCTCTCCGGCACGGACGCCACGGCCGGTGAAGGCTCCTGCGGCTTCTCCTGCTCCGCCGGTGCCAAAGCAGCAGCCAGGGCAGAGACACTCGGGCTGGCATACACGTCCTTCATCGACACCGAGGGCAGGTCCGGCTCCTTGCGCACCCGGGCACAGAACCGCGCCATCACCAGAGAATCGGCGCCCAGGTCCTGGAAGAAGTCGGCATCCGCCGGGACCTGCTCCACGCCGAGCACACCTGCCAGCACCTCGGCCAGCCGGACCTGCACCTGTGCAGCCGCCGGGGCCGCTTCCGCTGGTGCCAGGGCCGCGGCCAGCGCCGAAATCGAAGGGCTCTGGTAAATGTCCCTCATCGACACCGACGGCAGATCCGGCTCCTTGCGCACCCGCGCACAGAACCGCGCCATCACCAGCGAATCCGCACCCAGGTCCTGGAAGAAGTCGGCATCCGCCGGCACCTGGTCGACACCGAGCACGCCGGCCAACACCTCGGCCAGCCGGACCTGCACCTGTGCAGCCGCCGGGGCCGCTTCCGCTGGTGCCAGGGCCGCGGCCAGCGCCGAGATCGAAGGGTTCTGGTAGATGTCCTTGATCGACACGGCAGGCAGGTCCGGCTGCTTGCGTACCCGGGCGCAGAACTGCGCCATCACCAGCGAGTCGGCGCCCAATTCGTAGAAGAAGTTGGCGTCCACGGGGACGTCGTCCTTCTTGACCACCGATGCGAGCAGAGCCGCCAGCCGGCGCTCCAGTGACGTCGCCGCAGTGCCAACGCCTGTGGCGGGTGTGGCTGGAGGAGCATCCCCCTGGGGAATCGCCGGAGTTGTCTGATTCGTGGTAACCGGTGACGTCGATAGCGTGTCGACGGACTTATTCACTGCGAAATGCTCCTTAGTGCCACGGATTCAGTCAGCGCGGCTGCTGACGGAAGTTGTGCCCCCGCCGCAGGCGCAGGCTGTAGGCCGGATTCTGCCGTCGAGGCGGTATCGGCGGCGGCATCGGCCCCGAAGTGGTCCAGCACCCAGTCGGGCTGGTAGATCGTGTCCAGGTAGGGGCGGCCCATATCGGGAGAGATGGTCACCGCGGTGACGTCGCGGGCCCTGTGGGCCTCAAGCCATGTCATGGCGCCGTGCACCACGGTTCCGGTGGAACCCCCGAGCAGGTACCCGCCCGCGGCAAGCCGGTGGCAGGCTCGCACCGTGTCCACCTCCTCGACGAATACCACGTCGTCGATGAGGGACTCGTCGAGTTGTGGCGGCCGCACGCTCATGCCAAGCCCCGGGATCAAGCGGGTAGCCGGCGGGCGGCCGAAGGACACCGATCCGACCGCGTCGACCGCGACGATCCGTACGTCAGGGCGGTGCTCCCGGAAATACCGGGCACAACCCATCAATGTGCCCGTTGTCCCGGCTCCGACGAACAATACGTCCAAGTCCGGGAACTCGTCGGCGATCTCGGGGGCGGTCCAGCGGTAGTGCGCCCCCCAGTTGCCGGGGTTGGAGTACTGGTTAAGCCACACGTACCGGTCGTCGGAGCCGCACAGTTCCCGCACGTGGTTGAGCCGTGCCCCCAGGAAACCGTCGACCGGGTCCGGCTCGGTAACCAGGTCCACCTGTGCACCGAGCGCCTCCATAAGCTGTGCGGTGGCGGGGTTGCAGCGCGGATCGATCACGCATATGAAGTGGTACCCCTTGCTGGCGGCGATCATGCTGAGCGCGACGCCGAGGTTTCCCGAGGAGGACTCGACCAGCACGGATCCGGGACCGATAAGGCCTTCCCGCTCAGCTCGCTCGACCATCTCCCTGGCCGGCTTGAGCTTGACTGACCCGGCGAAGTTGAACCCCTCGATCTTCAGATAGAGGCGTCGGCCCAGCACCCCTTCCAAGTCGACGAATAGGCTCTGCTCGTTGAACAGGTGCGGATCCGTAATAATCGGCATGATCTCCCTCGTTCTCCTGCCATGAGCTTGGTCACAAGGGTCGCCAGGGAATGGCGGGTCAGATCAGTGAGCATCGCTTCTTCTCCCCAAGAACCCCAATGAAGCTGCAAGTTTGTAATGCCTTTACAGTGCAACTCCGGCCCCGTTATCGCGCCGTTATTGCGCCGTTATTGGCTGGCTAGGCCGAAAACCGCTCCCCCGCTGGCCGGTTGGGCCAACGAGCGGGGCTGCGCAGGGGGCGGGGCGGTGTCGGGGAGGTAGAACTCGGCACGAACCGACGCGGGGCGGTTGGTAGGGCCGCTCCGGGCATGGGCCGGCAGCGGGACCAGGCCGGGTGGTTGTGCAAACGAAGATCGGTAGAAGCGGCGTGCTGGCGCTGGGTTTAAAGCCGAAAAGGGAGACGAAACGGTCGGCGCGGAACCGGGCTGACCGGGCCGGGGTGCCGCCTTCTGCGGCCCGTACGTTGACGCGCCGAAGCATGCGCGCCTGCTGGGCATGAACGAGTTTCCGCCAGTCTGGCTGCGCGGGCCACGCTGCTGACTTGGATCGCGGCGGCCGGATGCATCCTCGAACAGCCGCCCGCTACTGCGCGGGTCCGCAGCCATCCAACGAGACGTTGGGTAATTACGCTAGGACCGCCGCCGATGCAGCCGGTCAAGGGCATCCTGCAGGACGCGCTCGGCTTCCTCCGGGGTGCGCCGCTCCTTCGCGTATTCCAAGTGGCTCTTGAACGGCTCATCCCCCGGCCGCTCCGCGGTCACGCCGCGCTCACGGCAGGCGGTGCGCCCGCAGCGCGGACAGTCCCATGTCTTGGGGATTTCCAGTTCGGCCAGCTCCGCGAAAACCGGCGTTGTCTCATGACCCTGCGGACACCAGTAGGTCACCGGGACCTTGCGGACGATTTCGACGGTACGGCCGGTGTCGGCCTGCCAACCTGCCAGGCCGGCCCCTGTGGACGAACCGGCGCGCACGGCTCTGAGCCCGTAGGAAGATTCCATGATGTTCATCTCCGGGTAGCACGGTGTCGTACTGCGATCTGTGGCACAAGTCTACGACCGGCCCGGAGCGAACGGGGCTAAGAATTCCTTATGCTTCGGCGCTGAAGCGCATGATCAGCCCGAGGGCGACGATGACCGTGCCCCATACCAAGCCAAGCACCACGGTGAACCTGTTCAGGTTCCGCTCGGCCACACCGGAAGATCCCAGTGACGTCGTCATTCCGCCGCCGAACATGTCCGACATACCCCCGCCGCGACCCTTGTGCAGCAGAATCAGCAGCGTCAGGAGGAGGCTGGTGATTCCCAGCACGATTTGCAGCGTGATCTTCAGAGCGTCCACAGTGGCCTTTCCCGATTAGTCCGTCACCAGATGGTGCTCGAACCTGACAATGTTAGCAAATTCGGCAACATCGAGGCTGGCGCCGCCGACCAGCACGCCGTCGACGTCGCGCTCCTTGAGGATCGCCGCCGCGTTCGCTGCCTTGACCGATCCCCCGTAGAGCAGCCGCACCCCAGCGGCCACAGCGTCGTCGTACAGATCCGAGATTTCGGCACGGATGGCCGCGCACATTTCCTGTGCGTCCGCGGGGCCAGCGACCTCACCGGTGCCGATCGCCCAGACCGGCTCGTAGGCGACCACGAGCCTGGCAGCGTCCTCGGCCGGCAGCCCCGCGAGGTCGGCCCGCAGCTGCCCGAGAGTGTGTGCCACGTGGTTGCCGGACTGCCGCACAGCCAGCCCCTCCCCGACGCAGAGGACCGGGACCAGGGAATGCCGGAAGGCGGCCTTGACCTTGGCGTTGAGCGTCTCGTCGGACTCGCCGTGGATGGTCCGGCGTTCGGAGTGGCCCACCAGCACGTAGCTGCAGCCGAGCCGGGAGAGGAACTGCCCGGAGATGTCGCCGGTGTAGGCACCCGAATCGAACTCGGAGAGATCCTGGCCGCCATACGCCACCTCGAGGTCGTCGCCGCGGACCAGGGTCTGGACGCTCCGCAGGTCTGTGAAGGGCGGGAACACCGCCACCTCGACCCGCTTGAAGTCGTGCCGGGCGTCGCTCAGGGTCCAGGCCAGCTTCTGGAGCAAAGTGATGGACTGGACATGGTCCATGTTCATCTTCCAGTTGCCGGCAATCAGCGGCGTGCGGTCGAACTTGCCGTTGGTCGAGGTAGTCACTGACTCTCCAGTCGTCTAAGGTCCGCCCCGCACGTTGCCGGGCGGGGCGGACTTTGCTTCAGATCCGTACGGTGCTGCGCGTTTGCGTTTAGCGGCCCAGTGCAGTCAGGCCGGGCAGGGACTTGCCTTCGAGGTACTCGAGGCTCGCCCCGCCGCCGGTCGAGATGTGCCCGAAGGCATCGTCGTCGAAACCGAGGCTGCGGACCGCGGCCGCCGAGTCCCCGCCGCCCACCACGGTGAAGCCATCGGTGCCGGTCAGGGCCTTGGCCACGGTACGGGTGCCGTTGGCGAAGGCCGGGAACTCGAACACGCCCATCGGGCCGTTCCAGAAGACGGTGTTGGCGGAATGGATCCGCTGCGCAAAGGCTTCGGCCGACTCCGGGCCGATGTCCAGCCCGATGCCCGTCGGGCCGAAGCTGGAGGACTCGATGTCGCCGGCCGGCACGGTCTCGTGTGCGGCGTCGGCGGCAAACTTCTCGGCCACGACGATATCCGTCGGCAGCACGAAGTCGCACCCGTTTTCCTTGGCCTTGGCCAGGTAGCCGCGGACGGTGTCGAGCTGGTCTTCCTCGAGCAAGCTGGAGGCCACTTTGTGGCCCTGGGCCGCCAGGAAAGTGAAGACCATGCCGCCGCCGACGAGGATGGCGTCCGCACGGCGCAGCAGGTTCTCGATCACGGCGAGCTTGTCCGACACCTTGGACCCGCCGAGCACCACGACATAGGGGCGCTGCGGGGCCTCGGTCAGCCGGTCCAGCACCTCCACCTCGGTGCGGACCAGGTCGCCCTGGTACGACGGCAGCAGGCTCGCGATGTCGACGACGCTGGCATGCTTGCGGTGCACCGCTCCGAAGGCGTCATCCACGTAGGCGCCCTCGCCGCCCGTCAGTGCGGCCAGCTCGGAAGCGAACTCCTGACGCTCGGCGTCGACCTTGCTGGTCTCCCGCGGGTCGAAACGCAGGTTCTGCAGCACCAGCACTTCGCCGTCCTGCAGCTCCGAGGCACGCAGGCGCGCGCTCTCGCCCACGGTGTCCTCGGCGAACCGCACGGTGAACGGCGCCAGTTCCTTCAAGCGTTCGACGGCGGGGTGCAGGGAGTACTTCTCCTGCGGTTCGCCCTTGGGCCGGCCCAGGTGAGCCATGACGATGACCCGCGCACCGGCGGAGGCCAGCTTCCCGAGGACCGGAAGCGAGGCCCGGATCCGTCCGTCATCGGAAACCCGCAGCGAGGATTCCTCCCCTTCCAGCGGGACGTTCAGGTCCGAGCGGACCAGAACGGTGCGTCCGCGGACGCCTTCGGCCAGCAGTTCATCAAGAGCGCGTGCAGTCATACCTACCCTTAGCAGTGCGTCGGTCAGCTCATCTTGGAGGCGACCAGTTCGGCCAGATCCACCAGGCGGTTGGAATAGCCCCACTCGTTGTCGTACCACGCAACGACTTTCACCTGGTCACCAATAACCTTAGTCAGTCCGGAGTCGAAGATCGAAGATGCCGGATCTGTGACGATATCCGACGACACAAGCGGATCTTCCGAGTAGGTCAGGATCCCCGCGAGGCGTTCGTCGGCGGCGGCCATCTTGTAGGCGGCGTTGACTTCATCGACCGTGACCTCGCGCGACAGCTGCGCCGTGAGGTCCGTGGCGGAGCCCGTCGGCACCGGAACGCGGATGGCGTAACCGTCCAGCTTGCCCTTCAGGTCCGGCAGCACCAGTCCGATCGCCTTGGCCGCGCCGGTGGAGGTTGGAACCACGTTGATCGCGGCGGCCCGGGCGCGGCGGAGGTCCCGGTGCGGGCCGTCCTGCAGGTTCTGGTCCGCGGTGTAGGCGTGGATGGTGGTCATGAGGGCGCGCTCGATGCCGAAGTTCTCATGCAGCACCATGGCCAGCGGGGCCAGGCAGTTCGTGGTGCAGGAGGCATTGGAGATGATGTTATGGGCCTGCGGATCGTAGTCCCGGTCGTTCACGCCCATGACCACGGTCAGGTCGACGTCGGTACCCGGCGCGGAAATCAGGACCTTTGCGGCGCCCGCGTCGAGGTGTTTGCGGGCGTCCCCCGCCTTGGTGAAGAACCCGGTGCTCTCGATGACGATGCCGACGTCGAGATCCTTCCAGGGAAGCTGCGCCGGATCCCGCTCGGCCAGCACCATGACGGTCCTGCCCCCGACCAGGAGCCCGTCGTCTTTGACCTCCACGCTTTCGGAAATACGGCCTATGACACTGTCGTACTTCAGGAGGTGGGCGAGTGTCTTGGCGTCCGTCAGGTCGTTGATCGCGACGATCTCGAGGTCGGCCCCCTGGGCCAGGGCCGCGCGGAAGAAGTTGCGTCCGATACGTCCGAATCCGTTGATTGCTACACGAGTTGTCACAGTTCCATCCCCTTCAAGTTGGGCGCCGGTTCCTGTTTACTGCTGGTCAATCATCGCCGGACTGTGGCCGGTCCGGCGTTCTACGGTAATGCTGCTTTTACCTCATTGTGTCCGTGTTGCCCGGGATGCGGAAGGCATGCCGTCGTGCCGGGCACGGGCATGCCTTCCGCATCCGCAAAAATCCGCTACTTGCCGGGAATGACCAGGGCCGCAGCACCGGAACGGGCGGCGTCGAAGCGCTTGGCCACGTCGGCCCAGTTCACGATGTTCCAGAAGGCCTTCACGTAGTCGGCCTTGACGTTCTGGTAGTCGAGATAGAACGCGTGCTCCCACATGTCCAGCTGAAGCAGCGGGGTGGTTGCGACCGGGACGCCGTTCTGCTGGTCGTACATCTGCTCGATGACCAGGTTGCCGCCGAGCGGCTCGTAGGCCAGGATGGCCCAGCCGGAGCCCTGGATGGTGGTCGCGGCACCGGTGAAGTGGCCGCGGAAGTTGTCGAACGAGCCGAAGAACTCATCGATCGCCGCAGCGAGTTCGCCCTCGGGCTTGTCGCCGCCTTCCGGGGAAAGGTTGTTCCAGAAGATGGAGTGGTTGATGTGGCCGCCCAGGTTGAACTGCAGGTCCTTGGACAGCTTCGCGGCCGCGGCGGCGTCGCCCTTGTCCCGGGCTTCGGCCATCTTCTCGAGGGCGGTGTTGGCTCCGGCTACGTAAGCGGCGTGGTGCTTGCTGTGGTGCAGCTCCATGATGCGGGCGGAGATGTGCGGCTCCAGCGCTGCGTAGTCGTAGTTGAGCTCGGGCAGTTCGTACTTGCTCACGAATATCCTCCGTAACTTTGGGCCGCCGTTAGGCGGCCATGATCGGATTGATCATCCGGCCGGCAGCACCGGCCGGAAACTTATCCTTGGCCCACGGGGCACGAACCGGGCATCGGCCCGGACATCCCCATCCTATGCATAGGCCCTACTCGTCCAACATCTCCGCGGTCACATTCGCCTCCGTGCCGGGAATACCGAGTTCGACGGCCCGCTTGTCCGCCATGGCCAGCAGGCGCCGGATGCGGCCGGCGATCGCGTCCTTGGTCATCGGCGGATCCGCCAGGCGGCCCAGTTCGTCCAGGCTCGCCTGCTTATGTGCCACCCGCAGGCCGCCGGCGTAGCGCAGGTGCTCGGGTACGTCCTCGCCGAGGATCTCCAGCGCGCGCTCGACCCGCGCCCCGGCTGCCACGGCCGCCTGGGCGGAGCGGCGCAGGTTCGCATCGTCGAAGTTGGCCAGGCGGTTGGCGGTGGCGCGCACTTCCTTGCGCATCCGGCGTTCCTCCCACACCATCAAGGCATCGTGGGCGCCCATGCGGGTGAGCAGGGCGGCGATCGTGTCGCCGTCGCGAATGACCACCCGATCCACGCCGCGCACTTCGCGGGCCTTCGCCGAGATACCGAGCCGGCGGGCGGCCCCGACGAGCGCCAGCGCCGCCTCCGGACCCGGGCAGGTGACTTCCAGCGCGGACGACCTTCCGGGCTCGGTCAGCGAACCGTGTGCGAGGAAGGCGCCGCGCCAGACCGCTTCCGCGTCCGCCGTGGAACCATTAACCACCACAGACGGAAGCCCCCGGACGGGCCGGCCGCGGGCGTCGAGCAGCCCGGTCTGCCGCGCCAGCGACTCGCCGTCCTTGACCACCCGCACCACGTAGCGGTTGCCGCGGCGCAGTCCCCCGCCGGAGACCACGATGATGTCGCTGCTGTGCCCATAGACTTCCGCGATCGCTGTGCGAAGGCGCCGTGCGGTCGCGGCCAGGTCCACCTCGGCCTCAATCACGATCCGCCCGGAAATTATGTGCAGTCCCCCGGCGAAGCGAAGGGTCGCCGAAACCTCTGCCTTGCGCACTTGGGACTTCTTGATGTCCAGGCGGGAAAGTTCATCTTTGACCGCTGCAGTCAGCGCCATGCATCTTGTCCTTACTCATTCATGCTCCCCGGCAAAAATGTCGTGATAGGCCGTCGCAAGCCTCAGCGGATCATGCACCGCGCGCCGGCCGGGGGTTCCCACTCTACCGAACACCACGGAGGCGCCGAGACGGCCGGCGGCGGATTCGAACTCCGCGCGGTCGCCGACTGCGAACGGATCGGCGAGCACCGCGTCGAACTTCATTCCGGGGGCATAGCGGTGCAGCGCGGCCAGGTGGTCCGCGGCAGTCATGCCGGACGTCTCCTTGGTGTCGGTGGCCAGGTTCATGGTCAGGATCCGGCGCGCCGGCGACGCGCACAGGGCGTCGCGAAGCTGCGGCAGCATCAGATGCGGCAGGACGGAGGTGTACCAGGACCCCGGGCCCAGGATGATCCAGTCCGCCAGCTCAATGGCGTTCAGGGCCTCTGCGCAGGCCGGCGCGTCGTCAGGAATCAGCCGCACGTCGTTGACCCGGGCATTCCGGCCGGCGGCCGCCAGTTTGGACTGGCCGGAGATCGTGACGCTGCGCAGCCGGCCCTCCGCGTCTTCGGTCAGCACGTCGCCCTCGATGGTCAGCGGAACGGTCGCCATCGGCAGGACCTGGCCGCGGGCACCGAGCAGCGCACCGGCCCACTGCAGCCCGGCCACCGGATCACCGAGGAGTTCCCAGAGGGTGACGATGAGCAGGTTGCCCAGGGCATGGTTGTCCAGGCTGCCGTCCACGGTGTCGAGCGACTTGAAGCGGTGCTGCATCACGTCGCGCCATGTCTGGCCCCACTCGGTGTCGTCGCACAGCGACGCCAATGCCATCCGCAGGTCTCCCGGCGGGAGGACGCCCAGCTCGCGGCGCAGGCGGCCGGAGGACCCGCCGTCGTCCGCCACCGTCACGATGGCGGTGAGTTCCGTGGTGAGCAGGCGCAGGGCGGCCAGCGAGGCGGAAAGACCGTGGCCTCCGCCCAAGGCGACGACGGACGGCGGATTCGGGCCCCGCGAACCGCCGGACCGGTCCGGCTGGGCCACCGGAATGCGCGGCAGCGGCCCTGTCAGCAAAGCCACTATTCGCGCCCCAGGTCCCGGTGCTGGACCGCAACCTTGACGCGCGGAAGCTGGGCGAGCCGCTTGGCGAGCTCCTCGGCCACGGCCACGGAGCGGTGCTTGCCGCCGGTGCAGCCGACGGCAATGGTGGCGTAATGCTTGTTCTCCTGCCGGTAGCCCTCGAGCACCGGTTCCAGGGCGAAGACGAAGCGCTTGATGAACTCCTCCGCCCCGGACTCGACCAGCACGTAGTCGCTAACCTGCTTCTCCAGGCCGGTGTGCGGCCGGAGCGCGGGAACCCAGTGCGGGTTGGGGATGAAGCGCGCGTCCGCGACAAAGTTGGCGTCCACGGGCAGGCCGTACTTGAAGCCGAAGCTCATCACGTTCAGCCGGAGCACGATGGGGCCGGAGTCCGAAAACAGCTCGGTGACGTTGGTGGCGAGCGTGTGGACGTTCATGTCCGTCGTATCGATGACGAGGTCCGCGGCGTCCTTGAGCCCGGCCAGGAGCTCCCGTTCGGCGGTGATGCCGTCCGAGATCCGGCCGTCGCCCTGCAGCGGGTGGGGCCGCCGGCCCTGTTCGAAGCGGCGCACCAGCACATTGTCGCCGGCGTCGAGGAAGAGCACCCGGAAGTTGATCGCGCTGGCCCGCAGGCCGTTGAGGGCTTCCCTGATGTCGCGGTGCAGGTTCTTGCTCCGCACGTCGACGACGACGGCGAGCCGGGGCAGCGAGTCCGGCATCCGCGAGACCAGCTCGGCGAGCGTCCCCAGCATCTGCGGCGGCAGGTTGTCCACCACGTACCAGCCGTGGTCCTCCAGCGCGTGCGCCGCGGTGGTGCGGCCGGCCCCGGACATGCCCGTGACCACCAGCAGTTCGGATTCTTCCGGTTTCACCGGCGTGAGATCCTCTTCCTCCGACATTAAGCCCGTCCTGTTCCTTGTTTCCCGCCGTGCGGTAAGCCGCCAAGGAGACGGCCCTTCATCGCGGCGGACGTTCCTAAGCCTAACTAAGAATCGACGATCTCGCCGGTCGCCATGTTGAGGACCGGGGCCTGCGGTTCCGCGGCGGCGTCCGGGGCCAGCTGGCGCCTGATGGACGCCGCCAGCGCGGGTCCTACGCCGGGAACCAGCAGCAGTTCCTCAACGCTGGCCGCCTTGAGCTTGCGGGCGGAGCCGAAGTGCTTCAGCAGCGCCTTGCGCTTGGCCGGGCCGAGGCCTGGCACCCCGTCCAGGACGGACTCCGTCATCGACTTGCCGCGCTTCTGGCGGTGGTAGCTGATGGCAAAACGGTGGGCTTCGTCGCGGATGCGCTGCAGGAGGTAGAGGCCGTGGGAGGCGCGCGGCAGGATCACCGGGAAGTCGTCGTCGGGCAGCCACACCTCTTCGAGCCGCTTGGCGAGGCCGACGACGAAGACATCGGTGATGCCAAGGTCGGCCAGGGCACGGGACGCCGCGGCGACCTGGGGCGGCCCGCCGTCGACCACGACCAGGTTGGGCGGGTAGGCGAACTTGGTCCGGGGTGCCTCGGTCGTGGTGTCGGCCAGCGGCTCCACGGGCGCGGCTTCCGCGTTTTCGCCCGCACCGGCCGATTGCGGCGTCCCGGCAGGAGCCGCAGGCTTCTCTGCCTCGGGTTCGGACCCGCCGGCCGGCTGCGCGGTCTTGTCCGCCAGGTAGTGCCGGAAGCGGCGGCTGATCACGTCGTACATGGCGGACGTGTCGTCGCGGGCGGCCTCGCCGTTAATGGAGAAGCGGCGGTAGTCCGCCTTCTTGGGCAGCCCGTCCTCGACCACCACCATGGACGCGACCACGTTGGTGCCCTGGACGTGCGAGATGTCGTAGCACTCGATCCGCAGCAGCGCGACGGGGAGGTCGAGCGCCTCCTGCAGCTCCTGCAGGGCGGCGGACCGGGTGGTGATATCGCCGGCGCGGCGGCTCTTGTGCAGCGCGAGGGCCTGCTCGGCGTTCTGCCGCACGGTGTCGAGGAGGGCCGCCTTGTCGCCGCGTTTCGGGACGCGCAGTTCGACCTTGCGGCCGCGGAGGCCGCGCAGCCACTGTTCCAGCTCCTCCCGGTTCTCGGGTTCCACCGGGACCAGCACCTGGGGCGGAATGCGGTCCGGGTCCTCGCCGTCGCCGTAGACCTGCTGGAGGAGGTGCTCGGCCAGGTCCGCGCGCGTGGCATCCTCGACCTTCTCGACGACCCAGCCGCGCTGGCCGCGGATGCGCCCGCCGCGGACGTGGAAGACCTGGACCGCCGCCTCGAGCTCGTCTTCGGCCAGCGCGAAGATGTCCGCGTCGGTGTCCTCGCTCAACACCACGGCGTTGCGCTCGAAGACCCGCTTGAGGGCGGCGATGTCGTCCCTGTACCGGGCGGCCGCCTCATAGTCGAGTTCCGCGACGGCCGCCGCCATCTTCTTGTCCAGTGCCCTGATGAAGCGGTCGGCCTCCCCGCCCATGAACGCGCAGAACTCACCCGCCAGCGCCTTGTGGTCCTCCGGCGAGATCCGGCCGACGCACGGTGCCGAGCACTTGTCGATGTAGCCCAGCAGGCACGGCCGCCCCGTCCGCTGGGCGCGGTTGAAGACGCCGACGCTGCAGGTCCGGACGGGGAAGACCCGGAGCAGCGTGTCCACCGTTTCGCGGATGGCCTTCGCCGGATAGAACGGGCCGAAGTACTTGGTGCCCTTGCGCTTGTCGCCGCGCATGACCTGGACCCGCGGGAACTTCTCGGACATCGTGACGGCCAGGTAGGGGTAGGACTTGTCGTCCCGGAACATGATGTTGAAGCGCGGCGCGTACTCCTTGATCCAGGTGTACTCCAGCTGGATGGCCTCGAGCTCGCTGCCGACCACCGTCCACTCGACGGAAGCCGCCGTGTGCACCATCGCCCGCGTGCGCGGCATCAGCGAGTCCGGGTTGGCGAAATAGCTGTTGAGCCGGGAACGCAGGTTCTTGGCCTTGCCCACGTAGATGACGCGCTTGTGCTCATCCCGGAACCGGTAGACCCCGGGGTTGGTGGGGATTTCCCCCGGCCGCGGCCGGTAGGAGGAGGGCAGCGCCATCTAGCCGGCCTGCCTCGACTGGTTATAGGTGCCGGCCCTCTGCTGTCCTGTCAGGTCCGCGATGGCGTCCATGATTTTGTCCGTGGCTGCCCGGCGGGCCGGCAGCGAGTGGTCGGGCCCGGTCTTGTCGAAGTACAGCGGTGCTCCGACCTTCAAGGTGAAATGCTGGGGCTTGATCATGTTCCTGTCTGCCGGCTGGAGCCGCTCCGTGCCGATCAGTCCGACAGGCACGACAGGCGCACCGGTGGTCAGTGCGAGCCAGCCCACTCCCGTCCTTCCACGGTACAACAATCCGTCGCGGGAACGCGTGCCCTCCGGGTAGATTCCGAAGGCCTGGCCGCGCTCGAGGATCTCCAGCGCCGTCTGCAGCGCGGCAACACCGGCGGCCTGTTCTCCCCGCTCCACCGGGATCGATCCCACGCTGTTGAAGAACCACCTCATGACCGCGCCTTTCGGACCGCGGGCGGTGAAGTACTCGGACTTCGCGAAGAAGGCGACCTTGCGCGGCATCAGCGCCTGCACGATGACGCTGTCCAGGAAAGACAAGTGGTTCGGTGCGACGATGACGGGTCCGCTGCGCGGAAAGTTTCCGAGGCCTTCGACGGTTGGCCGGCAGGAGGCGCGGATGCCTGTCCTAAAGGCAAAGCGCGTGCCTTCAAAGAGTTCCATGTCCGGCGTTTTCCTCCGCTGTGTCCATGCTTGTGTCCATGCTGCCGTTGTCCTTGCCGTCTTCCCCGCCGGGCGCCCGCAGACGCGCGTGCAGCTCGTCCGCCGACGCCGCCACCGTCGTTGCCCCGGCCGCGGCGAGTTCGCCGTTGGCGGCGAATCCCCAGCCGACTCCCACGGCCTCGATGCCGTGGTGCGTTGCCGCCTCGATATCGTAGTGCCGGTCGCCGATCATCACCGCGCGGCCGAACCGGCCCGCGTAATGTTCCAGTGCCTCAGCCAGGATCGGGATCTTCCCGGAGTCCGGTCCTCCCGCACCCTCCACATCGTCGAGCGCGGCACCGTGGATGCTGCCGAAGTATCCGGCCAGCCCCTGCACCTTGAGGAGTTCGACGGCGATCGGCGTCGGCTTCTGCGTCACCACGGCGAGCAGGGTCCCCCGGCCCTTGAGGTCTTCCAGCAGCGGCACGATGCCCGGATACACGTGGCTGGCCGCCATGCCCGCCGCCCGGTAGTCCGCCCGGTAGAGCCGGATGACTTCGGGAACCTCGGCTTCGGGCACCCTGGCCAGGAACCGCAGCGACTCCCCCAAGGGAGGACCGACCATGGCGTCCAGCACGCGCTGGTTCGGAACGGGCAGCCCGCGGGCCTGCAGCGCCCGGCCGATGCCGCCGGTGATGGCTCCGGCCGGGTCCACGAGGGTCCCGTCCAGATCAAACAGAACCAAGTCCGGCAAAGAAGTCACCTAGGCATTTTTCCATACCCCGGAGGGGCTTCGTTACTGCAGGATCTCGGCCAGGAACCTCCCCGTGTGGCTGCCCTCCGCCCCGGCGATCTGCTCGGGCGTGCCGGTGGCGATGATCTGGCCGCCGCCGGAGCCTCCATCCGGGCCGAGGTCCAGGACCCAGTCGGCGCTCTTGATCACGTCCAGGTTGTGCTCGATCGTGATCACGGTGTTGCCCTTCTCAACCAGGGACTGCAGGACGCCCAGCAGCTTGCGGATGTCCTCGAAGTGCAGGCCGGTCGTCGGCTCGTCCAGCACGTAGATGCTGCGCCCGTTGCTGCGCTTCTGCAGTTCGCTGGCGAGCTTCACGCGCTGCGCCTCGCCGCCCGAGAGCGTCGTCGCCGGCTGGCCGAGGCGCACGTAGCCGAGGCCGACGTCCACCAGGGTGTTCAGGTGCCGGGCGATCGGCGTGAAGGCGGCGAAGAACCCGGCGGCCTCCTCGATCGGCATGTCCAGCACGTCCGCGATGGACTTGCCTTTGTAATGGACCTCGAGGGTCTCCCGGTTGTAGCGGGCGCCGTGGCAGACCTCGCAGGGCACGTAGACGTCCGGCAGGAAGTTCATTTCGATCTTCAGCGTTCCGTCGCCGGCGCACGCCTCGCAGCGGCCGCCCTTCGTGTTGAACGAGAACCTGCCCGGCTGGTAGCCGCGGACCTTGGATTCGTTGGTCTCGGCAAACAGCTTGCGGATGTGGTCGAAGACGCCCGTATAGGTCGCCGGGTTGGACCTCGGGGTACGGCCGATCGGGCTCTGGTCCACGTGGATGACCTTGTCCAGGTGCTCCAGGCCTTCGACCCTGGTGTGGCGTCCCGCCACCTGCTTGGCATTGTTGAGCTTGTTCGCCAGCACCTTGTACAGGATGTCGTTGACCAGCGTCGACTTGCCGGAACCGCTGACCCCGGTGACCGCGGTCAGCACGCCCAGCGGGAACTGCGCGTCGATGCCGCGCAGGTTGTTCTCCCGCGCTCCGACAACCTTCAGCTGGCGCTTCCGGTCGATCTTCCGGCGCTTGGCCGGAACCTCGATGCGCCTGCGGCCGGCCAGGTAGTCGCCGGTGATGGACTTCTCGTTGTCCAGCAGCTCCTTCAGTGAACCCGAATGCACTACCTCGCCGCCGTGCTCGCCCGCACCGGGGCCGACGTCGACAATCCAGTCCGCCTCGTGGATGGTATCTTCGTCGTGCTCGACGACAATCAGGGTGTTGCCCAGGTCCCGCAGCCGGGTCAGGGTTTCGATCAGCCGGCGGTTGTCGCGCTGGTGCAGGCCGATGGACGGCTCGTCCAGGACATAGAGCACGCCGACCAGGCCCGAGCCGATCTGAGTCGCCAGCCGGATGCGCTGGGCCTCGCCGCCGGACAGCGTGGCGGCCGGGCGCTCGAGGTTCAGGTACTCCAGGCCGACGTCCAGCAGGAACTGCAGGCGGGCACGGATCTCGATCAGCACCTGGTGGCCGATCTGCGCCTCCCGGTCCGTCAGGACCAGCGCATCCAGGAAGGACAGGCATTCGCGCAGCGGGAGCGCCGAGATCTCGGCGATCGACTTGCCGCCGATCAGTACCGACAGCGACGCCGGGTTCAGCCGCGCGCCCTTGCACTCCGGGCAGGGGATGTCCCGCATGTACTGCTCGTAGCGGTCCCGTGCGTTGTCCGACTCGGTTTCCAGGTGCTTGCGGTGGATGTACTGCACGGCGCCTTCGAAGCCGGTGCTGTACTTGCGTTCGCGGCCGAAGCGGTTCCGGTACTGGACCACGACCTTGTAGTCCTTGCCATGCAGCACCGCCTTGCGGACATCCCTGGACAGCTTCCGGAACGGGTCGTCCATGCTGAAGCCGAGCTCGTGCGAGAGCCCCTCGAGGAGGCGGTTCCAGTACTCGCTGGTCGCCTTGCCCAGCGACCATGGCGCGATGGCGCCTTCGGCCAGGCTGAGGTCGGGATCCGGGACCACCAGTTCCTCATCCACCTCGAGCCGGCTGCCGATGCCGGTGCAGACCGGGCAGGCGCCGAACGGGTTGTTGAACGAGAACGACCGCGGTTCGATTTCGTCGATGGCCAGCGGGTGTTCGTTGGGGCAGGCCAGTTTCTCGGAGAAGGACCGCGTCCGCTGGGGATCCTCGGCATCCAGGTCGACGAAATCCACCAGCACGCGGCCTTCCGCCAGGCCCAGCGCCGTTTCGATGGAGTCCGTGAGGCGCTGGTGGATTCCTTCCTTCACGACCAGGCGGTCCACCACCACCTCGATGGTGTGCTTGAACTGCTTACCCAGCTTGGGCGGGTCCGACAACTGGATGAGGTCGCCGTCGACCCTGGCCCGCGAGTAGCCCTTGGCGGAGAGCTCCTTGAACAGGTCGACGAACTCCCCCTTGCGTCCCCGGACCACCGGGGCGAGGACCTGGAACCGCGTGCCGTCCTCGAGCTCCTGCAGCTGGTCCACGATCTGCTGCGGCGTCTGCCGCGCGACCGGCTCGTGGCACACCGGGCAGTACGGTCGGCCTACGCGGGCCCAGAGCAGGCGGAGGTAGTCGTAGATCTCGGTGATGGTGCCGACGGTGGATCGGGGGTTCCGGCTGGTGGACTTCTGGTCGATGGACACCGCGGGCGAGAGGCCCTCGATGAAGTCCACGTCCGGCTTGTCCACCTGGCCCAGGAACATGCGCGCGTATGAGGAGAGCGACTCGACGTAGCGGCGCTGGCCCTCGGCGAAGATAGTGTCGAAGGCCAGCGAGGACTTGCCGGAGCCCGAGAGGCCGGTGAAGACAATCATCGCGTCGCGGGGCAGGTCAAGGTCCACATTGCGCAGGTTGTGCTCGCGCGCTCCCTTGACGATCAGTCTGGAAAGGTCCCCGCCCGCGGGTCGCGCGAGGCCGGATTCAGTTGATTCAGTCGCTTTTAGCACAGCTTCCACTCTAATCGAAAATGCGTTCGAAAACGTAACCATGGGCTCCGGACGCCCGGAGCTGCGGACAGGACCCGTCCGCTATGACCAGGAGGGTCAGCCCTCCAGGGCGGCCTTCACCGCGGCCAGTGCGGTTCGGGTTTCCACGCCCTGGGACCTGGCGACGGCGGCGAAGCGGGCCGCGGCCTCCGCCAGCAGCTGGGCGGTCTTGTCGCCGCCGGCGCTGACCACGGTCCCCGCCCGCCCGGCGGTCTTGACCCGCCCGGCGGTCTCGAGTTCCCGGTAGGCCCGCGCCACCGTGTGCGGCACGATCCCCAGATGGTCCGCCAGCCGGCGCACCGGCGGCAACTTGGTGCCCACCGCAAGTTCGCCGTCGTCCGCCGCTTCGATGATGCGCAGACGCAGTTGTTCGTAGAGCGCAACGGAGCTTTCCTTGTCGAGCCGCCAGTCGAATTGGTCGGCCTCCATCCGCTGTCCACCCTTCCGCGCGCCCGATACAGAACCCATCGAATCTACGCCGGGGCCGCGCCGCCGGGCAAGGCGTTTCACTCTCGGCGCACCCTGTGATTCCGGACGCACCCTGCCCTTCCCGGCGCACCGCGGAGGCGGTGATGGGGCGGCGCACAGGCCACATCCGGCGGCCCGCCCTTCCCCGGCACCCGGGACACGTGCTTAGACTGGCCCCATGTGGGATCTTCGGGACATCACCATCCGTTCAGCGTCCGTCAGCGAGATGGACAACAACGTCTACCTGCTCACGTCGAAGCAGACCGGCGCCCAGGTGCTCATCGACGCCGCCGACGACCTGCCCGCCATCCGCCGGCTGCTCGCCGACGGCGCGGCGGACTCCGCGGTGGGGGCCAAGGTCGGGCTCGTCGTCACGACGCACAGCCACTGGGACCATGTCCGCGCCCTCGCGGAAACCGTTGAGGCCACGGGCGCCCGCAGCGCCGCCGGAGCCGAGGACGTACCGGACATCGAAGTACCCACCGATCTGGCCCTCGGCCACGGCGACCCCGTCGAGGTCGACGGCATCACCCTCGAGGCCATCAAGCTGCGCGGCCACACGCCCGGCTCGGTTGCCCTGCTGTACCGCGACCCGGACGGCCCCGCGCACCTCTTCAGCGGCGATTCCCTGTTCCCCGGCGGCGTCGGGAACACGCAGAAGGATCCCGCCCGGTTCACGTCGCTGATGAACGACGTCGAGGAGCGCGTTTTCGGGTATCTCCCGGACGACACGGTGGTGCACCCCGGGCACGGCAAGGGCACCACGCTCGGCGCGGAGCGCCCGCACCTGCCCGAGTGGCGCGAGCGCGGCTGGTAGCCCGGCCCGGCGGCAGCCGCTCAGAAGCGGCCCGCTCAGCGCTTCCGCGCCACGCAGAAGATGCGCCGGAAGGGATAGACCGTCCCGTGCGCTCCCGGCGGATAGGCGGCCCGCAGTTCCGCCGCATACTCGGCCTCGAACTCGGCCGCCTCCTGCGGTGCAAGGGCCGCGAGGACGGGGCGCAGGCCCGTGCCACGGACCCAGTCCAGTACCGGGTCCTCCCCCTGCAATAGGTGCAGGTACGTCGTTTCCCAGGCATCGGCGTCGTACCCGGCATCCTGCAGGAGCCCCAGGTAGTCCGCCGGCTCCCCCACCGCATCCTCGTGGCGCAGCACCCCGTCCAGCTGCTTCCTCCATCGGCCGGAGGCAGCGAGTTCCCGCATGAGCACATGCGACGGCGCGCCGAAGTTCCCCGGAACCTGGAAGCCGATCCACGCACCCGGGTCCAGCCGCTGCGCCCATTGCCGCAGCAGGGCCCGGTGCTGCGGCACCCACTGGAAGGCCGCGTTGGACACGAGCACGTCCAGGCCGCCCGGCGGCGTCCAGTCGCCGATGTCTCCGACGCGGAAGCCGAGGTTGGGCAGGACGCTCCCGGCCCGGGCGGTGCGGACCATCTCCGCGGAGGAATCCACGCCGGCCACCTCGGCGGCGGGCCAGCGCCGGGCCAGCGAGGCGGTCAGCTCGCCGTTGCCGCAGCCGAGGTCCACGACCAGCCGCGGGTCAGGATGGAGGATCCTGGCCGTCAGGTCGAAGAACGGGCGGCTCCGTTCGTCCGTATACTCGGCGTACTTGGCGGGATCCCACGTGAACATGGACGAGCTCCTCGGTCTGATGGGGGCCTAATGGGGTGCCGGGGCATGCAGGGCCAGCGTAGTACGGCAGAAGGCCGATAGGCTGGTAAGGCGATGAACCTACTTGACCAGCTGAGTGCAGCCGAAACTTCCACCCCGGACGACATCTATACCGCCTTCGTGGAGTGGACGGAGCACCGCGGGATGTCGCTCTACCCCGCGCAGGACGAGGCCGTCATGGAGCTGGTGACGGGCAACAACGTTATCCTGGCCACGCCCACCGGCTCGGGCAAGTCAATGGTGGCGGTGGCGGCGCATTTCCATGCGATGGCCGGAGGTGCGCGCAGCTACTACACGGCTCCCATCAAGGCGCTGGTCTCGGAGAAGTTCTTCGCGCTGTGCGACATCTTCGGGCCGGACAATGTCGGCATGGTTACGGGCGACTCATCGGTCAACCCGGATGCCCCGGTCATCTGCTGCACGGCCGAGATCCTGGCCAACATCGCCCTGCGCGAGGGCGCCGCGGCGGACCTGGGCACCGTGATCATGGACGAGTTCCACTTC
The DNA here is from genome assembly GCF_037144715.1 of Arthrobacter sp. USHLN218. Taxonomy (NCBI): domain Bacteria; kingdom Bacillati; phylum Actinomycetota; class Actinomycetes; order Micrococcales; family Micrococcaceae; genus Arthrobacter; species Arthrobacter sp. USHLN218. Next base: position 338,314 of record NZ_JBBCYT010000003.1, read on the forward strand.
TATTCGGACCCGCAGCGCGGCTGGGCCTGGCAGGTGCCGCTGCTCGAGCTTCCGCAGGCGCAGTTCCTGCTGATGTCCGCCACACTGGGCGACGTGACGCGCTTCGAACGGGGGCTGACGGAGCTCACCGGCCGGCCCACCACCACGGTCAGCTCGGCGGAGCGTCCGATCCCGCTGCACTACTACTACGTGCAGACTCCGGTGCAGGAGTCGCTCGAGGAACTGCTCAGCACCCGCCAGGTGCCGGTCTACGTGGTCCACTTCAGCCAGCTGGAGGCCATCGAGCGGGCGCAGAACCTGATGAGCATCAACGTCTGCACACGCGAAGAGAAGGACCGGATCGCGGAGCTGATCGGCGGCTTCCGCTTCGCGCCGGGCTTCGGCAAAACGCTCAACCGGCTGATCCGGCACGGCATCGGGGTGCACCACGCGGGCATGCTGCCCAAGTACCGGCGCCTCGTGGAGCAGCTGGCGCAGGCCGGCCTGCTGAAGGTCATCTGCGGCACCGACACCCTGGGCGTGGGCATCAACGTCCCGATCCGCACGGTCCTCCTGACGGCCCTGAGCAAGTACGACGGCGTCCGCACCAGGCTGCTCAACGCCCGGGAATTCCACCAGATTGCCGGCCGCGCGGGCCGCGCCGGCTACGATACGGCGGGCACCGTCGTCGTCCAGGCCCCGGAACACGTCGTGGAAAACGCCAAGGCGATGGCGAAGGCGGTGGCCAAGTTCGGCGACGACCAGAAGAAGCTGCGCCAGGTGGTGAAGAAGAAGCCGCCGACAGGGTTCGTCACGTGGGGCGAGGCCACCTACAACAAGCTGGTGGAGAGCGATCCGGAACCGCTGTCCTCGAGTTTCACGGTCACGCATGCCATGCTGCTGAACCTGCTGGAGCGGCCGGGTGACCCGTTTGCCGCCGCCAAGCGGCTGCTGACCGAGAACCATGAGACCCGCGCCACCCAGCTCAAGCTGATCAAGCGGGCGCTCGGCATCTACCGGGAACTCGTCGCCTCCGGCCTGGTGGAACGGCTGGACGAGCCCGATGCCTCGGGCCGCCGGGTCCGGCTGAAGGTCCACCTGCAGCCGAACTTCGCCCTCAACCAGCCGCTCTCACCCTTCGCGGTGGCAAGCCTGGAGCTGCTCGACCCCGAAAGCGGCTCCTACGCACTGGACGTCGTGTCCGCCATCGAGGCCATCCTCGAGCAGCCGCGGCAGGTCCTCTCCGCCCAGGAGAAGAAGGCCCGCGGCGAGGCCGTGGCGGCGATGAAGGCCGACGGCATCGAGTACGAGCAGCGGATGGCGCTGCTGGACGAGGTCACCTATCCCCAGCCGCTGGGCGAGCTGCTCCAGCAGTCCTTCGACGTCTACCGCAAGGGCGCGCCCTGGCTGGGCGACTTCGAGCTGGCGCCCAAGTCGGTGATCCGGGACATGTACGAGCGCGCGATGAACTTCAGCGAGTATGTCCAGTTCTACGGCCTGGCACGCTCCGAGGGCATCCTGCTGCGCTACCTCACCGACGGCTACAAGGCGCTCCGGCAGACCGTGCCGACGGAAGCGCTGCGCGAAGACCTCGAGGACATCATCGCCTGGCTCGGCGAACTGGTCCGGCAGGTGGACTCCAGCCTCCTGGACGAGTGGGAGGAACTCGCCGCCGGCGTTTCCGCGGCCGACCTCGCGGCGGAGCACGCCCACGAGTCGGTCCTCACGGAGGCCCCGCCGAAGCTCACCGACAACGTGCGGGCCTTCCGCGTCATGGTCCGCAACGAACTGTTCCGCCGCGTCGAGCTATTCGAGGCAGAAAACGAAGAAGCTCTCGGGGAACTGGACGCCGACGCGGGTTGGGACGCGGACCGCTGGGCGGACGCCATGGACGCGTACTTCGATGCCCACGATGACCTGGGCGTAGGGCCGGACGCGCGCGGCCCGCAGTACCTGTCCATCGAAACGGGATCGACCGAGTGGAAAGTCCGCCAGATCTTCGACGACCCGGCCGGAGACCACGACTGGGGCATCAGCGCCGTCGTCGACCTCGCCGCCTCGGACGAGCTAGGGTCCGCCGCGGTGCGGATTACCGCCGTCGGCCAGCTGTGAATAGGATGCCAATCATGAGCCAGATCCGCCCCGCCGCAGAAGCAGATGTCCCCGTCATCCTGGACCTGATCCGGGAGCTTGCCGTGTATGAGAAAGAGCCGGACGCCGTCAAGACCACGGAAGCCCAGCTCCGCGACGCCTTGTTCGGCGCCAGCCCCGCCGTCTTCGCCCACGTGGCCGAGGACGGCGGCGGTATCCAGGGTTTCGCCCTGTGGTTCCGCAACTTCTCCACCTGGGAAGGCGTGCACGGCCTGTACCTGGAGGACCTCTACGTGCGGCCGGAGGCACGCGGGACGGGCTACGGCAAGGCGCTGCTGCAGACGCTGGCCCGCCACGCCGTCGACAACGGCTATGCCCGGGTGGAATGGTCCGTGCTGAACTGGAACGAACCCTCCATCGGGTTCTACCGCAGCCTCGGTGCCCGCCCGCAGGACGAGTGGTCGACCTTCCGCCTCACCGGCCAGGCGCTGCAGGACTTCGGCGCGGCCAGCCCGGCCGGAGCGCGCGCCTAATGCACGACGGCGCCGCGCACCGGATCGGTGCGGAGCACCGGATGCGCGGGGTGCGGTCCGTGGAGCACTTCTTCACCGTGCCGCTCGTCCACGCGGACCCGTCCCGCGGAACGATCGAGGTGTTCGCACGCGAATACACCTCTCCGGAGCACGACTCCGTCCGGGACCTGCCGTGGCTGCTGTTCCTGCAGGGCGGGCCCGGGGGCCGCGGCAACCGCGTGACCTCGCTGAGCGGCTGGATGAAGGAGGCGGCCCGGCACTTCCGCATCCTGATGCTGGACCAGCGCGGGACGGGACTCTCCTCTCCCGTGAACCGCCAGACCCTGCCGGCCCGCGGCGACGCCACGGCGCAGGCAGAGTACCTGATGCACTTCCGGGCCGATTCCATCGTGGCGGACGCCGAACTGATCCGCCGGGCCCTGGGCAGCGGCCCGTGGACGGTGTTCGGCCAGAGCTACGGCGGCTTCTGCACGCTCAGCTACCTGTCCTTCGCGCCCGAGGGACTCCGCGAGGCGCTGCTCACGGGCGGCCTCGCCCCGCTGGCCGGGCACTCGGACCGGGTCTACAAGGCCACGTTCCAGCGGGTCGAGGCGCGCAATGCGGAGTACTTCGAACGCTATCCGCAGGACCGCGCCGTCGTGAACCGCATTGCCCGGCACCTGGCGGACGTACCGGAACACCTGCCCACCGGCGAACGCCTCAGCGTCCGGCGCTTCCAGATGGCCGGCTCGTTCCTCGGCGGCAACACCCGCTTCGACGCGCTCCACTACCTCCTCGAGGACGCCTTCACCGCCACGCCCGAAGGTCCCAGGCTGTCCGACGGCTTCCTGGAGCAACTGGGCCAGCTGGCCGGCCGGGCCTCGAACCCGCTCTACGCGCTCATGCACGAATCGATCTACGCGCAGCACGAGGCCAGCGACTGGTCGGCCTGGCGGGTACTCGAGAGCCACCCGCAGTTCCTGCCGGAGGCCGGCGACCTGTTGCTGACCGGCGAGATGGTCTACCCGTGGTACTTCGAGGAGGACCCGGCCCTGGTACCGCTCCGCGCCACCGCCGGCCTGCTGGCCGCCAAGCAGGATTGGCCGGCCCTCTACGACCTGGACCGGCTCGCCGCCAACCGTGTTCCGGCCGCGGCCGCGGTGTACCGCGACGACATCTACGTGGACCGGGACCTCTCGCTGGAGACCGCGGCCCGGGTGGCCAACCTGCAGGTCTGGGAGACCGCGGACTTCCACCATGACGGGATTTCCGACGACGGCGAGGCCATCTTCCGCCGGCTCCTCGCCATGGTGCGCAACGGCTCGGGGACCTCCAGGCAGCCTGCGTAGCCAGGCCGGAGCCACGGTTAAAACGCTACGGCGCTGAAGGGGCGGCAGGTTTTCCTGCCGCCCCTTCAGCGCCGTTTTGCCGTCCGGGGAATCCGGGTCGGGCTTAGCCCGCCGCGGATTCCCCGGCCGAACGAAGGCCGGGCTGGCTACCGCTCCTCGATCCCTGCCTTCTCCTCCGGGTGCCGGCTGGCCTCGATGTCGGCAGCGAGCTCTGCGTCGATCTTGGCCTGCTTGGCCGCCGGGCTGAGCAGGCTGGCCACCGTGGCGACCACCAGGGTGCCGATGATGACGCCCAGCGAAAGGCCGGTGGAGATCTCCGGGATCCACTCGATGTGCTGGCCGCCGTTGATGAACGGCAGCTCGTTCTCGTGCAGGGCGTGGAAGATCAGCTTCACGCCGATGAAGGCGAGGATCACCGAGAGGCCGTGCTTCAGGTAGACCAGGCGGTCCATCAGGCCGCCGAGCAGGAAGTAGAGCTGGCGCAGGCCCATCAGCGCGAAGATGTTCGCGGTGAAGACGATGAACGCGCTCTGCGTCAGGCCGAAGATCGCCGGGATGGAGTCGACCGCGAAGAGCAGGTCGGTCATGCCGATGGTAATGAAGACCATGACCATCGGCGTGAACATGCGCTTGCCGTTGACCGTGGTGCGCAGCTTGTTGCCATCGTAGTGCTCGCTGACCGGCAGCTTCTTGGTCAGCTTCTGGACGAGGCCGCTCTCCTGCTCCTCGTCCTCGCCGGAGTCGGTGGCCTGCTTCCAGGCGGTCCAGAGCAGGAAGGCGCCGAAGATGTAGAAGACCCAGCTGAAGTGGGTAATGACGGTGGCGCCCAGCAGGATGAAGATGCCGCGGAGGATCAGCGCGATGATGATGCCGAACATCAGCACTTCCTGCTGGTACTTCCTCGGGACCGAGAACCTGGCCATGATGATGATGAACACGAACAGGTTGTCCACGCTGAGGCTGTACTCGGTGATCCAGCCTGCCACAAACTCCTGGCCGTAGTCAGGACCGGCCTGCCAGAACAGCATCCCGGCAAAGATCAGGGCCAGGGCCACGTAGAAGCCGACCCAGAGGCCGGCTTCCTTCATGGACGGCTCGTGCGGCCGCTTGACCACATAGAGCAGGTCGAACAAAAGGATGGCGCCCAAGACCACAAAAGAGGTGATCTCGAAGGGCAGGGATAATTGGTCCGACACGGAACCTTGCCTTTCACAGGTGATGCCGCGCGGTGTGGCCGCGCGGGGGTACGGGTGTTCGCCGCAAGTCTCTCCGCCTCCGGTGTCCGGTCAGGCCACTGCGCCCGGCAGGGCCTCGATGCCCCGCGTGCTGACGTTCGCAGTGTTCGGGATACTCCCCTACGCTCGGACAAGTGTACAGCACGCCTGCCGGCCCTAGGCATGGCCGGCAGAGCGCATCTGCCGCAGTTCCTTCTTCAGCTCCCCCACTTCGTCCCGGATCCGCGCCGCGAGTTCGAATTGCAGTTCGGCGGCCGCGGCGTGCATCTGCTCCGTCATCTGCTCGATCATGCCGGCCAGGTCCTCCGCAGGCGCTGCCGCCAGGCCGTCCTTGCGCACCTTCGCGCTGGCCGCGCCGGCTGTACCTGCCTTGTCTTTCGGCTTGGCGGCGGAATACCCGCGCTTTCCCTTGCCGTAGTCGAAGTCGCCGAGCAGCGCGTCCGTGTCCGCGTCCTCGCGGGCCAACTGGTCCGTGATGTCCGCAATGCGCTTGCGCAGCGGCGTCGGATCGACGCCGTTCTCCTTGTTGTAGGCCAGCTGGATGTCGCGGCGCCGGTTGGTTTCCTCGATGGCGTGCTCCATCGAATCCGTGATCCGGTCCGCATACATGTGCACCTGGCCCGACACGTTACGCGCGGCACGGCCGATGGTCTGGATGAGCGAAGTGCTGCTGCGCAGGAAGCCTTCCTTGTCCGCGTCGAGGATGCTGACCAGCGAGACCTCCGGAAGGTCCAGCCCCTCGCGCAGCAGGTTGATGCCCACCAGCACATCGAAGGTGCCCAGCCGCAGTTCCCGCAGCAGCTCCACGCGCCGGAGGGTGTCCACGTCGGAGTGCAGGTACTGCACCTTGACGCCGTGCTCCAGCAGGTAGTCGGTCAGGTCCTCGGCCATCCGCTTGGTCAGCGTCGTCACCAGGACGCGCTCGTCCCGCTCCACCCGCAGGTGGATCTCGCCGAGCAGGTCATCGATCTGGCCCTTCGTCGGCTTGACGATCACCTCCGGATCGATCAGCCCGGTGGGCCGGATGATCTGCTGGACGTAGCCGTCCGACTTGCCCAGCTCGTACTTGCCCGGCGTCGCGGACAGGTAGATGGTCTGCCCGATCCGTTCCAGGAACTCGTCCCACTTCAGCGGCCGGTTGTCCATCGCCGACGGCAGCCGGAAGCCGTGCTCCACCAGCGTCCGCTTGCGCGACATGTCCCCCTCGTACATGGCGCCGATCTGCGGCACCGTCACGTGCGACTCGTCGATGACCAGCAGGAAGTCGTCCGGGAAATAGTCCAGCAGGCAATGCGGGGCGGTGCCCGGCCCGCGCCCGTCGATGTGCCGCGAGTAGTTCTCGATGCCGTTGCAGAAGCCCATCTGCTGCATCATTTCCAGGTCGTAGGTGGTGCGCATCCGCAGCCGCTGGGCCTCGACAAGCTTGTTCTGCGATTCGAGGGTCTCCAGCCGCTGCTGGAGCTCGTCCTCGATGGCCTTCACGGCCCGGCCCATCCGCTCCGGGCCGGCCACGTAGTGCGAGGCCGGGAAGATGTACATCTCGTTCTCTTCGCGCAGCACCTCGCCGGTAACCGGATGCAGCGTGTGGATCGCCTCGATCTCGTCCCCGAAGAACTCGATCCGCAGCGCCAGTTCCTCGTACATCGGGATGATTTCCACCGTGTCGCCGCGGACCCGGAACGTCCCGCGGTGGAAGTCCATGTCGTTGCGGACGTACTGCATCGCCACGAAACGGCGGAGCAGCTCGTCCCGGTTGACTTCCTCGCCACGGCGCAGCGTCACCATTCCGGCGACGTACTCTTCCGGGGTGCCCAGGCCGTAGATGCAGGAGACAGTGGCAACAACGACGACGTCGCGCCGGGTCAGCAGTGCGTTCGTCGCCGAGTGCCGCAAGCGTTCGACTTCCTCGTTGACGGAGGAGTCCTTCTCGATGAAGGTGTCCGTCTGCGGCACATAGGCCTCCGGCTGGTAATAGTCGTAGTACGAGACGAAGTACTCCACGGCGTTGTTGGGCAGGAGTTCGCGGAACTCGTTCGCCAGCTGGGCCGCCAGCGTCTTGTTCTGCACCATCACCAGCGTGGGGCGCTGCACCTTTTCGATCAGCCACGCCGCCGTCGCGCTCTTGCCGGTGCCGGTGGCGCCCAGCAGGACGACGTCCTTCTCTCCCGCCTGGATCCGTTCAGCGAGTTCCTTGATGGCGGTCGGCTGGTCGCCGGCCGGTTGGTATTCGCTGATCACTTCGAACGGGGCAACGATGCGTTTGATGTCCTGGGCAAGGCTCATGGTCTTAACGGTAGACCCGAATGCGGCCAGCGCGGGTCCGTGATTGCTAGGGGCTGAACTGCCGGCAGCCGGTCGGCAGCCGCACCTTTTCCCGCGCCCGCGTGAAGCCTAAGCAAACTGATCAATCGGGACAAATCCCGGCGATTTGCTTGGTTCATGCCGCTGACAAGCGGATACTGTGTCCTAAACGCCGCATCGAACCGAAAAGAAGATGGCATCCCGCGCGGGCTGTGCATCTGGATGGAGAGAAAATGCCAAGCGACCAACACTCACCGGAGGATAATCCCGCCCGGCGGATTCCGGACGGCTCGGCAGGAGGAGCCGGCCGGGAGCCCGAGCCGCAGTACGCCGCCCCAACTACGGACACGCTGGAAGGCCGGCGGACCATCCGCAAGGCGATCGGCGCATCCGCCATGGGAAATGCGACAGAGTGGTTCGACTACGGCATCTACGCCGTGGCCGTCACCTACATCACGGCAAACTTCTTTCCCACCGAGGGCGGCGTCGCCTTCGCGCTGGCAACATTCGCCATCTCCTTCCTGGTCCGCCCGCTCGGCGGACTGATCTGGGGCCCGCTGGGCGACCGCATCGGGCGCAAGTCCATCCTCGCCCTGACCATCGTCCTGATGGCGGGGGCAACGTTCGCAATCGGCCTGCTGCCCACCTACGACATGATCGGCATCTGGGCGCCCATCCTGCTCATCATCCTGCGCATGGTCCAGGGCTTTTCCACCGGCGGCGAGTACGGCGGTGCCGCCACGTTCATGGCCGAGTATTCGCCGGACAAGAAGCGCGGCTTCTTCGGCAGCTTCCTGGAGTTCGGGACGTTGTTCGGCTTCGTGCTCGGCACTGCGCTAGTGCTCTTCTTCCAGATCATCCTCGGCCAGGAAGCCATGACCGAGTGGGGCTGGCGGCTGCCGTTCCTGGTAGCCGGCCCGATGGGCTTGATCGGCCTCTACCTGCGGAGCAAGCTCGAGGACACTCCCGTGTTCCGGGACCTGGAGGACCACCATCAGGAGGAATCCAGCGGCAAGACCGAGTTGAAGGACCTGGTCGTCAAGTACTGGAAGCCGCTGCTGACCATGGGCGGCCTGGTCATCGCCCTGAACGTCACCAACTACACGCTGCTCAGCTACATGCCGACCTACCTGCAGACCGAGATCAACCTCTCGGCCAACAGCGCGCTCACGCTGACGCTGCTGGGACAGCTGGCCATGATGGTCGTGATTCCCTTCGCCGGACGGTTCTCGGACAAGGTCGGCCGGAAGCCTATGTGGTGGGCCTCGCTGGGCGGCCTGTTCGTGGCAGCCATCCCGATGTACCTGCTGATGCGGATCAACTTCGGCGCGGCGCTGATCGGCTTCGCCGTGCTGGGCCTGCTGTACGTGCTGCAGCTGGCCACGATCTCCGCGACGTTCCCGGCCATGTTCCCCACCCAGGTCCGGTACGCCGGCTTCGCGATCACCTACAACGTGGCGACGGCGCTCTTCGGCGGCACCGCCCCGCTGGTAAACGAGCTGCTCATCGAGTCGACGGGCGACACGCTGGTTCCCGCCTACTACATGATGGTCGCCTGCGCCGTGGGGGCCATCGCGCTCAAGTTCGTCCCGGAGACCGCGGGCTGCTCGATCCGCGGAACGGAGATTCCGAGCCTCGAACGGGACCGCGCCGAAGCGGCGCGCTGACGCCGGGACCGCCCGGTGCCGGACCTGGTCCGGCCTAGAACGCGGCGGCCTCCTCCGGCCGCCAACCGGAGCCGCGGATCCAAGCCTGGAGCCGAGGCTCCGCCGTGTCCGTGAACCACTCGTCCTTGTCCTTGGCGTAGCGGCCGGACGACCGGTCCCCCGCATGCAGCTCGGCCAGCCGCCGCTTCTCCGCAAGGTATTCGGCCGCCACCGGGGCCTCGGCGCGCAGCCAGTCGCGGAAGCCCAGGGCGTAGCACCACCCGGGCGACCCCTGCACCCGGACATGGACGTTGGCCGCACGGCCCGGGTCGGCGTTGCAGTGCATCCGCTTCTCCCAGGCCGCAGGATCCGGGCAGGACGGCTTCGGGGAGTCCCGCCACTGGCCCGGCCAGCGCGGGAACCCCGCCGCGGCGAGGTTAGCGGCTATTGCATCCGCGTCCGCCAAGGTCGCAACGGACACCTGCAGGTCAATGACATCCTTGGCCGGCAGGCCAGGGACGGCCGTCGAGCCGACGTGGGCCACGCCCAGGACGCGGCCGTCCGCGGCCGCGATCCTCGCCGCCAGCCGGCGGGCCTGGTCGCGCCACTGCGGGTCCGCGTCGACCAGCTGCGGACCCCCGCCGCGGGGTGCCGCCCGTTCGGCCTGCAGGTTCTCCGCAAAGGGCACGAGGCGCTCATCCCACAGCCGGTCCACCACGGCGAGGAGGTCTTCCGCACTCGAGACGTTGTCCAGCACGACGTCCGCGGCGGCCCGCCGCTGCTCTGCGGTCGCCTGGGCCGCAATCCGCGACCGCGCGTCCTCGGGCGTCATGCCGCGCAGGTCCACCATGCGGCGGACCCGGATCTCCTCCGGCGCGTCCACGACGAGCACCAGATGGAAGCCGGCCCCCTGCCCGGTTTCCACCAGGAGCGGAATGTCCTGCACGACGATCGACCCGGGACCGGCCGACGCCACGAGCTGCGCCGACCGGGCCCGCACCAGCGGATGCACAATGGCATTGAGCTGCTCCCGCTTGGCCTGGTTCCCGAAGACAATGGCGCCCAGCGCCGCACGGTCCAGCCCGCCGTCGTCGTTAATCACCTGGGGGCCGAAGGCCGCGGCGATGGCGGCCAGGCCATCGGTTCCCGGCTCCACGACTTCGCGGGCCAGGACATCCGCATCCACCAGGACCGCCCCGCGCTCGCTCAGCCGCCGCGCCACCAGCGATTTCCCGGCCGCGATTCCGCCCGTCAGTCCAACCTTCAGCATGCCGCCAGCTTAGCGGCATGCCGAAGGGCCGCCGCGCATCAGTCGGCCGCGGGCGGGATGTTCTGGTTGATATGGAAGACGTTGTCCGGATCGTACTGTGCCTTGACCCGGGCCAGCCGTTCGAAGTTCTCCCGGTAGGAAGCCCTGATCCGTTCCGGACCCTCGTCCATCATGAAGTTGACGTAGGCTCCGCCGTCCGAAGTTGGGTGCAGCTCCTCCCAGTAGGCTTTCACCCAGTCGGCGATCGCGGTGGCGTTGGCCGGATCGGGGTCGACACCCGCAACGATGCCTGACCATCCGCCGTGGCGGTACGCGAAGGCCGTGTCCGTCGGACCAACATCCTGTGCCGCGCCGCTGATCGGATACAGGTGCATGTTGGACAGCGGGGTTGGGATGGCTCCGCCATACTTGCTGTGGATGCCGATGGCCTCGTCGGTGATCTCGGTGAAGAAGTCCGCCTTCCAGTACCACTGCAGGTCCGAAGGAAGCAGCGGGTCGAACATTGATTGCATGGCCGAGAACGGCATCTGCTGCAGGCCCACCAGCAGCGGATTGCCGAATTCGCGGACCGGCGCCAGGACCCGCTCGGCATCGGCATGGGACCCCGTGTAGCACCAGACGATCACACAGGACGGGCGGTCGTGCAGCTCCTCCGGGAACAGCGGCACGGCCGGGATCCGCGTGACCCCGATCCAGCCATTGAGTTCCCCGGGCTGGGCCGGCACGTAGTCCCTGTACCAGCGCATGACCGCATCGGTATCAGCCAGGTCGTAGAACACAGGGCCCCCGATGACTACGCCGTGCTCCCCGATATCGTGGCAGCGGAAGCGGAAGGACGTGACGACGCCGAAATTCCCGCCGCCGCCGCGCAGTGCCCAGAACAGGTCCGGATGATGGTCGGCATCCGCCGTGGCCAATGAGCCGTCGGCCAGGACGACGTCGGCGCTGAGCAGGTTGTCGACACTCAGCCCGAAGCGGCGCGAAAGGTAGCCGATTCCGCCGCCGAGCGACAGTCCCCCGACACCTGTCGAGGATACGAAGCCCGACGGCGTCGCCATGCCGAACGGCACCGTCGCATGGTCGACGTCCCTCCACAGGCAGCCGCCGTCCACCCTGACCTCGTGGTTGGCGGGATCGACGGTGGTGCTGCGCATCAGCGACAGGTCGATGACCAGGGCGCCGTCCCAGACGCCCAGGCCGCTGGCGCTGTGCCCGCCGCCGCGGACCGCGACTTCCAGCGAGTGCTGGCGCGCGAAGCGCACGCAGGCGACAACGTCCGCGGCGTCGCAGCACCGGACGATGACCGCGGGGCGGCGGTCGATCATGCCGTTATAGACCGCCCGGGCTTCGTCATAGGCAGGGTCCGCCGGCTTGATCGTGTAGCCGCGAAGCTGCGCCTCGAGATCCTCGTACGGGTTCACAAGGCCGGTAATAGTCGAGTCGACTGGGGTCGTAGACATAGTGGTTCCTCCTGAGTCCGGCCTCGCCAAACACAGGAGCATCCGGCCGCCCCCGCCGCATACCAGGACAGTCCGCAATGCCAATCGGATGGTTCGCTGCGCACGGCGCGGCACGGCGTTTGCTCTGTCCCCCAACCGCAATTTTTCCACCAGCGGCCATGGCAGGCAACGGCCGCCCGCGTGTCGCGGCAGGCCCGGCGTACTAGGCTGGTCTGGTGCAACCAGCCTCCCCCTCGTCCGCCAGCTACACCACTATCGACGGCGAACACCGGCATGAGGTGGAGATCAAGCGCTCCCGTTTCATCACCGTCCTGCGCCGGGTGGAGACGGAAGAGGCTGCCCGCGAACTCGTCGCCGGGCTGCGCAAGGAGTTCCACGACGCGCGGCACCACTGCAGCGCCTTCATCCTGGGCCCTGACCGCGGGGTGCAGCGTTCCAACGACGACGGCGAACCCTCCGGAACCGCGGGGATCCCCATGCTGGAGGCACTGGCAAAACGCGAGACCGCGCCCGGGGTGACGGACCTCAGCGACGTCGCGGCCGTCGTCGTCCGCTATTTCGGCGGGATCCTGCTGGGTGCGGGCGGACTGGTGCGGGCCTACTCGGATTCGGTGTCGCAGGCTCTATCGGGGGCGCGGCTGGTCCGGCGCGAGCACCTGCAGCTGGTCTCGGTTCCGGCCGGGCATGCCGCCGCGGGACGGCTCGAGAACGAGCTTCGCGGCGCCGGAGTCCAGGTCCTGGGCACGGACTATCTCTCCGACGGGGCACGCATCCAGGTCGCCCTGCCGGACTCGCCGGAAACCCTCGCCGGATTCCGCGAACGGCTGGCGGCGTTGACCGGCGGCGGCCTCGAGCCGGTACCCAACGGCAGCCGATGGGTCGACCGTGGCTGACCTCGATCCCGCCGCCCTGCGCCGCTGGCCCGATGTCGAGGCGGAAAATCTCTTCGCCTATGACGCGGCGGACCGGCTCCTGCTGGCGACGGCGGAGCCACTGCTGGCCGGGCTGGACGGCGCGGCCATCGCCGTCGTCAATGACCACTACGGTGCGCTGACCCTGTCCCTCGCCGCCCGCGGGCTGACGGGAGTGCGGGTGCACCAGGACCCGCTGTCCGGCGAACTTGCTTTGGCGAACAATGCCAAGTCGCTGGGGCTTGGCGGCTACCGCCAGCACCCGTTGGGGCCGGAGATGTTCGAGGGAGTCCGCCTGGTCCTGCTGCAGCTGCCCCGTTCGCTGGATGCGCTCGAGGAAATCGCAGGGTGGATTGCGCACTCGGCCGCGCCCGACGTCGTCGTCCTCGCCGCGGGCCGGCTCAAGCACATGACGAAGGCGATGAACGACGTCCTGGGCACCGCCTTCGGCAAGGTGACGGCAGGCCTGGCCAGGCAGAAGGCCCGGGTCCTGACGGCAACCGGTCCGGCGCCGGCGGCATCCAGCCGGTTCCCGCTGGAGGAAAGCCACGACGTCGGGCTGCCGGCCGCCCTGCGGCTCGTCGCGTTCGGCGGGACCTTCGGCGGGGCCAAACTGGATGTCGGGACCCGCTTCCTGCTCCCCCTGCTCGACGGCGCCCGTGACTGCCGCACGGCGGTGGACCTGGGCTGCGGCAACGGAACGATCGCGGCCTACCTGGCCTTGCGGCGGCCGGGGCTGCAGGTCATCGCCACGGACCAGTCGGCCTCCGCGGTGGCCTCGACCCAGGCGACGGCCGAGGCCAACGGCGTCGCCGGTCGCATCACCGTCCGCCGGGACGACGGGCTGTCCGGCCTCGCCGACGGCTCCGCCGAACTGATCGTGCTGAATCCGCCGTTCCACATCGGCAACGCCGTGCACGCCGGGATCGCCCTGAAGTTGTTCGCCGACGCCGGCCGCGTCCTGGCCTCCGGCGGCGAGCTGTGGACGGTGTGGAACAGCCATCTCGGCTACCGCCCCGCCCTGCAGCGCCTCGTCGGACCGACGCGCCAGGTCGCGCGGAATCCCAAGTTCACGGTCACGGTCAGCGTCCGCGAAGGCTGAGCACCGGCGGCAAGCCCGAAGCCCGATGCCCGCAGTCGTCGTCGTCGTCGTCGTCGTCGTCGTCGTCGTTAAACCAAACGGGACCCCCGCCCGAAGGCAGGGGTCCCGCATGCATCTTCAGCGCCTAGGGCGCCTGGGATTAGTGGCCGGTCAGCTTCTCGCGCAGAGCGGCGAGGGCCTCGTCCGAAGCCAGGGTGCCGCCGCTGCTGGGCTCGGTCGACGCAGCGTCCGAGGAGTAGCTGGTCGGAGCCGCTTCGCCGCCCTCGGAGGATGCCTGGGCATCTTCCTGCAGGTGGCGGGCAACCTGCTTCTTGTGGGCTTCCCAGCGGGCCTGGGCGTCAGCGTACTGCTGCTCCCAAGCGGCGCGCTGGTTCTCGTAGCCCTCGAGCCATTCGTTGGACTCGGGGTCGAAGCCCTCGGGGTACTTGTAGTTGCCCTCTTCGTCGTACTCGGCAGCCATGCCGTACAGCGCCGGGTCGAACTCGGTGCCTTCCGGATCGACGCCCTCGTTGGCCTGCTTGAGGGACAGCGAGATGCGGCGGCGCTCCAGGTCGATGTCGATGACCTTGACGAACAGCTCGTCGCCCACGGAGACGACCTGCTCGGCCAGCTCGACGTGGCGGACGGCCAGCTCGGAGATGTGGACCAGGCCTTCGATGCCGTCCTCGACGCGGACGAACGCACCGAACGGAACCAGCTTGGTGACCTTGCCCGGGACAACCTGGCCCAGCGCGTGCGTGCGGGCGAAGGTCTGCCACGGATCTTCCTGGGTGGCCTTCAGCGACAGGGAGACACGCTCGCGGTCCAGGTCCACCTCGAGGACCTCGACGGTGACTTCCTGGCCGACCTCGACAACCTCGGACGGGTGGTCGATGTGCTTCCAGGACAGCTCGGAGACGTGCACCAGGCCGTCGACGCCGCCCAGGTCCACGAAGGCACCGAAGTTGACGATCGAGGAGACAACGCCCGGACGGACCTGTCCCTTCTCCAGCTTGTTGAGGAAGGTCGAGCGGACCTCGGACTGGGTCTGCTCGAGCCAGGCACGGCGGGACAGCACAACGTTGTTGCGGTTCTTGTCCAGCTCGATGATCTTGGCTTCGATCTGCTGGCCGATGTACGGAGCCAGGTCGCGCACGCGGCGCATCTCGACCAGGGAGGCGGGCAGGAAGCCGCGCAGGCCGATGTCGAGGATAAGACCACCCTTGACGACCTCGATGACGGTACCGGTGACGACGCCGTCCTCTTCCTTGACCTTCTCGATGTCGCCCCAGGCGCGCTCGTACTGTGCGCGCTTCTTGGACAGGATGAGGCGGCCTTCCTTGTCCTCCTTGGTCAGGACGAGGGCTTCGACCTCGTCGCCAACGGAGACAACGTCGCCGGGATCAACGTCGTGCTTGATGGAAAGCTCGCGGGAGGGGATGACACCTTCGGTCTTGTAACCGATGTCGAGCAGGACTTCGTCGCGGTCAACCTTGACGACAGTACCTTCGACGAGATCGCCGTCGTTGAAGTACTTGATGGTCGCGTCGACTGCAGCGAGAAAGTCTTCAGCGGTACCGATGTCGTTGACTGCGACCTGAGGGGTACCGGGCTTCTCGGTGGAGGTGATGGTCATGTAGTAGGGGCTCCGATGTGGATAGTTTTCTTGGTTCCGCACAGCTTGACTCTGCTCTGGACCCAGCACAAAATGGCTGCGGCCTTCCAACATTGCTGACTGTCCGGAAGCGGACATTGTGGTTTGACGCAGGATGAAGCTTCTGCGTACGCATTACGCGCCCAACCATTCTAGCCGCAACGGCCAAGTCGGGTCAAAGCGGGCGCGGCGCGTCCCGGCCTTTTTCCAACCCGCGGCCCGGCGCGTCCGCGGCTGGTTCTGCGCCGTCTTCACCGGTGGTCCTGCGCCTAGAAGTGCGTGATGCAGTACGGCGCCGAGGCCAGCGCGAACAGCCCGTCCAAACGTCCGACGGCGGCCTTGTCGCCTTCCAGCCGTCCCGCGCCAGCCAGGGTCCGTCCCCTGGCTCCCCCGAGATAGAGCGAGCCCAGGACGTCGACGTCCAGGGTGAGGTCCACCGCGGCCGAAGCATCCAGCCGCTCCACACGTGCCTGCCCGCCGGCAGCGTCCAGCCGGAACCGTCCCGCGGCCAGGCCGAGCGGATCCCGGACGGCGAACGCCAGCGAACCGTCCTGCTCGAAGCGGCGCGCTTCCAGCGCCCCCACCGGGTCGAGTATCCGCAGCCAGAGGGCGTCTTCCTCCGCGGTGACGCTGTAGGAGCGCGGGTCGGACAGCGCCCAGGGCAGCGGATCGTCGGCCGGGGCCGCGGACCACACGATCCGCTGGACCAGGTCGATGGAGCCGAGGTACCGCCAGAGTTCGCGGTAGCTTGCCTCCGAGGCCGCCACCAGGTCGACGACCTTCATGGTGTGCGGCTCGGAATGCCAGCCGGCGAACTTGTAGGCGACGTAGCCGCCGGGCTCTCCGTCCGAACGGACGTGCACCGCCACCCGAAGGTCGGGATTCGGTTCGGGTTTCTCCGACTGCCAGCGACCGGATGCCACCTGGGCATACGAAAACTGGCGGTCCAGGGAACCGGTGGTCCGCCCATGGAAGCCGGCGAAGATTCGCGGGGCCAGCTCCAGCATCGCGGCTGGATCGACCAGCTCCATAGTGCCGAAGGGCGCCGAACGCAGCGCGAAGCGTTCGCGGACATCGACCTCGACGCGCCGGGTGAACGCCGCGGCCCCGAAGCCAAAGCGGCCGTAGATGGTTGCCTCCGACGCCGTCAGCGCCGCGACGGCGAAGCCCCTGCCGGCCGCCTGCCCGAGGTCCGCGGTGATCATGGTCCGCAACAGGCCACGGCGGCGGTGTGTCGGGCGGACCGTTACCGCCGTGATCTGGTGGGTCGGGACAAGCCGGCCGCCTCCGACGTTCATCGTGTTGGCCAGGGACCCGTACGTGGCCACCGGAATGTCCGGACCCCAGGCACCCGGCCGGGCGCCGTCGTCGTACGCTCCCCACAACACGCGCCGGTCCGCCGCGTAGGCAGCGACGTAGGCCTCCACGTGTCCTGGCTGCGGCGCCCCGTCATGGAACCCGGCCCGCACCGCCTCGAACCAGCCCATGGTCCGGGCATCGGGCCGGCCATCCTCGAGGCCGGCCGGGAACTGTTCGATCCTGATGGCGTCCGCCCGGGTGTCTGCTGCGCTGGTGTCCACGACAGCCGAGCCTAATGCGCGGCGGCCGCTCCCGCCAGAGGAGCGGCCGCTGCGGCCGGAGCCGCTGCCCGGCCCCGGTGCTTGCGTCAGTGGCCGGCTTCGTGCCAGTTCCGGCCGACGCCGACGGAGACATCCAGCGGAACCGAAAGTTCGGCGGCACCGCCCATCTGCTCGCGCACGAGCCGTTCCAGGGCCTCGCGTTCGCCGGGCGCGACTTCGAACACGAGTTCGTCGTGGACCTGGAGCAGCATGCGCGACTTCAGGTCCTGTGCCTTGAGTTCGCCGTCCACGCCCAGCATGGCCTTCTTGATGATGTCCGCGGCCGACCCCTGGATGGGGGCGTTCAGCGCGGCCCGCTCGGACATCTCGCGCAGCTGCCGGTTGGTGCTGGTCAGGTCCGGCAGGTACCGGCGGCGGCCCTCGATGGTGGACGTGTAGCCGTCCTTGCGGGCCTGCTCGACCACTCCGCGCAGGTAGTCGCGCACGGCGCCGAACCGGGCGAAGTAGTCCTTCATCAGCGTCCGGGCTTCATCCACCGGGATGTTCAGCTGCTTGGACAGGCCGAAGGAACTCAGCCCGTAGACCAGCCCGTAGGACATGGCCTTGACCTTGGCCCGCATCTCGCTGGTGACCTCCTCGGGTGCCACGCCGAAGATGTTGGCGCCGACGAACCGGTGCAGGTCCTCCCCCTCGCGGAATGCGCTGATGAGCCCCTCGTCGCCGGACAGGTGGGCCATGATGCGCATCTCGATCTGCGAGTAGTCGGCGGTGAGCAGCGACTCGTAGCCCTCGCCGACGATGAAGACCTCGCGGATCCGCCGGCCCGCCTCGGAACGGACCGGGATGTTCTGCAGGTTCGGGTTGTTCGACGAAAGCCGACCGGTGGCCGCCACCGTCTGGGCGTAGGTCGTGTGGATCCGGCCGTCCTCGCCCACGGTCTTGCGGAGCCCCTCCACCGTCTGGCGCAGCTTCGAGGAGTCCCGGTAGGCCAGCAGCTGGACCAGGAACGGATGCTGGGTCTTGGCGATCAGGTCGTTGAGGGCGTCCGCGTCCGTCGAGTAGCCGGTCTTGATCTTCTTGGTCTTCGGCAGCTCCAGTTCATCGAACAGGACGGCCTGTAGCTGCTTCGGCGAACCGAGGTTGATCTCCTTGCCGATGATCCGGAAGGCCTCGGAACTGGCCGCATCGATCGTGACCGTGAAGTCGTCCAGCAGCCGGTCGAGCTGGTCGGTCGCCACCGCAATGCCGTGGAGCTCCATCCTGGCCAGCACCAGGGACAGCGGAAGGTCAAGCCCGCCGAGCAGCTGGTTGGCGCCGCGCTCCACGAGCTGCCCGGCGAAGTGCTCGCTGAGCTGGAGGGCGGCAAAGGCCTTGGCAACGGCCGGGGCTGCCGGATCCTCGCCGAGGTCCAGCTGCTGCCCGCCCCCTGAACTGCCCGTCGCCGCAACGGAGAGCTTCAGGTGGTACTGGGCAAGGTCCGCCAGCTCGTAATTGCGGCGGTCCGGCTGGATCAGGTAGGCGGAGATCGCGGTGTCATCGACCACGCCCAACAGCTCGAACCCGCGGTGGAACAGGAGCTTGTACGCGTACTTGAAGTCGTGGACCACCTTGGGCGCATCCAGGTCCTGCAGCCATTCCGCCAGACGCTTCTCCGCGTCCGCGTCGAGGCCCTCAAAGGCGACGTAGGCGGCCGCCGAGGGCGACACCAGCGCCAGCGCGACGGCGTCTTCCCCGCCGGTGGTTCCCTCGGCCACCACCTGGATCGCTACCGGCAGCTGGTTCGTCCCGTCCAACCATGCGTCGAGCTGCTCGGCGGATGCCAGCACATCGTGCCGCGGCGCATGGATCTCGGTGTCCTCCACCTGCTCATCGACAGCGAACAGTTCGAACAGCCGCTTGCGCAGCGTGGTGAATTCCAGAGCGTCGAAGAGCTCTTCGACTGCATCCCGGTCCGGGTGCTCCAGCGTCATCGCGGACAGGTTTACCGGCAGGTCCAGGTCGCGGAGCAGGTGGTTCAGCCGCCGGTTGCGCTTGACCTGCTCGATATTCTCGCGCAGCGAATTGCCGACCTTGCCGCCGATGGAGTCGACGTTCTCGAGGATCCCGTCCAGGCCGCCGTACTGGTTGATCCACTTGGCGGCGGTCTTAGGACCGACGCCGGGCACGCCGGGGAGGTTGTCGGCCGTCTCGCCCACCAGCGCGGCCAGATCCGAGTAGCGGTTCGGCGGAACGAAGTACTTCGCTTCCACGGCGGCGGCGTCCATCGGCGGGATTTCGCTGACGCCCTTCTTCGGGTAGAGCACGGTGACTTTGTCCGTGATGAGCTGGAAGGCATCCCGGTCGCCCGAGACCACCAGCACGTCCCAGCCGGCAGCCTCCGCCTGCTCGCTGAGGGTGGCAATGATGTCGTCGGCCTCGTAGCCGTCCATCGAGATCGTCGGGATGCGCATGGCCTCCATGACCTTGATGATCAGGTCGACCTGGCCGTGGAACTCTTCCGGCGTCTTGTTCCGGCCGGCCTTGTACTCGCTGTACTCGGTCTCGCGGAAGGTCGGCGTGTCCAGGTCGAAGGCCACGGCGACGTGCGTCGGCGACTGCTCGCGGATCATCGCAAGGAGCATGGACGTGAAACCGTACACGGCATTGGTATGCTGCCCGGTGCTCGTGGAGAACTTGTCCGCCGGCAGCGCATAGAACGCCCGGAATGCCATCGAATGTCCATCCACAACCAGGAGGCGGCGCGGGCCCTCCGGCTCAGCCATTGTCTGGCTGTCGGATGCGGCCGCAGGAGGCTCGACGGTGGCAACGGATTCCGGTTTGTTTGTTTCACTCACAGGTGCCAGCCTAGTCGCATGACCGAGAATCTCACTCCGGCTGCGGAGCCGGCCGCCAACGCGGAGAACCGCCTGCAGGAGCTCATCGACGCCGGCGTTCCGGAGCATTTACGCCCTTGGCTACGGCAAATGGGGGTCGGCGCGCTTGTCGTGAAGATGGGCATCAAGTTCATTGAGATGTCCGCCGAGCGAATCGTTGCCACCATGCCCGTGCTCGGAAACACACAGGTCGCAGGCATCCTGCACGGCGGAGCCCACGTCGTCCTGGCGGAAACCCTCGGTTCCTTCGCCGCATCGATACATGCCGGCGCGAACCGCCATGCCGTCGGCATCGAGGTCGGAGCCACACACCACCGGTCCGTCGCCTCCGGACTGGTCACCGGGACCGCCACCGCGCTCCAGCTGGGCCGCACATTGGCCGTCCACGAAGTGGTCATGACGGACGAGGAGGGACGTCGGCTTTCCACGGCCCGCATCACCAATCTGATTCGGGACAACGCGTAGCCAGGTAGCGGCGGGAAACCTGGGCAGGCGGGAGCTTGCCTCGTCGGGGCCTGTGACCGCATCGGCCTGTGCCCTCGGCACACTTTTCCGCCCATCGGCACACCTGGCTGTCGGTGGTTCCATCGGGCTGTCCGCTGGGCCCGTCTGGGCTTGCGTGGGCGCACTCAGACGTCCGCATCCAGGCTTTGTCAGAAGGGCGGTGGTTCGTCGGGACCGCGGTTGTGGTGGTGCCCGGCGGCGTGTGGCGTGCCGGTGTGGTCTGGCGGGTTGGGCGCGTCGGTGGGTGTCGGGAGGGCCGCGGGAGGCGCCTGTGCTGGTTTCGCTGGTCCGGCTGGTTCGGTGTGGCCGGGTTGTTGGTGTTTGCGTTGGTAGTAGGCGCGGAGTTTGGTGTTGATGGTGTGGATCTCGTGGCGTTCGAGGATGCTGGCGAGTTCTTCGGGCGGGGTGTGGACCAGGGGTTCGGGTCTGGTCGGGTAGCTGATGCCGGCCGGGGAGGCCCAGTCGAATTCGCCGGGGCTGGGTTGTCGGAGGTTCCAGTCCGTTTCGGTTTTGAGCCGGTGGTGGCGTTTGCATTCGGGGCCGAGGTTGGCGGTGTTGGTGGATCCGCCCTCGGCCCAGCCGATGGTGTGGTCGAGTTCGCAGTGCTCGCTGGAACGGGAGCAGCCGTAGAACGTGCATTTGTTGTAGAGCAGGCGCAGGTAGCGGCGCTGCGCCGCGGTGGGCCGGTACTGTTTGCGGTCCATGGCCAGGACCGCGCCGGTGACCGGGTCGGTCAGGACGCGGGTGAACGAGGGCGCGTTCGCGGCCAGCCGGGCGGCGGCCTCGATCGGGATCGGCCCGTGGCCGTCGAGGTGGGCCGGTTCCTGGCCGAGGCCGAGCAGGGTCAGGGCGGGGATGGTCAGCGCGACGGTGGGCACGATCCCGTACCCGGCGCCCGGGGGCAGTCCGCCGTCCGGAGCGGGATGTTCCCGTAGGTCCCCGGGCCCCGCCGCCGGGTCACCGGTTGCCGGATCACAAGCCCCGGCAGGGCCCTCGGCGCCGAGGCCGCCGGCGTCGGATGCGCCCGCGGCTTCGGTGCCGGGGGCGGGTGCTACCGCTGGCGGGGGCTGCGGTTTGTGGGTGCTGCTGAGCAGGAGGTGGGTGAGGGCGTCGGCGCGCAGTTGGGTTAGGGTGCGGGGCTCTTCGGGGCCTTGGACGGAGAGCGCGATGGCCTGGACGTGGTTGAACGCGGCGACGGCGGTTTCCGCGGGCAGGTAGGCGGAGAGCCAGGCCATGCCGTCGTAGTCGGGCTTGAGCTCGAGGTGGCGGTCGGCTGCTTTTTTCGCGCGGCGGGCGGTGATGGTTTCGGGGTGGCGTTTTTCGCGGAGGGTTCTTGCGCGGCGGCGCAGGCTGCCGGTGGAGCATACCGGGGCGAGGTCGAGGAGTTCGTGTTCGAATCCGGGCCGGGCCCGGGGCGGCAGCGAGGTGGTTTCGTCGGTGATGATGGCGGCCTGCACCCCGGTCAGGTGGCCTTGTTCGAGGGTTTCGAGGGTGGCGGGGCATTCCCCGGCGATGGTCCGGGCGTAGTTGATCCGGATCGCGGCGGTCCTTTCCGGGATCTGCAGGGCGGCGGCGGCTTCGGCGACGGCCGCGGCTTCGGCCAGGTGTTCGTCCGGGGTGCCCGGCCCGAGTGGCGGGGGCCAGCCGCGGGGCTGTTCGTTCACGGACTCTCGGACCAGGGCGTTGAGCAGGCGCAGGATACGGGCCTCGAGCCAGGCGGAGGCGCGGCGGGCGGCGATGAGTTCGTGCGCGGCTTCCTCGTAGAGCATGCGGGACGGCTCGCGGGAGCCCAGCAGGGGCAGCAGGTCTCTGATCTGCCCGGACCGGGCCGGCAGGACCGGCTCCCAGGCCGGGGGCGTGAACGCGCCGCGGGCGGCGGCCCATGGGTCTTCCTCCGCAGGTGCGTCATGGCCGGTCAGCACGTAGAGCGGGATCGGGGTATCCGGGGCGTCGAGGGGGATGCCCTCGGCATCTACGGCCTCGCCCTCCTCCCAGGAATGCTCCTCCCACGGCGGCCGGCACGAGAACGGGTCCGCCGGCCGCAGACCCACCCCGCAGACGCCGGCCGGGACAGCCGCATCCGGGTCCGCGAGGTCAGATGCGTCAGGATCAGCTGGGTCGTCGGACGTGGCGGAACCGGGCCTGCCGGCTGCGGACCCGGAATCACGCCGGTCGTAGAGGGTTGCGGAATTAGGCGGGTTGGGCGTTGCCACAGCGGCGTCAGGGGAATCGTCCGGGCAGGGTCGAGGGTCACGGGAGCCGTCGCAAGGCTCCAGGCCCTCCTTGTCCTGCGGCCGTTCCGCTGATGTGTTCGCCATCACATAAGTCTAGTCGAATTCATGTTCGATGAATAGGGCTGTGGATAACCGTCGAAGGGCAACGTGCGTCCATTCAGGCCTATCCGAAGATGGCGAGAATCAACCCGACCCACCAGGGACGTAGCTGGGCTACGCGGAAGTGGCAACCGGGGTCGTAGCCGGGCTTCGGGTGGCCGACGGTCTGCGGCCGCGGCTACTTGGCGAGGCTGTAGCGGTTCTCCACCATGCCGGAGCCCAAGGTGCGGGAACCGGTCAAGGAGGCGGGCGCCGTCGTCGTTGTGACCGGCAGAAGGCGCTTGCCGCGGCCGAGGACCACCGGCACGTAGGTGACGATGAGTTCGTCGAGCAGGCCGGCGTCGAGGTACTGCGCTGCCAGTTCACCGCCGCCGATCACCCAGACGTCGCGGTCGCCGGCGTCGGCAACCACGTTGGGGTGGAACACCGTGATGTCGCCGCGGACAAAGGTTATGTCCGCGCCGGGGATGCCCGGTAGTTCATGATGCGTAAAGACCCAGGTGGGCGTGCTGCCGTATTCCCAGGCGCCCTCTCCCCCGTTGTCGAGCAGGAACTTGTAGGTTTCCGACCCCATGACCAGGGCTCCGATGCCGGCAATGAACTCTTCGTAGGATTCCTTCACGCCGTCGGCGTCGTTGAACTGGAAGAGCCACTCCAGCTTGTCGTCCTCGTCGGCGATGAATCCGTCGAGCGAGCTGGCGACGTAGTAGACGGTCCTGGCCATGTCACTCCTTCTTCTTGGCGCGGCTCGGCTGCACGCGCGGCGGTTCGCCCGGCATCTTGGGATAGTCAGGCGGGAAGGGCAGCTCACCCAGGCCGGCGGCGCAGTCGCGCTCCCACCAGCCCAGCAGTTCGTCAACGGTGCCGGGGTTGCTGTGCATCTTTGCCCAGGGATCCCCGGTTTCCTGCAACCGGCCCGGCACGGTCGCGATGGTGAAATCCGAGGGCTTGATATGCTCCAGTTCCTCCCAGGTGATCGGGCAGGACACCGTGGCCTTGGGCAGGGCGCGCGGGCTGTAGGCGCCGGCGATGGTGCGGTCCCGGTTCGCCTGGTTGAAGTCCACGAAGACCTTGCGGCCCCGCTCCTCTTTCCACCAGGCCGTCGTGACCTTCTCCGGCATCCGGCGCTCCAGTTCCCGGGCTGCGGCGATAACGGCGTGCCGCACGTCCAGGAACTCGTGGGTCGGTTTGATCGGCGCGTACACATGCAGGCCGCGGTTGCCGGACGTCTTGATGAACGCCTCCAGCCCGGCCTCCGCCAGCACCTTCCGCAGTTCCAGCGCCGCCGGCACCGCGTCGTCGAAGTCGGTGCCGGGCTGCGGGTCCAAGTCGATGCGCAGTTGGTCCGGATTGTCCGTGTTGGCCGTTCGCGAGGGCCACGGGTGGAAGACGATGGTGTTCATCTGGACGGCCCAGACCGCGGCGGCCGGCTCGTCCAGGACCAGCTGCGGATGCGAGCGCGCGCTCGGATAGATGACCGGGACGGCGCGCACGAACTCGGGGGCGCCCTTCGGCGGGTTCTTCGAGAAGAACTGTTCGCCGTCGATATTCTCCTTGAACCGCTGGAGCGCAAGCGGCCGGTCCCCGTTGGCGGCGATGAAGGCCTCCCCCACTTCGGCGATGTAGCGCGCCAGGTCCAGCTTGGTCAGCCCCAGCTCGGGCCACATCACGCGCGACGGGCTGGAGATCCGCATTTCCCGCTCGCCGTGGGGTCCATCCACCTTCAGGATCGTCTGCTCGCTGGCCATGGGACCACCATAAAGGCATGTCGGCGTCCCTGACGAGGGCCAACGCGGCATCATGGGTACATGCCAGACGAACAGCCACTGCAGCTCGCCGTGGGCGATGCCACGGTTTCCGCCGCCTACGCGCGGCCCG
Organism: Arthrobacter sp. USHLN218; assembly: GCF_037144715.1. Classification (NCBI taxonomy): domain Bacteria; kingdom Bacillati; phylum Actinomycetota; class Actinomycetes; order Micrococcales; family Micrococcaceae; genus Arthrobacter; species Arthrobacter sp. USHLN218. Next base: position 362,971 of record NZ_JBBCYT010000003.1, read on the forward strand.
ACAAGGCGTCCGCCACGCTCGTGGTCGCCCATGGGGCGGGCGCCGGGATGGAGCATCCGTTCCTGCGCGGCTTCACCGATGCCATGAACGACGACGGCGTGGCCACCTTGCGGTTCAACTTCCCCTACCGGGAGGCGGGCCGAAAGTTTCCGGACCGGCCGCCCGCGGCCATCAACACCTGGCGGGTGGCGATGGCCGCGGCCGCCGAGCGGTCGGGCGGCGAACCCCTGTGGGCCTGCGGGAAATCCTTCGGCGGACGGATGGCCTCCATGGCCGTCGCCGAGGGGATGCCGGCCGCGGGGCTGGTGTACCTCGGCTACCCGCTGCATCCGCCCGGCAAGCCGGAGAAGCTTCGGGACGAGCACCTCTACGGCCTGACGCTGCCGATGCTCTTCCTGCAGGGGACCAAGGACACGTTTGCGACCCCGGAACTGCTGGAGGCAGTAGCGGCGAAGATCGGCCCCACGGCGACGATCCAATGGGTTGAAGGCGGCGGGCATTCCTTCGAAGTCGCCGGCCGGAAGCGGAACGCTTATGACATCGGAGCTTCCGTTGCCGCTCCCGTCGCCGCGTTCCTGCGAGCGCAGCACTGATTCCAGGCCTGCCGGCGCGTCCGTGCCGGGATTACGATGGGCTGGCGGGCATCGTACCCCCGCTTCCCGGCGGTTGGAGCAGGTCATGGGCGGACAGCAGGGCAGTCTGGTGCTGGAGCTGGAGTTTGACGTGGCGGCCCCGCGCGGGCGGGTCTTCCGCCTGCTGACGGACCCGGACGAGCTGGTGAAATGGTGGGGGCCCGAGGGATTCACGACGCCGGAGGCGACGCTGGATCCCAGGCCCGGCGGAAGCTACCGGCTCACCATGCAGCCGCCGGACGGGGAAGCCTTCCACCTCGCCGGAGAATTCGTGGACGTGGACCCGCCGCGGCGCCTCGAGTACACCTTCCGGTGGGAGGAACCCGTGCCGGACGACCGCGAGACGGTTGTGTCCCTGTCCCTCGAGCCCGTGGACGGCGGGACCCGGGTTGTCCTCACCCAGCGCGGCTTCGCCACAGAGCAGCGGCTGGAACTGCACCGGAACGGGTGGACGGAGTCCTTCAGGAAGCTGGCCGCGGTGCTCCGGGCCGCGACTTAGCCGGGTATCCGGCACCCCGGGCCCCTGGGTGCCGACGCTGCCTCACCGGCGCCTCACCTGTGCGCCATCTCGCTCGATGCACCGGTGGGCACCGGATCGTGCCGCAGATAGGCACGGCGGAACCTTCCCGTGCCCCCGGTCAGCGACCGGAGATCGATGGCGTACCGCAGCAGTTCCTGTTCGGGGACTTCGGCGCTGATCTCCGCCCCCTCCCCTTCGGCCGAGTCGGTCCCGGTCAACCTGCCGCGCCGGGCCGACAGGTCGCTCATCACCGCCCCCACGTATTCGTCAGGCACCGTGATGGTCACCGCGGAGACCGGTTCCAGCAACTGGATGCGGGCCGCGGCCGCAGCTTCGCGCAGGGCCAGCGCCCCGGCCGACTGGAACGCGGCGTCCGAGGAGTCGACGCTGTGCGTCTTGCCGCCCACCAGCGTCACCCGGATATCGACGACGGGGAAGCCGGCGGCCACGCCCTTGCCCATCTGCGCCCGGACCCCCTTCTCCACGGAGGTGATGAACGGACCCGGGATCACTCCCCCGACGATCTTGTCCACGAATTCGAAACCGGCGCCACGCTCGAGCGGCTCGACCTCGATGTCGCAGATTGCGAACTGGCCGTGCCCTCCGGACTGCTTCACATACCGCCCGTGGCCGTTGGACGGCGCCGCGAAGGTCTCCCGCAGGGGCGTGACGACGTCGACCGTCCGCACGTTGACCCCCTGGCCCCGCAGCCGGTCGAGCACCACCTCGGCGTGCGATTCGCCCATGCACCACAGGATCAGCTGGTGCGTCTCCGCGTTGCGCTCCACCCGCAGCGTCGGGTCCCCGGCGGCGACCTTGGCCAGGCTCTTGGCCAGCGCCGCCTCGTCGTTGCGCGTGGCGGCCTCGACGGCCACCGGCATCAGCGGTTCGGGCATCTCCCACGGCTGGATCAGCAGGGGCTCGTCCTTGGCGGAGACCGTGTCCCCGGTTTCGGCGCTGCCGATCTTGGTCAGCGCGCAGATGTCTCCGGCGATGCAGTAGGACGCCGCCCGGAGCGTCGAGCCGAGCGGCGCGTGCAGGTGCGTGACCCGTTCGTCGCTGTCGTGGTCCGGGTGGCCGCGGTCCGCGAGGCCGTGTCCGGAGATGTGGACCAGCGAGTCGTCGCGCAGCGTTCCCGAGAACACGCGCACCAGGCAGACACGGCCCAGGAACGGGTCGGTGCTCGTCCGCACCACCTCGCCGGCCAGCGGACCCTCGGGATCGCAGCTCAGCTGGCTGGCCCGCGACCCGTAGAGTCCCGCCACGGTCGGCAGCCGACGCTCCAGCGGGGACGGGAAGGCGCGTTTCAGCATGTCCAGCAGTTCGGGAATGCCCAGGCCTGTCTCGGCCGAGGTCGCCAGGACCGGGTAGAAGGAGCCGCGCGCCACGGCGGTCTCCAGATCGGGGAACAGGACGTCCAGGCCGATCTCCTCGCCGCCGAGGTACCGGTCCATCAGGGACTCATCCTCGCTCTCCGCGATGATCCCCTCGATCAGCGTCCCGCGGGCTTCCTCGGCGGCCGCCAGTTCCGCTGCCTCGGCCGGGCGGACCACCGGCTGGCGTTCGCCCTCGCTGTAGTCCGACACCGTCCCGGAGAGCAGCCCGTGCAGCCCGGTGACGTCCGTGCCGCTGGTGAGCGGCAGGTAAAGCGGCTGCACCGTGTCGCCGAAGGCTTGCCGGCATCTGGCCAGCGCCGCCTCGAAGCTGGCCCGGGGGTGGTCCAGCCGGCTGATCGCTACCGCCCGCGGCATCCCCACGCTTTCGCATTCGCCCCAGAGCGCCGTGGTCGCCGCATCGATGTCGTCGACGGCGGACACCACGAACAGTGCGGCATCGGCGGCCCTGAGCCCCGCACGGAGTTCGCCCGTGAAGTCCGAATAGCCCGGCGTATCGAGGAGGTTGACCTTGACGTCGTCGTACATAAAAGGCAGCACGGACAGCACCACCGAACGCTGCTGGTGGATCTCCGAGGGATCCGAGTCGCTCAGGGTCGTGCCGTCCGCAATCGAGCCCATCCGGTTCGTGGCTCCGGCCGCAGCGAGCATGGCCTCCGCGAGCATCGTCTTGCCCGCACCGGAGTGACCGACCAGCACGACGTTGCGGATCCGGTCCGGGCCCTCCGGCGGCGAAGCCGAGGCTTCCGCCCGCCGCGGATCGGTGCCCCGTCCGGAGCCCTTAGCCGTGCCGTTGCTGGATTTCCCCGACATGAGCGCCTCCTGGCGTCGTAGACATCGTCGTCCCTGCACTCGCCCGTGCTGTTAAGAGATTCGACACCATGAAGGGGCTCAGCGGCAAGGCCCCTTCATTGCGGACGGGAGCGCCGGCGGGATCCGTGGAGCAGCGTCAGCGCCAGCCGGGGGCAGAGAACGACGGCGTCTTCCGCCGCTTCGAGGTCGTCCGCACCGAGGGGGACATTGGACTTGTCCCCCGGAGTCCGGCCGGCGCCGGGGCCTGCTGCCAGCGGATAGCCCCACTGATCCCGCACGAGCCGCCCGGACAGCAGCTCCGTGCAGAGCCCGCGGCCGTCGCACTTCGTCCAGTCGATGTGCAGCACGGCGGCGTCGTCGCGGCTGGTCATGCGGTGGCCGCGTTCCGGTTGCAGTATCCGCCCAGGTGCAGCTCGACGTCGTCCGCAAACGCCGTCAGCGCGCTCTCGACCAATTGCACCGTTCCGTCCGGGTGGTGGCACGATCCGCGACCGGCGACGGCATAACCGAGCCGGCGCAGTTCGGGCAGCAGGTCCGGGCTACGGTCTCCTTCGGCCAGGCGGTCCAGCACCCGTGACACCGCTGGGAGCCCGAACATGCACGGACCGCACTGCCGGGCCGATTGTCCCGCCAGGTAGTCCACGATGCGCGCGGTTTCCGCGAGCCCGCAGCGGTGCGCCCCCAGGACGTGCAGCACGCCTGCACCCGGCCGGACCGTGTCCGCCCCGGAAGCCGCGGCTGCCAGCCGGAGCTCTTCGGGCCGCACCCAGCGCCCGTGGTAACCCCCGGCGAGGACTGCCGCCACCCCGTCCGGGTCCGCACCCGCGGCGGCAAGGATTCCGCCGAGCGCCGCCCCGCCGGCCACTTCCATGACCTGCTCGGCGGGCACGTCGCCGGAGACGGAGACCAGCCGGGTCCCCGGGTCATCCGCTGTGCCGACGCTGCGGAACCAGTCGGCGCCGAAGCGCGCGATCAGCGCGATGTGGGCCAGGGTCTCGACGTTGTGCACGAGGGTGGGACGGTGCTTCAGTCCGTCCTCGCTCAGCCGGCGGACCTTGTCCAGCGGGAGCGCGGTTCCGGTCTGGATAGCGTTGACGACGGCGCTGGCTTCCCCGGAGATGAAGGTTTCCGGCGCTGCCGCCACCCTGATGCTCCGGGCATCGGGGCGCTGCGCCAGCGCCTGTTCGACCGGCGCGAGGTGGGCCGGCACAGCGTACAGGTAGGCGCGCGACGCGCGCAGGGACCGGGCCAGCAGCAGCAGGCCGTCGATCACCAGGTGCGGCGCGTTGTGCAGCAGGGTCGCGTCCTTGAAGCTGAGCGGTTCGCCTTCCGCGCCGTTGGCGATGACGACGGGACCGGCGGCCAGGGCCGGTCCTCGCGCTTCCGCCGTCGCCGCCAGCTTGCGCCAGGCCGCGAATCCCGCGCCGCCGCGGCCGGTCAGGCCCGCGTCCCTCACCAGGTCCGCCAGTTCGGTGGCCGCAATTCCAATGGGCAGCGGTCCGTAGGTCGCGGTATGGGAGGAAAGGCCGGCGAGCGCGCCGGCCGCGAAGAGGCGGTTGACCCCGACCGGCGGCCTCACGCCGGCGGCCACGTTGGCGGGCGCGGTCATTGTACGGCTCCCCGTCGCAGGCTGGCAGACTCGAGGAAACCAGCCGAGAGCCGCCAGATGACGGCGGCCCCCACTGTTGCGCCGGCACCGGCGGCGAGCAGCAGGAACCACTTCTCCGCCGCGTCCGTGCCGTTGCCGACCGCATGGAACATGGCGAGGGGCCACAGCGCGTAGGTCAGCCAATGGACGGCGCGGAACACCCGCGGGCCCACCCGCCGGCGGAGCAGGCTGGTCAGCACCACGGCCAGCAACAGGTCCACGGCCACCGTGCCCAATCCCTGCCAGAACGGTTTGTAGGCGCCGAGGAAGGGGACCACGGTGTCCGCGAGGTCCAGCTGGGCGTACGAGTCCAGCAGCAGCGCGCCGACGTGCAGGCCGAGGAATACCGTGGCCAGCAGGGCGATGTTGCGGTGCACGACGGCGAGCGCGAAGCGCGGCAGCACGAGTAGCGGACGCCCGGAGCGGACCAGGATGCCCAGCACCACGGAGATGGTCAGCAGCATCAGGGAGATGATGCCGTTGGTGCGGCCGAAGGCCCACATCGCCTCATCCATGCAGCTGCACCTCCCCCGCCGGTTCATAGGGCATGGCCGGCCAGTTGCCGGTCGTGATGATGTTTCCGCGCCGGTCGACGAACCGGGCGGCCACGCCGCCGGACTCGAGCCATTCGACCGCCGGATAGCCGCGGACGATGGACGCGGTGCTGAGGGCGTTCGCGCGCAGGCAGGACCGGTGGGCCACGGTGACGCTGCGCCAGACGGTCTCGGCCGGCAGGCCAAACCGCGGGTCGAGGATGTGGTGCATTTCCGTGCCGCCGTGCCGCCACCGCCGATGCTGGGTGCTCGAGGTCGCCATGGCCGATCCGGTGGCGAGGGTCACCTGCTGGGCCGGGTCTGCGGCGGTATCCTGCACCAGCACCTGCCACCCGCCGTCGGGGGCCGGTCCGCCGGTGGCCAGATCCCCGCCGAGCACCACCATCACGCCGGTAGCGGAGGCAGCGGCAACCGCCTGTACCGCCAGGTCCGCCGCCACCGCCTTCGCGGTGGCGCCGAGATCCAGCTGCAGGTCGTCCGGGACCCGGAGGAAGGCGCCGTCCAGCTCGACCCGCTTCCACCCGGGCCCGGTCCCCTCGCGCCGCTTCAGGGGCAGCGGTTCGGCGAACGGGTCGATGCTGCGGAGGTCACGGTCGTAGCCCAGGGCGTCGAGCTCGTTGCCGAGCGTCGGATCCACGTCTCCGCCGGTCCATTCGGCCGCCAGCAGCGCCTGTTCCACGAGCAGGGCCAGCACGGGGCTCGCGTCGATGCCGGCGGCCAGCCCCGGGCGGCACCGCGCCAGCTCCGAATCCGGCCGGAACCGGCTGCACGCCTCGTCGACGGAACGGACCACGGATTGCACCGCGTCGACGGCCGTCCCGAGTTCCTCCGGATCGCGGACGACCACGGACGCCTCGAGGCCCCAAACGTTCCAATTCCGGCTTGCCGCCATGTCAGGACCCCGAAGAGGAACCGTGGGGAGCACGGCCGTTGCCCGGCTGGACCGGCGCGTACTGGATGCCGCCGTCGTCGCTGCCGCCCAGGGAAGACGACGAGTCGTCGCCAGAGTACGGGCTGACCGAACTGTCCTGGCTGCCGGAAGTTTCGTCCTGCCCGCTGCTGCCGGAGGACGATGTTGTGGTCTGCGCCGAAGACGAGGAAGAATCGGAGGTCTTTGTGGTGGCATACACCGCTGCCGTTCCGATGCCGGCGGCGAGGATGCTGGCTGCACCGACGGCGGCGGTGGCGCCGAGGGCCATCCGGTTGCCGGATCTGCGAATACTCATGGTCGGCTCCGTTCTCCGAGGGGGAAACTCTCTTGGGAACCATGGTCCGCGCTGTTTCTTTGAAGTTTCTTAGCCCGCGATCCCGCGATCCGGCGATCCGGCGATCCGGGTTCGCGGGTCAGCGGAGCGGCAGGCGAAGCTCGATGACGGCGCCCGACCCCGGCGGCGAGGGCAGCACGCGGACGGAGCCGTTGTGGCGGGCGGCCACTTCGCCGACCAGGGCCAGGCCGAGCCCGTAGTGCCGCTGCGCCTCCGGGCCGCTGGCGCGCGAACTGGCGAAGCGTTCGAAGGCACGCCCCGCCACGTCGGGCGGGAACCCCGGGCCGTCGTCGGACACCGTGACCACCGCCTGCCTGTCTTCCTCCTGCACCCGGACCTCGATCCGGCTTTCGGCGAAGTCCATGGCGTTGGCGATCAGGGCCGTAAAGACGCGCTGGAGGGAGACCCGGGCGCCGTCGACCAGGACCGGTACCTCAGAGCCTGTCCGGCCCAGCGTAAGGCCGCGTGCCCCCGTTTCGCCGGACTGCGCCTTGACCGCGGCCTCCGCCGCCGCGACCAGATCGACGGCCTCCGGACTGGCCGCCTCGCGCGGGTCGGCGGCGATCAGCAGGTCTTCGAGGATTTCGGTGAGGACGCGCGAGTCTGCCACGATCTCGTCCAGCCCGGCCACGATCCCGGGCTGCCGGTCTCCGCCCTGCAGCCGGGCGGCCTCGCGGCGCAGGAGCTGTGCCCGGGTGCTCAGCAAAGTCAGCGGCGTGCGGAGCTCGTGGCTGGCATCCGCCACGAAGCGCCGCTGGAGCGCCAGGGCCTCGGCCATCGGCTGCATCGCGCGCCGCGCCATCAGCACCGCCGCCGTGGCCGCCACCACGGCAGCTACGGCGCCCGAGAGCAGCAGGGCCGTCAGCAGGCGCTGCAGCTCTTCCCTGCCTTCGTGCTGGTCCACTGCCGCCTGGATGATCCTGCCGTCATGCGCGGCCGTCAGGACCGCGTAGGAGCGGCCCCGCACATCTATACGCTTCTCGACCATTCGCGTACCGGCGGCGACCTGGCGGATCGCGTCGAGATCGGGCAGGCCCGGCGGCATGTTCCGGGACAGCTCCACGCGCCCGCCGCCCCCGACCACGGCGACGAAGACGCCTTGCGGGGCTTCCTCCGGTTCGGCGGCGACGACGGCGTCGCGCAGGGCCCGCTGTTCCGCGCTGGCCGCGGTGGCCGCCACGATCGAGTAGGCCAGCGCCCCCACGAGCGCCAGCAGCACCATCATCAGCGCGGTGAAGCGGATGGCCAGCCGGCGGGAGGCCCTCAGGAGTTCGGCCTTGTCGGCGCCGTTCACTCGGGCGCCCCCAAGCGGTAGCCGACGCCGCGGACGGTCAGGATGGCATCGCGTCCGAGTTTCTTCCGCAGGTAGTGGACGTACGTATCGACGACGCCTTCGTCGCTGGCCTCCGGAAACACGCTCAGCAGGAGGTCGGCGCGGGCGAAGATCCGGGAGGGCCTCCGGGCGAAATGTTCCAGCAGGTCGCCCTCCCGGTCCGACAGGACGAGGACCTCGCCGCCGTCGAGCGTTACCGTCCGCCCCTCAATGTCCAGGGCGCCGCCGGGAACCCGCAGGACGGGAACGGTGGCGGTGGTCCGGCGCAGCAACGCCCGCAGGCGGGCCAGCAGCTCGTCAATGTCGAAGGGTTTGGCCAGGTAGTCCTCCGCCCCGCGATCCAGGCCCTCGACCTTGTCGGACGGGTTGCCCAGCGCGGACAGCACCAGTGCCGGCGCCAGCACCCCCTTCCGCCGCAGCCGGCCCAGGACGTCGAGCCCTTCGATGGCCGGCAGGCCGCGGTCCAGGAGGAGAGCGTCGAACGGCTGGGACAGGCCCAGATGCAGGGCACGCTGGCCGTCCTTCGCGACGACGACCTCATAGCCTTCGCCCCGCAGGAGTTCTTCCAGCATCAAGGCCAGCCGGGCGTCGTCTTCCACCACCAGGACGCGTGTCTGCTCACTCACTCCTGAAGTATGTGCGGAACGGCCCCGGCTCCACAATCCGGCCCTTGCCGAACCCGTCGGAGGGGACTAATCTACAACCAAATGGTTGTAGATCAGCTCAGCGACGCAGGACTCGACGGCCTGTTCCAGGCGCTGTCGGACGGCACCCGGCGCGACATCATCGCCCGCGTCCTCGGCAGCGACGGCGGGTACTCGGTCTCGGGTCTGGCGGCCCACTACGCCATGAGTTTCGCCGCGGTGCAAAAGCACGTGGCGGTCCTGGAACGCGCGCTGCTCATCACTAAGGAGAAGCGCGGACGGGAGCAGATCGTGCGGGCCCATCCCGAAGGGCTGGGCCAAGCCCGCCGTCTGCTCGATGAATACGAAGGGATCTGGCGGCAGCGCGTCCGGCGGATCGAGGAGATTCTCACCGAGGGATAGGAAGGCAGCGGCCATGACCGTTATCGAAGCACGCAAGGACACCGCGGCACTGAACTTCACCATCGTGGCCGAATTCGAGGCCGGTGTTGAACGCGTCTGGCAGATCTGGGCGGATCCGCGGCAGCTCGAACGGTGGTGGGGCCCGCCTACCTGGCCCGCAACCTTCGAGGACCACGAATTCCAGCCGGGCGGCAAGGCCAGTTACTACATGACCGGTCCGGAGGGCGAGAAGGCCCGCGGCTGGTGGCGGTTCACCGCCATCGAAGCGCCGCACCGGCTGGAGTTCGACGACGGTTTCGCCGATGAAAACGGGGACCCGGTCGCGGAGCTGGGAACGACCCACGCCGTCGTGACGCTGGAGGACGTGGGCGGGCGCACACGGATGACCACCGTCTCCAGCTTCGAGTCCGCCGAACAGCTCCAGAAGATCCTCGAGATGGGCATGGAGGAGGGCATGAAGGAAGCCATGGGCCAGATCGACGGCGTACTCGCCTCCCACGCCCCATAGAAGCCCCTCAAAGCCACGCCGGCGAACCTGACGGGTGCGTTGATATGTGCCCCGGGAAACCAATAAGTTTTGTCAAGGGAATACATGACCTAATAGTGCAGTAGTCGAAAAAGCAGGGCCATTGGTCCCGATATCTACCGCAGACCAGAATCTGACAAATCGTTGCCCGTCTACCACGCTACTCTGAAAAATACCCCTTAATTGGATGATGTTGGGGCAATTTGCCGCTCCCCTATTGCCTTCCCGAAATAGCACGTCAAGGTTGAGGGAGGCAATATCGCATCCATCACCGTGGGGGGCACTGATGGCGCATTGGGACCTTGGTCTTTTCGGCACTTGGAGTCTTCACACATCGAACGGCCGCGTACGACTCAATCATCGCGAGCAACGCCTCCTCGCAGCCTTGGCCCTGCACGGAACTACATCACGAGCATTCCTAGCGGACTTGCTGTGGCCAGACAGCGACAGGGCGCAGGGGCTGGAAAGCGTTCGGGTAAGCCTCTGGACAATCAATCATCGTGCCGCAGGACTAGTGGCCGTGAATCGGGAGAGGCTGGCCCTCTCTGCAAGCGCCCGAATCGACGTACACGATTTGGAGGCCTACGTCCAAAGCTGCGGCTTGGCAGCCAGCGAGCAATACGCCAAGATCGTGGAATCAGCGGGGACAGCAGACCTGCTGCAAGGTTGGGCAGAAGAGTGGGTGACTCTGGAAAGGGAAAGAATGCACCAAATCAGAGTTCGAGGACTAGAAAAGCTCGCAGAGTACTACTTTTCCCGGGGAAGATTCGACTGCGCCATCGAGACTGCCGGTAAAGCGGCATCACTGGAGCCCTTCAGGGAAGAGGCTTATGGCATCATTATTCGCACGCACGTTTCCAGCGGTGACCATGCCTCAGCTGTTCGCTGCTACCGCTCTCTCACTACCCGCCTCAACAGTGAGCTCGGTGTTGATCCGTCGGGAGAACTTGCCAGCCTGGTACGACATCTGCGGTACCGGTGACACCTCAGGGCCGATCTAGGACATGGTGCCAATCCGTCCACGCTTCCTGAACGTCCATCTGCTCAACGCTAGGAGGACCAGCCGTCGTCGTACGGGTCGCGGAGATGCGCGCGAAGGTACTCCCCGACCACTGCCGCGCCGAGGTCCCCCGGATCGGGTGCGACGACGCGGCCGTCGATCCGGCGGGCCATGCGCTGGACGAAACGCTCAAGCCCGGGGTCGTCGCCGAGCCGGAAGAACGTGGCCTGCGTTCCGGCGCGCCCTAGGCGGTCCAGTTCGGCGACCGTGAGGCTGATGGTCGCCGGGTCCGGCGGCCAGGAGAACCAGGACTCGCCGTCGGGGAGCAGGTGGGCGGTCGGTTCGCCGTCGGTCACCACGAGCAGGACGGACTGCATCGACGGGTGCTGCCGGAAGAACCGGCCGGCCAGGAGCAGGCCGTGATGCATGTTGGTCCCCTGCTCCCGCAGCGCGGGAAGCGCCGTCAGCTCGCCGATGTCCATGGACTGCGCATAGCGGCCGAACGTGATCAGCTGCAGCCGGTCCCCGCGGAACCGGGTCGAGACGAGATGGTGCAAGGCGAGGGCGGTGCGTTTCATCGGCACCCACCGCCCCTCGGCGGCCATCGAGAAGGAGACATCGACAAGGAGGACGACGGCGGCCTGGGTGCGGGCCTCGGTCTCCGTCACCTCGATATCGCCGGGCCCCAGGCGCAGTCCGCGACCCGGGTCGCCGCCGTCGGCCGCCGTGCGGCGGATGGCGTTCGTCAGGGTACGGGTGACGTCCCACGGTTCGGCGTCCCCGAACTGCCACTCGCGACTGGAGCCGGTCTGCTCCCCGGCGGCACCGGCCACCCGCGTGTCCCGGCCGCCCTGGCGGCCGGAGAGCTGCTTCGCGGTGTCGCGCAGGAGCGCCTTCCCGAGGCGCCGCATGGCCTGCGGGGACAGGCGGAGGTCGCCGTCTGCCCCGCGGCGGAGGTAGCCGCCGTCCTGCATGGCCCGCTCGATCTCGGCGAGGGTCCGGGCCGACACGGCGGCATCCTGCCCGAGCTGGCGGGCAAGCGCGTCAAGGTCCAGGTCGTCGAGGTTCGAGCCGCTGTAGGACTGGGAAAGCTGCTCGGACAGCGCGTCGAGTTCGGCAATGTCCTGGAGCGCGCCGGTGCCGTCGCCGAGCCCGAGTCCCTCCTGGCCTTCGAAGCGCTCCGAACCGGTCCAGTCCTCTCCGGGACGCAGGGCGCGGAGGCTCGAGTCGAGCTGGTCGAGCTGGGCCATGAGCTCCGGCGAGCCGAAGGCCTGGGCCGAGAGCCGCATCAGCTCCTCGCGCTGTTCCGGGGACATCGACTGCATCAGGCGCTGGGCGGCGGCGGCGCGCTGGGCGAGGGCATCGATCAGCTCCTCGACCGACTGCGGATTCTCCGGAAAGAAGTCGCCGTGCCGCGCCATGAACTCCTCGAAGTCCGCCTCGGTGTCCTCGCCGCGCCGGTGTTTATCGAGCAGTTCGTTGAGGTCGCGCAGCATCTCGCCCACGGCAGCGCGGTCGGCGTCGGAGGCGTTCTCGAGCGCCTGCTTCATGCCCGCGAACCGCTGGTCGAGGATCTCCCGGCCCAGCAGGTCCTTGATCCGGTCGTAGGCCTCCCTGGCGCTGCTGGACTGCCAGTCGTAGGAGGCGAGCTCGTTGACCGCCGCCGCGGTGGACTGGGGCAGGTTCTGCAGCTGCATCTCCCGGAAGGCGCGGTCCGTGTCGTCCATCCCGGCGTCCCGCGCCAGCTGCTTGCGCTCATCGAGCACCGCGGTGTCTAGCAGCTTGCGGACCTCGTTGAGGGTGCCGTCCAGCCGGTGGCGGCTCAGCAGTTCGTTCCGCCGCTGCTGCACCCGGCCGGCGAGGTTGTCGAGCCCGGAGCGGTTCCGCCCCCCGCGCCGCAGGAACTCCTGCAGCGCGTGCCGCGGCGTGTAGCCGGCCATCACGTCCTCGGCGATCGCGTCGAGCGCCTCCCCCAGATCGACCGGCGGGGCGAGCGGATCGGGTCCTCCCGCGTACCGGCCGTACCGGGAGGTCCGTTTGTGGGCGCCCATGATGCTGCCTCCCTACTGCCTGTTCCTAGCCGTAGATGGTCTCCTCGTCGTCGGACTCCTTGGAGATCCGCCGGGCGAGGAAGAGACCTTCCAGGGCAAGTTCGACGGCGGCGGCACGCTGTCCGTCGGTCTGCGCGCCTACGCGGGCGCTGACTTTGTCATAAAGATTGGAGGCATCGAGCGAAGGGAGGTTGTCGAGGAACTCCCGTGCGGTGACCTGCTCGCCCGTCGTTACCGTCGTGTGGCCGTCCAGCGCCGCCACGAGCGGAGCGAAGTCGATGCCGCGGTAGTGTTCGCGGACGGCCTCGGCCGTGGCCGTGCGCAGGAGATGCTCGAGGATGGCTTCCTCTCGTCCTTCCTCGCCAGGTTCGAACTCAATCTTGCCGGTGAGGACATCGACGGCGCTGTCCAGGTCGACGATGCGGGCGACCGCTTCGTCCTCCCCGCGCACGGTGGCCCGGCGCAGTGCCGCCGCGGCCACCGTCTCGGCACCGGCGATGGCGAACCGCGCCGAGACACCGGAGCCCTGGTTGATGGCCGGCGACTGGCGCAGCGCGCGGGTGTAGCGCGCCAGGATCTCGAGGATGACCGGCGGGACATCCGCCACCAGGCGCCCCTCCTGCTCGATCACGGCCACCTCGTCGTCCAGCTCGATGGGGTAATGCGTACGGATCTCGGCGCCGAAACGGTCCTTCAGCGGCGTGATGATCCGGCCGCGGTTGGTGTAGTCCTCGGGATTGGCGGATGCGACGACAAGCACGTCGAGCGGCAGGCGCAGGACGTAGCCGCGGATCTGGATGTCGCGCTCCTCCATCACGTTCAGCATCGCCACCTGGATGCGCTCGGCGAGATCGGGCAGTTCGTTGATGCCGATGATGCCGCGGTTGGAGCGCGGCACGAGGCCGTAGTGGATGGTTTCCGGGTCCCCGAGCCGGCGGCCCTCGGCCACCCGCATCGGATCCACGTCGCCGATGAGGTCGGCGACGGAGGTATCGGGGGTCGCCAGCTTTTCGACATACCGCTCGGACCGGTGCCGCCATGCCACGCGCAGCCGGTCCCCTTCTGCGAGCGCCCGGGCCCTCGACTGCTCGGTGATCGGCTCGTACGGGTGTTCGTTCAGCTCCGACCCTTCGATCACCGGCGACCACTCGTCCAGCAGCCCGACCAATGTCCGGAGCAGACGCGTCTTGCCCTGCCCGCGCTCGCCGAGCAGTACGACGTCGTGGCCCGCGATAAGGGCGCGCTCGAGCTGGGGAAGGACGGTCCGGCTGAAACCGAACAGACCCGGCCACGGATCGCGGCCCTCGGCGAGCGCGGCGAGCAGGTTGTCGCGGATTTCGTGGCGCAGGTCCTTCTGGACGTGGCCGGCGGCGCGCAACTCGCCGACGGTGAAGATATCGGGACGATCAGTCACACCTCAACGGTAGTCCCCGAACGCGCGGGGAATCGAGCATTGAAGGGCCCGATCCGGCGCGGGCCCTGCAAGAGAGCCGCCAGGGGTCCCCGGACCGAGCTTGCGAGGCATGGGTAAGGCGGCGAACGCTACTCTGGACTTGATGACTGAAGCAGCTCCCCCATCTCCACCGGCACCCGCGACAGCGCCGAGCACCCTGCTCCTCCTGGTGCGCCATGGGGAGACGCCGACCACTGGCGCGGTGCTGCCCGGGCGGGCCGCCGGCCTGCATCTGTCCAAACGCGGACAGGCCCAGGCAGAACGGATCGCGGAACGGCTGGCGGGGCTCGCCGTCGACGGCATCTACTCCTCGCCGCTGGAACGCACACTCGAGACGGCGGCGCCCGCGGCAAGTGGCACGGGGCTCGAGGTCAAGCGTGAGCCCGGCCTGATCGAGTGCGACTTCGGCGCTTGGACGGGCGCCGCGCTCGCCGACCTTGCAGGCCTGCCGGAATGGCAGACCGTGCAGCACGCACCCTCGGTCTTCCGTTTCCCTGATGGGGAGAGCTTCGCCGGAATGCAGGCGCGGATGGTCGAAACGCTTGAGGCGCTGCGCACCACCCACACCGGCGGCGTCGTCGTCTGCTTCTCGCACGCGGACCCGATCAAGGCCGCCGTCGCCCACGCCCTCGGCACGCACCTGGACCTCTTCCAGCGGATCGCGATCAGCCCGGGCTCGGTCTCGGCAATTTCCTACGCGGACGGCCAGCCGCCCGCTGTGCTCACGGTGAACTCGACGGCGGGACCGCTGGCAGAGCTGAGGCAGCCGCGACAGGGCGCAGAAGATGCCCGACCGTGAACTGACGCTGCTCGCCGAGGGCCGGATCGAACTGCTCGGGCGCATCCTGCACAGCAGCAACGCCACCTTCCTGGCCGAAATCTCCTGCGGGGAGGACACCGCCTGGGCTGTCTACAAGCCGGAGGCCGGGGAACGGCCACTCTTCGACTTCGCTCCCGGGCTGTACCGGCGGGAACGCGCTGCCTACCTGCTCAGTGAGCATCTGCAGTGGGGAATCGTGCCGGCGACGGTCATCCGCGACGACTCACCGCTCGGCATCGGGTCGCTGCAGTGGTTCATCGAAAACGACCTGCACGAGCACTATTTCACCCTCTATTCGGAGTCACCCGAAACCCATCAGGTCCTGTCGCAGATTGCCCTATTCGACTGCGTCGCCAACAACACCGACCGCAAGAGCGGGCATGTGCTGCGCGGGCAGGACGGGCACGTCTGGGGCATCGACCACGGACTGTGCTTCTCGGCGGCCTTCAAGCTGCGCACGGTGATCTGGGACTTTGCGGGCGAACCCATCCCCCCGGGGCTGCTCGAGGACATCGCGCCGCTGGCGGACGAGGTGCCCGGCGAGGTCGCGGACCTCCTGGACGACGAGGAGACCGGCGCGCTGAAGCGCCGGGTGCAGCGGCTGCTGCGCGAGGGAGTCCTCCCCGTGGACCGCGGCGGCATGCGCTATCCCTGGCCGCTCGTGTAGGTGGATGGGTGGGTGGCCGGCACTTCGTTGCAGGCATCCGCACCGGGCGTGCGAAAGTTGTCGGTTTCCGGCCTTGTGCCCCCTTCCCGGCCGGGTTCCTACTGGTTGCAGGAGCCCTTACCAGTCGTTAGCGTCCCCTGGGTTCCCGACGGCAAGAAGTGGAGGAAGACCGATGTTCGCACGAGTCAGCACGTACACGGGCAGCCAGGCAACGTCCGGCGGCCCCTCGGAGGACCTCGTCAGGCGCGTGCTGCAGCTCCCGGGCTGCCAGGCGTTCTATTTCCTGACCGGGAGGGGGACGGGCAAGTCCCTGTCCGTCGCCATCTACGACACCGAGGAAAACCTCGCCGCGGCCAAAGAGGCCGCTAGTAAACTCCGCAGCGAGGCCAGCAGTTCCTTGACTCTGGAGGTCATCGACGTCGAAGAATACGAGGTCGTCACCAGCGCACGCAACGACTGAGCGCGTCCGGTTCAGCCGGCTCGTTCCTGCACCTGCGCCTTGGCTTGTGCCGACGTGTGCATCGCGTCAGTGTTGCGGATCAGGACCAGGAGCCAGCTGAAGATGAGCACGAAGGCGACGAGTTCAACAGCGGTCAAAGTGTAGTAGCCCGTGAAGAAGAACACTGCCAGGACGAGAATCACCGCAACAAAGACGTAGCCAAGGACCAGGAAGGTCCGGGGCATGGCGGGAATGAGCCACCGAAGTCCTGCGACCAAGGCGATGTAGGTCACCGCCATGCCGCTCGCGGCAAGGGTGTGCAGGACAAGGAACTCGTCCACCGGGAGGATGCCGACCCAGGCGAGGAGGACGCCGATCAGCGCTAGGCCGGACCTGACCCGGCGTCTTCCTCGCTGTTCCTGGTCTGTTCCGGCAGGTATCGCCGACGTTGCGTAGTGGGCGATGGTCGTTACGACGACGCCCCCGATAATGAGCGTGATATTGAAGGCGCGGGCCGAGACGTCACCGGTGACCCCGAGCATGCTCATGTTCACCTGCCACCAAAGCGGGTCACTGGCGGTGAGCATGCTCGTGAAAATTCCCTCCACGAGGAAGAGGACGAGGAGCAGCGATAGGGACAACGGGGTGAGATGCACCGCCGACAGGAAAACCGTGTAACTCGTCACGGCGACAGCGACGCCCGCCAGGAGGGCCGCGGAGAGGCTGTAGACCACGGCACCTTGGAAGCTCTCGCTGACCACGTTGGCGATGGCGCTCCACCCGAGCAGCGCAATGACGGCATAAGCCAGGGCCACTGCGGCGATGTCGTACCAACCGAGGCGCTCGCGCGGTAGCCCGGATGGCCCGGCAGCGGCCCTCGAGGCGTCGCGGGCCCGCACCGACATGACCGCCGCCATGAAGACGGCGACGGCGGTGATCGCCCCCGCCAGTGCGACGAACTGGCCGATGGATCGATGTCCGGAAATAGGAACGTATTGGCCCCGGAACACCACAAGGGCGACCAGTGCCGCGACGACGAACACCGTTCCCGAGAGAATGACCGCCGCGGACTCGACGGGCGCCACGCTCCGATCGAGGTGACGGCGCAACCGTCCGAACGGTAGCCACAACCGCATGGACATCATGGGTGCCCCCTGACTGGACGATGTCGGGAGCTTATCCCGAGGGCGCAGACTTTGTCATCGGCGGTTCCGGCCGGTATCGGTCACCCCGGCTTATCATTGGCACATAGGGGTTGCTGCTCTTGAGGAGTC
Source organism: Arthrobacter sp. USHLN218 (assembly GCF_037144715.1). NCBI lineage: Bacteria > Bacillati > Actinomycetota > Actinomycetes > Micrococcales > Micrococcaceae > Arthrobacter > Arthrobacter sp. USHLN218. The sequence continues at coordinate 380,406 of NZ_JBBCYT010000003.1, forward strand.
CGGCCATGGCCCGCTGGAACGCCGCGGCACGTTATACGTCCGCGCTGGTACTGACACTGGCACTTTCTTCCTGCGGTGCTGCGCCGGGGCCCACCGAAGCGGACGCGCCGGGCACAGCCCAGGCGGATGCGCCGGGAACAGTCCAAGCGGAAGTGAGCCCCCATCCCGAGTCGACCGCAGCGGCGGCGGCACCGGAAACGGACTGGACTGCCCTGGACTCCGCCGTCCGGGACTACGCTGCCACACTGCCCGTGGAATTCTCCGCCGCGGTATACGACGAGCTAACCGGCGAATCATGGACTTTTGAGCCCCGGACCGAGTATTTCGAAGCAAGCCTGGTCAAGGTCCCCATGTTGTTGACGCTGTTCCGGGAAGTCACCGACCAGGGCCGGGAATTGACGACTGACGAAGAATATCTGGCCACTCAGATGATCCGGTACAGCGACAATGAGGCGGCTCGCTGGATGTACAGCCATATTGGCGGAGCCCCGGCATTGGCAGCGACCTATGACCTGATCGGCGTATCCCGGACAATTCCCGGCGAACGATGGGGCGTGACTGCCACCAACGCCGAAGACCAGCTAAAGATCATGAGGACAGTGGCCGAGGGCGCCGACTGGCTGAGGGAAGGGCTGCGGCTGTACCTGCTGGGATTGATGGAATCCGTCGATCCCAGCCAGGCCTGGGGTGCCTCGGCAGGCGCAGCGGCCGACGGGGCCGAGGTCGCCTTGAAGAACGGCTGGCTTCCGGACGACGCCCTGCTGTGGAACGTCCATACCGACGGCGTGATAAACGCCGGCAATGCCAGGTATGACATCGCGGTTCTCTCCTCCGGACATAAGACTTTCCCCGACGGCATCGTTGTGGTCGAAAAAGTCGCGAGGCTCGTCTACGACTTCGAGAAGTCGGGCGCCGCTGACGCCGCTGGCGGCAACGCAGCCTTCGGCCCAAGGCCCTAGGCTACCCGGGAGAGTACGCGGGCCATTCACCCCTCGGCGACGGACTAGGTCCCAGGGAGCCCCACGTCGACGATGCCGATGAACCGGCTGCCGATCCCGTCGTATTCGCTGCGGACCGTCCCCGGGTCCGGCACGGGCACCTCGCCGGGCCCGTGATCGTCGCAGTACAGGAAGGTGAACTCCGGCCACCACTTTTTCGGCCGGGCGGTCTCGTGATAGCCGCAGATGCTGCACTCCAGCCGCACCCACACAGGCTTCTTGCCCGTGCGGTTGGCGCGGGACTGGAGCAGCCATGCTGGTGGATTCTTCTCCAACTCCGCCAATTCATCTTCCGACAGCCGGGACGGTATGCCATGACGGCGGGCCATCTCCAGAGGAATATCAAGGAAGATCGCTGCTTCCCGTCGAATAACCATGGTCATCAACACTAGGCCATCAACCGGCAGGTAGTTCCGCTACAACCACCGATGTATGCAGCTTTTACATCACACGGCCGACGACTCAGCACCGCTGCCGCGGGCATTCTGGTTCCGATCCTGCACGACAGACGTTGGAAGAGGGACTAAGAATGTTCGGTACGGACGAGCCGGCTGCAATATCCACGCTCGAAAGCCCGGAAATAGTGCCGGCCGCGCTGACTCCTATGATGACCTCATCCGGAGCCAAGTGGATTCTGCAGTTGATCGGCGGCTGGCGCCTTGGGCGCGAATCGATGGAATACGAACTACCCAAGCGCCAGCAACGGCTCATCGCATTGCTTGCCGTGAACGGACCAATGAAGCGTTCGACGGCGGCCCGCCTCCTCTGGCCCGAGGGCAGCGATGTCCAGGCCTCCAACTGCCTTCGCGGGGCCATCAGCCAGGTGTCCAGCGCTTTGCCTGGCCTGCTCGTAGCCGAGCCGGGGAGGATTCAGCTGTCCGACGATGTCGAAGTTGATCTGCGCACCGTCCGAGGCCAGCTGGACGGTTCGGTCAACGTGGAGGGCGCAGCGGCCGCTTCCCGCATCCAGCTGCTGAGCCGCGGCGAGCTGTTGCCCGGCTGGTACGACGAGTGGGTCCTCGAGGCGCAGGATGAGTGGCGAACCTCGAGGGTGGATGCGCTGCAGCAGCTCGCCGCCCACCTCCTTGAGCGCGGCGACACCCACGGTGCGGTGGACGCCGCGTCGTCGGTGATGCAGATCGATCCTTTGGATGAAGAGGCGCAGGAGCTCGTCCTGCGGGCCCAGCTGGCGGAGGGCAACCGCGCCTTGGCTCTGCGTGGCTATGCCGACTTCAACTCCCGCTGTCTCGCCGAGCTCGGCCTCCCGGCTTCCTTCAGCCCAAGCGAACTATTCGGATTGGCGTTCGAAGGCTCGCTGCGATGAAGACTCTGCTTGTCGGGGCCGGGGCAACGGGAGGCTACTTCGGGACACGTCTGGCCATGGCCGGCCGCGACGTTACCTTCCTGGTCCGTTCCAAGCGGGCCAGCCAATTGCGGGACGGACTTCGGGTCTACGGTCCGGGCTATGACGAGACAGTGCCGGTCCAGACCATTACCGCAGCGGAACTTGGGGACCAGTACGACCTGGTCCTGCTCATGACGAAGGCCTGGTCTCTGGAAGCCGCGATCCGGGACATCGCACCGGCCGTGGGACCGGATACGACAATCCTGCCCCTGCTCAACGGTATGGTCCACCTGCGGCAGCTTAACGACCGCTTCGGCGCCGACGCGGTCCTGGGCGGAATCGTCCGCGTTGTCTGTACGGTAACGGCGGAGGGGGCGGTTTTCCAGATGAAGCCGCATGCTTCGTTGACCTTCGGTGCACAGGACAGGCAGCAAACCGAGCGGCTGCAGATGATCGGCCGGGAACTGAAGGCTCCAGGATTCAGCAGTGTCATCTCCGGCGACATCCTGGCCTCCATGTGGCACAAGTGGGCGTTCATCACCGCCGGCGGGGTCGTCACATGCCTGATGCGCGGCCCCATCGGGCACATCATGGCAGTCCCGGCCGGGAAGGAATTCATCCTGGATGCCATCGACGAGACGGAACGAGTGGCCGCGGCGGCAGGCTACCCCGTCTCGGCCGATGCGCATGCCGCGAGCCTTGAGATGTTCACCGAGCCAGGTTCGGTATTCACATCGTCCTTGTACCGGGACGTCGTTGCGGGCAACCGGCACGAGGGCGAGCACCTGCTTGGCCAATACGTGCGGATCGCAGACTCCCTGCGGGTCGAGGTACCCCTGACGCGCCTGGCACTAACTCAACTGCGCGTCCATGAGCAGGCGGCGCCGGCGAGTCATCCCTCGGATTGACGCTGAAGTCCACTCCCGGGATGGACGCAGGGATCCGGGAACCGGCAGAAACTTGGAAGTCGGCTGCAGCCATAACCTACGCCGCAGCAATATCAACTACCCCGCAACAACCGACAACCCATCACCTAGAAGGAGCATTTCCATGAACGCAACCGCCGGGCGCCGCAGCCCTCTGACAGTGATCTCGGTCCTGCTGGCCACCCTCTTCGCCGCAACGGGCCTAACCGTCTTGGCTTCTCCCGCCAATGCAGCCGAGGCCGCGGCCCCGCAGGCCGCCGACCGCTACCTCGGCATCGCTTTCTCCCCTTCCACTCTGGGGTGGTACGCAGTCTGGAGCTCGAATAGCAATACCGCTTATAACGACAGTCTGGACCTTTGCAACCTCTACCAGTCCGACAACACCTACGACTGCGTCCAGGCCGGAGTTGCGAAGAACGAGTACCTGGCCCTGGCACTGTCGACGAAGAACGGCCCTTGGGGCTCCTGGGCAGCCTCGACAGCGACCACCGCAGGCAAGAACGCGCTGGCCTGGTGCAAGTACTACGGCGGCGGGAACGACTGCACGGTGGAGTTCAACGAAAGCGCCAACTCCTAGGCCGGAGGACTGCGGTCCTCATACAGAATCCGAAGGGCAGATGGCTGCCGGCACCTTGTGCCGACAGCCATCTGCTGCGCCCGCCGCCGGCCGCATTGAGCGAATCCGTGAGCCGAGCGGCCGGGGTGCGTTCGAAGATACCGGAAGCACTTCAGCCTGACCTTGATCGAGGTCATTTTGCAGGGGCAGAATCGTGGTTGTGGGAAAGCCCGCCATCAAAGTCCGTCGCGCTGGAGCCGGCGACGTCCCCGCCATCATTGGTCTGCTCGCGCAACTCGGTTACACCGCTCACGAGGACTGGGTACGCACGTGGGTGACTAGCAGCTCGCCGGACGACCGATGCATGGTGGCTGAGGTCGGCTCACGAGTGCTCGGACTCGCACACGTCCACCGGGTCCCCTTCCTGACCGAGAGTGCCTACAGAGCAAGGCTGACCGCCTTGGTAGTCGAGGAGGCCGAACGTTCACGCGGCATTGGTGCCTTGCTCCTGCAAGCAGCGGAGCAAGCGACCCGGGACATGGGAGCGGCCGTGTTGGAGCTAACGACCTCAAGCCGACGCGAACGCGCGCACCACTTTTACGAACGGAGCGGATACATCCGGCCGTCCCGCCATTACCAAAAGGCACTGGTGCCGCCAGAGCCCAAGGCGTACTCGCCGGCAGCAGAACCAACCTCGGCCGAACACGCCGCAGAGGCTGCGGACGGGACGATTCAGTAACCTCCGGTCTGCGTTCGTGGTGGTTCGGTTCCCTTTCACCCCCAACGGGTGACGACTGCCCCCCCGCTGGAAGCGTTTACTTGGACCACACGTAGTCGACGAGCCCCTTATCGCTTGTGCGACCTCTTTGAAGGCTCCCGCCGCCCAGCGGAAGGAGAAGGCATGCTCAACTGTTACCGCGGCCAGGGCACGCCGACGCGTTTAGGGGGAAGGACGTTCGGGCTGACCCTAGCCGTCGCAGACTCTCAGGGCTGCGGCGCATGAGCGAACCTGCCGCGTCGCCGCCCGGTATCGATCCGGTCGCCGTCATTCGTTCCAGAACGTACATTGCTGCGCTCGTGCTGGCCGCGGTCTTGGGCGTTCCTATCTCGATGCTCGCCTACGGCTTCCTCGCTGCGGTCGCGGCGATCCAGCGGTTCGTTTTCGACGAACTGCCGAATCAAGTCCTCGGGGGTCCCGCTCCTGCGTGGTGGCCCGTGCCGTGGTTGACGCTGTGCGGACTCCTGACGGCCTTGACTATCCGGTATCTGCCGGGAACCGGGGGCCACTCCCCTGCCTTCGGATTCAAGGTCGGAGGCGGTCCACCCAGCGGCCGGGAGCTCGCGGGCATCGTTCTCGCGGCGCTGACCACGCTGAGCCTCGGCGCGGTGCTCGGTCCCGAGGCACCGCTGATCGCGATCGGCGGCGGCCTCGGGGCGTTGGCGGTGCACCTGGTAAAGAGGGACGCTCCGCCGATGGCCCCGACAATCATGGCGTCGGCCGGCAGCTTCGCGGCGATCAGTACCCTGCTCGGGTCTCCCGTGCTCGGTGCATTCCTGATCATGGAGGCCGCTGGGATCGGGGGGATGACGCTGAGCCTGATGGCCTTGCCCGGACTGCTCGCATCCGGCGTCGGCGCGCTGGTATTCGTCGGCTTGGACGGTTGGACCGGACTGGGCAGTTTTTCGCTGGCACTACCCGTCGTACCCCCCGCGGTGCCGCCGACGCTGGCGTCCTTGGGCTGGGCGGTCGTCATGGGCGCGGTCGGCGCGCTGCTGGGATGGCTGATCCGCGCGGTCGCACTGTCGCTCCGTCCTATGGTGCATATGAACCGGGTGTTGGTCACGTCGGCGCTCGGATTGCTGATCGGGCTTACCGCGATGGCATACCAGTTGATTTCCGGGCGAAGCTTCACGCAGGTGTTGTTCTCGGGGCAGGACGCACTTCCGGAGCTGGTCGAACACGCCGCCGGCTACTCGCTCGCTGTGATGGTCCTGCTGATCGCTTGCAAGACCTTGGTCTACGGGCTCTCGCTGAGCGCATTTCGTGGCGGGCCTGTATTCCCATCGATGTTCATCGGCGCGGCGCTCGGTATTGCTGCTAGCGGACTGCCCGGAATGGATCCTGCGGCAGGGATCGGCATGGGCATGGGAGCCATGTGTGCAGCTATGCTTCGGCTGCCGTTGACGTCGACGCTGCTGGCCACGCTGCTGCTGGGCGTGGACGGCGTGGCCGTAACGCCCCAGGTGGTCGTGTCTGTGGCGGTGGCCTTCGTGATCACCAGTGTGCTCCCGGTGCCGGGCCCAGGAACGACCACGGAGCCTGGCAAGACCGGCAACAGCCAAGGGGCTCCTTCAGGGTCCGGCCCGGCCACCGGGATCGCGGGCGCGGAGCGTCGGACAGTACGTCAGCCGTGGACTGCCTGGCTGTTCATCATTGGCTCGAGCCTATTCGCGCTGGGGGCGATGCCGTTCTACGCCGCGGCGGTGGGATTGCGCTTCGACGCACTTACATTCTTCGTCGGTTCGCTGTTCTTCACTTCTGCGGCGTTCCTGCAGTACCGCGAAGCCGTTGACGCTCTTCCGGCCTCGGGTCCCGGACGGCGCCGTTCATTTTGGGTATGGGCGCCTCAGAACCTCGGCTGGCTCGCCGCCGCGGTCCAGCTTGCCGGCACGCTGTGGTTCAACTGGAGTACGGGAAACGCCATGGCTGGCAACCTCAGCGCGGCACTAACTGAGCAACGGGTGTGGCGGCCGGACGCACTGGGTTCAATCGCCTTCCTTGTTTCAAGCGCTGTGGCCTTGCGTGATGCCGGCCGGGGCGCCATGGCCGGCTGGCCCAAACCCCGGGCCTGGAAGATCGGCGTGGTCAATCTGGCGGGCTCCGTTGCCTTCGGAATTTCCGCTGTCGGAGCCTTCATCGTCCCGTCGAGCGGCGATGTCTGGAGCGCCGAACTGTCGAATCTCGGCACATTCGTGGGGGCCCTGTGCTTCCTCGCCGGCGCAATCCTGATGCTGAGCCCGGAACCCGCCGGCGCCCCGGTCCGTGCGGACCGGGGCGCTCATCCATAACCCCTCGTCAACCCCTCGTCTACAGTTCCTGAAGGAGAAACGATGTCACCGAATTTCGAGCCGACAGACGCCGATGCGACGCTGTTCGGAAACCGATTCGTCACCCAGGAGGTTCCGAGCCGGGAATTCCCGGAGGCCGGCATTCCTGCCCAGGACGCTTTGCGGCTGGTGGCGGAGGATTTGGCCCTGGAGGGTGATCCGGCCCGCAACCTGGCGACCTTCGTGACGACGTGGATGGAGCCGGAGGCGCAGCAGATCATCGCCATGAACCTGCACCGCAATTTCATCGACCACGCCGAATATCCGCGCACGGCCGAGATCGAGCAGCGCTGCATTCGGATGCTCGCCGACCTCTTCCACGCACCCGGCGAGACGACGGGGGCCCGCACACAGGGATCGTCAGAGGCGATCATGCTTGGCGGTTTATCGCTGAAGTGGAACTGGCGCAAGCGCCGCGAGGCCGCCGGCGCGCCGACGTCGAGCCCGAACCTGGTGTTCGGCGGAGACGTGCATGTGGTGTGGGAGAAGTTCTGCCGCTACTTCGACGTCGAACCGCGGATCGTGCCGCTGCAGAGGGGGAAGTACACCATTGAGCCGGACGACGTTCGGGCCCACATCGACGAGAACACCATCGGTGTCGCGGCAGTGCTGGGTACGACGTTCACCGGACACAAGGACGACATCGTCGGCATCAACGACCTGCTGCTGCGGATCAAGCATGAGCAGGGCCTTGATGTGCCGATGCACGTGGACGGGGCCAGCGGCGGATTTGTCTGGCCCTTCCTCTACCCGGACTCGGCCTGGGACTTCCGGCTCGAGCAGGTCCGCTCCATCAATGTCTCCGGGCACAAGTTCGGGCTGGTCTATCCCGGCATCGGCTGGCTGATCTTCCGGGAGAAGGCCGACCTGGCCAAGGACCTGGTCTTCGAGGAGAACTACCTCGGCAAGGTTGACTCGACCTTCACCCTGAACTTTTCCACCGGCTCGTCGATGGTGCTCGCCCAGTACTACAACTTCGTGCGCTATGGCCGCGCCGGTTACACCTACATCATGCGGAATATGCAGGCCAACGCCCGTGTCCTCGCCGAAAAGCTGGACGCCATGGGCCGGTTCGAAATCATCGGACGCAGCGAGGAGCAACTTCCCCTGGTCGCGTTCCGGCTCGCCGAGGACCCCGGGTACGACGAGTTCGACATAGCCTGGCAACTCGCAGCCGAGCGCGGCTGGATGGTGCCGGCCTACACCCTCCCGCCGAACGCGCAGGACGTGACGATTATGCGCGCCCTGGTCAAGGAAACGCTGAGCCGCGAACACGTCGACACGCTGGCCCGCGACATCGAAGAGGCGTGCTCCACGCTGGCGAAAAAGGGCGGCGCGCACGAGGCCGAACGCAAGAAGATCGTCATCGGACCCGGCCATTGACCCGGTGAAGGCACACCGCAGGGGGTCCGTGCACAAAGTACAGGCGCTCAAGGAGGAAAATCTCCCCGGCCGGGGAAAGCACGGTGCCCGAGGTGGGACTCGAACCTGCTTCCAACCCTTGTAAACACTCGGCTCACGCGCGCTAACCTGCGAATGCGGCCCGGTCCGGACGATATACGGGACAGTACGACGGCGAATGTGTGCACCTTCTGCACAGCCGATTTCGGCACTTGTACGACATACGCCTGTTGCCGAAATCCCTCGTCCTACCACGCTGCCACCTGCTGGCACCCCTGCCATATGCTCCGCACAGATCTGTCATTCAAGGTAGGCGCGCGCAGCCCTCCGCACCTCATCGAAGCGTCCTTCACGGATTGCCGTCGCCGGGGGTTCATCGCCGAGCAGCTGACTGGAGTCAACGAACCAGGAGCGGGCGCTGTCCTCCCCTCTGGCCTCGGCCAGCAGGTTCCACAGCTCAACGGCGCACCGAAGCCGCTCCGCCGCATCGGCATCGGGCTCCGGACCGTCTTCAAGCACCCCGTCGTTGGCAGTTAGTTTGACGCGGTTGCCTGTCAGGGCAGCCACCACAGTTTGGCCTAGGGCATCGGTCAGCATTCGGACGACCTCACGCATTCCCGGTTCCGCTTCCTGGCTCATCTGCGGGCTCCCTTCAACTCGTGCTCCCAATCCCACACTAAGCCTCCTGTCCCCATGTCGGCCGTACAGAAGAGGAAACGACTACGCATCAGTGACGGTGCCTCAACCGCAGCCGGAGCTGAAGAGCGGAGATTGTGATGAAGTGGTAACAAGCGTTTGGCCAGGACGCTGATCTTGCACTCAGGCCGGCAGGCCGCGGTTCATCCCGTTTGCATGGCCGATGGAAGAGCAACGCAACAGGGAGAAAACGGCGCCGGCATCCAGGCGCCCGTGGGAACGGAATCCAAGATGCCGGCGGGGCTCAAAATTGCTTGACTCCATGCCGTTCTCCGCTCAATGTTGAGCCTATAAATGGGCGGTGCCGTGCCTGATGGCCAGCGGTTAGCCCATCCTTTGCAGGGTCTCCGAGACGAATGCCGATTTCGCAGAGGCCCATGCACTCACTATCGGATCCGACCTTGTTCATCCAAGGAAGTGAGCCTCATGGCTTCCCACCGCGAACTCAAGAAGACCCTCAAGCCCCGGCATCTATCGATGATCGCCATCGCCGGCGTCATCGGGGCGGGTCTGTTCGTTGGCTCCGGCGCGGCGATCCAGCAGGCCGGCCCCGGCATCCTGCTCGCCTACATAGCCGCGGGCGTCGTCGTCGTCCTCGTCATGCGCATGCTAGGCGAGATGGCCGCTGCCAACCCGGAGACGGGTTCGTTCTCCGCCTATGCGGACAAGGCCCTGGGCCGCTGGGCCGGCTTCAGTATCGGCTGGCTCTACGCCTGGTTCTGGATCATTGTGCTGGGCATCGAGGCCACCGCCGGTGCGGCGATCATGCACCGCTGGGTCCCGGGCGTCGACCAGTGGATCTGGGCCCTGGTACTGATGGTCCTGCTCACCCTCACGAACGTGTGGAGCGTGAAGTCCTACGGTGAGTTCGAGTTCTGGTTTGCCTCCATCAAGGTCACTGCCATTGTCCTCTTCCTCATCGCCGGGGTCATCGCGATCCTGGGCTTCATGCCGGGCGTCCCGGCCCCGGGCCTGACGAACCTCGTGGGCCACGGCGGATTCATGCCCAACGGCGCTAGCGCTGTCCTGGCCGGCATCCTCGTCGTGGTGTTCTCCTTCTTCGGTGCGGAGATCGCCACCATCGCCGCCGGCGAGTCCTCCGACCCTGTCACCGCCGTCCGCAAGGCCGTTAATTCCACGGTGTGGCGGATCCTGATCTTCTATATCGGCTCCATCGCGGTCGTAGTGACCCTGCTGCCGTGGGACGACGCGTCTGTGGCCAAGAGTCCCTACGTCGCGGTGATCGAGAGCTTCGGCATCCCGGCCGCCGGGACGATCATGGATGTCGTGGTGCTTACTTCGGTGCTGTCCTGCCTGAACTCGGGCCTCTACACTGCGAGCCGCATGATCTTCTCCCTTTCGACCCGGGGCGACGCTCCGGGCTCCTGGAGCCATATCTCAAGGCGCGGCGTGCCGGTCAGTGCAGTCCTCGCGTCGACGGTTGTGGGCTTTATTACGGTCGGGTTGAACTATCTCTGGCCGGACACCGTCTTCCTGTTCCTGGTGAACACTTCGGGTGCGATCGCCCTGTTCGTATGGCTCGTCATCGCCTGCTCGCAGCTCATTCTGCGCCGTCACGCCGACGCCGCCGGCACCAAGCTCACGCTCCGGATGTGGCTGTTTCCGTATCTGACGTGGATCTCGATCATCGTCATCACGGCCATGATCGTGGGAATGCTCTTCCTCGACAGCACGCGCGAGTCGCTGCTCCTCTCCGTTGGGCTCGCTGTCGTGGTCGTGGCGATTGGCCTGATCCGCTACCGTCGCCAGCTCAGCCCGGTCGGTCCGCACGAGCATACCGAGGCCGAAGACCGTGCGGAGGCCCTGGAGGAAGAAGCCGAAGCCCATGGCCACGGTGCCTGAGCGGGCCGGCGACCGCGGCCCCGATCAGGCTCGGCGGCCGCCGACCACCTCCTGGCCCCCACCACCGCCAGCGATGTCGCCGTGGGCTTGACTGATTGGGAAGCTGCACCGGGAAGAACTGTCCAAGTATCCGCACACCCGCCAACGGTCGATGTGGGCTTCAAGTTCGGTGTGCAGTTCCATCACGCCCACCCCTCTAACGTCCCACTGGAACACTTCTGCCGGCTACCCGCTCTGGTCATATCACCGGAGCGGTCCGGGCGCATGGTGAGGTGTCAGCACCAAACCGCCGGGCCCCAGAAAGGGAAATACATCTACAGCGCTCCGCAGAAACGGGGCCTCCATGGGCAGACCAACACACCCCGCCCGCGAACAACACCACAGCCGGCCGGACGCCCATCGACCTCATGGAGCCGTAGTCAGCGGGATCCGTGCACAAAACAGAGGCAACTCAAGGAGGAAGACGTCCCTGACTGGGGAGAACACTGTGCCCGAGGTGGGACTCGAACCCACACACCTTTCGGCGCCGCATTTTGAGTGCGGTGCGTCTGCCAATTCCGCCACTCGGGCCCGGCCGCTAGGGCCGATGATCGCAGAAGCAAGCCTCCCGATCGATGTTTCGCGCGTGTGAATACTGTCATGCATCGCAGTGCGCGAATCTACTCTACATGCCGATAGGCTGTTTTCGTGAACCGCCACAGCGGGTTACCCGTACGTCGTCAAGGAGCACCTGTGTCCGAGCAAACTGAGACCACCCCCGCACGCCGCGTCGTCGTCGCCGAGGACGAAACCCTGATCCGCCTGGATATCGTCGAGATCCTTCGCGGCGAGGGGTACGACGTCGTCGCCGAGGCGGACAACGGCGAGAAGGCGGTCGAGCTGGCCACCGAGCTGAAGCCGGACCTGGTCCTGATGGACGTCAAGATGCCTGTCATGGACGGCATCACCGCCGCCGAGCAGATCGTGAAGGCGCGGATCGCCCCGGTCGTGCTGCTGACGGCCTTCAGCCAGAAGGAACTGGTGGAGCGGGCGCGCGACGCCGGCGCCATGGCCTACGTGGTCAAGCCGTTCACGCCGGCCGACCTGGTTCCCGCGATCGAGATTGCGCTCTCGCGCCACCAGGAGATCAAGGCGCTGGAATCCGAGGTCAGCGACCTGCAGGAACAGTTCGCCACGCGCAAGCTGGTGGAGCGCGCGAAGAGCCTGCTGATCACCAAGATGGGCCTGACGGAGCCGGAGGCTTTCCGCTGGATCCAGAAGACCTCGATGGACCGCCGCCTGAGCATGCGCGAGGTGGCCGACACCATCATCAACCAGGTCAACTAGAGCCCGGTTGGCTGATTAAGGAAGAATGCGGGGCCGGTCCAAAGGACCGGCCCCGCATTTGTCATATCAGCCGGCCTGCAAAATCAGGCAGGCTGACCGACCCGCGCCTGATCAGCTGGTCGGCCAGGGGCCGACACGTTCGCGCCGAGCTGCGAGCTGGCTCTCCAGCTGCTCGCCGGCGTCGGCCAGGTCGCCGACACGGTGGACCTTGAGTGAGTTGGTGGAGCCGGCCTTTCCGGGGGGCGAGCCGGCGGCAATGACCACCAGGTCATCGATGTCCACCAGGCCCTTCTCGAACAGCACCCGGTCCACCTGCGCCGTCATCTTGTCCGTGTGCTCCACGAAGTCCACGAGCAGCGGCTGGATGCCCCAGATCAGCGACATGACGTTCAGCGTGCTCTGGTCCGGCGTGAACGCGAAAATCGGCCGTCCCGGCCGGAGCCGCGAGAGCCGGCGCGCGGAGTCGCCGGACTGCGTGAAGGTGCAGATGTACTTGGCGTCCAGCTGGTTGGCGATCTCGACGGCGGCACGGGTGATCGCTCCGCCGCGCGTGCGGGGGCGGCTGCCCAGCGGCGGCACCCGGTCCAGGCCGTGCTGCTCGGTGGATTCGATGATCCGGGCCATGGTCTTGACCGTTTCCAGCGGGTAGGCGCCCACGCTGGTCTCGCCCGAGAGCATCACCGCGTCCGCCCCGTCCAGCACCGCGTTGGCGCAGTCCGAGGCCTCGGCACGGGTGGGCCGGGGGTTGTCGATCATCGATTCGAGCACCTGGGTGGCCACGATCACCGGCTTCGCCCAGCGCCGCGCCAGCTCAATGGCGTGTTTCTGCACCACCGGCACGTCTTCCAGGGGAAGCTCGACGCCGAGATCTCCTCGCGCGACCATGATCGCGTCGAACGCGTCGATGATCTCCTCCAGCGCGTCTACGGCCTGCGGCTTTTCGATCTTCGCGATGACGGGAGCCCGGCGGCCCTCCTCGTCCATGATCTCGTGCACCCGCCGCACATCGGCCGCGTTGCGGACGAAGGACAGCGCGACCATGTCCGCGCCGGCGCGGATCGCCCAGCGCAGGTCGTCCTCATCCTTGTCGCTCAGCGCCGGCACGTTGACGGCGACGCCGGGCAGGTTGATGCCCTTGTTGTTGGAGACCGCGCCGGCCACCGTGACCTCGGTGACAACGTTCTCGTCGTCGACCTCCACGGCGCGCAACGCGACCTTGCCATCGTCGATCAGCAGCGGATCGCCGACGTTCACGTCCTGCGGGAGGCCCTTGAACGTGGTCGAGCAGATTTCCGCCGTGCCCGCGATGTCCCGGGTGGTGATGGTGAACCTGTCCCCCACGGCCAGTTCATGCGGGCCGTCAGCGAAGCGGCCGAGCCGGATCTTCGGCCCCTGGAGATCCGCGAAGATCCCCACGGGCTTGCCCAGCTCGGCCGCCGCGCGGCGAACGTTGTCGTACGTGGCCTGGTGCACGTCATGGTCGCCGTGGCTCATGTTCATGCGTGCAACATCCACACCGGCCTTCAGGACGGCAAGGGTGCTCTCATAGCTGGCGATGGCTGGACCAAAGGTGGCAACGATTTTCGCTCGTCTCATAGTCCTTAGCCTAGCCATGTCCGGACGCTCTGCGGGCCACTTGAGCCGCAGGACACGTCAGGGCTGCGGAAGGGCAACAATCGCACGGTCGGTCGGCGCCACCGGGGACGGCAGGCGGGTCTTGCCCATCAGCCACTTGTCGACCGCCGCAGCACATGCCCGACCCTCGGCGATCGCCCACACGATGAGCGACTGGCCGCGGCCGGCGTCGCCCGCCACGAAGATGCCGTCCGTGTCTGTCATGTAGTCGGCATCGCGTTCCACATTGCCGCGCCCATCGAAGGAGGCGTTGACCTGCTCCGCGATGCCGGCCGGTTCCGGACCGGTGAAGCCCAGCGACAGGAACACCAGGTCCGCCGGGATCTCCCGCTCGGTACCGGCCTTCGGCAGGCGCTTGCCGTCGACGAACTCGGTCTCCGCAACCTTGAGGGCGCGCAGCTTGCCGTTCTCGTCGCCCACGTACTCGACGGTCGACGCCAGGTACGTGCGTTCGCCGCCCTCCTCGTGGGCGCTGGCCACCTCGAACAGCGTCGGGAAGGTCGGCCACGGCTGGTGCGGTGCCCGCTCCAGCGGCGGCTGCTTGCCGATGGCCAGCGTCGTCACCGAGGCGGCCTGCTGCCGGTGCGCGGTGCCGAGGCAGTCCGCTCCGGTATCGCCGCCGCCGAGGATCACCACGTGCTTGCCGCGGGCGTCGATCTGGTTCGGCACGCTCTCGCCGGCCACCACGCGGTTGGCCTGCACCAGGTACTCCATGGCGTAGTGGACCCCGTCCAACTCACGGCCCGGCAGCGGCAGGTCGCGCGGCACGGTGGCGCCGGTCGCGATCACCACGGCATCGTAGCGGCGCCGCAGCTGTTCCCAGCTGACGTCCTTGCCGACCTCGATGCCGGTACGGAACCGGGTGCCCTCCGCCTGCATCTGCTCCAGGCGGCGCTCCAGGACTTCCTTCTCCATCTTGAAGTCGGGGATGCCGTAGCGCAGCAGCCCGCCGACCTTGTCGTCCCGTTCGTAGACCGCGACCGTGTGGCCGGCGCGGGTCAGCTGCTGGGCAGCGGCGAGTCCCGCGGGGCCGGAACCGACGACGGCGATCGTCTGTCCCGTAAGCCGTTCCGGTGCCAGCGGGGTAATCCAGCCGCTGTCGAACGCTTCGTCAGCGATGGAGACCTCGATCTGCTTGATCGTCACCGCGGGCTGGTTGATCCCCAGCACGCAGGACGCCTCGCAGGGCGCGGGGCAGAGCCGGCCGGTGAATTCCGGGAAGTTGTTCGTGGCGTGCAGCCGCTCGCTGGCTTCCTGCGGCTTGCCGCGCCAGGTCAGGTCGTTCCACTCCGGGATCAGGTTGCCCAGCGGGCAGCCCTGGTGGCAGAACGGGATGCCGCAGTCCATGCAGCGACCGGCCTGGCTCTTCAGGACGCCCTTTTCCTGCGCCTCGTACACTTCCTTCCAATCCATGATGCGGACCGGAACCGGACGCCGGGGCTGGGTCTGGCGTTCGCGTACTTTCATGAATCCGCGTGGATCAGCCACCGGTTACCTCCAAAATTCGATGCCAGACAACGTCGCCGTCGGGGTCCAGGCCCTCGGCTTCGGCGGATGCCCGGGTTGACAGCACTGCGGCGAAATTGCGCGGCAGCACCTTGGTCATGCGTGCAAGGGTTCCGTTCAGGTCCTGCAGGAGGCGCTCGGCCAGGTCGGACCCGGTCTCCTCCGCGTGGCGCTTGAGCAGCCCGGCGACCGCCTCACGGTCCTCGGAGTCAAGGTCCTGCAGCAGCAGCTCCTTGTTGTCCAGGCTCTGCCGGTTCACGCGGGCCTCGTCCAGGTCGAGGACGTATGCCACGCCGCCGGACATGCCCGCGCCGAAGTTGCGGCCGGTGCGGCCCAGGATGAGCGCGAGGCCACCGGTCATGTACTCGCAGCCGTGGTCGCCGATACCCTCGACCACCGCCGTCGCGCCGGAGTTGCGGACCAGGAAGCGTTCGCCCACCTGGCCGCGCAGGAACATCTCGCCGCTGGTCGCGCCGTAGCCGATCACGTTGCCCGCGATAACGTTCCGCTCGGACTGGAAGACGTTCGACCGGTCGGGACGGACGATGATCCGGCCGCCGGAAAGGCCCTTGCCGACGTAGTCGTTCGAGTCGCCCAGCAGCCGCAGGGTGATGCCGGCGGGCAGGAACGCGCCCAGCGACTGCCCGGCCTGGCCGCTCAGGGTGACGTCGATCGTGTCGTCGGCGAGCGTGTCGATGCCGAACCGCTTGGTCACCTCATGGCCCAGCATCGTGCCCACGGAGCGGTCCGTGTTGACCACGTCCAGGCTGATGCGCACCGGTGCCCGGCTGCTCAGCGCCTCGGCGCTCATAGCGATGAGCCGGTTGTCGAAGTGCTTGTCCAGCTCGTGGTTCTGGCCGGTCATGTTGCGCAGCGGCGACTGCGCATCGAAACCGTAGCCGTTGAGGATCGGCGCCAGGTCCAGCCCGGAGGCCTTCCAGTGGTCGATTGCCTCACGGGAATCGAGCAGCTCCGAGTGGCCGATCGCCTCGTCCAGGCTGCGGAAGCCCAGCTCGGCGAGGATCTCGCGGACCTCTTCGGCGATGAACTCGAAGAAGTTCACCACGAACTCCGGCTTGCCGGTGAACCGCTTCCGCAGCTCCGGGTTCTGCGTGGCCACGCCGACCGGGCAGGTATCCAGGTGGCAGACGCGCATCATGATGCAGCCGGAGACCACCAGCGGAGCCGTGGCGAAGCCGAATTCCTCGCCGCCCAGCAGCGCGGCGATCACGACGTCGCGGCCGGTCTTCAGCTGGCCGTCCACCTGCACCACCGTACGGTCGCGCAGGCCGTTGAGCATCAGCGTCTGCTGCGCCTCGGCCAGGCCCAGCTCCCACGGGGCACCGGCGTGCTTGAGCGAATTGAGCGGGCTCGCGCCCGTACCGCCGTCGTGCCCCGAAATGAGCACGACGTCGGCCTTCGCCTTGGTCACACCGGCCGCCACGGTGCCGATCCCGACTTCCGAGACCAGCTTCACGTGCACCCGCGCCTGCGGATTGGCCCGCTTGAGGTCGTAGATCAGCTGCGCCAGGTCCTCGATCGAGTAGATGTCGTGGTGCGGGGGCGGCGAGATCAGCCCCACGCCGGGGGTGGAGTGCCGCGTCCGGGCCACCCACGGGTAGACCTTCTGGCTCATCAGCTGGCCGCCCTCGCCTGGCTTGGCGCCCTGAGCCATCTTGATCTGGATGTCGTCCGCGTTGGTCAGGTACAGGCTGGTCACGCCGAAGCGGCCCGAGGCAACCTGCTTGATGGCCGAGCGGCGCTCGGGGTCGAGCAGCCGCTCGACGTCCTCGCCGCCCTCACCCGTGTTGGACTTCGCACCCAGCCGGTTCATTGCAATGGCCAGGGTCTCGTGCGCCTCCTGGGAGATCGAGCCGTAGCTCATCGCGCCGGTGGAGAAGCGCTTGACGATGCTGGAGACGGATTCGACTTCCTCGAGCGGCACTGCCGGACGGTCCCCCGTCTTGAATTTCAGAAGGCCGCGCAGGGTCATCAGGTCCCGCGACTGGTCGTCCACGCCCTTGGTGTAGGCCTTGAAGATGTCGTAGCGGCGTTCGCGGGTAGAGTGCTGCAGCCGGAAGACCGTCTCGGGGTTGAACAGGTGCGGCGGACCCTCGCGGCGCCACTGGTACTCGCCGCCGGTGTCCAGCTCACGGTGCGGTTCTTCGATGCCGTCGCTGGGGTAGGCAGCGGCGTGCCGGGCGGCGGTTTCGGCCGCGATGACCTCGAGGCCGACGCCGCCAAGCTGGGATTGGGTGCCGGCAAAGTACTGGTCGACCAGGGCCTGGGACAGGCCGAGGGCCTCGAACGTCTGGGCCCCGCAGTACGACGCCACGGTGGAGATGCCCATCTTCGACATGATCTTCAGGACACCCTTGCCGAGACCCTTGATCAGGTTGTAAACGGCTTCCTGCTCCGTCACGCCCTGGATGTCGCCGCGGCGGACCAGGTCCTCGCAGCTTTCCATCGCCAGGTAGGGGTTCACGGCGGACGCGCCGTAGCCGATCAGCACGGCCACGTGGTGGACCTCGCGGACGTCGCCGGCTTCGACCAGCAGCGAGATCTTGGTCCGGTTGGCGCTCTTGAGCAGGTGGTGGTGGACCGCGCTGGTGAGCAGCAGCGAGGGAATCGGGGCCCACTGCGCGTTCGAATCGCGGTCGGAGAGGATGATGAACTTCACGCCGCGGTTCACGGCGGCGGAAACCTTCTCGCAGATTTCCTGCAGCCGGGCGCGCAGCTCCGCTTCCCCGCCGTCGGGCCGGTAGAGCCCGCGGACCTTCAGCGTCTCCTTGACGCCGTCCTCCGACTCAAGCGCGGCAATCTTCGCCAGTTCGTCGTTATTGATGACCGGGAACTTCAGCGCCACCTGCTTGGCACGGACCTGGCCGTTGGCGAGCAGGTTGCCGTCCGGCCCGATGGATCCGCGCAGCGAGGTGACGAGCTCTTCGCGGATGGCATCCAGCGGCGGGTTCGTGACCTGTGCAAAGGACTGCACGAAGTAGTCGAACAACAGGCGGGGACGCTTGGACAGCACCGCGATCGGGGTGTCCGTGCCCATGGCGCCCAGCGGCTCGGCGCCGGTGCGGGCCATCGGCCCGAGCAGGATGCGCAGTTCCTCCTGCGTGTAGCCGAAGGTGCGCTGCCGGCGGTTGATCGAGGCCGGGGTGTGCACCACGTGCTCGCGCTCGGGCAGGTCCTCGAGGCGGATCATGTTTTCCTTCAGCCACTCCCCCCAGGGGTTGGCGGAGGCGATCTCGGCCTTGATCTCCTGGTCCTCGATCAGGCGGCCGGCTTCGGTGTCCACCAGGAACATCTTGCCGGGCGAGACACGGCCCTTCTTGACCACGCGCGAGGGCTCGAGGTTGAGCACGCCGACCTCGGAGGCCAGCACGACGAGGCCGTCTTCGGTGACCCAGTAGCGGGCCGGGCGGAGGCCGTTGCGGTCCAGGACGGCGCCGACCAGCTGGCCGTCGGTGAAGGAGACCGCCGCGGGGCCGTCCCACGGCTCCATCAGCGCGGAGTGGTACTGGTAGAACGCCCGGCGGGCCGGGTCCATCGAAGTGTGGTTCTCCCAGGCCTCGGGGATCATCATCATGATCGCCTGGGTGATGGGCTTGCCGGAGAGCATGAGCAGCTCGGCGACCTCGTCGAAGGACGCGGAGTCAGATGCACCCGGGGTGCAGATCGGGAACAGCTCCTCCGGGGTGTCGCCCAGGATCGGATTGCTCAGCTGGGACTGGCGGGCGCGCATCCAGTTGCGGTTGCCCTTGACCGTGTTGATCTCACCGTTGTGGGCGATCGTGCGGAACGGCTGGGCCAGCGGCCAGGACGGGAAGGTGTTCGTGGAGAACCGCGAGTGGACGATGCCCAGCTTGGTCTTGAAGCGGGTGTCCGACAGATCGGGGTAGAACGGCTCGAGCTGGGCCGTGGTCAGCATGCCCTTGTAGACAATCGTCTTCGAGGACAGCGACGGGAAGTAGACGCCGAACTTGTTCTGGGCGCGCTTGCGGAGGCGGAAGACCCGCGCGTCGATTGTGGCTACGTCGGCCCCGGCGTCGGAATCGATGCCCAGGAAGACCTGGACGAAGTGCGGCATGCAGGCCCGGGCCATCGCGCCGACGAGCTCTGCCACGACGGGGACTTCGCGCCAGCCAAGGATCTTCAGGCCTTCATCGGCGGCCAGCGACTCGATCCCGGCCTGGGCAACCTCGGCCTCGGCTTCGTCGCTGGGCAGGAAGGCCGTGCCGACGGCGTACTCACCGGGGGCCGGCAGGGTAAAGCCGGTGACAGCGCGGAAGAATTCATCGGGGATCTGGGTGAGCAGGCCGGCGCCGTCTCCGGTGCCTTCGTCGGCGCCGACGGCGCCGCGGTGTTCAAGGTTACGCAGGGCGGTCAGGGCCGCATCGACGATGTCGTGCCCCGGTTCGCCGCGGAGGGTGGCGATGACAGCGAGGCCGCAGGCGTCTTTTTCGTTGGCAGGATCGTAGAGTCCTGCCGCTTCGGGATAGGCGGCGAATCGCTTGAACGGCGAAACTGCATCAGCAGCGGCGATCGGACCGCCTACTGTGCGTGGTGTACTGGATCCGTTGAACGGAGGAGTCATCTTGATTTTCTCCTTCTCCTGTATGTGATCTCGAGAAGGGGACTCCTTTGGCCCCACAACACGGCGAGGCAAACATTCCACGCCGTACTTAAGTACTGGAATTGTATGGCCTGGCCCATGCCATGCAGCAGTGCTGGTGCATAACGATTCTTACCGGCCGGGAAAAGGACCGGGGGCGTCAGCCACATCCGGCGGTGGCCGTTCGGGTAACTGGGTTACCGCCGGAATCCACATCGACGTGGGTGGCACGATTCTGATAGTCCGGGCGGTGGCCCGGGGGCTATTTCTCTTCGCGGTCTGCGGGCCCAGCCGTGCCGCTGGCTCCGGGCGCAGATGAGCCTTCCGGCTCTATCGAAGTACCAGTGAGATTACCACGATGTGAGTCCGGCGAAACATTTTTCCCGGGTTTTTTCGGCTTCGTTTCCGGCGCGTTAACCTCGGTCTGCTTGGACGTCCCGCCGTCCGCCTCGGCCCCCGGGGTCCCGTTCCCGGCCGTGTCGGATCCCGCATCGCCGCTATTCTCGGCCTCCGGGCCATGCCCGGGCAGGTAGACCGTGTCGGATTCGGCTGTGCGGGGCATGCGGGCGAGCACCGCAAATATTACGAGCGCAGCCACCAGCAGCAGCAGCGAGGTCCACACGTTGAGCCGCTGGGTCACGCCGAAGAGCGTAATCATCTCGGCATCGTCGATCCGCAGCATCTCGATCCAGACGCGGCCCAGCGTGTAGTAGGCAACGTAGAGCCAGAACAGCATGCCTCGACGGAGCCGGAATTTCCGGTCGAGAATCAGCAGCAGGGCCACGCCCGCAAGGTTCCAGAGCGATTCGTACAGGAACGTCGGGTGGAACAGCGTGCCCGGTTCCGCCCCGGCGGGAAAGTTCGGGTTATCCGCGTCAATTTGCAGGCCCCACGGCAGATCCGTCGGGGCGCCGAAGAGTTCCTGATTGAACCAGTTGCCCCAGCGTCCGATCGCCTGCGCCAGCAGCAGGCCCGGAGCGGCGGCATCCATGAAGGCGGTCAGTTTGACCCCGGCCCGCCGGCACCCGATCCACGCGCCGACGAGGCCCAGCGCCACAGCCCCCCAGATTCCGAGGCCCCCCAGCCAGATCTGCGGAATCAGGGCCAGGTTCCCGTTCGGACCGAAGTAGGCGTCCGGCGAAGAGAAGACGTGGTACAGCCGGCCGCCGATGATCCCGAACGGGATGGCCCAGATGGCGACGTCCCACACCGTTCCTTCGGGGCCCCCGCGGGCTAGCCATCGCCGGTTCGTCAGCCACAGGGCCGCGACGATCCCGGCCAGGATGCACAGCGCATAGGCATGGATCGTGACCGGCCCGATCGTGAAGCCGGACCAGCCCGGGCTCGGTATCGACGCGGGGATCACAAGGGCGGAAGACATGGTTTGCACCGGGGCGGTCCTTAGGATCGGCGGAAGGAGCGAGGATCAGTTCTTGGGAGTACCGCTGCGCAGTTCGGCGGCCAGTTTGGCGACGCCGTCCACGCCATCCTTGCCCAGCGCCGCAACGAGGGCGGTGCCCACAATGGCGCCCTCGGCGTATGCGGCAATTTCCCGCACGTGCTCGGCCCGGGACACGCCCAGGCCGACGCAGACGCGTTCCGCACCGGCTGAATGGGCGGACTCGACAACGCGGTGGGCCGCATCGCTGACCGATTCCCTCGCGCCCGTGACACCCATGATTGAGACGGCGTAGACGAAGCCGCGGCTGGCCTTGACCGTCATGGCCATCCGTTCCGGCGACGACGACGGAGCGACCAGGAACACCCGGTCCAGTCCGTACTTGTTCGAGGCCTCGAACCATTCGGCCGCCTCGTCGGGGATCAGGTCCGGTGTGATGAGCCCGGCTCCCCCGGCTTCCGCCAGGCGCCGGCTGAACTCATCCACGCCCATCCGCATGACGGGGTTCCAGTAGGTCATCACCAGTACGGCGGCATCGCAGCGGGCCGTGATGGCGGAGACGATGTCGAAGATCTGCGCAACGCGGAAGCCGTTCGCCAGGGACTGGACTGTTGCAGCCTGGATGACCTGGCCGTCCATGACGGGATCCGAATACGGCACGCCGATCTCGATGACGTCAGCGCCGTTCTCCGCCAGCGCTACGGCCGCGTCGATGGTGGCCTGCGCATCCGGGAAGCCCGCCGGCAGGTAGCCCACCAGCGCCGTGCGGCCGGCCGCCCGGGCCCTGTCGATCGCTGCCGCGGATTTGCTCTGGATGTCGGAATTCACAGCTGTTCTCCTTCGGCGCCGATCTCGGATTCCGGCCCCTTCTCGTCCAGCAGTCCGAACCATTCGGCTGCGGTGGCGACGTCCTTGTCCCCGCGTCCGGAGAGGTTGACGATGATGATGACGTCCTTAGGGTCGGCCTTGCCCTCGGTGAGCGACTTGCCCACCTTAAGCGCGCCGGCCAGCGCATGGGAGGACTCGATGGCGGGAATGATGCCCTCGGTCCTGCAGAGCAGGCGGAAGGCCTCCATGGCTTCGGAATCGGTGATCGGCTGGTACTTGGCCCGTCCGAGGTCCGCCAGGTAGGAGTGCTCGGGACCGACGCCCGGGTAGTCCAGGCCGGCGGAGATCGAGTGCGATTCGATCGTCTGGCCGTCTTCGTCCTGCATCAGGTACGAGCGTGCGCCGTGCAGCACGCCGGGCCGGCCGAGCGTGATGGTCGCGGCGTGGCGTCCGGTTTCGACGCCCTCGCCGCCGGCCTCGAACCCGTAGAGTTCCACCGACGGGTCGTCGAGGAAGCCGTGGAAGATGCCGATAGCGTTGGAGCCGCCGCCGATGCAGGCGCAGACCGCGTCCGGGAGCCGTCCGGCCTGGCTGAGGATCTGTTCCCGCGTCTCCTCGCCGATGACTTCGTGGAAGTAACGCACGAGTGCCGGGAAAGGATGGGCGCCCGCGGCGGTGCCCAGCAGGTAATGGGTGCTCTGCACGTTCGTGACCCAGTCGCGGAGCGCCTCGTTGATGGCGTCCTTCAGTGTCTGCGACCCCGCCGTCACCGGAACGACGGTAGCCCCGAGGAGCTCCATCCGCGCGACGTTGAGCGCCTGGCGGCGGGTGTCCTCCGCCCCCATGTAAACGACGCATTCAAGCCCCAGCAGGGCCGCCGCCGTCGCGCTCGCGACGCCGTGCTGCCCGGCGCCGGTCTCGGCGATGATGCGGGTCTTGCCCATCCGTTTGGCGAGCAGGGCCTGGCCGAGCACGTTGTTGATCTTGTGCGAACCGGTGTGGTTCAGGTCCTCGCGCTTGAGGAAGACCCGCGCCCCGCCGGCGTGCTCGGAGAAGCGCTTGGCCTCGGTCAGCAGCGACGGGCGGCCCGAGTAGTTGCGGTTCAGGTCGGCGACCTGGGCGATGAATTCGGGGTCCGACTTGGCCTTCTCGAAGGTGTCCTCGAGTTCGTCCAGCGCCGCGATCAGCGATTCGGGCATCCAGCGGCCGCCGTACTTGCCGAAGTACGGACCGGCGGCGTGGCGGAGGCTCGCTCCGGCAAGGAAGGCGTCCGCCGTGTCGCTGGCTGCGCCGGTCTCGGGCGTCTGGGGGCTCTGTGTCATGGCCGTCCTCATCTGTTCTCTCTGGCGGCTGGCCGGGCGGGCATCGGAATGCGGGCCCGGCCGGGCCGTCCTCATGCTGAAGCTGTCTGCTAGGCCAACCGGCGTTCGGCGATGGCAGCGGCGCCGGCGGCGGAGAAGTCCGCGATCGCCTGCTCCGGCTGGTTGCCGATTACCAGTGCCTCGCCCACCAGCACTGCGTTGGCACCGTGGGCTGCGTAATGGGCCACGTCCTCCGCATTGCGGACGCCGGATTCGGCGACGATTACGGCCTCCGGCGGGATGCCGCCGGCCAGCGCGGCGAAGACCGAACGATCCACGTCCAGGGTCTTCAGGTTGCGCACGTTGACACCGATGATCCGGCTGCCCACCGCGACCGCGCGCTGGATCTCTTCGGCCGTGTGGGTCTCGACCAGCGCGTTCATGCCCAGGCTATGGGTGAGTTCCAGGAAGCCGCGGAGCTGCGCGTCGTCCAGGGCGGCGACGATGAGCAGGACCAGGTCCGCGCCGTGGGCGCGGGCTTCCCAGATCTGGTACTCATCCACCGTGAAGTCCTTGCGCAGCAGCGGGATGTCGACGGCGGCACGGACCGCGTCGAAATCCTCCAGCGACCCGTTGAAGCGGCGCTGCTCGGTGAGCACGCTGATCACGGCCGCTCCGCCGCGCTCGTAGCGGCTCGCCAGCCCGGCCGGATCCTCGATCGAGGCGAGGTCCCCCTTCGAGGGGCTCTTGCGCTTGACCTCGGAAATCACCCGCAGCCCGGTCCGCGGCTCCGTGTTGCCGCCCAGGGCGGCGTAGGCGTCGCGGGCGGCGGGCGCCGCTTCGGCGCGGGCCTTCAGTTCCTCCAGCGAAACCGCAGCCCGCCGGGCCTCAAGATCCTCCCGGACACCGGCGATGATGTCGTCGAGAACCGTCACTACTAGTGACCGCTGCTCTGGAGCTTGGACCCGTCGACGCCGTAGCCGGCCTTCTTCATGATCCAGCCCACGATGAGGCCGATGACAACGATGCCGATGCCGAAGCCCCAGAAGACCAGGTTGGAGGCCATGATGAAGCCCACGGCGGCGATGATGCAGCCCACGGTCATGATCAGGACGCAGGTCCAGGCCGCCGGGCTGTTGCCGTGGCCGATGACCTCGTCGTGGATGCTCGGGGCGGTGTCTGCAGTCTCCTGCTCGGTGGCGGTGGCGTGATGAGCCATGATCTAACTCCCTCGAAAACGATGCTGTTTCTTATTCTGCCATTGTTTGCACGGGCTACAGGCCACTGTGACGGGGCCGCGCGCCAGGAACGGCGGGTTCAGTCCGTGGGGTCGGTGCCGCGGCTGAGCTGGTCCCAGCTGTCGATTTCATCCGCGGGGCCACGGTCCGACGGCGAGCCGTCCGCCTGCCGCGGTCCGGTCGCCGCGGAGTACTTCCGGCTGGTGGTCCAGTGCCGGCCGGCGACGGCGAGCCAGACGGCCACGACGACCATCAGCAGCCCGCAGGCAAGGCCCAGGGCCGGAAACACGGTAACCGTGACGACGGCGTCCTGGCCGACCTGTCCGGTCGCCTCGCCGATCTTCGACGACGCCGCCGCGTAGGGGTCGGCGAGCACCATGGCGCAGGCCGCCGCGACTCCGGCGCCGGCCAGGCCGAGCAGCACCGCGGTGATGATGCGGGCGACCCGTCCGGCGATGGTCGCGGCCAGCGCAGCGGCCAGGCCCACCAGGGCCAGCGCGGTCACGGCGACCGCCGCCTCGCTGCCCGGCACGGCCAGGTCCGGCGTCTGCACGCTCCCTTCGGGGAGGCGGACGTTGACCCAGGTCTGGGTGGTGGTGCCGAAGGCGGCCAGGGAGGCGGCGATGGCCGCCAGCACCACGATCGCCTTCCGGCGCCACCAGGCGGAAGGACCCGAGGTGCGCTTCGCCGTCGTCATTTGCGCTCCCCCGTGACGATCCGTTCCGGGTCCGCCGCATGCAGCCGCGCCGCCAGGGTGACGGCACGCAGCGGGGCGGCCGCCTTGTTCACCGTCTCCAGCGCCTCGGCGGCCAGCACGGAGTCCGCGACGATGCCGCCGCCTGACTGCACGTAGGCCCGCCCGTCGCGCAGCAGCGCTGAGCGGATGGCGATCGCCATGTCCATGTCGCCGGCGAAGTCGAGGTAGCCGACGACTCCCCCGTAGACGCCGCGGCGGTGCGGTTCCAGCTCGTCCAGCAGCCGCAGGGCGCGCGGCTTGGGCGCGCCGGAGAGCGTGCCCGCCGGGAAGGTCGCGGACAGCACGTCGTAGGCCGTCTTGTCCTTGGCGAGGCGTCCGACGACGGTGGAAACCAGGTGCATGATGTGGCTGAACTTCTCCACCTCCATGAACTGGCTGACGTCGACGGTGCCGGGATCGCACACCTTGGAAATGTCATTGCGGGCCAGGTCCACCAGCATCAGGTGCTCGGCGCGCTCCTTCTGGTCCGCCAGCAGTTCCTCGGCCAGCTCGCGGTCCTGCTCTACGGTCTTGCCGCGCGGCCGGGAGCCGGCGATCGGATGGGTAACGACCTCGTCCCCGGTGACCGTCACGAGCGCCTCGGGCGAGGAGCCGACGATCGAGTAGGCGTTGCCGTCGACGTCCTCGAGGCAGAACAGGTACATGTAGGGACTGGGATTGAGGTTGCGCAGCACCCGGTAGACGTCCAGCGGCGTGGCCCGGCATTCGGCTTCGAAGCGCCGCGAGATCACCACCTGGAACACCTCGCCGTCCACGATGGCTTCCTTGCCGCGCTCCACCGCCGCCAGGTACTTCTCCTCGGCCCAGCTGTGCCGGACGCCGGCCATGATGTCCTGCGTGGTCAGGGCGCTGTCCTCCAGGACGGAGACCTGCTGGGCCAGCGGTTCGTTCAATTGCGCGAGCATCCCGCGCAGGCGTGCGACGGAGTCCTGCCAGGCCTCGTCCACCCGTTCGTCGCTGCCGTCGAAGTTGATCGCGTTGGCAATCAGCGTCACGGCGCCCTCGGCATTGTCGTGCACCGCCAGGTCCGTCACCAGGCACATCGCCAGTTCGGGCAGGGGCAGGTCTTCCTCGGGCGGGCTGGTGAGCTTTTCCCAATGGCGCACGGCTTCCCAGCCGACGAAGCCCACCAGTCCGGAGGTCAGCGGCGGCAGGTCGTCGAACCGCTCGGTGCGCAGGGCCTCCACGGTTGCCCGCATGGCCTCGACGGGATTGCCGTCCAGCGGCACCCCGGCAGGCGGCTGCCCCAGCCAATGGGCCTGGCCGTCCTTGCTGGTCAGGACCGCACGCGAGTGCGTCCCGATAAACGAGTAGCGGGACCACACGCCGCCGACCGCGGCCGATTCCAGCAGGAACGTGCCCGGCTGCCCGCCGCCCAGCTTGCGGTAGAGGGAGATCGGCGTCTGGTCATCGGCCAGGACCTTCAGCGTCACGGGGACGACGCGCCGGTCGCGGGCCAGGACCCGGAACTCCTCGAGGGTGGGGCTGACGACTCCAAGGTCCTGCATTACTTGCTTTCTTTCGCGGTCGGGTGCTCTTCTGCTGCGGGGCCGACGACGGCGTCGATCGAGCGCCCGTCGAAGCAGGTGCGGGTGCCGGTGTGGCACGCGGCCCCCACCTGGTCCACCCGCACGAGGAGGGCATCGCCGTCGCAATCCAAGGCGACGGACTTCACCCACTGGACATGGCCGGAGGTGTCCCCCTTGCGCCAGTACTCCTGCCGGGAGCGGGAGTAGAAGGTGACACGGCCGGTGCTGAGCGTGCGGCGCAGCGCTTCATCGTCCATCCAGCCGAGCATCAGGACCTCGTTGGTGTCGTGCTGCTGGATGATGGCGGCGACCAGTCCGGCTGCGTCGCGCTTCAGCAAGCGGGCGACGGCGGCCGGCAGCTGATCTTCTTCGGTGCCGGCAGCGGACGGCACGGGGTTTGATAGGGAGGACATCCCCTCAAGTCTAGTGGTTTGCCGGGAGGGGGTTTCGACGGCGTTAACATCGGTGGCACAAACGCTGCGGCCCAAGCCCAAGATGACGGCTTCGTGCTAGGTTCAGGACTGATGCATTTCGTTCAACCGTCCCGAGAAGTCCTGGCCGAGACGCTGCTAGCCGCCGGCCCGGACTCCCCCACGCTGTGCGCGGGCTGGCGGACGGCCGATCTTGCCGCCCACCTGTACCTGCGCGAGCACCGCCTGCTGGCCCAGCTAGGCATGGCGTTCAAGCCGCTGGCCAGGGTGTCCGACGAGGCTACCCGCAAGCTGGCGGACACGTCGCGGGGCGCGGCCGGCTACGCAAAACTGGTCGGGTCCTTCCGTGCCGGGCCCCCGCGGCTCTCACCGCTGCGACTGAAGCCGGTCGACGAAGCCGCCAACCTGATCGAGTACTTCGTGCACACCGAAGACATTCGCCGCGCGCCTCACCGCTGGGCGCCGCGGGCGCTCGACGAGGCGTACTCCAACGCGCTCTGGGACGAACTCATCAAGCGGGCGGCCATCCTCTACCGCGGCGTGGACCTGGGCATCATCCTGGTCCGGCCGGACGGACCGAGGCATGTGGCCAAGCGTGCGGCAGTGTCCGTCGCCATCACCGGCGAGCCGGGCGAACTGTTGATGCACGCGCACGGACGGACCAAGAACGCGCTGGTCACGTTCGAAGGCCAGGCGGACGCTGTCGCGCTCCTGGAGAGCGCCGATATCGGGCTGTAGCCACTCCGCTGCGACAGTCCGCACCCGCCGTTACCCAGCGGACGCCGCCGGCAGGGGCGGTCAGCGGACCGGGTAGCCCGCTTCGCGGATGGCCTTCTTGACCTGCGCGATTGCGTCGTCCGGACCGAAGTGGAACACCGAGGCTGCCAGGACCGCGTCCGCGCCGGCCGCCACGGCCGGCGGAAAATGCTCCGGCTTGCCGGCACCGCCGGAGGCAATCAGCGGCACCTTCACGGCGGCACGGACGGCCCGGATCATCTCCAGGTCGAAGCCTTCCTTGGTACCGTCCGCGTCAATCGAGTTCAGCAGGATTTCGCCGACACCGCGGTCCGCCGCCTCCCGGGCCCAGGCGATGGCGTCGATGCCGGTGCCCTTGCGTCCGCCGTGCGTCGTGACCTCGAACCCGGAGGGAACGGAGCCGTCCGCCGTGCGCCGGGCGTCGAGGGACAGCACCAGGACCTGGGAACCGAAGTGCCGGGCGATCTCGTCGATCACGTCGGGGCGCACTACGGCGGCGGTATTGATCGAGGCCTTGTCTGCGCCGTAGCGCAGCAGCTTGTCGACGTCGGCCACGCCGCGCACGCCGCCGCCGACCGTCAGCGGGATGAAGACTTCCTCGGCGGTGCGGGCGACGACGTCGAACGTCGTTTCCCGGTTGCCAGAGGAGGCGGTCACGTCAAGGAAGGTGAGCTCGTCCGCCCCGGCACGGTCATACCGGTGGGCGAGTTCCACCGGGTCGCCGGCGTCACGCAGGCCCTCGAAGTTGACCCCCTTGACCACGCGTCCGGCGTCGACGTCGAGGCAGGGAATGACACGGATGGCGACTGACATGCTGTCCTCCCCGTTCAGATGCGGCAGGCGTGGATGGTGCTGACCAGGATGGCGCGGGCGCCCAAGTCGTAGAGCTCGTCCATCACCCGGTTGGTCTGGCTGCGGCGGACCATGGAGCGCACGGCCACCCATTCGGTGTCCCGCAGCGGCGAGACCGTCGGCGATTCGAGCCCGGGCGTCAGCGCAGCGGCCTGCTCGACCAGGTTCTTGCGGATGTCGTAGTCCATCATCACGTACTCGCGGGCGACGATGACGCCCCTGAGCCGGCGCATCAGCACGTCGAGGCCCGCCGGCGCCGCGTGCCCCTTGCGGCCGATGAGGACGGCCTCGGACTTCAGGATCGGGTCGCCGAAGATCTCCATGCCGGCCGCCTTGAGCGTGTTGCCGGTTTCGACCACGTCGGCGATGGCGTCCGCGACACCGAGCCGGACCGAGGACTCCACCGCGCCGTCGAGCCGGACAACCTTGGCATCGATGCCGCGCTCCGCCAGGTAGTCGCGCAGGAGCCCGTCGTAGCTGGTGGCCAGCCGCTTGCCTTCCAGCTGGTCGGCCCGGGAGAACTCGCCTACGGGCCCGGCGAAGCGGAAGGTGGAGGCGCCGAAGCCCAAGGACAGCAGCTCCTCGGCTTCGACCTGGGCGTCGAGGAACAGGTCGCGGCCGGTGATGCCGACGTCCAGGGTGCCCTTGCCGACATAGACGGCGATGTCGCGGGGACGGAGGAAGAAGAATTCGATGTCATTGTCCGGATCGACCATGACGAGTTCACGGTTGTCACGGCGCTGCCGGTAGCCGGCCTCCGTGAGCATGCCGGAAGCGGCCTCGGACAAGGAACCTTTATTGGGAACAGCTACACGCAGCATGGACTGACTTTCTGCAAGGATGTGGCCGGCTCCAGGGCCGGCGGGGTCGGAAGAACGTTGCCGGTGGTCTTAGCGGAACACCTTCTGAGGCGGTGTCCCGCTACAGATGCTTGTACACGTCCTCCAGCGACAGGCCCTTGGCGAGCATCAGCACCTGCAGGTGGTAGAGCAGCTGGGAAATTTCCTCGGCGGCCGCCTCGTCCGACTCGTACTCCGCGGCCATCCAGACCTCCGCGGCTTCCTCGACGACCTTCTTGCCGATGCCATGGACGCCGGAATCCAGTTCGGCTACGGTGCCGGAGCCCTCCGGGCGGTTCAGGGCTTTCTCGCTGAGCTCGGCGAAGAGGGATTCGAAGGATTTCACGCTCTTTAGAGTACGTCAGGGTTCCGCGTGCGCCGCAAAAGGCCGCGGCCTATGTGACAAAGGCCACCGGCCCGGCGACGCACCGGGCCGGTGCCGCGTCACACTCCCAGCTTGCGCAGTGTCGCGGCGGTGGCCAGGGCGGCGGTGACGGCCTCGTGACCCTTGTCCTCGTTGGAGCCCGCCAGCCCGGCCCGGTCCAGCCCCTGCTCCTCCGTGTCGCAGGTCAGCACGCCGAAGCCCACCGGCGTGCCCGTGCTGACGCTGACGTTCGTCAGGCCTTCCGTGGCAGCCTGGCAGACGTACTCGAAGTGCGGCGTCCCGCCGCGGATAACGACGCCGAGGGCCACGACCGCGTCGAAGTGCGGTGCCAGCCGGGCAGCAGCTACCGGCAGCTCGAAGGCGCCGGGAACCCGGACGAGTTCGGGCTCGGCAATGCCTGCCTCGGCAGCGGCGCGGCGTGCCCCGTCGACCAGGCCGTCCATGATCCTGGTGTGCCAGCTGGCTGCCACGATGGCCAGCTTGAAGCCGTTGCCCTCCGTGTTGAGGCCTTCGAGGTCGATGACGGGCGCTCCGTGTCCGCTCATGGGTGCTTCTTCCTTCCGGTGCCGCTGATGCCGCGGCATGTGGTTCAAGTGGGTGTTTCGAGGCTGCGCGGCTGCGTCAGCTCTGGTGGATCGGCTGCTCTTCCAGCAGGGCCAGGCGGTGGTCCATACGGTCCCGCTTCGTCTGCAGGTAGCGGCGGTTCTGTTCGCGCGAGGGCACTTCCGAGGAGACCATCTCCTCGACGGTGATTCCGAAGGCAGCGAGCTTGGAACCCTTGATCGGGTTGTTGCTCAGCAGCCGGATACGGTCCAGCCCCATCGTGTGCAGGATCGCGGCGGCAGCAGAGTAGTCCCTGCCGTCGACCGGCAGGCCGAGCTGCTCGTTGGCTTCCACCGTGTCCGCGCCGCCTTCCTGCAGCGCATACGCGCGGATCTTGTTGGCCAGGCCGATGCCGCGTCCCTCCTGGCCGCGCAGGTACAGCACCGTGCCGCCATGCTCGGCGATCAGGGTCAGCGCCTGCTCCAGCTGCTCACCGCAGTCGCAGCGGTAGGAGGCGAAGACGTCGCCCGTGAGGCACTCAGAATGCAGCCGGACCAGCGGGGCGGATTCCGGGCGGACCGGAGACGTGACGCTCAGGTGCTCCACCCCGGTGCCGTCGTCGGTCCACGCGCGCGCGGTGAAAAAGCCGAAGGCCGTCGGCAACTGGACGGAGGGGCCGCCGGTGACGCTGGCCAGCGGCGCCGCCGGCGCGGTGCCCGGCGCCGCCGTCTCGTCGACGCCGTTCATCGTCCGGCCTCCCCCGCCGCGGGCCGTGCCGCGGACAGGTGGTTCACCAGGTCCTCGATGGAGACCAGCGGGCAGCCGTGCTCATTGGCGAACTCGCGGAGCGCGGGCAGCCGCATCATTTCGCCGTCGTCGTGCACCAGTTCGGCGATGACTCCGACCGGTTCCCGACCGCCCAGCCGGCACAGGTCCACCGCCGCTTCGGTGTGGCCGCGGCGGGCCAGGACACCGCCGTCGACCGCCCGCAGCGGGAAAATGTGGCCGGGACGGCTCAGCTGGGCCGCGCTGCTCTGCGGCGACGCCAGGACCAGCGCGGTGCGCGCGCGGTCCGAGGAACTGATCCCGGTGGAAACGCCCGACGCGGCATCGCAGGAGACGGTGTAGGCGGTGCCCTTGGCATCCTGGTTGTCCTCCACCATCGGCGGAAGGTTCAGGTGGTCCGCCCGCGCACCGGTCAGGGGCACGCAGATTACGCCGGAGCTATGCCGCACGGTCCAGCCCATCAGGGCAGGGGTGGAGGCATCCGCGGCGAAGATGATGTCGCCCTCGTTCTCGCGGTCCTCGTCATCGACGACGACGACCGGCCGGCCGGCGGCAATGGCGGCGATCGCCAGTTCGATCGCGTCCAGCCTGATCGGGGATTCGACGGCCGCGCTCATGCCTGCTCTCCTGCCGCGTGGCGGGCCGGCTGGCTGCCGGCAGCGGTGTAGGCCAGCAGCCGCTCCGCGTACTTGGCCAGCACGTCCACCTCGAGGTTGACCTTGTCGCCGATGGCCTTGGCGCCCAGCGAGGTTTCGGCCAGCGTGGTGGGGATCAGTCCGACCTCGAACCACGGCTCCTCGGCGCCGGGTTCGCTGACCGCCGTCACGGTGAGGGATACACCGTCGACCGCGATGGAGCCCTTCTCCGCGATGTACCGGGCCTGCCGGGCCGGGACGGAGAAGCGCAGCCGGTCCCAGTCGCCGACGTTCTCCCGCTCCAGCAGCGCGCCCACGGCATCGACGTGGCCCTGGACCACATGGCCGTCCAGCCGCCCGCCGGCCGGAACGCAACGTTCCAGATTGACGCTCATGCCTTCCTTCAACTCGCCGGTGGTGGTCCGGCGCAGGGTCTCCCCCATGACGTCGACGGCGACCCGGCCGTCCGCGATGCTCACGGCCGTCAGGCAGACACCGTTGACCGCGATGGAGCCGCCGAGTCCGAGGTCCTCCGCGGCCGCGCCGGCGGAGAACGTCAGCACGGCGCTGTCCGTTTCGGGGTGGAGGACCAGCGACTCAACGCCGCCTCGCTCCGTGACAATTCCGGTAAACATCAGAGTCCTTTCTGTACCGCAGGCGTGGTGCCAGCCGGTGCTGGTTCAAGATGCAGGCGCAGGTCAGCGCCGAGATTGATGGTGTGGCCGCCGCCGGAGCTGTCCCAGCGCCAGTGCGCCGCGTCGGCCAGGGTGCTGATACCCAGCGGCGCCGTCGAACGCGTGCCGGCACCGAGCAGCAGCGGCGCAAGATAGAGGACCAGCTCGTCCACGAGGTCCGCCTTCAGGAAAGCGGCCGCCACCGTGGCGCCGCCTTCGATCATGGCGTGGGCCACGCCGCGGCGCGCCAGCGAGTCCAGCACTTCGGCGGGATCGTGGGTGTGCAGCTGGAGGAACTTCCCGTCACTGCCGCGCACCGCCGCGTCATCGGGAACGTCGCGGGCGCCCATGACCACCCGCAGCGGCTGGGCGGCAGCGGGCTCCCCGTTCCCGGACCGGGCGGTCAGCCGGGGGTTGTCGGCGAAGACGGTCCCGGTTCCGGCGATTATGGCGTCCACCCGCGCCCGGATGCCGTGGCTGTCCTGCCGGGCCGCCTCCGAGGTGATCCACTGGCTGCTGCCGTCGGCCGCCGCGATCAGGCCATCGAGAGTCTGTGCGATGTGCATGGTGGTGAACGGCCGCTGGGCGGACTTCGCCTTGAACCACCGCTGGTTCAACTCCAGTGCCTCGCCACGGCAGAGGCCGGAGCGCACATCCACCCCGCGGCTGCGCAGGTAGTCGGCTCCCCCCGCGGCCGCGGTCTGGTCGTCCGAGGCATGGACCAGGCGGCCGATCCCGGCCTCGGCCACGGCGACCGCACAGGGGCCGGTCCGGCCCTGGTGGTTGCATGGCTCCAGCGTTACCACCATGGTGCAGCCGGCCAGGGTGGTCCGGTCCAGCCCCTCCGGCAGGTTTGCCAAGGCCTCGATCTCTGCATGCGGGAAGCCGGCGCCCCGGTGGTGGCCGCTCGCCAGGATCGCTCCGTCGGCGTCGAGGACTGCCGCACCGACCAGCGGGTTTGCCCCGCGGATCCCGCGCCGCGCCTCGCCGAGGGCCAGCTGCATCGCACGTTCCTCGGCCGCCGTGAACTTTTGAATCGCCATCAGCGGGCCGCCCCTTCCAGTTCCGGCTCCGCGACAGCCGCCCCGGCCTCGGCCTTGATGCGGTTATGCGCGCGCCACCAGACGAAGAAGCCGACGAGGGTGAATGCTCCGTAGAAGAGGTACATGACGGCCGAGGCGTAGTAGCCGGCGCTGAAAAGCAGCGGCACGCCCACGATGTCAACGGCAACCCAGACCAGCCAGAACTCGACCCAGCCGCGGGCCATCCCGTAGGTCGCCAGCAGGGAGCCGACGAAGGTCCAGGCATCAGCCCAGACAGGCTCGTAGGAGCCCAGCGCCGCGAACAGCGGAGTGAGAGCCACGGTGCCCAGCACCATGCCGGCTGCCAGGCCGATCCGTTCCCGGCCGGAGGCGAATCGCGGGGCCAGCGCATGGCCGGCTCCATCGGCGCCGTCCCGGCGGCTTTGGCTCCAGCGCCGCCACCCGTAGACCGCTACGGCAATGAACATGATCTGGCGGCCGGCCTGTCCGAGCAGCGTGGCCGTACTGGCGGCGCCGAACAGGGACCCGAGGAAGACGGTGAGGAGCAGGATGTTGCCGGCGATGCCGACCGGCCAGGCCCATACTTTCCGCCGCATGCCCCCGAGGGCGCTCAGCAGGCCGAAGATATTGCCCAGCACCTCGCGCAGCAGCAACACGCTGCCGGCGACGGGTATCTGGGCTTCAAAGAGCCACCGCAGGAGATCCATGCCGTTCCTTTCCGAAAGCCGCGGCGGCTCCGGGGTAACGACAGTGCGGTAGATGCAGGCAACGGCGGCCAGGTCCATGCGGACCGTGCGCACCGTCGGCTGGCTGCCAACTGTACGTGCTTCTCCCATCCAGACTTTGACTGTCGGTACCGGAATTCCACCGGTTCAGCCGCTGCCTGCGGAACATTGCTGTTCCACCGGCCGCGGGTCGCGGACTATAACCGCCGGTTCGGACTTACACCGACCCCGGAGCACGTTGTTTGTGATTGCTATTGTGCCATAACTGCCGGCGGCTCCACGGCTATTCCCGTCATGGCCTGTAACACACGACACAATTGATGTATCAGTCCCGGGACAGAGCCTTTTGGGCGGCGTTCCTCAACGACGTGATGGCGGCATCCGGGTCCTCGGCCCCGTACACCGCCGAGCCGGCGACGAAGACAGTGGCCCCGGCCGCGGCAGCCCGGTAAATGGTCTCCTCGGTGACGCCGCCGTCCACCTGGATGGCCACCGGGAGGCCCGATCCGGCGACGGCGTCCGCGGCACGGCGGATCTTCGGCAGGGTGACGTCCAGGAAGGACTGGCCCCCGAATCCGGGTTCCACCGTCATGATCAGCAGCATGTCCAACTCGGGCAGCAGGTCCAGATAGGGTTCGACGGCGGTGGCGGGCCTCAGCGCCATGCCCGCCTTCGCGCCGCGATCCCGCAGGTCGCGCGCCAGCTTGACCGGCGCCGCCGACGCTTCGACGTGGAAAGTCACCGACTCCGCGCCGGCTTCGGCGTAGCCCGGCGCCCACCTGTCCGGATCCTGGATCATCAGGTGTACATCCAGCGGCAGCCTGCTCACCGCCTGGATCCGTTCCACGACCGGCAGGCCGATGGTCAGGTTGGGCACGAAGTGGTTGTCCATCACGTCCACGTGGACGGCGTCGGCCGATCCGATCCGGGCAAGTTCGGACTCAAGATTGACGAAGTCTGCGGACAGGATGCTCGGGTTGATGCAGCACTGGTGCATGGCTGGTGGTCAGTCCTTTCCCGCCGGCGCGCCGGCGGATGTCTTCTTGCGCAGCAGGGACAGGAACATCGCGTCCGTCCCGTGGATGTGCGGCCACAGCTGGGCCGTGCTGCCGGCGCCCTCGGCCCGGCCGGCCTGCAGGTCCCCGGTGAGGCTTGCGGCATCCAGCGCGGCAGCCGAATCCCCCGGTTCCATCTCCGGGTGGCGACGGAGCGCATCGGAGACGACCGCCGTCGTTTCGGCAATGTGCGGGGAGCAGGTGACGTAGGCGACCAGGCCTCCCGGCTTCACCGCGGCGATGGCTGAGTCGAGCAACTCGCGCTGCAGCGGGGCCAGTTGGGCGACGTCGGCGGGGCGGCGGCGCCAGCGGGATTCAGGCCGCCGGCGCAGCGCGCCGAGGCCCGTGCACGGAGCGTCCACGAGCACCCGGTCGAAGCTTTCCGGCTCAAGGCTACCGAGGTCCCGCCCGTCTCCCGTCCGCACGTCCCAGACCCGGTGGTCCACCGGACGCAGGGCCTGCCGGACCAGTTCGGCACGGTGGGCCGCCGGCTCGTTCGCCAGCAGCGTCGCCCCCTGTTCCGCCGCAAGCGCCGCCAGCAAGGCCGCCTTTCCGCCGGGGCCGGCGCACAAATCGAGCCATCGTTCCGGGCCATCGGTCCGCAGCGCCGCGCCCGCCAGTGCGCGCGCCACCAGCTGGGATCCGGCGTCCTGGACGCGCGTTGTGCCCTTCCGGACCGAGTCGAGCCTGCCCACGTCACCGCCGGAGTAGAGCGCGGAGTCCCTCACCAGCCCGCCCGGTTGGGCGCCAGCGTCGAAGGCCTCTTCAAGGTCTCCCAGTCCAGGCAAGGCGACGAGGTTGACCACGGGAGCCGCGTTGTCCGCATCCAGCAGCTGACCGATCTCTTCCACGCTCCGGCCGTGGCCCGCCAGCGCCTGGCGCAAAGCGCGCACGATCCACTCCGGGTGGCTCTGGGCGATGGCGGCGGCGGCCACCGGATCGCTGCCGTCCGTCAGCTCCGCAGTCCAGTCCGCGAGGTCCCGCGCACTCACCCTCCGGAGGACGGCGTTGATCAGGGAGGCCGGACCCGCGCCGATCACGGCACGGGCCAGCCCGACGGTCTGGTCCAGGGCGGCATGGGCCGGCACGCGCATGGCCAGCAGCTGATGAGCGCCCAGCCGCAGCGCGTCGAGGATCGCGGGATCCAGCTGGTCCAGCGGGCGGTCCACGCACTTGGCCAGGATCGCGTCGTAGGTGCCTTGCGCCCGCAGCGCGCCATAGGCGAGCTCGGTAGCGAAGCCGGCATCACGCTTGTCCAGGCGGTGCTGCCGGATCCGGGCCGGAAGCACCAGGTTCGCGTACGCATCTTCGCTGCTCACCGCGCGGAGCACTTCGAAGGCCACCAGCCGTGCCGGGTCCGCCCGCCGGGTGCGCTCCGACGGAGCGGCGCGCGTATGGCTGCGGTTGACGGGGCGGTTGCGTTCCCGCCCGGCAGCGTTGCGCCGCCCGGCCCCCGGCCTGTGCCTGCCGCGCTGGCCGTCCTCGTTTCCGCTCATTCGAACCGCACATCCTCACGTTGTCCCAGGCCGCGTGCCCAGTCGGCCGCCGCCATCATCTTCTTGCCGGCCGGCTGCACCTGGCCCAGTTGCACGGCGCAGGAGCCGGTTCCCACCAGGGCCGAGGCGGACCCGCCGGAGCTGGGCAGCACCTGGCCGGGCGCCAGGTCACTGCGGTCCTGCCGGAGCGTGACCGGGCCGAGCTTAAATCGTTGGCCCGCGAGCGTGGTCCACGCTCCGGGCTCCGGAGTCACGCCGTTGACCCTGCGCCGGATGGCCAGCGCCGGCTGGTTCCAGTCGATGTGGCCATCCTCAAGTCCCAGCTTCGGGGCCGCCGTAGGCCGGCCGGCCTGCGGAACGGCAACGCCTTTTCCTGACAGCACGACCGACAGCGTCTGGGCCAGCAGCGTCGCCCCGCTGAGCGAGAGCCGCTCAAGCAGCTCGCCGCTGGTGTCCTCCGGCCGGATCGCTTCGGTGAGAGTGCCGTACACGGGACCGGTGTCCAGCCCCTTTTCGAGCAGGAAGGTCGAGGCGCCGGTCATCTCGTCCCCGTTGATCACCGCATGCTGCACGGGGGCAGCACCGCGCCACTGAGGCAGCAGGGAAAAGTGCAGGTTGATCCAGCCGTGGGCCGGCAGCGCCAGCGCCTCCTCCGGCACCAGGCCGCCGTAGGCCACGATCGCCGCCACATCCGGGGCGGCCTCGGCGATGGCCGCAAGGGCAGGATCATCGAGGCGGTTCGCCTTGATGATGCGCAGCCCAACCTCGGCCGCCCGCCGGGCCACCGGTGACGCGGTCATGATCTTCTTGCGTCCGACCGGAGCGTCCTCGCGGGTCAGGACGGCCACGATGTCGAAACCGGCTGCCGCAATCGCGTCGAGGGACGGGACAGCCACACCGGGCGTGCCGGCAAAAAGGACCCGCGGCCGGGCCTCGGGGACGGTCATGCCTGCGGCTGCCCGAAGGCGCCGGCACCGAAGCCCGACCCGACACTCGCCGACCGCTTGGCCGTCGTGTCCCGGGCAACGGTGTTGTAGGAGGCGTTCCGGATCGCCCGCAGGGCGCTCTTGCGTTCCTCGCCGGACAAGTGGTCGATGTAGAGCACGCCGTCCAGATGGTCCGTCTCGTGCTGGAAGCAACGCGCCAACATTCCTTCGCCCTCGACAGCCACGGGGTTGCCGTACATATCGACGCCGGTCACGCGGCTCCAGCGCCGGCGCCGTACCGGATAGCCGAGCCCCGGAATGGAAAGGCATCCTTCCGCCTGGTCCTCCTGGAAATCGTCGCTGTTGTCCAGCACCGGATTGACCACATGGCCGCGCCGTCCGTCGATCTGGTAGGTGAACACGCGCAGGCTGACCCCGACCTGCGGTGCGGCCAGCCCGGCTCCCTCGACGTTCTCCATCGTCTCGTCCATGTCGGCAACGAGCTTTTCCAGTTCGGGGCCGAACTCGGTCACCGGCTCGGCCTTGGTGCGAAGCACCGGATCTCCGATGATCCGAATACCTAGGACGGTCATCTGCTCTTCTACCTCACTTCTGCCGTGGAAAACGTCGCTTCAAGTCTATGTGCCTTCAGCTGGCAGCCGGCTCGACAGCGCGCACTGCCGGCGCCGGAGGGCCGACGGGCAACAACGCGCGGCCGGCGTCCGCCACCTGCAGCTGAAGGTCCCACACCCGGCGCAGTGCGCAGAACTTGTACCAGTGGTACCTCAGGACCTCCGGGTTGGCGCGCATCGGGCGTACTTCCGTTTCCCCGATGGCCACACCCAGGAGGACCGGGTCATCACCGTACGCCCATGGCTCCCAGCTACCCGCCGCCGCATCGACCAGGCTTTCCTGCGCCTTCATCCCGGCCACCAGCTGCATGACGACCTTCTCGTCCATGGCCTTGACCTGTCCGTTGCGGTCCGTGCCCTTGGTCTTGAAGTCGATCAGGCACAGCCGGCCGCCGATCCGGGCCACCAGGTCCATTGTTCCGGCGTAACCGAGCTCGGTGTTCCACACGGTGATCTCGGGTTCGATCGGCTCGACCGCGTACAACTCCCACCACTCGTCGAAGCGCGCCGCGAACGCCTCTTCACCGTTCGCCTTCAGCGCCTCGCGTGCCTCCGCCATTCGGTGCGGACGCCCCAGTGCCCGCAGCGACACCTGCTCGCAATAGGAATGCACCCGGTCCCCGCGCGACGCCGCCGCATCCCTGTACCGTTCCGCAGCGGAAGACGCTTCTTTTGCCAAGGCCCGCAGCTTGGCGGGATTCCCGGCGGCCTCGGCCAGCCGGTGGTCCTGCGCCATGGCGGTGGCCGCCATATGAGAAAACCACCCGCCCAGGTCCGTGGGTGCCTGCGATATCACGGTCGTAATGGAGGGGACACTCGGAAGTTCCGAGGTGGAGCGGGAGTACATCCGTCCGAAATCGGTCTTGTGGGCCAGCGCCGGATCTGTCATACCAAGCATCATCTCAGAGACAACTGACGGTTTCGGGCCGCGCTGCTGGAGGGGCCGCCCCTCGGCCGCAACGGAAGAGGCCCCCGCCCAGGCTGAATTGCCTGGGCGGGGGCCTCCCGCATGGTGGGCGATACTGGGTTCGAACCAGTGACCTCTTCGGTGTGAACGAAGCGCGCTACCACTGCGCCAATCGCCCGGGTTGGATCCGCCATGCGGACCAACGTCGCTTATGCATCGTAGCCGACAGATGGCGATGCGCAAAAACGCGCTCTTCGTCCTGCCCGCCGGGCCCCAATAGCGGCGCAGCCGGCGGGCAGGACGGAGAGCCCGATTGGACGAAGCACGATTCGTCCTATAGAGTTCTTACTCGTTGGAAATCGCCGAGGCGCTCCGGAAAGACAACCGGACCGGGCGATATCACGACATGCGGACGTAGCTCAGCTGGCTAGAGCACCACCTTGCCAAGGTGGATGTCGCGGGTTCGAATCCCGTCGTCCGCTCGCAAGTCACTGTTTGTGCCAGCTCTGCTGGCCGGTCCTGAGTCTGCAGGCCACGGTGGGGTGGCCGAGAGGCGAGGCAGCGGCCTGCAAAGCCGTATACGCGGGTTCGAATCCCGTCCCCACCTCGTATGCAGGTAGTACTTGCTTACAACCCTTACGGGCGATTGGCGCAGCGGTAGCGCGCTTCCCTGACACGGAAGAGGTCACTGGTTCGATCCCAGTATCGCCCACGGATGGAGCCCGTTCACGGATCCTCTCCACGCGGACGTAGCTCAGCTGGCTAGAGCACCACCTTGCCAAGGTGGATGTCGCGGGTTCGAATCCCGTCGTCCGCTCCACTCCCCCAATACCGGCGGCGTTCACAGCTGCCCCGGTCTTGGAACCTGGGCGATTGGCGCAGCGGTAGCGCGCTTCCCTGACACGGAAGAGGTCACTGGTTCGATCCCAGTATCGCCCACGGATGGAATCCGATTTCGGATCCTCTCCACGCGGACGTAGCTCAGCTGGCTAGAGCACCACCTTGCCAAGGTGGATGTCGCGGGTTCGAATCCCGTCGTCCGCTCCACTTCTCCCGATTCCAGGGGCCACTCAGGTCCGCCGGTATCGGATCCGGGCGATTGGCGCAGCGGTAGCGCGCTTCCCTGACACGGAAGAGGTCACTGGTTCGATCCCAGTATCGCCCACCACTTGGAACGGCTCCGGCGCGGAGCCGTTCTTTGTTTAATCGGCCAATCCCGTCCCGGTACCAGCCAGGAGCTGTCGAGGCTGCCGCTGCCTGTTCTTCCGCCTTTCACGGAAGGGCAGACCCTGCCATGGTGGAAGACTCCACGGGCGAACAGGAGAATCCATGGCCGGCAATGCGGAACCCCATGACAATGAACTGGACACCCTGCTGGCTTTCCTGGCCCAGCAGCGCTACGTCCTGAAACTGACGGCGTACGGGCTGGGAGAAGACCAACTGAGGCTGAGGCCCACCGCGAGCGAGTTGAGCATCGGCGGCCTGATCAAGCACGTCAACGCTACCGAAGCGTCGTGGATCGACGTCGTGGAAGGCCGGGAGCGCAGGCAGGACCCGTCAAGCTACACAGCTGGTTTCACCCTGCGTGCGGATGAGAGCGCCGCGGAACTGCTGGAAGACTATGAGGCTACCGGCCACCGTACTGACCAGGTCTGCCGGGCCCTCGGAGCAGTCGACGCCCCGGTGCTAATGCCTGATGACCCCTGGTTCTCCGGTCGTCGGGAGGGCTATAGCCTGCGCTGGATCCTGGCGCATTTGATCGCGGAGACCGCGCGGCACACTGGCCACGCGGACATCATCAGGGAATCTATCGACGGTGCCACGGCATTCCCGCTCATGGCCGCGGCCGAGCACTGGCCGCCATTGGACTGGATGACACCGTGGACTCCGCCCGAGCGCAGCCGTTGACGCTGTGGCTGCCTCGCCTAGGATGGAACCCGAAGGGAACAGACGGTTCCCGCGGGAGAAAGGAGGTGGCTGTGTCTATATTTGACGAGCTCAAGGGCAAGGCCGGAGGGCTGAAGGACAAGGCAGCCGTGCTGGTCGGCAACAACGCCGACAGCATCAAGGGCGGCATCGGCAAAGTCGGTGACTTCATCGACAACAAGACCGGAGGCAAATACTCCGGACAGGTCGACGGCCTCCAAGCCAAAGCCTCCGAACTCATCGACCGGGCGCCGGGGAACAACGGTTCCGGACGCGCCGGCGGGGTAAACCCTCCGGCCTCGTAGCTCTTTGGGAACGGCAAAGGTGGCGCCGGTCCTGCCGCGAGGCAGCACCGGCGCCTCTTGCGTTCCTAGGAGGCTTCCCCGGTCATGCCCTCGCGGGCCAGGGCCGTCAGGCGTGAGACCGCACGGTAATACTTCTTCATGTAGCCCCCGGACATCATCTCCGGGGTGAACAGCTCATCGAAGGGGGCACCGCTGGCGATGATGGGAACATCCTTGTCGTAAAGCCGGTCGGCCAGGACCACGAACCGCAGCGCGACCGACTGTTCCGTAATAGTGGCCACGTTGTGCCAGGCCACCGCGTCAATTCCGTCGATGAACTGCCGGTAGCGGCTCGGGTGGACGCCCTCCAGGTGGCTGACGAGGTCGCTGAACTCGTCGGCGGCGACCACCTGCCCGTCGAAGTCGCTGTATACCCGCCGCTTGAGTTCCTGGTCGCTCAAGGGCGCGGGTGCGGCCGGCAGTCCGCGGTGGCGGTAATCTTCGCCGTCGATCCTGATGACATCGAACTGGTCCGCCAGGACCTGGATCTCGCGCTGGAAGTCGACGGCGGCGAAGCGGCCCTCCCCCAGAGATCCGGGCAGCGTGTTGGAGGTCGCAGCCAGCTTCACGCCGGCGTCGGCTAGTTCCCGCATGAGCCGGGACATCAGGACGGTGTCGCCCGGGTCGTCGAGCTCGAATTCATCGATGCAGACCAGCTTGTAGCTGCTCAGCGCGTCAACGGTCTTGCGAAAGGACAACGCGCCGACGAGGTTCGTGTATTCGACGAAGGTGCCGAATGCCTTCGGTCCCTCGACGGCGTGCCACAGGGACGCCAGCAGGTGGGTCTTGCCGACGCCGAAACCGCCGTCGAGGTAGATGCCCGCCCGGCCGGGGGCCTTCTTGGCCCCGAAAAGCCGCCTGAGCCCGGTCGGCGCGCGGTGGTCCGTAGAGGCGGCAAAGTCCTGCAGCGCTTTGACCGCGGCGGCCTGGGACGGCTGCGACGGGTCGGGGCGGTAGCTGGCGAAGGAGACCTCACCGAAGCGCGGCGACGGATGGA
This sequence comes from Arthrobacter sp. USHLN218, assembly GCF_037144715.1. NCBI lineage: Bacteria > Bacillati > Actinomycetota > Actinomycetes > Micrococcales > Micrococcaceae > Arthrobacter > Arthrobacter sp. USHLN218. The sequence goes on from NZ_JBBCYT010000003.1 coordinate 423,391, forward strand.
ACCCCTTCAAGAGTTCGTCGACGGAAACCTTCGGGGTCCGGCGGGTTAGCTGTTCGATCTGGGGCACGTTGGGCCGACCAATGCCTTCCTGGGATTTGCTCGGCGGTGATTTGCCGCCAGAAAAACGATACGCTACGCCGTCTATATTGTCGGATTCCTGCCGGATGTGCCGCTTCTAACGGATGAGGCGGCGGAAGCATTTGCCGCGGGCTGTGGTTAGGCTAGGCGGGAGCCCAATCCCTGTTTACCCGAAAGGACAGCCGTGCCCGTTGCCGCTGAATCGAACGAGAAGTTTGCCGCCTACGCCAACCCGGAGCGGCTCGTGTCCACCGAATGGCTTGCCGCCAACCTGGACAACGAATCGCTGGTCGTCGTGGAGTCCGACGAGGACATCCTGCTCTACGAGACCGGCCATATCCCCGGTGCAGTAAAGATCGACTGGCACACCGACCTCAACGACCCGGTGGCCAGGGACTACGTGGACGGCGCCGGCTTCGCCAAGCTCATGAGCACCAAAGGCATCTCGCGCGACAGCACCGTGGTGATCTACGGCGACAAGAGCAACTGGTGGGCGGCCTACGCCCTCTGGGTCTTCACGCTGTTCGGCCACGAGGACGTCCGCCTGCTGGACGGCGGCCGCGACAAGTGGATCGCGGAAGGCCGGGAACTGACCATGGAGGTGCCCCAGCCGGTCTCCACCGACTACCCGGTCATCGAACGCAACGACGAACCCATCCGCGCCTACCTGTCCGACGTGCTGGCGCATTTCGGCAAGCCGCTGATCGACGTCCGCTCTCCCGAGGAGTATTCGGGCCTGCGCACAACCATGCCGGCCTACCCGGAGGAAGGCACCCTGCGCGGCGGCCACATCCCGAGCGCGGCATCCGTTCCGTGGGCCAAGGCCGCGGCCGAGGACGGGACCTTCAGGAACCGCGAAGAGCTTGAAGCCATCTACAAGGGAGAGGCCGGACTCAAGGAAGGGGACGAGGTGGTCGCCTACTGCCGGATCGGGGAACGCTCGAGCCACACGTGGTTCGTCCTCAAGCACCTGCTGGGCTTCGGCAACGTACGCAATTACGACGGCTCCTGGACCGAATGGGGAAATGCCGTCCGCGTCCCGATCGTCAAGGGCTCCGAGCCCGGCGAAGCACCGGCCCCGCGGCGCTGACCGGCGTAGGATAGATGACTGTGACTGAACAACAGATCCCTGCCCAGCTGGCGGAAATCATCGACGACTTCCAGGCCATGGAGGAACCCGACCGCCTGCAGCTTCTGCTGGAATTCTCCCGCTCGCTGCCGGAACTGCCCGAGCACCTCGCGGACCATCCGGAACTGCTCGAGCAGGTCGTTGAGTGCCAGTCACCGCTATTCCTGGCCCTGGAACTCGGGGACGCTCCGGAACAGCCCGTGGAGATCTTCTTCTCGGCTCCCCCGGAGGCCCCGACCACCCGAGGCTTTGCTTCCGTCCTCCACGAGGGACTCAACGGTTTGCCCGCGGACGAGATCCTCGCGGTGCCGGATGACGTCCCGGACCAGCTCGGGCTGACCCGGGCGATCACGCCGCTGCGGATGCGCGGCATGGCCGCGATGCTCGCCCGGATCAAGCGGCAGATCACCGACGCCCGCTCCGCAGCCTGAGCGGGCCGGGTTCCAATGGCCAAGCGCGCTGCCTCCTCCGGGACGCCGGCGACGCTGCTGCTGGACCAGGCAGGCGTCGCCTATGAGCTGCACGGCTACGAGCACGATCCGCGGGCGGCCAGCTACGGGCTGGAGGCGGCGGAGGCCCTGGGCTTCCCTCCGGCCCGGGTGTTCAAGACGCTGATGGTGAGCACGGGACCGTCCCTCGCTGTCGCGATCATCCCGGTGGCCACCAGCCTCGACCTCAAGGCCTGCGGTGCCGTCCTGGGCGTGAAGCGGGTCGCTATGGCCGATCCTGCTGCAGCGCAGCGCCGGACGGGATACGTCCTTGGCGGCATCTCGCCGCTCGGCCAGCGGCAGCCCAGTCCTACCGTCCTTGACGGTTCCGCGCTCGGCTTTCCCACCATCCTCGTGTCGGCCGGCCGCCGCGGTCTCGACATTGAACTGGCCGCCGGGGACCTTGTCCGGCTGACCGGTGCCACGGTAGCGGACCTGGGCGCAGGTTAGGTCCCGGCCGGCCGCTCTCCGGCGGTGCCGTTGGCCCCGGCATGCTGTCCGGCTGCGCCGGTGCGGCCGGTCCGTGCCGCTCCGAGGACCTCGGCCAGCCATTCGGCCACCGTGGACTCCCAGCGGTCCGGGTCCACATTCCATTCCCTGGTGTGGCCGGCACCGGAGAACCGTTCGAAGGTCACCAGGCGGGGATTCTGCTCCGCGAGCTCGGCCGAGGGACCGTACGGCACGAAGTCGTCATCCTGGCTGTGCAGGATCAGGGTGGGCACGCTGAGCTGGTCCGCCCTGTCCACCCAGTTCATCTTGCGCAGGTCCAGCGGGGAGGCGAGCCCTGTCAGCAACCGGCCCGCCTTGTTGGAGATCAGCCACTGCGTGAACCGGCCGATGGCCGCCGGAATCCTGTTCAGCCGTGCCTGGTAGGCCAGCACATCGATCCAGTTGATGACCGGTGCGTCCAGCACCAGGGCGCGGATCCGGTTCCGGTGGATGGACTGATCCGCTGCCTGGAGGCAGATCGCGCCGCCCATGGACCAGCCGAAGAGGACCACATTGTGCGCACCATGGTCCAGGGCATAGCCGATCGCGGCTTCCACGTCGAGCCATTCGGTAAGCCCGAGCCCGTACCTGCCATCCGGCGCCGCCGGCGCCTCGCCGTCGTTGCGGTAGGAGATCAGCAGTGACGTCATGCCCAGGTCCTTCGCGGTCCGCACGGCGCGGATGCCCTCCTGCCGGGTGGCACCCCGGCCGTGCACCATGATGGCCCAGGTGCGGCTGGCCGCGTCCCCGCGGATCAGCCAGGCGGGCGCGTGGCCGCCGTCGACGTCGATCCGGACTTCTTCGTTGGCCAGACCTGCGGCGGCCGGATCCGGGTAGACCGCGCCGCCCCACCAGCCCCGGCGCGCCGAGCCCAGTTCCCCGCTGTAGACCCGCTCCACGCGGCGCTGCACCGTGCCGTCCTTCGGTGAGTACGACGTGATCCCGCCGATCCTCGCATGGCCGCGTCCGCCGTCGAAATAGATGCTGTAGATCCCGGGGGAAGTGGTGTCCAGGGCGGCCGGCAGGATGATTTCCTGGTCCTCCCCGCTGCCGACGACGGCGTAGATTTCCAGGTTCTGCTCGTGCTCGCGCACCGGCGTCAGCAGTTGCCGCGCGAAATAGGATGCCAGCCCGGAGCTGGCCGCGGCCAGCACCGATCCCGTCCCGGCACCGATCATGGCGCCCAGGCTGATCCAGCGCACCCAAGGCAGGGTCGTGGCCGCGGCCTCCCCTGCCGCTGACGCCGTCGATGACTTCCGGGAAACAAACAGGGCCATGATTCCATTCTTACCTCACGCGCGATGATGAGCGGCCATACCCCGCCGAGGCGGCCCCACCCGCCGGCATGAGGCGGAATGCGCCGCCGTATTGTTGGCGGTCGCCGATGCTGGCTACGCTGGGCCCATGACGGAAACGATCGTGGTACTCACCGAGGAACCGCTCAACAGCGCGGACCTGAGGAATCTTGAACTGCTGGCCTCGGAGGGCACCATGTTCAACGTGCTGATCCCGGAAGACACCAAACGCAACCTGGTGCTGGACTTCCTGGACAACCTGAGCCTGCTCGACGTCGCGGCAGCCTTCCGGGAACTGCTCCACGGGCAGCCGTCGGCGGACGAGGCCAAGACGGAGGCCGAGGAGGCCAAGCGGCTCTCCATCGAAGCGCTGGCCGGCAGCAGGCTCGCCGGCACGGTGGAGATCGTCGGGGACGACGCGGTGTCCGCCCTCGTGGACCACGTCCGCCGGCACCCGGTGGACCGGGCCGTGGTCATCACCACCCCGCATGCCGTCGAGGACACCTTCCACACCGATTGGGCCAACCGGGCCCAGGACAAGCTGGGAATCCCTGTGCTCCACCTCTACTCCGGATCGGGATACATCGGCGATTCGTAGGCGTTGAAAGGATATGACCAACGTGGACAACACTGAAGAAGCCTTCCCCGTCACCAAGTCCGAGGACGAGTGGCGCCGCGAATTGACGCCGGAGGAATACCACGTGCTGCGCCAGGCCGGCACTGAGCGGCCCTACACCGGCGAATATTGGGACACCCACACCAACGGCGTCTACAAGTGCCGGGCCTGCGGCGCTGAACTATTCACCAGCAAAGAGAAGTTCGACTCGCACTGCGGCTGGCCGTCCTTCTGGGCCCCGCTGGCAGAGGGCAAGGTCCGTTACCTGCACGATGCAACGCTCGGAATGGAGCGGATCGAGGTCCGCTGCGCGAACTGCAACTCGCACCTGGGCCATGTCTTCGAGGGCGAGGGCTACCAGACGCCGACCGACCAGCGCTACTGCATCAATTCTGTCTCGCTGACGTTGGAGGAAGACGCCGCCGCCGGCTAGCCGCGATCCGCCCCGCGCCCGTCACCCCAGCGCGAGCCCCGCTGGGCCTGCCGGCCGGTCCAGCCGTCTCCGAGCATGAGAAGTGCTAATCAGTCACTTCTTTTCTGATTAGCTGAGCTTTTTCGTTGCTACGCTCGAGCCACAGTGCAGATTCGTCCGCACGGCCCGGCCGTGCCACAGAACAGGGGGGCTCCATCATGACTCTGGCCATCACGCCGTCCGGCGCCGAACAGCGCAGCGGCTCCGCCCTGCCCGCGCATCCGGCCTGGCTCCGCCTAAAGGCCGCGGCCGCCGCGCTGCGACCGCGCCAGCTGCACGATGGGTCCATACCTGATCCCGCCCATCACGCCGAGGCCGGCCGGCAGGTGGATACCATCGTCGCCGCCATCGCCGAGCTCGCGCCGTTCCTGGAGTACGACGGCGACTACCTCCGCCTGCTGCAGCAGGACTTCCTGCGGTGGGCCGGCGAAGGCTTCGGAGTTCCGGACTTCCTGGACTCCCTCATGGCCTTCCAGCCGCAGCAGCAACGCCGCGACGGGCTGGTCCACCTGGTGGTTTTCCCGATGTACACGCAGAACGGTAGCCCGGACCGACTGGTCGAGGCCGTGCTGGCCGAAGTCATCTGGCCGGATTTCATCGACGACCTGGAGGCCGGGAACTATTCCAACAAGCTCTTCGTCCCCATCCGCTTCCTCGACTTCACGGACGGCTACGACACGAACTCCGCCGTGCTCTTCCCCGAAACAGTCGCCGTCCGCGAGACACCGGCCTTCACGTGGGGCGCCATCTTCGCCGACCGCGAGGCCGCCCGGTTCCGCCGCGTTGTCAGCGCCGCAGCCCGGACCACTTCGCTCGAGCTGCCCGAAGAGGCGGCCGCGCTCCTTGCGGACCAGCAACTCGCCGAGGAAACCTTCGTCATGTGGGACCTCATCCACGACCGCACCCACATGCGCGGCGACCTACCGTTCGACCCGTTCATGATCAAGCAGCGGATGCCCTACTTCCTCTACTCGCTGGAGGAACTGCGCTGCGACCTCACGGCCTTCCGCGAATCCGTGCGGCTCGAACATGACGTCCAGGCGTCCGCGGAAATCCGTGCCCACGCCCGGCTGGTCCAGTACGCGGTGATCTTCGACCGGATCTTCCGCTTCGCGATCACCGGGAGCCGGGTCCGCAACTACGACGGCCTCGGCGGCCAGCTGCTGTTCGCCTGGCTGCACCAGCACCACGTGCTGCACTGGACCGATTCCAAGCTGACCATCGACTGGGAGCACGTGGCGGACGCCGTCGTCGCCCTTGGCCAGCAGATCGATGACCTGTACTGGCGCTCCATCGACCGCCCGAAGCTGGCGCACTGGCTCGCGGCGTACGAGATGCTGACCGCTACACTGACCCCGAATCCGGCCTCCGTCTGGGCCAAGGGGCCCGCCGCCCTGCCGCTGACGGCGCCTCTGCGTGAAATTACCGACCAGGTCATGGATGATGAGTTCCCACTGTCCATGTTCTACGAGGCACTGGGGAAGAAGATGAAATCCGTCATTGAATCGACCTCCGGCATCACCGGAGCCGCGGCATGAGCGGCAACCCGCCGGAGGGACCGGAAGGCCCGGAGATCCCGGCTGGCCTGCGCGTGGTGGTCGCCGGGGCCTCGGGCGCCTCGGGCCAGGCCGTCACCGCCGCGCTGCGCCGGGCCGGGGCGGAGGTCATTGCCGTGGGCAGCAATGCGGAGCGCCTGCGGCGGGCCTACGGCGACGACGACGGCGTAGCCACGTTCGCCTGCGACCTCGCCGACCGCGTGGCCGTGGAGGGGCTGGCCGCCGACGTGCTTGCCCGCGGCGGCGCCGATGGCCTCATCCACCTGGTCGGCGGCTGGCGCGGCGGCAAAGGCATCACGGGCCAGAGCGACGAGGATTGGGACTTCCTCCACCGCAACCTGGTCACGACCCTGCGCAACACGACCCGGGCCTTCTACCCGCAGCTGGCCTCGTCGAAGCTCGGCCGTGCCGTCATCGTGTCCTCCACCGCCGTGGGTTCCGCCACCGCCGGCGGGGCCAACTACGCAGCGGCCAAGGCCGCGGCCGAGAGCTGGATGCAGTCCTTCGCGGACGCTTTCGAGCGGGAGCGGAAAGCCGCCGAAAAGGACACGGGACGCCCCGCACCCGCCCGGGCCGCCGCCGTCGTACTGGTGGTCACGGCGCTGGTGGACGACGGCATGCGCCGCGCGGAACCGGAGAAGACCTTCGACGGGTTCACCGACGTTGCACAGCTGGCCGAGGCCGTGAAGAATTTGTTCGGCACGCCCGCCGCCGACCTGAACGGACAAAGGATCCCGCTCGTGTGAGCGCTTCCGCCCCTACACATCTTTTCGAGAAGGACATTGCCATCGTGACCGATTCCTCCCTGCTCGCCGCTCCCCTGCACGACGCCGCCGCCCGCGGCTTCGCCTCGGACAACTATTCGGGGGTGCATCCCGAGATCCTGACGGCGCTGGCCCACGCCAACGGCGGCCACCAGGTCTCCTACGGCGAGGACGACTACACGGCACGGCTGCAGGAAATCATCCAATCGCATTTCGGCCCGCAGGCGGTCGCCTACCCGGTGTTCAACGGTACCGGCGCGAACGTGCTGAGCCTGCAGTCGATGCTGCCGCGCTGGGGGGCCGTCATCTGTGCCGCCACCGCCCACATCAACGTAGACGAGAACGGCGCCCCCGAGCGGATCGGCGGGATGAAGCTGCTGGCTGTGCCCACCGACGACGGCAAGCTGACGCCCGAGCTGATCGACCGCGAGGCCTGGGGCTGGGGCGACGAGCATCGCGCGCAGCCGCTGGCGGTGTCCATCACCCAAACCACGGAGCTCGGCACGCTGTACAGCATCGAGGAGATCCGGGCGATCGCCGACCATGCCCACGGACACGGGATGAAGCTGCACATGGACGGGGCGCGGCTGGCCAACGCGGCCGCGGCCCTCGACGTTCCGCTGCGCGAATTCACGACGGAGGCGGGGGTGGACATCGTCTCCCTCGGCGGCACCAAGAACGGCCTGCTCTTCGGCGAATGCGTCGTGGTGCTGAACCCGGAGGCGGCAACCGGCCTGCCGTACCTGCGCAAGATGAACATGCAGCTGGCCTCGAAGATGCGCTTCATCTCGGCCCAGTTCGTGGCGCTGCTGGAGGACGGCCTGTGGCTGCGTTCGGCGGCGCATGCGAACGCGATGGCGGCCCGGCTGCGCGCGGCGGTGGCCGGGGTCGACGGCGTCCGGCCCACCCAGGAAACGCAGGCCAACGCGGTGTTCGCCACGCTGCCGGCGGGTGCGGCGGACCGGATCCGCAAGAAGTTCCGGTTCTATGACTGGGACGCCGCCCGCGGCGAGGTCCGCTGGATGTGCTCGTTCGATACGTCGGAGGCTGACGTGGACGCGTTCGCCGAGGCCATCCGCGCCGAGGTCGGGGACAGCACAGGAGCATAACGATTCATGGCTCCGGCGCGTCTGGTTCCCGGCTGTCAGTGCCGCGAATTAACCTGTGGGTGTGAGTGCGATTGGTGATCTGTCCGCGGTGCCCGCGGACTTCATGACCGCCCTGGCCGCGTTGCGCCGGGCACAGTGCCGCAGCGAGCTTCGCCTCGAAGAGCTGCCCGCTCCCTCGCGCCTCGCCCCGTTCGCCGTGGCCATCGGCGCCGAAGTCGTTCAGCCCGCCGCTCCCGCCGGCAGGCCGCTGCACGGGCCCGCCCTCGCCGCCGTCGGCAGTTCCGGGGAGACGGAGCTGGCCACCGGCCGGTTCGTCCTGCTCTACGATGCCGAGGGGTCTGAGCTCTGGGACGGCACCTTCCGGATCGTGACCTACATCCGCGCCCAGCTCGACGCCGAGATGGGCAATGACTCGCTGCTGGGATCGGTCGCCTGGACCTGGCTGGTGGAGGCGCTGGACGTCCACCACGCCGGATACCGCAACGCCGGCGGAACGGCGACCCGGATCCTCTCGGAGAGCTTCGGCACCCTCGCGGACCAGCAGGATGCGATCGACATCGAGCTGCGCGCCTCCTGGACCCCCGATTCCGCCCAGGTCCAGGCCCACCTCGAGGCCTGGTCCGACATGGTCTGCACCTTCGCCGGCCTGCCCCCGCTGCCGGACGGCGTGGCCCCGCTGCCGAATCGCCGCCGCAATTAACTGCGCAGTAGACTGAAAGGACCATGACTTTCTTGACTTCGGACTCTTCCGCCGGACCGTCGCGCCCCTCTATCGGTGCACCACCCGCGGAAGCGGCCCCGGAGCAGGCCCCCGAACTGGTTGAGCTGACCGCGCCGCGGGAGGGGGTGCCCCCTGTCATCACCACCGCCAACGGGCTGGCGCGCGCCGCGGCCGCGCTGGCCGGCGGACGGGGCCCGGTGGCCGTGGACGCCGAGCGCGCCTCCGGCTTCCGCTACGGCCAGCGGGCCTTCCTCGTGCAGCTCCGCCGCGAAGGCGCAGGCACCTGGCTGATCGACCCCGAACCCTTCGACGACCTGGTGCTCATCAACGATGCAATCCGTGGCGCCGAGTGGATCCTGCACGCCGCCACCCAGGACCTGCCGTGCCTCTCCGAGCTTGGCATGTGGCCGGACCGGCTCTTCGACACGGAGCTCGCCGCCCGGCTCGCCGGGCTCCCCCGCGTCGGCCTAGCCGCGGTCATCGAGAACCTCCTGGGGTTCACGCTGGCCAAGGAACATTCCGCGGCGGACTGGTCCACCCGCCCGCTGCCCGAACCCTGGCTCCGCTACGCCGCCCTGGACGTCGAGGTCCTGATCGAGCTCCGCGAGGCCATGGTTGGGTTGCTCACCCGGCAGGACAAGCTGCGCTTTGCCGAGCAGGAGTTCGAGGCCCTGCGCAAGACGCCGCCGGCCCCGCCGCGCCAGGACCCCTGGCGGAAGACCTCGGGCCTCCACCAGATCCGCGACCGGAGGCAGCTGGCGGCGGTGCGGGAGCTGTGGCAGGAACGCGAACAGCTGGCCGAGAAGCGGGACATCGCGCCCGGCCGCCTGATCCCGGACTCCGCCATCGTGGCCGCGGCCCGGGCGATGCCCGCAACCGTGCCGCAACTGCTGGACGTCAACGGCTTCCACGGACGGGCCGCCCAGCGGGAGGCCCCGCGCTGGCTCCGCTGCATCAACACCGCCCGGCAGTTGAAGGAACTGCCCGAACTGCAGCTACCGACCAACGCTCCCCCGCCGCCCCGGGTGTGGGCGGACAAGGACCCGGCGGCGGCAGCACGCCTGCAGACGGCCCGGCCCCGCCTCGCCGCCCTTGCCGAGAAGCTGGATATGCCGGTGGAGAACCTGCTCACTCCGGACTTCCTGCGCCGTGTCGCGTGGCGGCCGCCGGCCGCGGTCACCGAGGGATCCGTCGCCGCGGCCCTGCGTGAACTGGGCGCCCGCCCGTGGCAGCTGGAACTCGCCGTTCCTGTCATCACCCAGGCCTTCCTCGATCCGGACCCGCTGCCGGAGCCGAAGGGCAAGGGGAACCATCGGGGAAGCGCGGCCTAGCTTCCGGGACCGCCACGCGCCGCCCGCGAGGAGCCTTGCCGCCTAAGTTACCCGCGGGTAACATGAGGGGCGTCACGCTGCCGTCCCAAGGAGCCCCGGTGAGTCCTGTCCTGCCTGTCCGTGCCCTGCGCGACGTCGTCTTCGTGGACGGCGTCCGCACCCCGTTCGGCAAGGCGGGTGACAAGGGCATCCACGCCGGCACCCGGGCCGACGACCTGGTGGTCAAGTGCATCCGCGAACTGCTGCGCCGCAATCCGTCCCTCCCGCCCGAGCGCATCGACGAGGTGGCCGTTGCCGCAACCACCCAGACCGGAGACCAGGGCCTGACCATCGGCCGCAGCGCCGCCCTGCTTGCCGGCCTCCCCCGCTCGGTTCCCGGATTTGCCATAGACCGCATGTGCGCCGGGGCCATGACGGCAGTAACAACGACGGCGGGCGGCATCGCCTTTGGTGCCTACGACGTCGTCATCGCCGGCGGCGTGGAGCACATGGGCAGCCACCCGATGGGCCAGGGGGCCGAGCCCAACCCGCGCTTCGCCGCCGAGAAGCTCGTTCACCCTGATGCCCTGAACATGGGCAGCACCGCCGAGACCCTGCACGACCGCTCGCCCGGCATTACGAAGGAGCGCGCCGACGCCTACGCCGCGGCGAGCCAGGCCAAGCTAGCCGCGGCCTACGAGGCGGGCGCGATCCAACAGGACCTGGTTCCGGTTGCGGGCCGGAAGCCGGGCGAGGGCTGGGCTCTGCACCGCGCCGACGAGCCCCCGCGTCCCGGCACCACGGTGGCAGACCTGGCCGGGCTGCGCACGCCGTTCCGCCCCCACGGGCGGGTCACCGCGGGCAATGCCGCCGGGCTCACCGACGGCGCCACCGCAGCCGTCCTGGCGTCGGCCGGGACGGCGGCCGAGCTGGGCCTGCCCGCCAGGATGCGCCTGGTTTCCTATGCGTTCGCCGGTGTCGATCCCGAAGTCATGGGGATCGGCCCGATCCCCGCGACCGCGAAGGCGCTCAAGCTGGCCGGGCTGGACATAGCGGACATCGGCCTGTTCGAGATCAACGAGGCGTTCGCGGTGCAGGTGCTCTCTTTCCTGGACCACTTTGGACTGGCCGACGACGACCCCCGCGTGAACCGCTATGGCGGGGCGATCGCCGTCGGACATCCGCTGGCTGCGTCCGGGGTACGGCTGATGACGCAGCTGGCCCGGCAGTTCGAGGAGGATCCGGACGTCCGGTACGGGCTGACCACCATGTGCGTCGGCCTGGGTATGGGCGGCACGGTGATTTGGGAGAACCCGCACCATCCGGAGTACGACCGCTCGACCCCGTCCGGCCCCAAGAAGGAGCAAGCATGATTCCGGCAGACTACGCAGACCTGGCCGCCAGGTTCCCGGACGAGACGGTGACCCATGCCTACGTCCGCGACATCGAATTGCCGGGCGCCGGGACGCTCGCGCTGGTGACCCTCGACAATGACCTCGACCACCGCAGGCCCACGACGCTCGGCCCGAACTCGCTGCTGGAGCTTGGCGCCGTCTTCGAGCAGCTGAAGACCCGCACGGAAGCGGGCGCGCTGGCGGCTGTCGCCGTCACCGGAAAGCCTTACTACCTCGCCGCCGGCGCGGACCTGTCGGCGGTGGGAAGGCTGGCCACGGAGGAGGACGGCCGGCAGATGGCCAGGCTCGGCCACGACGTCTACGGCACGCTGTCCGGCCTGGGCGTGCCTACGTTCGCCTTCATCAACGGCGCCGCGATGGGCGGCGGACTGGAAATCGCGCTGGCCGCCGACTACCGAACGGTCTCGGCGGCCGCCAACGGGATCTCGCTGCCCGAGGCCTTCCTCGGCCTGATTCCCGGCTGGGGCGGCGTCTACAGGCTGCCGCGGCTCATCGGTCCGCGGAACGCGCTGAAGGTCATGATCGAGAACGCGCTGGGCAACAACAGGGTGCTCAAAGGCCCTGAGGCGTATGAGCTGGGCATCGCCGACGCTTGCCTCGGGCAGGCGGATTTCCTCGAGCAGTCCCTTGTCTGGGCCGGTCGCATCCTCGCCGAGGGGGCCGAGCGTGCCATGGTCGCGGAGCGCCGCGCGCAGAAAGCCGCGGCCTCCGAGGACGACTGGGAGCAGGCAATCTCAGCGGCCCGCTCCTTCGTGGCGGCCAGAACCGGCGGGGCCGCTCCGGCCCCGGCCAAGCTGCTGGAAGTGCTGGCGGCGGGCCGCGGAAAGACACAGGAGCAATCGGCGGCGTTGGAAATCGACGCGCTGGCCGAATTGATGCAGACCCCGCAGTTCCGCGACACCGTGCATGCGTTCCTGGAGCTCGTGCAGAAGCGCGCCAAGCGTCCGGCCGGCGCCCCGGACAAGGCGCTGGCACGGCCGGTAGCGAAGGTCGGAATCGTGGGAGCCGGGCTGATGGCGAGCCAGCTCGCACTGCTCTTCGCCCGCCAGCTCAAGGTGCCCGTGGTCATGACGGACGTGGAGCAGGCCAGAGTGGACAAGGGCGTGGCCTACGTGCGGGCCGAAGTGAACAAGCTGCTCGCGAAGAACCGCATGGCGCCGGATGCGGCAAACCGCACCAAAGCCCTGGTCACCGGCGCGGTCTCCAAAGAGGCCTTCGCCGATGCAGACTTTGTGATCGAGGCGGTGTTCGAGGACCTCGCCGTCAAGAAGCAGGTCTTCGCCGAAGTCGAGGCGGTGGTCCCGGACGAGTGCGTCCTCGCCACCAACACCTCATCGCTATCGGTGGGTGCCATGGCCGCAGACCTGCTGCACCCCGAGCGCGTGGTGGGCTTCCACTTCTTCAACCCGGTCGCCGCGATGCCGCTGCTGGAGATCGTCCGTGCTCCGAAAACCAGCGACGAGGTCCTCGCGAAGGCCTTCTCGGTGGGGCAGGCACTGAAGAAAACGACGGTGCTGGTCCAGGACTCCGCCGCGTTCGTGGTCAACCGGGTCCTGCTGCGCCTGCTCGGCGAGATCACCGCGGCGTTCGATGCAGGCACTCCCGCCGAGGTCGCAGACAGCGCGCTGAGGCCGATGGGCCTGCCCATGACCCCGTTCAACCTGCTCGCCATGGTCGGCCTGCCCGTCGCGCAGCACGTCACGGAGTCGCTGCACGCCGCCTTCGGCGACCGGTTCCGGGTCTCCGCCAACCTGCAGCGGCTTATCGACGCCGGCGTCACGTCCCTGTGGTCCACGGACGACGACGGACGGCAGGTGGTTCCCGCCTCCACCCTGTCGCTGCTCGAGTTCGGCGGCTCCCCAAGCACGGCCGATGAACTGCTCCGCCGCATCCAGGACGCCCTGGCCGAGGAAGTCGGCCTGATGCTGGAGGAAGGCGTCGTCCAGGCACCCGAAGACATCGACCTCTGCATGATCATGGGAGCCGGGTGGCCGCTGCACCTGGGCGGCATCACGCCCTATCTGGACCGGGTAGGAGCCGCAGAACGGGTCGCCGGCAGGAAATTTAACCAGCGCCGATAACCAACGGGCCCGTTCCTCTGGAAAAATCCAAGCTCCCACGACAAGAATGGCTGGCATGGAACCCTCACGCCGCACCATCCTGATCGTCACCGCCGCCACAGGAACGGCCGGTGTCCTGGCCGGCTGCTCTCCCTTCCAGGATCTGGTCGGGGATACGAGCGGAAAACCATCCACCGTCGAGACCGACGGCGCCGCCGTCCGGGTGGGCAAGCTCAGCGAAGTGCCGGTCGGCGGCTCCGCGAACCGGGATGTCGACGGCAAGCCGATCCTGGTCCACCGCCCGGACGAGGAGACGGTCCTGGCCTTCAGCGCCAAGTGCACCCACCAGGGCTGCAAGGTCGCGGCGACCGAAAGCGAGATCGCCTGCCCCTGCCACGGTTCGACGTTCGCCCTGCAGGACGGCGCCGTGACGGGCGGCCCGGCGCCCGCGCCGCTCCCCCGCTATGCCGCCGCCATCGACGGCGAGTGGATCACCGTCGTCGTATCATGATGACCTCGGCGGGCGGCACCGGCCAGCCGGCTCCGCCCGTCTCCAACGTTACGACCGGACCGGCCGCTGGATACCCATCGCACAGGCGAGCGAGAGCAGCACGCCGATGACCGAGAAGCCCAGCATGCCGGCAAAGCCTCCGCCGGATGCTTCGATGAGCATGCCGCTGGCCATCGGTCCCACGGCGAAGCCGGAGCCGATCATCAGGTTGGTCGAGTTCATCACGTGTTTGCCGCCGATATCCGCGAGGGACGAGAGCAGGTACGGCAGGATGAACGTCCATGCGAACTTGAAGATCATCGCCGCCAGGGCGAACCGGATGACCCCAGGGGCTCCGAACAGCAGTGCAATGCTCGCCGCCAGCCCGGTGTAGCCGGCCAGGAGGAACCACTTCCGCTTCGGGCTGTCGCCCAGGAACGTGGCGATCAACGGGGCCGCGATGCCGGGCAGGGTGGCGATGGCCAGGATCAGGCTCGATGTCGGCAGGTCGATTCCGGCGCCGCCGGAGACCTGGGCCATGAAAGACCACACTCCGCTCAGGGAGACGTAGAAGAGCAGAACCGCGGCAAGCCCAACGGCGAACCGGGCCTTCGACGCGGGAAGCGCGGCCGGCGCGGAAGCGGTCTCAGCGGCATCGTCGCCGCTCGGCCGGCGGAGGACTTCGCCGTCGATCATTCGCACCACGGGCAGGCAGCACAGCGCCAGTGCCGCCATGGTCCAGTAGATGGCCGCCACGTTCGAATCAGCGTACAGCAGCGGGAAAGCAAACAGGATGATGGCGCCCATGAGCAGCTGGAACACCACGAACACTCCGAAGGCGCGGCTCGGATTGGCGGTCTTGCCGCTCAGTGTCAGGATGATCACGGTGATCGAGCCCGCCGCGAGCGACGTTACGACCCGTGCCAGTACCAGCAAGGCAAAGCTGTCCAAGAAGCCAGAGACGATGTTGCCGGCAATAACGACGGCGGTGCACACGTAGGTGACCGTCCGCAGGTTCACCCGGTTCAGCCAGAGGTAGGCGGGGACTGTGGCCAGGCTGAAGGCACCGAGTTCCAGGGAGAACAGCATGCCAAGCTCCGTCGGCGCCAGGTCAAACTGGGCCGCCAGTTTGCCGGCGATAACAGGGGCGATCAGCAGCACCATGTAGAGCACGGCGCTGAAGACGGCAATGTACGTATAAATTCCGCGATCGTGGCCGGTTTTTGGGCGCGCGGAAGTGAGCAGGGTGGTCATGAGGCACCTTTCGAAGTTCGGTTCAGGCCAGGGCGGACTGCCCGGCGGCCGGTGCAGCCGCACGGGCATCGTCGGCGTCGTACACTTTCCGCCCGGCGAACCAGGTCTGGCGGGCGCGGACACCGCGAACGGCATCCAGCGGAATGTCGTGAGGGTCGTCCGTGAGGACGATAAAGTCCGCGGATTTGCCCGGGACCAGGGAGCCCGTGATGTCATCGACCCCCATCGCCTCTGCACTCGCCGTGGTGTAGATACGAATTGCTTCCTCCAGTGTGACCGCCTGCTCCGGCCACAACGTCCCGGGGAACTGGCCGGTCGGGTCCTGTCGTGTCACGAGGCCGTAGATCCCCTCCCAAGCGTTCGGCGAGACCGAGACTGGCCAGTCGGAGCCGCCGGCAATCCTTGCGCCGGCGTCGAGCAGTGCCCGGTTGGGCTGCATCCGGGAGGCGCGCTCAGGCGGAAGCACCGTGGCAATGGCTTCGGAAATGACACCCGGGAACCACAGCGATGGCGAGATGTCTGCCGTAACGTCCAGCTCCGCGAACCTCGCGATGTCGTCAGGATGCACGAATTGGCCGTGCGCGACGTGGTACCTGGGCGTGGAAAAGCCTGCGGCCCGAACGTTCTGCACCGTGTCGAGGACGAGCCGCACCGATGCGTCACCGGTGCAGTGGATCTTCGCCGAGATTCCGCGGGCAGCTGTGCCCATGAGCCAGTCCTCGAGCTCGGCCGGGTCCATGGTCGTGGTGCCGCAGTGGCATTTGGGGAAGCCGGCATCCGGCAGGTAGGGCTCGATGAAAGCCGCCGTGCCGGCCGGGGGCACGCCGTCCAGGAAGATCTTGATGAAGTCCGGCCGGTGGTGGCGCGAACGGGTTTCCTCCCGGTGCTCGATGATGCCCTCACCCAGCGGGGTGGTTCCCAGGATGAAGTCATTCGCCTGCATGGACGTAACCACCCAGGCATCCAGGTCACCCTCGTCGTCCAGCCGCTTGAGGGCCCTCATCAGCTGAAGCGACGCGGCCGCGTCCTGGAACGCGGTCACCCCGAAGGAGTGCAGGATCTCGATGCCTCGCCTGGCGGCCCGGGCCAACTGTTCAGTGCTCACCGGCTGCAGCCTCGACAGTGTGTGCTCGACCAGGACGCCGCCCGCCTCAATGAGGACGCCGGTCGCCTTGCCGGAGGAATCGCGCAGGATCTGCCCGCCCTCCGGGTCCGGGGTACCGTCGCCGATTTCCGTGAGTTCGAGCGCCCGGGAGTTGGCCCAGCGGTTGTGCTTGGAGTCGTCCTTGAGCAGCGCCGGCCGCCCGCCGGTCGCAGCATCAAGCCGGGCCAGTGCCTCCGCCGAGTTCATCTGGTTCATAAGCCCGGATCCCCAGCTGCCGCCGACCACCCATTCCTCCGGCCCGAGCGTGGCCGCGTACTCTTCGATGGCAGCGAGGAAGCCGTCAAGATCCAACGTGGGCGGCGCATCGAGCTCAAACAGATCCATCTGTCCGGCGATCATGTGGTGATTGTGGATGTCCAGCAGGCCCGGCATCACATAGGCGCCGGCAAGGTCGACAACCTGCGTGCCCGGTCCCTGCAGCTCCATGGCGCTGCTTCCGAAGGCCAGCACAAGTCCGTCCTTGACTGCCATCGCGCTGCTGCGCGGCAGATCCCCATCCAGCGTGTCGATAGTTCCGTTAAGCAGCAGCAGATCCGCTGATTCCCTGACCATGCCGTTCCCCTTTAGTCGTCCTCACCCTACGAGTTGAAGACAGACTAGCCAGCCCACGACGCCGGAACTTGGCTTCCAGCGCACGCCACTTGATTTCTACGGCAGGAGAATTTCCATGATGTGCAACCTTCAGGTTGCACACTGTGCCTGGTTTCTGCAACCATGGAGTTGCACATCAACGGAAGGGGACAGCCATGGACGGAACACTGGACCGGATCGAGCGGCAGATCGACATCGAGGCCAGCGCCGAGCGCGTGTGGCAGCTTGTGTCGGTACCTGGCTGGTACATCAACAACGGAACCATCATCGACCATCGGATTGAACGGGCCGGCGATGTGGACATCGTGCATGACCCTGTCCACGGAGCGTTTCCAATCCGGACCGTGAAACTCGAGGAGCCGCGCTATGCCGCATTCCGCTGGCTCGCAGGCTCCGCGAGCGAGGGCTTCCGGGAGGAGGAGTCGACGCTCGTGGAGTTTTGGATCGACGAGCGGCCCCAGGGTGGCGTGACCCTCCGTGTGGTCGAGAGCGGCTTCTCCACGCTGCCCGGCGGTGAGGAAAAGCGGCGCAAGGCCCTCCAGGAGAATACCGAGGGCTGGAACATCGAACTGGCCGCCGCCCGGTCATTCCTTGCGGCTACGGCCGCGGAAAGCGCCGGCTAGCGGTGCCGGCAGCCCAACTGGCGCCGGTCTTCGCGGCGCTGGGCGACGAGACCCGCTGGCAGATCCTGACGACGCTGGGCACGGCACCGGCCTCCGCCTCGGCTTTGGCCGCCGGGTTCCCGATCAGCCGGCAGGCCATCGTCAAGCATCTCGATGTGCTGCAGGCGGCAGGACTCGTGGAAGCGGCCCGCCGCGGGCGCGAAGTCCGCTACAGCGTCCTCGGCGACCGCCTGAGTTCGCTCGGCCGCGACCTGGAACGTATCGGCTCAGCCTGGGACCGCCGGCTCTCGAGCATCAAGGAACTCGCCGAGTCGGAACAGTGAGCCGCGGCGAGCCCGGCCGGCCCCGGCTCGGTCAGGCGGCGCAGCCACGGCGGCCGGCGCTAGCGCCGCGCGGCTGCGCGACTTCCCAATTCCACGGTCCGGTGGCAGTTCTCCCGGGCAAAGGCCAGATCATGCGTCGACAGCAGGACTGCCGCGCCGCGCCCTGTCGCCGCCGCGAGGACCCGGGCCAGGACTTCGCGGCCCTGCCCGTCCAGTGACACGGTGGGCTCGTCGAGGATGAGCACCCGGGGGCGCCTGGCCAGCACCGTGGCGAGCGCGACCAGGCGGCGCCCCGAGGCGGGCAGCTCGTAGGGGTGCCCGTCGGCCAGGTCCGCCAGACCGCAGTCCGACAGAGCGGCCTCTACTGCGTCCTGCCCGGGCCGCGCCCCTTTCGGACCGAATCCGACCTCCCGGCGCACGGTCCGCTCAAACAGCTGGTCGGCCGGGTTCTGGAAGAGCAAGCCCGCGGAGGAAGCCAGTTCGGCCGCGCCCGGGCCAGTGCGCGCGACGTCGCGGCCGGCCAGGATGACGGCACCTGTGTCCGGCCGCACCAACCCGAGCGCCATCTTGAGCAGCGTGGTCTTCCCGGCACCGTTGGGCCCGGTCAGCGCCACGCACTCCCCCGCCCGTACGTCGATGCAAACGCCGTCCAGCAGCCGACGGCCCGGCTGCGGCCCGGGCGGTCCGGGGCGGCTGGCCGCGCGCCCGAACCTCCGGCGAGGGCGAGGGGCCGCCAGGCCGTCCGGCCCGGCCGCATCCTCCGCGGGGTAACTGAAGCCGACTTCCCGATAGGACAGCAGGACCTCCGGGCCGGGAGCATTCACCGCTTCTCGGGCGGCGCCGGACTGCCCGGTGCCCGGAATTCCTCCCGCGGCGTCGCATCTCCCCGGACCCGCGGCCACGCCGGCATCGAACCGCCCCGCGCCCCCGACAACACCTGCGGCGGCGGCTTCGCGCCGCGCACCCGCCAGGCCCTCAGCCACCACGGACCCTTCCTTCAGCAGCAGCAGCTGTCCTGCTTCTCCCGCCAGCTCATCCAGCATCTGGGTGAGGAGGACGACGGCGGTGCCAGCGTCCCGCAGTTCCCGCACCGCGGCGGCCACCCGGGCGGCCGCCTCCCGGTCGAGTCCGGCCAGTGGTTCGTCGAGCACCAGCACCGGTGCCGCGACTACGGCGGCCGCGGCGATGGCGACGAGCCGTTCCTGCCCGCCGGAAAGCCGCGCGGGGTGGCGCGGCAGCAGGTGGTCGAGGCCGAACAGTCCGGCGGCCGCATGCACGCGCTTCCGCATCGCTTCGAGCGGCAGGCCGGCGTTCTCCAGGCTGAAGGCGAGCTCTTCCGCGACGGTGGGGCGCACCTGGGACAGGTAGTTCCGGGCGTCCTGCGGCACGCAGGACACCTGGCGGGACCATCGGCGGAGGTCGACGGCGGGTGGTTCCGCGCCGCCGTCGTATTCCACCTGCTCCCCGGCGAGGCGGACGGTGCCGGCCATCCGCCCTCCGGTCCGCCCGGGCAGGCTGCCGGCCAGGATGCCGGCGAGCGTGCTTTTGCCGCTCCCGGAGCCGCCGGCAACAACGGTCAGCGTGCCCGGTTCGATCGCCAGCCGGATGCCGGACAGCGCGGGGGCAGCATGCCCCTGATGCCAATAGTGTTCGAGGTCCAGTTCCATCAGCGTGCCCCGGCCAGGAGGAACACCACCAGGGCGGCGGCTGTGCACAGCACCACGGCGGCGACCGGCCGCTCCCACCTGCGGGCGCTCACCGTGACGTACTGGGTGCGCTTGGGGCCGGCGGGGAAACCTCGCAGCTGCAGGCTCACGGAGCGCTCCGTAGCGTCCTGCAGGCTGGCCAGCACCAGGGGCACTGCCAGCATCCGGGCCGCAGCGAGGCGACCTGCGGGGCCGCGGCCCCCGACGCCTCGGACCGCCTGCGCCTGGCTAATCGCCCTGGCCCGTTCCAAGGTGGCGGGCACCAGCGCCAGGGTGGCGGCGACGATGTAGCCGAGCTGGGCGGGCATTCCGGACTGGTCAAGCGCCCGGACGAGCGCGTAACGGTCCACGGTCAGCGAGTAGAGCAGGAACACCGTGGCGAAGGCCGCCACCCGCAGCCCCAGACCGCCCGCCGTCGTCAATCCCTCCACGGTCAGCCGCACTGGTCCCCCGGCGAGGAGCACGTGGCTGCCGGTCCGGTCGAACACCGCGTGCACCAGCAGCTGGGAGAGCCAGAGCGGTACCAGCACCGCGGCGGCCGTGCCCGCCAGGCGCCGGGTGATGCCGCGGCGGCGGGCCAGCACCAGGCACGCGGCCACGATGGCAAGGCTCAGCCACCAGCGATCGGCGGCCAGGCTGACCAGGGCAGCGGAGCCCGCGAACGCCAAGCCGGTGAATGGATGGAGGCGCGCCATCGTGCGTGCGCCAGGTCAGTCCCGGTCCGCGGCGGCGCGGCGCGGAAGCGGGAACTGCAGCCGGATCTGCCGCGGCAGGGCCAGCACCAGCAGGGCGGCGACCAGGAAGGCCACCGCCTTGTCCGCCGGGTCGGAGATCAGCGCCTGCTTGGTCACCGAGGCGAGCAGCGAATCGCCCATGGCGCGGAACATGCCCACGATGGCGCCCGTCGCGGCGCCGGACGTGCCGCCGTAGACGAAAGCCGCGACCGGCGCGGAGACCACGGCGGCGACGATACCGGCGAGGAACCCGGCGACCGGAGCCAGCCAGGCGCGGCGCAGCACCAGCGTGCCGACGGAACCGGCCAGGAAGCCGACCACCGCCGCGCCCGCGGCGAAGGGCAGCACGGTGGGGTTGAACAGGGACCAGACGAGCGAACCGAGCACCCCGGTGGCAGCGCCGGCGGCGCGGCCCGCGAGCAGCCCCACCAGCACGGTGCCGATGGAATCCAGGTAGAGCGGCACTAGCGTGCTGCCGACGAACTGGCCGAGCACGATGTTAAGCACGAGGCCCACGGGGATGATGGTCAGGACGGAGGCCGGCAGCTGCGGCAGGACGCCGGCCAGCAGCAGGACGGCACCGGACAAATAGCCGGCGAAGGCCACGACGGCCGGCCAGCTGGTGAGCCCCGCGGCGGCCTCCGAGGGCTGGAGCAGCACGAGCATGGCGTAAGTGGCGGCGATGAGGGCCGCGCCGAGCAGCGGCAGCAGCCGGGAGCGCAGCGTGACGCCGGACCGGGCGGGCAGGATCAGGGAATTGGACATAGGTCTTCCTGGGTAAAGCTGGCGGGAATGGGCCTATGTCACCTCGACCCGGTGACCCATTCTACCGAACCGGCCCGGCCTGCCCTTCCAGCTGGCGGGCCAGGGCGGCGATGGAACCGAGGACTTCGTCGAACACCGCCGGAGGATCATTCCAGCTCACGATGCGCGCGTTCGGCTTCCTCCCCCACAGCCCGCGGTAGTCGGCGACCGTGGTGCCCACCAGCGGACCCGGTGCCGTCTCGACGTGCACGGTGGCCGGCCGGGCGCGGTACTCGACGGTCCCGGCGGCAACGGCCGCCGCAAAGACGTCATGCACGTGCGCGACGTAGCCCTGGTCGTACTGGCGGTGGAATTCGAAATAGAAGCGCAGCGCGTCCGAGAGGAAGCGGACCAGCGGGCTGGAGGCCGTGCTGCGGGCCCCCGGAGCATCTTCCGGGCCCACCAGCTCCTCCTCGGCGCAGCCGGACTCCCTGGCGAGCCGGGCCACATGCGCCGGCTGCAGCTCGATCCGCTCGGTGGTCTCCAGCGCGCAGACGATGGGCAGCTGCTCCTCCGGCAGCCCCTCGAACGCGGCGAAGACCTCGGCGGCCGCGTGCGGGTCCACGTGGGTGTTCCATTCGGCGGTGGGCGTGGTGTTGCCCTGGTAGAAGTAGCAGCCGCCCATGATCACGGTGCGCTTGAGCAGCCGCGGCAGCTCCGGGTCGCGGCGCAGCGCCAGCGCGAAGTTGGTCAGCGGTGCGGTCAGCAGCGCCGTCAGTTGCCCAGGGGCACGGCGCACCTCCTCGATCCAGAGGTCGACGGCGGAGCGGCGCGATACGTGCGCGGAGCCAGCGGCCAGTTCCGCGTAGCCCAGGCCCTGCTCGCCATGCGTCTCCGGGGTGGTGACCAACGGAATGGAGAGCGGATCGCCCGCCCCGGCCGCCACCTCCACCTGGGGCCGTCCGCACAGCCGCAGCAGGGCGAGGTTGTTCCGGGCCACCTGTTCGGCCGACACGTTGCCGGCTGAACAGGTGATCGCCGCCAGGTCGACGTCGGGCCGGCTCAGCAGGTACACGAGCGCCAGGGCGTCGTCGATCCCGGTGTCATTGTCGAAGATGATGCGCACGCCAGGCCTAGAAGAGCGCGACCTTGGGCACCGTGGGGAAGATTTCGTCCAGCGCCGCCAGGTCCTCGGCCGTCGGCTTCCAGCCGGCGGACGAGGCGTTCTGCCGGATCTGCTCCGGCTTGGTGGCTCCGGCGATCACGGAAGCGACCGACGGCCGGGACGCCAGCCAGGAGAAGGCCACCTCGATCTCCGCCAGCCCGCGGTCCGCCGCGAACTTGGAGAACGCCCCGAGCTGTTCCCAGTCGGCGTCCTGGAGCAGGTTGGTGCGCGAATGGCTCAGCCGGCTGCCTTCGGGCGCCTTGCCTTCCTTGTACTTGCCGGTCAGCAGCCCGTTGGCCAGCGGAAAGTACGGCAGTACGCCCAGCCCGTAGGCCTCGGCCGCCGGGGTGACCTCGAGCTCCGCCCGGCGGTCCAGCAGGTTGTAGTGGTTCTGGCTGGAGACGAAGCGTGTAAAGCCATGCATCCGGGCGGTGAACTCGGCCTCGGCGATCTGCCAGCCGGCACGGTTGGAGTGCCCGATGTAGCGCACCTTGCCGGCCCGGACCAGGTCGTCCAGGGCCGAGAGGGTCTCCTCGATCGGCGTCAGCGGGTCCGGGGTGTGGAATTGGTAGAGGTCGATCCAGTCCGTGCCCAGCCGCCGCAGCGAGGCCTCGGCGGCCTTGACGATGTAGCGCCGCGACCCGCGGGCGCCGAAATCCTCGCCGTTGGCCCCGCGCATGTCCATGCCGAATTTGGTGGCGACGACGACGTCATCCCGCCGCTGCCCCAGGGCCCGCCCCAGGAACTCCTCGCTCAGCCCGGGCTCCTTCCCGTAGCTGTCCGCGACGTCGAACAGCGTGACGCCGGCCTCCAGCGCCGCGTGCACGACGGCGTCCGTGCCTTCCTGGCTCTCCGTGGGCGTGCCGGCACGGCCCAGGTTGTTGCAGCCGAGCCCCACAGCGGAGACAGTGAGACCTGAGTTGCCGAGTCTGCGGTATTCCATCCTTGGTTCCTTCGCGTTGGCCTATGTAACCCGCCTCGCATCCTACCCCCGCGTGCCGGCCCGAAACCGGGTGCAGTGGTGATTTCGCGCACGTCACGAAGCCGCTAACGGGCGGCCGCTTCGGCCTTTGGCGCCCGGTGCACCTATTATCGAGAGCATGGCCAAAGTTCTCACTTCTCTTCCCGTCGGCGAACGCGTCGGCATCGCCTTCTCCGGCGGACTCGATACTTCCGTGGCAGTTGCGTGGATGCGCGACGGCGGCGCCGTGCCCTACACCTACACCGCGGACCTCGGTCAGTACGACGAGCCGGACATCGACGCCGTTCCCGGACGTGCGGCCGAATACGGCGCGGAGCTCTCCCGCCTGGTCGACTGCAAGCCCGCCCTGGTGGAGGAAGGCCTGGCCGCGCTGGCCTGCGGCGCCTTCCACATCCGCAGCGCCGGGCGCGCCTACTTCAACACCACCCCGCTGGGCCGCGCGGTCACCGGCACCCTGCTGGTGCGTGCCATGCGCGAAGACGGCGTGGACATCTGGGGCGACGGCTCCACCTACAAGGGCAACGACATCGAGCGGTTCTACCGCTACGGGCTCCTGGCGCACCCGCGCCTGCGCATCTACAAGCCTTGGCTCGACCCGAAGTTCGTCGCAGAGCTGGGCGGCCGCAAGGAAATGTCCGAGTGGCTCACCGCGCATGACTTCCCCTACCGCGACTCCGCGGAGAAGGCCTACAGCACCGACGCCAACATCTGGGGCGCCACGCACGAGGCCAAGACGCTGGAGCACCTGGACACGAGCCTCGAGGCCGTCGAGCCCATCATGGGCGTCGCCTTCTGGCGCGACGACGTCGAGATCGCCACCGAGGACGTCACGATCCGCTTCGAGGCGGGCCGTCCGGTGGCCATCAACGGCACCGAATACGCAGACGCTGTCGCCCTCGTCAACGAGGCGAACGCCATCGGCGGCCGCCACGGCCTGGGCATGAGCGACCAGATCGAGAACCGCATCATCGAGGCCAAGAGCCGCGGCATCTACGAAGCCCCGGGCATGGCCCTGCTGCACATCGCCTACGAGCGGCTGCTCAACGCCATCCACAACGAAGACACCGTGGCCAACTACTACGCCGAGGGCCGCCGCCTGGGCCGCCTGATGTACGAGGGCCGCTGGCTGGACCCGCAGTCGCTGATGCTGCGCGAGTCGCTGCAGAAGTGGGTCGGCTCGGCCGTGACCGGCGAGGTCACCCTGCGCCTGCGCCGCGGCGAGGACTACACCATCCTGGACACCGCCGGACCACACCTGAGCTACCACCCGGACAAGCTCTCCATGGAGCGCGTCGGGGACGCCGCCTTCGGGCCGCTGGACCGGATCGGCCAGCTGACCATGCGCAACCTGGACATCGCGGACTCGCGGTCGCGCCTGGAGCAGTACGCCGTGCAGGGACTCGTCGGCGGACCGACCGCGGAACTGGTCGGCGCACTGGAGGCCGGCGGAGCCAACGAGATCGCAGACACCCAGCGGGTGGACGAGGCGGACCGGGCGGCGGATGAGGCCCTGGACCGCGCAGCGTTCGACGCCGGAACGGACTGATCGCACTAGAGGTAACTTCCGCCGTCGTACGCGCCGGCGGACGAGGGCCCGGTGTTCCCGCCTGCGAGGCGGGCCACCGGGCCTTGCCGTACCCGGCGCTTCGCCTCGGACGGCTGGTGCGTGAAAGAGTGGGGCCGTGCGCTTTACCCGTGACGAACTGCTCAGCTACCGCGACGCCACGGTGCCGGACCTGCTGGGCCCGGGGCTGCGCCTGCTCTTCGTGGGCATCAATCCCGGCCTGTGGTCGGCGGCGACGGCCACCCACTTCGCGCGGCCGGGCAACCGCTTCTACCCCGCCCTGGCGGCCGCCGGCATCACGGACCACCTGATCCGTGCGGGAGACGGCATGGCGGACGCGGACCGCAGCCACCTGGTGGCCCGCGGCGTGGGCATTACCAATATCGTCGCCCGGGCCACGGCGAGGGCCGACGAGCTGGAGGCCGCGGAGCTCAGGGACGGAGCGGACCGCCTCGCCGCAAAGGTCACAGCACTTGGCCCGCGCGTCGTGGCGGTGGCCGGGATCACCGCGTACCGCGTCGGGTTCGGCAGGCCGAAGGCGACGCTCGGACGGCAGCCCGAGACGATCGCCGGGGCCGAGTTGTGGGCCGTGCCCAATCCCAGCGGGCTGAACGCGCATGAGAGCGTGGCCAGCCTGGCGGATGCGTATCGTGCCGCCGCCCGCGCCGCAGGCCTGTGCCTGCCCGGAAACGGCGCCGCCGGCGAGGCGTAGCCGAAGGAGCGCCTCCGGTCAGCCCAGGCTGAACGGCGCCTTGGCGGGCAGCGGGTGCTTCTGCTTCAGGGCGGCCCGGTCCTGCGGCGGCGCCGCGGCAATGCTCAGCTTGGTGAAGTCCAGCTTGGCCTCGCGCAGGCACACCTTCAGGCCCGCCACGGCCTTCGCGGCGTCCGGGGCCAGGCAGAAGATGTTCAGCTTGTGCGGGGCGAACTCGGTGCGGTCCACGGTGCCGAGGCCGCGCCAGGCGAAGAACTCGGTGATGGCGCGCCGGGCCTTGTCCTCGAGGTAGCGGTCCCGCTCGCTGCCGCCCGCGGTCTTCAGCGCGTACTGGGCTACTACCGTGGACTGTTCCTCCGCCGGGATCTCGGCGTAGCCGTCCTCTGCGCACTGCTGCCCGAAGGCGTCCAGCAGCCCGCCGGCGGCCTCGGCCGTGACGTCGCGGGTCTCCTTGGTGCTGCTCTGGTGCCCGACCGTGCCGTGGTTGACCACGAACTGGGCGTAGTCCTCGTCGAACCAGGCCTCCCGGAACACCAAAGTGCCGTCGTCGAGACGCTTGTAGAAACGGAGGAAATTCATGCCCGTGCCTTCCTGAACCAGTGTGCCGCCGTGCCGTCGAAGGGAGCCGTCCGGTCCCGCACCGCTGCGTAGATCCTGTCGGCCTCGGCGCGCATCGCCTCG
The DNA here is from genome assembly GCF_037144715.1 of Arthrobacter sp. USHLN218. Lineage (NCBI taxonomy): Bacteria > Bacillati > Actinomycetota > Actinomycetes > Micrococcales > Micrococcaceae > Arthrobacter > Arthrobacter sp. USHLN218. The sequence continues at coordinate 449,627 of NZ_JBBCYT010000003.1, forward strand.
ATCACCGGCCCGGGGTAGGACATGGACGCCTGGTGGGCGGAGAACTCGTCCTCGTCGTCGATCCACGTGCCGGGTCCGTTGAAAGTCCTGATGACGTCCAGGTCCATGTCGACGAGGGTCACCTCGAATCCGCGCCCCGCGTGCAGTTCGCTCCAGCGGATGTCCGTGGCGATGTCGACATAGATCTCCACGTCCTTGGGGTGCAGCTCGTCGAAGAACGTGACCACATGGTCCCCGCTGTGCGGCACCATGACCAGCGCATCGGAGGCCGCGTAGAAACCGTAGCCGGGCTTGGACACGAAGGAGCCCTCCGGCTGCCAGATCCAGTGCCCGAAGCCGTCGCGGCCGAGGTATTCGCCGGGGACCACCCAGTGCGGCGTGCCGTTCCATTTGCGGTTGCGAAGCACGACCAGCTGGCCACGGTCGATGGAATCCGGTTCCCTCACTGGATCTTCGGGATCTGTCCGGTGGGCAGTTCCTGCCCCGGCAACGGCCGCGCGAACGGAACCTTCGTGCCCAAAACCTGGGCAACGACGTCGTGCGTCACCTGCTGCGCGGTGAGCCCCACCCGCTCCATCACCTGGGCACGCGTGCCGTGCGCGAGGAACTCTACCGGGAGGCCGACCTCGTTCAGCGCGGTATCCACGCCGGCCGCGCGCATTTCCTGGCGGATCCTCGACCCGACGCCGCCGGCGCGGACACCGTCCTCGACGACGATGACGATCCGGTGCCGGGCGGCCAGGGAAATGATCGACGGCGGAACCGGCAGTACCCAGCGCGGATCCACCACGGTGGAACTGATGCCCTGGGCCCCGAGCCGGTTGGAAACCTCCAGCGCCAGCTCGCCCATGGCGCCGACGCTGACGATGAGGACGTCGTTCTCGGTGGATCCGGAGGGGCGGCGCGCGAGCACGTCCACGCCGTCGGAGAGCCGTTCGATGGCCCGGACTTCCTCGCCCACGGAGCCCTTGGAGAAACGCACCACGGTGGGCGCGTCATTGATGGCCACCGCCTCGCGCAGTTCCTCGCGCAGCCGGGTGGCGTCGCGGGGCGCGGCCAGGTGCAGCCCCGGGACGATCTGGAGCATCGACAGGTCCCACATGCCGTGGTGGCTGGGTCCGTCCGGCCCGGTGACGCCGGCGCGGTCCAGCACCACGGTCACACCGGCCTTGTGCAGCGCGACATCCATCAGCAGCTGGTCGAAGGCGCGGTTCAGGAAGGACGCGTACACCGCGACCACCGGGTGCAGCCCGCCAAAGGCCATGCCCGCGGCGCTGGTGAGGGCGTGCTGCTCCGCGATGCCGACGTCGAACACCCGGTCCGGGTGCTTGGCGGCCATCTTGTGCAGGCCCACCGGGATCAGCATGGCACCGGTGATGCCGACGATGTCCGGACGCTCGTCCGCGATGGCCGCGATCTCCTCGGAAAACACGGACGTCCACGACTGCACGCCGCCGGCGTCCAGCGGCTCGCCGGTTTCCGGGTCGATGACCCCGACGGCGTGGAACTGGTCCGCTTCATGGGCGCGGGCGGGCGCGTAGCCGCGCCCCTTCTCCGTCATGGCGTGCACGATCACGGGGCCGCCGTACTTGCGGGCCTGGGTCAGCGCATCCTCCACGGACGCCATGTCATGGCCGTCGATGGGGCCGATGTACTTCATGCCCAGGTCTTCGAACAGGCCCTGCGGGGCCCACCAGTCCTTGAGGCCCTTCTTGGCGGCGTGCAGGCTCTTGTAGGCCAGCTGGCTCAGCAGGCCGCCGTTCTGCAGGCGCCGCTTCCACCAGTCGAGCGTGCCCTCGTAGGCCTTGTGGGTGCGGACCCTGTCGATCGTGGCGCGGAGCGCGGCCAGCTGGTCCGCGAGGCCGCCGATGGTCGGGGCGTAGGACCGGCCGTTGTCGTTGACGACGATGACCACGCGGCGGCTCTTGTCCGCGGCGATGTTGTTGATGGCCTCCCAGGCCATGCCGCCGGTCAGGGCGCCGTCACCGATCATGACCACGACGTACCGCTCCCCCTCGCCGTTCAGCTGCCGCGCGCGCGAGATGCCGTCCGCCCAGGACAGGGAGGACGACGCGTGCGAAGACTCGACGATGTCGTGGATGGATTCGGCGCGGTCCGGGTAGCCCGACAGGCCGCCCTGCTGCCGGAGCGTGGAAAAGTCCTGCCGCCCCGTGAGGAGCTTGTGCACGTACGACTGGTGCCCGGTGTCGAAGACAATGCTGTCCCGCGGGGAATCGAAGACACGGTGGATCCCCAGCGTCAGCTCCACCACGCCGAGGTTCGGGCCGAGGTGCCCGCCGGTCTGGGCGACATTCGTGATCAGGAACTGCCGGATCTCCGCCGCCAGGCTCATCAGCTGCGTCGTGCTGAGCTTGCTGAGGTCCTGAGGATTACGGATTGTCTCCAGTAGGCCCATAGTGCCTCCCTTGCCGTGTCTAGACTGCCTCCGCGCGCTGAAGACTTCGCGGTGGCCAACACTTAACCATAACGCGCAGCGGGCCCCCGGCCCGCCCGAAGGACGGATTGCCGGGGGCCCGCTGCGTTGGGGCCGAACGCGCTTAGGCCGCGGTCAGCTGACGCAGAACGTACTGCAGGATGCCGCCGTTGCGGTAGTAGTCGGCTTCGCCCGGCGTGTCGATTCTCACGACCGCGTCGAACATGGTGACCTTTCCGTCTTCGTCGGTGGCGGTGACCTTCAGGGTCTTCGGGGTGGTGCCGTTGTTCAATTCGGTCACTCCCTCGATCGCGAAGGTCTCGGTGCCGGACAGGCCCAGCGAGGCAGCGCTCTCGCCGGCCGGGAACTGCAGCGGCAGCACGCCCATACCGATCAGGTTCGAGCGGTGGATGCGCTCGAAGCTCTCGGCGATGACGGCCTTGACGCCCAGCAGGGCGGTACCCTTGGCTGCCCAGTCGCGGGACGAGCCGGAGCCGTACTCCTTGCCGGCCAGGACGACCAGCGGGGTGCCGGCGGCCTGGTAGTTCATCGCGGCGTCGTAGATGTAGGCCTGGGGCCCGCCGGTCTGCGTGAAGTCGCGGGTGAAACCGCCCTCCACGCCGTCCAGCAGCAGGTTCTTCAGCCGGATGTTGGCGAAGGTGCCGCGGATCATCACCTCGTGGTTGCCTCGGCGGGATCCGTAGGAGTTGAAGTCCTTGCGCTCCACGCCGTGCTCCAGCAGGTAGCGGCCTGCCGGGCTGTCGGACTTGAAGGAGCCCGCCGGGCTGATGTGGTCCGTGGTCACGGAGTCGCCCAGCTTGGCCAGCACGCGGGCACCGCTGATGTTCGTAACGGGCTCCGGCTGCGCCTTCATGCCCTCGAAGTACGGAGGCTTGCGCACGTAGGTCGAGTCATCTGCCCAGGCGAAGGTGTCGCCCAGCGGGGTCTCGAGTGCACGCCAGCGGTCGTCGCCGTCGAACACGCCGTCATAGCCCTTGGCGAACATCTCTTCGTCGATCGAGGAGTCGATGATGGCCTGGACTTCGGTCGGGCTCGGCCAGATGTCCTTCAGGAAGACCTCGTTGCCTTCGGAGTCCGTGCCGAGCGCGTCCTTCTCGAAGTCGAAGTCCATGGAACCGGCCAGGGCGTACGCGATGACCAGCGGCGGCGAGGCCAGGTAGTTCATCTTGACGTCCGGGTTGATCCGGCCCTCGAAGTTGCGGTTGCCCGAGAGCACCGCGGTCACGGAGAGGTCGTTGGCCTGAATGGCCTCGGAGATCTCGCTTTCGAGCGGTCCCGAGTTGCCGATGCAGGTCGCGCAGCCATAGCCCACGGTGAAGAAGCCGAGCTTCTCAAGGTAGGGCACCAGGCCGGACTTCTCGTAGTACTCGGTGACGACCTTGGAGCCGGGGGCGACAGACGTCTTGACCCACGGCTTGGAGGTCAGGCCCTTGTCGACGGCGTTGCGCGCCAGCACCGCGGCCGCCAGCATCACCGACGGGTTGGACGTGTTGGTGCAGGAGGTGATCGAGGCGATGGTGACCGCGCCGTGGTCCAGCACGAACTCGCGGCCGTCCTCCATCTTGACGTCGACCGCCTTGGTCGGGCGGCCGTCGGAGTTCGCGGCTGCCGAGTGGCGGACGGTCGAAGTCATCGCCGGAGCGTCCGAGGCGGGGAAGCTCTCTTCGAGTGCCTCGTCCAGGGCGTCCTCGTTGGCTGCCTTGACGTAGTTGTGCAGGTCCTTGCGGAACTGGTCCTTGGAGGCGCTGAGCTCGATGCGGTCCTGGGGACGCTTCGGGCCGGCGATCGACGGCACAACCGTGGACAGGTCCAGCTCGAGGTACTCGGAGAAGCGCAGCTCGCGGCTCGGGTCGTGCCAGAGGCCCTGCTCCTTGGTGTAGGCCTCGACGAGGGCGATGTTCTCCTCGGAGCGGCCGGTCAGGCGCAGGTAGTCCAGGGTGACGTCGTCGATCGGGAACATGGCGGCGGTCGAGCCGAATTCGGGGCTCATGTTGCCGATCGTGGCGCGGTTGGCCAGCGGCACGGCCGCGACGCCCTCGCCGTAGAACTCGACGAACTTGCCGACGACGCCGTGCTTGCGCAGCATCTCGGTGATGGTCAGCACCACGTCGGTGGCGGTGGCGCCGGCGGGGATTTCGCCGGTGAGCTTGAAGCCGACAACGCGCGGGATCAGCATCGAGACGGGCTGGCCGAGCATGGCAGCCTCGGCCTCGATGCCGCCGACGCCCCAGCCCAGCACGCCCAGGCCGTTGACCATGGTGGTGTGGGAGTCGGTGCCGACGCAGGTGTCCGGGTAGGCACGGAGCTTGGCCTGCCCGTCTTCGACTACTTCGCGGGTCATGACCGTGCGGGCCAGGTATTCGATGTTGACCTGGTGAACGATGCCGGTGCCCGGGGGGACAACCTTGAAGTCGTCGAACGCGGTCTGGCCCCAGCGCAGGAACTGGTAACGCTCGCCGTTGCGCTGGTACTCGATCTCCATGTTGCGCTCGACCGCCTGGGCGTTGCCGAAGACATCGATCTGGACGGAGTGGTCGATGACCATCTCGGCCGGTGCCAGCGGGTTCACGCGCTTCGGGTCGCCGCCGAGCTCCTTCACGGCCTCGCGCATGGTGGCCAGGTCGACCACGCAGGGAACGCCGGTGAAGTCCTGCATGATCACGCGGGCGGGCGTGAACTGGATTTCGGTGTTCGGCTGGGCCTTGGGATCCCAGCCGGCCAGGGCGCGGACATGGTCCGCGGTGATGTTGGCACCGTCTTCGGTGCGCAGCAGGTTCTCCAGGAGAACCTTGAGGCTGAACGGAAGGCTGTCGGCGCCTTCGATCGAATTCAGCCGGAAAATTTCGTATTCGGTACCGCCGACGTTCAACGCGCCTTTGGAACCGAAGCTGTCCACATTGCTCACAGGGGACTCCTCTCGCCATTCACATCTTTGTTGCCCGTCCGGACGCCCCGCCAGTTAGGCGGGCCTAATCGGCAAGCGTGCGGCTGGATTGCGGCAGAGCTGTTGCCAGCCTATCCCCGCAGCCCTTGGGCAGATCCCCGGAACCGGGAATCTCTTGACATCAAGATTTACCAGAACCCTACTTTCCAAATATCTTGATGTCAAGATAACTTGGACTAGACAGGGCCGGCGCGAAGGATCAGTGGGACATGGAGCGGCAGATGGATGCGGTGGACGAAATCATCGACGGTTGGCAGGGTGTCATGCCCTCGGAGAACGTCGAGCCGATGGGCGTCTTCAGCCGTATCAGCCGGCTGGCCCAGCGCTTCGATGCCCTGCGGCGCAACGCCTTGGCTGCCCACGGCCTGCAATTGGGCGACTTCGATGTGCTCTCGGCCATCCGGCGCTCCCCCGACGGTGCGATGACCGCCGGGCAGTTGGCCAAGGAGAACCTGGTGACCTCGGGCACCATGACCAACCGCATCGACCGGCTGGTAGCCCGGGGCCTGGTGGGCCGCTCGACGGACCTCGCCGACGCGCGGATCGTGCGGGTGGAACTCCACCCGGAGGGCCGGCGGATCGTGGATGCCGCATTCGTCGAGCTCCTGCGCATCGAACACGAGCTCCTCGGCTCCATCCGGGAAGCCGACCGCCAGCCGCTGGTGGACCGGCTCCGCGAGCTGCTGGCACGGATCGAGGCCTAGCTGCGCTCCCGCTCGCTGCTGCGCGTCAGGCGCGCACCAGCAGGCCGAAGGACTCCATGTGGTGCGTATTCGGGTAGAGGTCGAAGACCCGCAGGTCCTGCAGCTCCCAGCCAAGCTTGAGGAAGTAGCCTAGGTCGCGCGCGAAGGACGCGGGGTCGCACGCCACGTAGCCGACCACCGAGGGGCGTTTGCCGTGCAGCTGCTCCACCACCTTCCGGCCGGCACCGGCGCGGGGCGGATCGAGCACCACGGCATCCAGCCGGTCGTGGTGGCGCTGCAGCACGTTCTCGACTTTGCCCTGCACGATCTGCACCTGTTCCATGCCGTGCAGGTTCTTGCGGGCGTCGCGGCTGGTGCCCGGGGAACCTTCCACGGAGAGGACCGCACCCGAAGGCCCGACGGCGGCGCCCAGCGGCGCGGTGAACAGCCCGGCACCGGCGTAGAGGTCCGCGACGCGCTGGCCCGGTCGCGGGTCCACGCCCGCCAGCACGGCACTGGTCAGCACCTGCGGGGCCGAGCGGTGGATCTGCCAGAACCCCTCCCCTGTCACCCGGTATTCGTGGCCGCGGCAGCTTTCGGCCACCCAGGTCCGGCCGCGCAGCCGCGTCAGCCGCTGTTCCTCGGGTTCCCATACGGCGACCGACGCGGGCGCCGGAATGCGCCCGGCGATGGCGGCCAGCCGGCGGGGGCTCGCGCCCTTGGCCGGCACCAGCAGCACCAGCGGCGCCGAACCGTTGGCGGGTGCCGCCACCTCAACCCGCACCAGCTGGCTGAGGTCCTGCTCCCAGAGCCGCAGCTCATTGATGGCCGGTACGGCCAGCGGCATGTCGGTCACCGGGATCAGCTGGTCCGAGCGGTGGGCATTCATCGCCAGCCGCCCGGACTGGTCCACGGCGAAAGCCGCCCGCGTACGCCAGCCCAGCCCGCCGTCGTCGTTCGCATCCGCAGCTTCCACGCTGACGCTGCGCTCCACGCCCGCCAGGCGGTGCAGCTGTTCCTCGAAGATGGCAGCCTTCAGCGCGCGCTGCTCGCCCAGGGCGATGTGGCCGAACTCGGCCCCGCCGACCGGCGGCTTGCCCGCCTTGGCCGCCAGCAGCGCGTCGGCCGGGGCCCAGGGGTGCGCCTCGCGGTGCGGGGAGGCCTCCAGGACCTCGACGGTGTCGGCGCGCCAGAATCCCGCGTCCGGGCCGCCGTCAGTGACGCGGACCCGCACCCGCTCCCCCGGCAGGGCGTGCCGCACGAAGACGACGCGGCCCTCATGCCGGGCGATGAAGTGGCCGCCATGGGCGGGCGCGGAAACGGTCAGTTCCAGCTCGAGGTCGGAGTCACGGTCGGTGGCCTGCGGCATTTAGGAAAGCTCCTGGAATTTGCGGACCGCATCGGAGGACGCGAGCTGCCATGGCACGCTGGCCACCATGACGCCCGGTTCGAAGTGCAGTCGGGTCTTGATCCGCAGGGCGGTCTGGTTGTGCACGAGTTGCTCCCACCAGCGCCCCACGACGTATTCGGGAATGTACACGACCACAAGGTCCCGCGGGGAATCGCGGCGGATGTTCTGGATGTAGTTGATGATCGGCGTGGTGGTGTCCCGGTAGGGCGACGCGAGCACGGTGATCGGCACCGGGATCTTCAGCCGGTCCCAGTCGGCCAGCGTCTGCGCGGTCTCCTCCTCGTCGATGTCCACGATCACGGCGTCCAGCTTCGAGGGCCGCGAGGCCCGGGCGAACGCCAGCGCGCGCAGCACCGGCTTGCGGACGTGCGAGACGAGGATCACCGCGTGCACCCGCGACGGCAGGGCCGTAGCCTGGCCCGTCTCCTCCACCGCCAGCTCGCGGGCGACCTGCTGGTAGTGCCGGTTGATGCTGTACATGGCCAGCCCCAGCAGGAAGATGCCGGCGACCGCAATCCAGGCGCCGAAGACGAACTTGCTGACCAGCACGACCACCAGCACCGTGGCGGTGAGGATGAAGCCGATGAGGTTGATCAGCCGGGACCGCATCATCTTCCGCCGCAGGCGCCGGTTCGGCGTGGAGCGGATCAGCCGCGAGAAGTGCTTGATCATGCCCAGCTGGCTGAAGGTGAAGGAGACGAATACACCGACCACATACAGCTGGATCAGCTGCGTCACGTCCGCACGGGTGACCAGGATCAGCAGCAGCGCCGCCCCGGCCAGCGCCAGGACGCCGTTGCTGAAGCTGAGCCGGTCACCGCGGGTGCGCAGCTGGCGCGGGAGGAAACCGTCCGTGGCGAGGATGGACGCCAGGGCGGGGAAAGAAGTGAAGGCAGAGTGGCTGGCCAGCACCAGGATCAGGCCGGTCGCGGCAACCACCAGGTAGAAGAGCACGTTGCCGCGGTCGAACACGGTGGCTGCCAGCTGGCTGATGACCGGCATCTGCACATAGTCGGCCGGCAGCGGCCCGCCGTTCAGGCGCAGCTGCTCCGCGGGCACCTGCACCACGTGCACGCGCGTGGCGCGGGCGAGGTACAGCACGGCCATGGTCATCACGGTCGCGGCGATACCGAGCACGAGCAGCGCCGTCGCGGCGTTCCTGGCCCGGGGCGGGCGGAAGGCCCGCACGTTACTGGCCGGGGTCTCCACGCCGGTCAGCGCGGCGGCGCCGGTGGAGAAGGCCCGCAGCACCAGGAAGGCGCCGGCCAGGCCGGTCAGGCCGGCCTGGAACTCGGCGGCCGGAACGATGTCCAGCTCGGCGCTGGGGGCCAGTTCCAGCTGCCCGCCCAGGTCCTGGATGAAGCCGACCAGGCACATCAGCAGGATGAGGCCGACGAACGCATAGGTCGGGATGGCCACGGCGCGGCCGCCGCGGCGCAACCCGCGCAGGTGGAGAAACGCCAGGACAACGACGCCGAGGGCAGCGGCCACCGGTTGTCCTCCGTGGAGTGCGGGGAAAGCGGAAATCAGGTAGTGCGCCGCCGACGACATCGACACCGCAACGGTGAGCACGTAGTCGAACATCAGCGCCGAACCGACGGTGATGCCCGCCGTCTTGCCGAGGTTCTCGCTGGCGATCTGGTAGTCGCCGCCGGAAGGGTAGGCGTGCACGCTCTGCCGGTAGGAGGCGATGATGACGAGCAGGACAACCATGACCGCCAGCCCCACCAGCGGCGACAGCGCCACGGCCGAGACGCCGGCCAGCGCCAGCGTGAGCAGGATCTCATCCGGCGAGTAGGCCACGGAGGACAGGGCGTTCGCGGAAAACACCGGCAGCGCCAGCCACTGCGGCAGCGGCTGCACCTTGGCCCGTTCCGTCCGGAAGGGCCGGCCCACCAAGATCCGCTTGAGGGCGTCAAGATATGTCAGCACAGCCCACAACCGTAACCGCTTGCCTGCAGGGTTGTCATGGAATCACTCTAAGCCGCCGGCCGGGCTGCAAAGGGTTAAGCTGGCAGCAGGACAGCTTGGAACAGCGGAAGAGGCATCGACAGTGGCGCATTTCGTCATCATGGGCTGCGGACGCGTCGGCGTCACCCTGGCCCACACCCTCGACGACTCCGGCCACAGCGTCGCGGTCATTGACCAGGACGACCGCGCCTTCCGCCGCCTGCGCAGCGACTTTTCCGGCCGCAAGGTCACCGGCGTGGGATTTGACCGGGACACGCTCCGCCACGCCGACATCGAGAAGGCCTACGCCTTCGCTGCGGTTTCAAGCGGCGACAATTCGAACATCCTTGCGACTCGGGTGGCACGGGAGACCTTCCACGTCCAGCACGTCGTGGCCCGCATCTACGACCCGGGGCGCGCCGAGATCTACCAGCGCCTGGGCATTCCCACGGTGGCGGCCGTGCGCTGGAGCGCGGACCAGGTGCTGCGCAGGATCCTGCCCGAGCAGAGCATCAAGGGCGACTACCGCGAAGCCTCCGGCCGGCTGATCCTGGGCGAGGTGTCGCTGCACGAGGCGTGGGCCGGGCACTTCCTCACCGAAATCGAGGCCCTGTCGGGGGCGAGGGTGGCCTACCTGACCCGCTTCGGCGAGGGCGTGCTGCCGGGCCCGGAGACCCGCTTCCAGCACGGGGACATCGTGCATGCCATGATGCGCGTGGATGCCACGCATGAAATCTCCGCAGTCCTGTCCAAGCCTCCGGTGAAGGAGTCCGAATGAAGGTCGTCATTGCCGGCGCCGGCAGCGTCGGCTCCTCGATCGCCCGCGAACTGCTGTCCAACAACCACGAGATCCTTCTCATCGACCAGAAGCCCGAGGTGATCGGCCGCAGCGGACTCAAGGGAGCCCGCTGGCTCATCGGGGACGCGTGCGAGATCACCACCCTGCGCGATGCGAAGCTGGAAGAGGCGGACGTCGTCGTCTCCGCGACGGGCGATGACAAGGTGAACCTCGTCGTGTCCCTGCTGGCCAAAAGCGAATTCGGCGTCGGCAGGACCGTGGGCCGGGTCAACAACCCGAAGAACGACTGGATGTTCGACGATTCCTGGGGCGTCGACGTCGCCGTCAACACCCCGCGGCTCATGACCGCCCTGGTGGAAGAGGCCGTCGAGATCGGCGACCTGGTCCGCCTGCTGACGCTGCAGACCGGCGTGGCCTCGATCGTGGAATTCACCGTGCCCGGCGACTCCGGCCTGATCGGCAGCACGCTCGGTTCGGTGGACTGGCCCCAGGACGCGACGGTGGTCGCGATCCTCCGCGACGACGCACCGATCACCCCGAGCGCCGACGACGTGATCGAAGCGAGCGACGAACTGTTCTTCGTCACCACGATCGCGGCCGAACAGGAGCTGCGGTCAGTCCTGCTCGCCCGCCCGGCCGGTGCTGCCACCGGCGAGGGTGCTGTCGGCCGGGCGTGACACCAGCCAGGCCAGCCACAGCCCGAGGGCATAGAGCGGCAGGCCCATGACCAGCCGCGCGGTGCCGAGTGCGACCAGGCCGTCTTCGCCCATGAAGTAGAGCGGCACCTGCACCAGCAGCCGCAGCACCAGGACCGAGGTCACGATCCAGGTGGCCAGCACATAGGCCTTCAGCCGGCGCGGCTGCTTCCGCCAGTCGAGGCCTTCCCCGCGGATGAAGCCGAAGAGCAGCCCGGCGAGGGGCCATTTCACCAGGACTGAGACCACCATGCCAACGATGTACGCGGCGTTGGTGATGAAGCCCCAGACGTAGAAGTCCTCGGCACGCCCCGTGCTGTTGGCCACGAACGCGCAGATGGCCACGCCGACCAGGCCCGAGAAGGCCTGCGTCACGGTTCCGCGCTGGATAAGCCGCAACACAGTGAATACGGCCGCAGTGCCGAGGGCGCCGATCAAGGCGGGGCCAAGGTCGCGGCTGACGGTGAAGACGACCAGGAAGATGATGCCGGGCAGGACACTTTCGACGAGGCCGCGGACCCCGCCGATGGATTTGAGGACGTCGATCTGCCCGTCGTCGCGCCGCTCCATGCCCGCCTTGGCAGCGTAGCTGCCGGCCAGGTCGGACAGGGACTTCTCGGGTTCGTCCCGCGGTGCGGGCTGTTCAGTCATGACTCGTTCTCCAGCAGGCTCAGGATCTCGTATCCCGGGTTGTACATGGTGGGCAGGCCGTCGACTTCGGACACCATGCCGTCGAACCCCAGCCGGATCCCGGCGTCGATCCCCGGCACCGTGCGCTGGCCGAGCCAGACCAGGCGGATCCGGCCCCGCCTGGACGCCGCCTTGGCTCCGGGCTCCGTACCCGGCAGCTCGGAGACGACCACGGCTGCGAAACTCGGGGCCTCGCCGGCGGGCAGGATGGTCACCGACTCCACGAAGCCGGACGAACGGATCCGCCCGCGCTCCGGCAGACGGTCCAGCGGCACCGTTGCCGCCGCCGTCCGCAGCCGTGCGCCCGAATCAACCAATGTGCGTGATCTCCGGCCCGCGTTCCGGTGCGCTGAGCCCCGGCTTGGCTTCGGGTTCGGGCTGCGGCGCGGCGTCCTTCGGAAGGCGCAGCTGCAGCAGGTCGCGGGGAGGCAGCGGCTGGCCGCCGCGGACCACGACGGTGGAGCGGAACAGTTCCTCCAGCTCCGCCGATTTCTCCCGGTCCAGCGCCGCGGCGCCGCCGATCACACCGCGAAGGAACCAGCGCGGCCCGTCCACGCCGACGAAACGCGCGACCCGGTAGCCGGTCTTGCCGTCCGGCGTCTGCGCCGGGAGCTTGGCCACGACCTCGGTACCCAGCGGTCCCTCGAGCTCCTCGACCTCGCCGCCCTGGGAGCCGACCGAGGCGGCGATCTGTTCCCGGATCTCCGGCCAGAGCGACTCGGACTTCGGGGCGGCAAAGGCCTGCAGCTGCAGGCTCGACCCGGCCAGGTCCAGCGTTACTGCGATGACGCGCTGGGTGCGCTCTTCGACTTCCAGGCGGAGCTGCAGGCCTTCGCGCGGGCGGATCTTCAGGGCCCCGAGGTCCAGGTAGTCTTCCCCGGTGTCCTTCTCGGCGCTGTCGAAGGGCCCGTCGACACGGAAGGCGTCCTTGTCCGGCAGCCCCGCGGAACCGGCTTCGCCGGGCTCACCTTCGGAGGCGGCAACTTCCTCGGTGCCCGCGGTCCGGGTGCCATCGGCAGGCTCGACGGGTTCGGCAGCGTCACTGCTCTTCTTGCGGCGCCCAAATACCATCGTGGCTTTCCTCTCGGACTTGATGCGATTGGCCGGCGGCCGGAGGGCGCGCCGGGACGTTTCTTTATTGTGCGGCGGTGAACCCGCCGGTGGATCCAAAGCCGCCCGTGCCGCGGACGGAACCGGGCAGCTCAGCAACCAGTTCGAAGGACGCGGTTTCGACGCGCTGGATCACCATCTGGGCGATGCGGTCCCCGCGCTTGAACTCGAGTGCCGCGGCGGCGTCCGTATTCAGCAGCGTCACGGCGATCTCGCCCCGGTAGCCTGCATCAACGGTGCCGGGGGCGTTCACGATGGTCAGCCCGTGCTTAGTCGCCAGTCCGGAGCGCGGGTGGATCAGCGCCACGTAGCCCGCGGGAAGGGCAATCGCCACGCCCGTCGGCACCAGGACGCGCTCCCCCGGGCCGATCCGGAAATCGATCCTGGTCCGCAGGTCGGCGCCGGCGTCGCCGGGGTGCGCATACGAAGGTGCCTCCAGCGCGTCGTCGAGCATTTTCAGCTGAACGTTCAGCGTTGGTTGAATTTCCTGCACTCGTGACCGTTCCTCGTTCGGCGCGGCGAAGCCGCCGCGGGCATTTCCGCACATCACTCTATCCTCTTTGGCCGGGCCCCAGCTACGGCGTCGGTGCGCCGGCGTCCAGTCCCCGGCGTCCCGATCGCGCCGCCCGCGCAGGATAAGCTGAAACCCATGAGCGCAACACCTTCCCCCGCCGCCGGCCAGCCCACGGGATCCGCTACGGAACCGATCTACCAGGAGCGGCTCTGGCCGAACTTCTGGGTCTGGCTTATCGCGGCGGGTGTTTCCGGGGCGGTCATCTTCGTGCTGGCTCCGATCAGCCTGACCACCGGCTACATCGCCGCCGTCGTCACCGCCCTCATCCTGGGCTTCCTGCTCTTCATCTCCACGCCGCGGATCACCGTGACCGACCGGAGCCTGCAGGTGGGCCGCGCGCAGATCGAACGCGAGTTCATCGGTGCGGTGGAAGGCTTCCGGGGAGACGCCGCCGTCGAACAGCGCGGACCCAGGCTCAACGCCACCGCGTACCAATGCATCCGCGGCTGGATCTCGCCGGTCGTGAAAATCGAAATCACGGACCAGGCAGACCGCACGCCCTACTGGCTGACGTCCACGCGCCGCCCGGAACAACTGGTCGCCGCCCTCGGTCAGCCTTCGCAGTCCTTGCAGTAGAGCAGCCCGTCCTTCTCCTTCGCTACCTGCGAGCGATGGCGGACCAGGAAGCATGAGGCGCAGGTGAATTCATCGGACTGGGCCGGCATGACACGGACCAGCAGCTCTTCGCCCGACAGGTCCGCGCCGGGAAGCTCGAATCCTTCGGCGGCCTCCGCTTCGTCTTCGTCCACCACGGCTGACTGCTTGTCGGTCCGGTGCGACTTCAGCTCTTCGATCGAGTCCTCGCTCAGCTCCTCGTCGGGTTTGCGCGGCGCATCGTAGTCAGTGGCCATGATCGTCTTCTTCACGCTCCGGTTCTGTGGCTTGTGTGAGGGGCGGGTCGTCCGCGGACGGAAGCCCTGGGGCTGCTGGCAGGTTTGTCAGAGCACAACGCCCGGGGTGCCGGGTTTGTGCCCGCAACGCGAAGATTGTTGCCTACTTGCCGTGCAAACGCCAACCCGCCGCCGGATCTTAACCGCCGGCCGGGCGCGCACGGGCGCCCGCGGGCAGTCTGGCAGAGGGCGCACGGGCGCCGCCGAGCCAGCTAGTCCGCGCCACACCCGCTCAAACAGTAGGAAATAGGCCCTTTCGATGGCAGAGTTTCAGCAGGAATTGTCGTCTGGTGGAGGGTTTTCATGCAGGATCTGCGGCTGGTGGGTGTCCATGAGGATGGCGAACATCTGCTGTTGGGCGGCGAAGGCGGAGAAAGCTACCGCCTGGCCATCGACGAGGCGCTCCGCTCCGCGGCGGCCCGCCCGTCCGTGCGTGTGCCTGCGGTGGACTCCTCGACGTCCGGCCCTGTGATGTCGCCGCGGGAAATCCAGGCGCGGATCCGTGCCGGCGCTTCCGCCGAGGAAGTTGCGGCCGAGTCGGGTGTTTCCATGGAACGCGTCCTGCGCTATGAGGGCCCGGTCCGCGCGGAGCGCGACTACATGGCCCAGCAGGCGCAGCTGGTCGAGGTCGCTGCCGGACTCCCCGCGCATGACGGGTACCGGTCCGGCCAGGGCGACCAGCCGACCACGCTCGGCGCCATGGTGCTCCATCGACTTCCGGCCTTTGGCATCGACTCGGACACGCTCGTCTGGGACTCCTGGCGGCGCGCTGACGGCACCTGGGAGGTGCTCGCGCAGTTCAGCCTGCCCGCGGAGGCCACCGGGACGGTCGGGGAGGAGCCGCCGGCCCGCTGGATCTACGACCACAGCCGTCGGACCATCCGGAACACCAGCCGGTGGGCGCAGCAGCTGAGCGAAATCGAGCCGCTGGACGGCCCCGTTCCCGGCCGGCGCCTGACCGCGGTGGCTGACCGGGTCTTCGACTTCGAAACCGATGCCGAGCCGGAAGCGGACGCGCGGGAGGCCTCGGCGGAAGCGCAGGAGGATGCGGACCCGGACAACCTGCTCGAGGTCCTGCGGTCCCGCCGCGGGCAGCGGCTGGGCGTCGATGAGGACGCGGACGATGCACTGGCCCTGATGCTGAGCCGCGGCACCGTTCCCGCGGCTCACCCACGCGAGGGGGATGCGGACGATAGAGGCACTGCCGCAGAGGAGGGCGGGGAGCACCCGTCCAAGGGCCTTCCCTTCGGGCTGAGCCTTGCTCCCGCGTACGACGGCGGGGGCGACGGTCCGCTCGACCTCTCCGAAGGCGTGAGCACGGAAACGCGCGAGATCACCGTCTCCGGCGCACCTGTCCGCGGCAAGGAGCAGGCTGCCTCCGGTCCGGCCGGCACGGAGGAGGCGGGGAGCGGGCAGGCAGAGCCCGAGGACGCTGACGGCAAGGCGGGGGCCGCGGAAGAAGCCGAGGCGCAGCCGAAGCGGTCGCTGCGGCCCAAGCGGTCGAGCGTGCCGAGCTGGGACGAAATCGTCTTCGGTACCCGGCACGAGTGAGCCGCCGGGCTCAGGAGCGTTTTCGCCGCCCCTGATTCCCGCCGGCCTTGCCCGGCTTGCCCGCGGTGGACCCCAGCACCAGCAGGGGAACATCCCGTTCGGCCCGGGTCAGGGATCCGTGCTGTCCCACGACCTCGAGGGCATGCGGCGGAACCCGCCGGGTGTCATAGAGGGCGATGGGTTCCCGGGCGGCGATCATCAGGTCGCCGATCCTCGGCAGCACCGACGGCTGGACCTCGCCGAACAGACCGTGCGCAATCGCCTCGTCCCGTTCCAGCACCCACGCGTACTTGCCGAACGCCGCCTGCCAGGCTTCCGCCAGCTGCTCCCGGTGCCGGTCTCCGGCGTCGGGCTCCAGGTACAAGTGGACCATGCGCGGTTCCCCGCCGGTGTGCCGAACGCCCGCCACCAGCGCCGCGTCCTGGGAGTAGTCGTACCGCTGCGCGGCCGCCACGTCGAGCATTCCGTGGTCAGCCGTCAGCAGCAGCAGCGTGTCGGCGGGAAGCTGCCCCGCCAGCCGGCGCAGGTGCGAATCCACTTCCTCCAGGGCGTTGCCCCACTCGGCTGACGCGCAGCCGTAGCGGTGGCCGGCCTTGTCCAGTTCGTTGAAGTAGAGGTACACGAGCACCCGCTCGTGCTCCGATAATGCCTGCGCCGCCGCGAGCGTGCGGGCATGTCCTGAGGTGGCCGGGACAAACGAGCCTCCGCGCAGGGCGGCCCGGGTCAGGCCGGACTCCGCGAACCGGGGCAGGCTGACGGTGACCACCGGCAGTTCCGCGGCAACACGTTCGAAGACCGTCGGATGGGGCTGCCAGCGCAGCGGGTCCACCCCGGCGTCCCAGCCGCCGAGCTGGTTGACGACCTTGTCCTGGTCCGGGTCGAGCACGTCGTAGCCCGCCAGGCCGTGGGAACCGGGAGCCAGGCCCGTGCCGAAGGTGGCCAGCGAGGACGCCGTCGTGGACGGAAAGGCGCTGCTCAACGTCCTCGAGTTCTCCATCGACCGGCGCAGGAAGGGCGCGTGGCCGCCGCGCTGCTTGAGGAGCGCCTTGCCGAGCCCGTCCACCAGCACCACGCAGATCCGCCGGGCGGCCGGCAGCGCAAGGGTGTTTTCAAAGCCGGGGACTCCGAGCGAGGCGGCGGCGCTCGTGAAGATCTCCGCGACACTGTCCCGCCCGTAACCGGGGGCGGGCGGCAGCACATCCAGGTGCCGGACCATTCCTAGCGCTGGTGGTGGCCGCGGGACAGCCGGGTTCCGAGCCGGCGCGGCTGGACCGGATCCACCATCCTGGGCAAAGCCGGTGGCGCCGTGTTCACCTTCCGCAGGGCGCGGGCGAACGCCTTGGCATTCTGCACTGCCTGCGCCCCGTCCGCTTCCGAGCTCACCCGCAGGACAATGTCTTCCTGGACGATGTTGCCGGTGTAGCCGTGGTCCGCGTCGCACTGCGGATCGGCGCAGCCCGCCGGCCCCATGTCCAGGCGCTGGCCGCCGGACCAGGCGATCGCCAGGGTCAGCTCGCGGGCCTGGTCGGAGGGCTTGTAGTCCTGCGGCTGCGCGTAGATGTAGCTGAGCACCACCGAGCGGATCTGGCTGACGGGCACGGATTCCGTGGAGATCTGCGCGACAACCTGCTCGCCTTCCTCGTCCAGCTGCTGGTCGTCCACGTGGGTGATGACGAGCATGTCGTCGGTCAGGACCAGCACCGTGATGTGCCGGTGGACCTCGTTGCGGTCGAAGTGGGTCTCCAGGTGGACCAGATGGGACAGCGGCTCGCGTCCGTCGAGCGCATCGTGAACCACGTCGGCCACCATGACCGGGTAGAAGCCGGCACGGTTAAGGTCCTCGTCGAGGCTGCGTTCTTCGGTGGTTGGCGAATGGCTCATGAATTCCATTCTGGCCCAGCCGCTGGCCGATTGCGAACCCGGGCGGCCGGCGGCAGGATCCGTACCGGCCCCCGGTCGGCGCCCGTCCGGTCAGTCCCGCATGGCCCGGCGCGCGCTGTCCGTCCGCTGCGCGTAGTTGCCCAGCCGCAGGTCCGCGCTCAGCACGGTGAGGCCCTGCGGCGACACCAGGACCGGGTTGAACTCCAGCAGCGCAATCTCCGGGTGGTCGTCCTTCATCAGCGCCACCCGGTTGACCAGGTCTTCCAGCGCGGCGACGTCCACGGCGGGCAGGCCCTGGTAGCCGAACAGCTTGGGGGCGGCCCGCGGGCTGCGGATCAGGTCCGCGACGTCGACGGAGGTCAGCGGCGGAATTCGGTGCGACCAGTCCCCCAGCAGATTGACTGCGTCCCCGGACAGGCCGAAGGACACGACCGGCCCCAGGAGCGGGTCCTCGATCGCCCGGATGGTGCAGGACTGGCCGGAGGGCGCCATGGACTGGATCTCCAGCCCGATGTCCCCGAACGGGCGGAGCACCTCGCGCATGTGGTCGATGTTCCGCCGCAGCGAATCGGCATCGACGATGTTCAGCCGCACGCCGCCGAGGTCGAGCCGCTGGCGCAGCCTGTCGTCCATCGCCTTCAGCGCCACCGGCCAGCCCAGCCGGTCCGCCGCCGCGACCGCCTCGTCCGCCGTCGAGAACGCCGCAGAGGGCAGCACGCTGATCCCGTAGCAGCCGAGCAGCTCGGCGGCCTGCTCGGTGGTGGTCTGCACCAGGTGGTCGCCTGCAACGCCCTCGAGCAGCGCATCGATCATGTCCGCCGCGCGGTCCCGCTCCAGGCCGCTGGGTTCCACGACCTCGCCCTGGTCGCGCCCCAGCCATTCGGTGTAGCGCACCACGGCGGCCAGCGCCTCGATGCCGTTGCCCGGGCTGGAGAACGTGGGCAACGCGGGCTGGCATGCCGTGCCTTCGTCCGCCGTCCCGACCGCGAGCAGTCCCTCCGCGACCGCCTGGGGGTCCAGGACGCCGGTGAAGGCGGCGATGACCGGCTTGCCGGCTTCCTCGCCGCAGGCCCGGAGGACGTGCGCGATCTCGTCGTTGTCCAGGCCGTTCACGGGAAGCAGCGTGACGAAGACCGAATGCACCTCCGGGAGCGCCAGCGCCTCGGACAGCTTGCCGCGGAGCAGGTCAAGGGCCTCCGACCGCGCGGCATCGAGTCCGAGCGACGTCGCCAGGTGCACCACCTGCAGGTGGTGCGTGGCCGCCGCGTCGGCGATCACCTTGCCCAGCGCCAGCGAGTTGCTCAGAACCGCGACTCCCGGCCCGGCCGGCAGCGGCTGGCTGACCACGATCTGCGCCACGTCCATCAGCTGCTCGTAAGTGTCCACCCGCACCACGCCGGACTGCCGCAGCATTGCGTCGAGGGCGCCGCCGGGCGCCTGCGTGGTCCGCACGTGGTGGCCCGGCGGCAGCTGCAGCCCCATCAGGTCCGACTTCGCGACGATGACCGGCTTGCTGCGGGAGAGCCGCCGCGCGATCCGGGAAAACTTGCGCGGATTGCCGAAGGACTCGAGGTAGAGTCCCACGGCCCCCGTCGCCGGATCATCCTCCCAGTACTGCATCACGTCGTTCCCGGAAACGTCGGCGCGGTTGCCGGCCGACAGCGTCGAGGACAGACCCAGTCCGCGCCGTGTCGAGGCGGCGTAGAGCATCACGCCGATGGCGGCCGACTGGCTGAACAGGCCCAGCCGCCCCCGCCGCGGCAGGCGGGGTGCCATGGACGCATTGAGCGTGACTGCCGGGTCCGTGTTGATGATGCCGAGCGAGGCCGGCCCCACCACCCGCATGCCGTTCGCCCGGGCGTTGCGGACCAGCTCGCGCTGCCGGGCCAGTCCCTCCTGCCCGGTGTCCGCGAAACCGGCCGTGGCGACTATCAGCCCCTTCACGCCCGCGTCGGCGCATTCCTGGACGACCTTGAGCACCTGGTCGTAGGGCACGGCGATGATGGCCAGCTGGACGGGCTCGGGCACCTCGCCGATCGTGCCGTAGGAGATCATCCCGCCCAGCTCCAGCGCCTGCGGGTTGATGGCGTAAACCGGGCCCGTGAAGCCGCCCTCGACGATGTGTTCCAGCAACGCGTACCCGATGCTGCCGTATTCCCGGCTGGCCCCTATGACGGCAACGGACGACGGCGCCAGGAGGCCTGCGACGCTGCGTGCCTCCGCGCGGTGCTCGCGTGATTCCATCACGGCGCGGGAGCGTTCCGTCGGGTCGATGTTGAATTCGAGCATCACGACGCCGTCGTCGAAATGCCTCCGCACCTCGTACCCGGCGTCGTTGAAGACCGTGACCATCTTGCGGTTCTCCGGCAGCACCTCCGCGGAGAACCGGCGGATGCCGTTTTCGCGCGCCGCCGCGGCCAGGTGCTCCAGCAGGATGGAGCCAAGGCCGCGGCCCTGGTGGCTGTCCGCAATGTTGAAGGCGACCTCCGCCTCGTCCGGGTCGTCCAGCCGGTCGTAGCGGCCGATACCGATGATGTCCCCGGCGATGGTGATGACGAAGGCGACCCGGCTGTGGTGGTCCACGTTGGTGAACCGCTCCAGTTCGCGGGAGCTAAGCTTCGCTTTGAAGGTGAAAAAGCGCAGGTAGATCGAGCTCTCCGACTGTCCCATGTGGAAAGCCTGCAGCGCCGGTCCGTCCTCCGGGACGATGGGCCGCAGGTGCGCGGTCCCCCCGTCACGCAGCACGACATCGGCCTCCCAGTAGTCCGGATAATCCCGGGTTTGCGCCTCTTGAGCCATAAACTCACTTTAACTGCTTCAACAGATGTAAGGACCCGATCTCTCCATATGGCCCGCCGACCCAAGCCCTCTGCCCGCGAGGCACTGCCCGAAGACCTCGTCGAGAACATCGTCGATATCGACGTCACCTCCGAGATGGAAGTCTCCTTCCTCGAATACGCGTACTCGGTGATTTACTCCCGGGCGTTGCCGGACGCGCGCGACGGGCTGAAGCCGGTCCAGCGGCGCATCCTGTTCATGATGTCTGAGATGGGCCTGCGCCCGGACCGCGGACATGTGAAGTCCGCCCGCGTCGTCGGCGAGGTCATGGGCAAGCTGCACCCGCACGGAGACACCGCCATCTACGACGCGATGGTCCGCATGGCCCAGGACTTCGCCCTGCGCATGCCGCTGATCGACGGGCACGGCAACTTCGGCTCCCTCGACGACGGCCCCGCGGCCCCGCGGTACACCGAGGCGAGGCTGGCGGCTCCTGCGCTGGCCATGACGAACCATCTGGACGAAGAAGTCGTCGACTTCATCCCGAACTACGACAACCAGTTCACGCAGCCGGAGGTCCTCCCGGCCGCCTTTCCGAACCTCCTGGTCAACGGATCCTCCGGCATCGCCGTCGGCATGGCCACCAACATGGCCCCGCACAACCTCGGCGAGGTCATCGCCGCCGCCCAGCACCTGATCGCCAACCCGGACGCGCAGCTGGACGACATCATGGCCTTCGTCCCGGGCCCGGACCTTCCCACCGGCGGCAAGATCGTCGGGCTGGACGGGATCCGCGACGCCTACGCCACCGGCCGAGGTTCCTTCAAGACGCGGGCCACCGTGCAGGTCGAGCAGATCTCCGCCCGCCGCACGGGCCTGGTCGTCACCGAACTGCCCTACCTGGTGGGTCCGGAAAAAGTGATCGAGAAGATCAAGGATGCGGTCACGTCCAAGAAGCTTCAGGGCATCAGCGATGTCGTGGACCTGACGGACCGCCACCACGGGCTGCGCCTGATCATCGAGCTGAAGAACGGCTTCAACCCCAACGCCGTGCTCCAGCAGCTGTACCGCTACACGCCGATGGAGGATTCCTTCGGCATCAACAACGTCACGCTCGTCGACGGCCAGCCGCGCACCCTCGGGCTGGTGGAACTGCTCCAGGTCTACGTGGACCACCGCATCGGCGTGGTCCGCCGCCGGACCACCTTCCGCCTCGGCAAGAAGAAGGACCGCCTCCACCTGGTCGAGGGCCTGCTGATCGCCATCCTGGACATTGACGAGGTCATCCAGATCATCCGGTCCTCGGACGAGACCGCCCAGGCCCGCGAGCGGCTGATGGGCGTCTTCGACCTGACCGAAATCCAGGCCAACCACATCCTGGAACTGCGCCTGCGCCAGCTGACCAAGTACTCCCGCATCGAACTGGAGAAGGAGCAGGAGGAACTGCGCCAGGCGATCGCCGAGCTGGAGGAGATCCTCGCCTCCGAGCCGAAGCTGCGCAAGCTGGTCTCCGACGAACTGGGCGAGGTCGCCGCCAGCTACGCCACCCCGCGCCGGACGGTGCTGCTGGAGAGCGAGGCCACCGCCGCGCTCGCCGGCACCGCCCCCGCCCCGGCGGACAAGAAGGCTCCCGTGCAGCTGGAGATCGCCGACGATCCGTGCTGGGCCATCCTCTCGGCCTCGGGCCAGCTCGCCCGCACCGCCGACCAGCAGGAGCTCATGGACGGCGGCCAGCGCATCAAGCATGATGTGTTCACCTCCGTGGTCCGCACCTCGGCACGCGCGGAAATCGGCGCCGTCACCTCGCTGGGCCGGATGCTCCGCCTGCAGGTGGTGGACATGCCCACGCTCTCCCCCGGCTCCGGCACGCCCAACCTCGCCGGCGGCGTGCCCGCCCGGGAGTTCATCACGCTGGCCAAGGGCGAGACACTCATCGCCCTCGCACCGCTCAACGCCGTGCTGGCCCTCGGCACCGCCGGCGGCATGGTCAAGCGCGTCAGCCCCGATTACCCGCTGAACCGCGAAGACTGGGAAATCATCACGCTCAAGCCGCAGGACCACATCATCGGTGTCTGCGCCGCGCGTCAGGACGAGGACCTGGTGTTCCTGACCCGGCACGCCCAGCTGCTGCGTTTCCCCGCATCGACGGTCCGGCCCCAGGGACGCACGGCGGGCGGCGTGAACGGGATCAAGCTGGGCGCCGAGGACTCGGTGGTCTTCTTCGGCGCGGCCGATCCGACGGACGACGCGGCCGTCGTCGTCACCATCGCCTCCGCGTCCGCCGCCCTCCCCGGCACCTCCCCCGGGTCGGCCAAGGTCACGGCGCTGGCCGAGTTCCCGGCCAAGGGCAGGGCAACCGCCGGCCTGCGGGCGCACCGCTTCCTCAAGGGCGAAGACCAGCTCAGCCTCGGCTGGGCGGGGCATGGTCCGGCCAAGGCCTCAACGTCCGCCGGCGTGGTCCGGACGCTGCCGGTGGAACACGGGCGACGGGACGGCTCCGGGGTCCCGCTCTCGCAGCCGATCGACGCGGTCGGGCCCGCGCTCGGCTGATCCGCGCCTACACTACTGCCATGCCGATCGTTCCCGATACCAAGGACTGGACCTGGGTCACGCGGCGGCCCTGCCCGGAGTGCGGCTTCGACCCGGACGGCGTTACACCGGACCGGGCCGGGGCCCTCATCCGCGGTGCCATCCCGCGCTGGCGGGACGCGCTCTTCCGCCCGGATGCCGGGCAACGGCCCGGCGATGACACCTGGTCCGCGCTGGAATACGGCGCCCACGTCCGCGATGCCTGCCGGGTCTTCGAGGGGCGCCTGGCACTGATGGTGGCGGAGGACAACCCCGGCTTTCCGGACTGGGACCAGGACCGCGCCGCGCTGGTGGGCGCGTACGCGCAGGCGGATCCGCACCGCGTCGCGGAGGAGCTGGAGGCCAGCGCCGCCGCAGTCGCGGGCGCCTTCGAGGCCGTCCCCCGGGAACAGTGGGAACGGCGGGGCCTTAGGAGCAACGGGTCCGCCTTCACCGTGCACACCCTGGGCGCGTATTTCGCGCACGACGTCGTCCATCACCTGCACGACGTCGGGGCCTGAGCCCGCGGGTAAGCCAAGGGGCCGGCCACCGGTCAGGTCAGCGGCAGCTGCCAGGCGAAATCGCGCTTGGTCGGCTCGTATCCCATCCGGGTGTACAGGCCGAGGGCACCGCTGGCATTCTCGGTGTCGACGCCCAGCCCGGCATGCGCGATGCCGGCGGCCTGGAACCGTCGCATCGCCTCGGCCAGCAGTGCCGGGGCGAACCCGCGTCCCCGCCAGGTCCGGCGCACGCCGAGCAGGTCGGTGAAGCCCTCGTCGTAGCCCGAGTGCTTGCGGTAGTCCGAGTCGAAGCTCGCCAGCTGGTAGGCCACGGTCTCGCCGGTGGCCGTCTCCACCACCGACATGCTCCACTCCGGCTTGAACTGAGGATGCTCCACGGTGAACTTCCAGCGCTGCCGGTCGCGCGGCTCGCTGCCCCAATGTTCGGCGAACGCCTCGTTATGGGCGAGCCGCACGGCCTCGCTGTCCGCCGGGTCGAGGGTACGGAAGACGTAGCCGGCCGGCAGCGGCAGGTCCGGAATGGGGACGTCCAGGGAACGCGTCATCTCGGTGAAGTACCGGACGATGCCGGCACCGGCGGCCCGCATCAGCGCGGTGTGGCCGGTGTTCTGTTCCTCGGTGTAGGTCCGCAATACCCCGCCGGAAATCCCGGCGGCCTCGAAGCGGGCCCGCTGGCAGTCCGCCTGCCAGGCGTAGAGCGCCCGGCCGATCCCGCGGCGGCGCCACTGCGGATCCACGCCGCCCCAGGTGTAGGCGACTGCCGAGCCGGCGTTGCCGTGGACCCGTGCGACGGCGCGCAGCACACCGCCGTCGTCGTAGCCTGCCGCCGTGGTCGCGGCCGGATCGTTGTGCGCGGTGCCGAAGACCTCTTCCAGGTCCGCCCGGGTCTCGCTCCACACCGGCTTGTCTGCCTCTGCCATGCGCCCGATCAGCGCATGCCACGCGTCGATATCGGCTTCGGTGAGGGCCCGCCAGGACAGGCCGTGGTCGGGAAAGGGCGGCGGCGCGGCAATCGTCATGTCCCTCAGCGTAGGACAGCTGCCTCCGCGGCGGAACCCAGCTCCAGGATGCGCGGACAGGCCGCTGCCTCGGCCGGGTCATGCGTCACCATGACCACGGCCTTTCCTGCCAGCGCCGCCCGCAGGTCGGCCAGCAGGCTCGCGGCCGATTCCGGGTCCAGGTGCGCGGTCGGCTCGTCCAGCAGCACGGCGTCCGCTTCCGTCAGCAGCGCCCGGGCGACGGCGACGCGCTGGCGCTGGCCGCCGGAGAGGAAGTGCCCGTCCGGTCCCAGCCGGGTGTCCAGCCCCTGCGGCAGGGCCGCGGTGAAGGCCCCGAGTCCGACGGCGGCGAGTGCCGCATGCATTTCGGCGTCCGACGGCGGGTTGCCGCGTTCCCGGGCCAGCAGCAGGTTGGCCCGCAGGCTGGAATTGAACAGGTGGGCCTCCTGGGGCGTCCACGCGATCCGTCCGCCCAGCCCGGGGCCGGCCTCGACCGGGATTCCATTGACCAGATACTGGCCATGCCGCAGCGGCAGGAACCCCAGCAGCACGCCGAGCAGGGTCGACTTGCCGCTGCCCGACGGGCCGGTGACGGCCAGCCAGTCCCCCGGCGCAAGGTCGAGGTCCAGTCCGGTGAAGACGGGCTCCGCCTGCCCCGGATAGGCGTAGCCGGCGTCGCGCAGCTGGAGCGAAGCCACGGGCGCACCCTCGGCTTCGGCCCGGGCATCTGCAGGTACGCCGGCCCGAGCTGCCCCGGTTGCCGTGCGCCCGGCCACCGGCTGCTGCTCGGCGCTGCCCAGCTGCGGCAGCACCCGCTCGCCCAGCTCGCGCCAGGCGCCCCACTGGTGGGCCGCGGAATTGACCGCCACGAACGGCTCCACCAGGGCCAGCTGCATGAGGATGACCACGGCAGCGGCCCCCGGATCCGTCCCGCCGGCTGAACCGATCATGGCCAAGGCAGAGAGCGAGCAGGCCAGGACGATAACGGCCTGGCCCAGCCCCTGCGCCCAGGCACCCCTCCGGAGCACCGCCGTCGTCCGCTCTTCCAGCTCATGTGCCCGCGCCAGCAACGGTCCCGCGGCCCGGTTGGGCGCCAGGTCCGCCGCCGCCTGCAGCAGCCGGGTGAAGGCGTGCAGCGTCCGGCCTTTCAGCCCGACGCTGGCGGCCTGGCTAGAGCGGTCGACCCACCGGGTTACCGCCGGTGCGAGGCCGAGCCCGGCGCCGGCGAGCAGCAGCTGCCAGCCGAGTCCCGCCGGCATCAGCAACCCCGTCGCTACACAGGACGCGGCCGCCGTCAGCACGCCGACCAGCGGCGTGAACACTGCCCGCGGCGCCACGTCGCGCAGCTCATCGACGTCGCCCACCAGCTTCTCCAGCGCCTCGCCGCCGCGCGCCAGCTTGCGCCACCCGGCCGGGCGCTGCTGCAGCCCGTTCCAGAGCCGGATCCGCAGCCGGTCGGTCGCGGCGAAGACGGCATCGTGCAGCCGCAGGCGCTCGTGGTAACGCAGCACCGCCCGGCCGATGCCGAAGAACCGGACCCCCACGATCGCCGTCATCAGGTGCAGGATGGGCGGCTGCTCGCTCGCCCGGACGATCAGCCACCCCGACAGCGCGGTCAGGGCGACGCCGAAGAGCGTGGCACCCAGCCCGAGGAAGAGCGCGGCTACGAACCGGCGGCTCCAGGGCTGCAGCATCCCGAGGTTCCGCCAGAGCGAAACGCGTGAGCGCCCCGAGGGAACCCCACCCTGTCCCCCGGAAGCGGACCGGTCGGACGCGCCCGCTTGCCGCGCCGTTGCCTGCGCGGCATTCTCCCGCGGGATGTCCACCCGCGCGGCGCCCCCGTACGCGACGGCGCCGTTCTGGACGGCGGACGACGGTTCGTCCTCAGGCCGTGCAGGCCGCCCGGCACCTTCCGCGCCGTTGCCGACGGGCTCCACGGGCACGACCAGGTCGGCCAGCAGCGCGGTCTGCGGATCGTGCACCACCAGCACGGTCGTCACGCGGCCCCGCCGGCGAGCGAGCGCCCGTTCGATGGCCCGCGCGCTCGCATCGTCCACGTGCGCGGTAGGCTCGTCGGCCAGCAGCACGCGGACGCCGGGGACGTGCCCGATCCTGGCGAGGGCGCGGGCGACGGCCAGCCGCCGCAGTTCGCCCGGGCTGAGTTCGCCGGTCCGCGCGTCGATGAGGTGGGCGGCGTTAACCTCGGCCAGCACCTCCATGGCAGCGTCCCGGGCGGCCTGTCCGGCCAGTCCCGAGTAGAGGGCGATTTCCGCAGCAACTGTCTCCTCCGCCGCGACGGGGTGCTGCGGGATCCACGCGATGGAGTCCCGGTAGACACCGCTGGCGGTACCGGACACGGCGGCCTGCGGTCCGTCCTGCCGCAGGCCGGCGAGCACCTCCAGCACCGTGGTCTTGCCGCTGCCGCTCGGACCGGCCAGGAGCGCGATGCTCCCGGCCGGCACGGTGAAGCCCAGCCCCTCGACGGCAGGCAGTTCCCGATCCGGATACCGCACGGACAGCCCGCTCACCTGCAGATCGGGCCCCTCTGCCAGCGGCGTCGCGCTGCGGCCGGGCCGCGCCTGTCCCGCGGCGCGGGTCAGTGCTGCACCCTCGTCGGCGGCCACCAGCGGGCGGCCGGCCGGGGCGTGCAGGACCGCGTTGCTGCGCTTGAGCGCTTCCAGCCCGTCCTCGCTCGCGTGGTGCGCCGCGCCGAGGTCCCGCAGCGGCTGGAAGCACTCCGGGGCGAGGATCAGCGCGAGCAGGCCCGCCTCGAGGCCCATCTCGCCGTGGACCAGCCGGACACCGGTGAACACTGCCACCACGGCGACGGAGATCGTCGAAATCAGCTCGAGCGCCAGCGAGGACATGAAGGCGACGCGGAGCGTGTCCATGGTGCGGCTGCGGTAGGCCGCCGCCATGTCCGCCAGCGCCCGCGTCTGGGCGGACGCCCGCCCCAGGCCCACCAGCACCGGCAGGCCGCGGGCCAGCTCCAGCAGCTGGTCCGAGAGCCGCTGCAGCGCCTGCGCGGCCTGGCTGGTACGGTCCTCGGTGTGCAGGCCGATCAGGACCATGAACACCGGCACCAGCGGCACGGTCAGCAGCACCACCAGGGCGCTGGTGAAGTCGGCTCCCAGGATCCGCAGGCCCACCAGCAGGGGAACGACGGCGCAGCCCACCAGGGCGGGCAGGAACTTTGCGTAGTAGTCATCTAGCGCGTCCAGGCCGCGGGTGGCCAGCACGCTCAGCGCCCCGCTGCCCGGACCGCCGCCGGCTCCCGTCGCGCCGCCGTCGTTGATGACCCGCTCGGCGAGGGCGGCCCGCAGCTGCGCCTTGACGCCGGCCGCGGCGCGCTGGGACAGAACCTCCTGCCCCCAGGCCGCGACGGCCCGCAGCACGGCCCCGGCCACCGCCTCGACCACCACGGCGTTCCAGTCCGGGCCGCCGCCGGCCAGCCCGGCCACGCCGGCCGCCACGGCCTGGGCGAGCAGAACGAGCCCGGCCGCCTTGGCTGCAGCCAGGACGCCCAGCAGGTAGAGCGCCCGCTTGCCCGCGGCGCCGACCGGGAGCAGCGGCTTCACTGCGGGACGACGGCGTGGGCGGCCGGGATGGATTCGGCGCTGACGCGCTTGCGGAACACCCAGTAGGTGTAGCCCTGGTAGACCAGCACGGCGGGGATGCCGAACGCGCCGATCACGCTCATCACGCCCAGCGTGTAGTCGGACGAAGAGGCATTTTCCACGGTCAGCGAGAAGGCCGGGTCGAGGCTCGAAGGCAGCACGTTGGGGAACACGGCGGTGAATATCGTGGTGGTCCCGGCCACCAGGAAAATCCCGAGTCCGGCGAAACTCAGTCCGTCCCGCTCCCGCCGGGCCAGCAGCCACGCCGCAGCGGCGCCGAACGCCGCCACCGTCAGGGTCACCCAGGTGATGGGCTTTCCGCCGGCCAGCACCACAAGCATCGCCCACAGCGCCATCGGCAGCAGAGCCACTGGCAGCCAGCGCAGCAGCAGCCTGCGCGCCCGCGCCCGGATGTCGCCGTCGGTCTTCAGGACCAGGAAGGCTGCGGCGTGGACCAGGCAGAACAACACGACCGCCAGCCCGCCGAGCACCGCGTAGCCGTTGAACCAGGCGAACGGGCCGCCCACGCGGTCGCCGTTCGCGTCCAGCGGCAGGCCGGTGGTGGTCAGTGCCAGCATCGCGCCCACGCCGAAGGCCGCCACAAAGGAACCGAGGGCGATGGCCCAGTCCCAGGTGCTCCGCCAGCGCGCGGAGTCGTGCTTGCCGCGGTACTCGATGGCCACGGCACGGAAGATCAGCGCCAGCAGCACCAGCACCAGCGGCAGGTAGAGGCCGGCGAAGAGCGAGGCGTACCAGTGCGGGAACGCGGCGAAGGTCGCGGCGCCGGCGGTGATCAGCCACACCTCGTTGCCGTCCCAGACAGGTCCAACGGTGTTGAGCAGCACCCGGCGGTCCGTGTTGTTCCGTGCGAAGCCGCGCATCAGCATGCCGACGCCCAGGTCGAAGCCTTCCAGGAACAGGTAGCCGGTCCAGAAGAAGGCGATGATGATGAACCACAGAGTGGGCAGGAAATCCATGTCAGCTCTCCAAGATGTTCAGGTTGCGCACGGTGCGGGCGGAATCAGTACGCGAAGGCGAGGACATCGTCGTCGTCCTTTCCCTTGCCGCCGCTGCCGGCGTCATCGTCCGGGTGCGCCAGCACTTCGGGCATCGCCGAGGGGACGCCGCCCTTGCAGTACGCGAAGAGCAGCTTGACCTCCACCACCAGCAGCACGCCGTAGACCAGCGCGAAGGCGCAAAGCGAGAAGACCAGCTCGGCGAGCGAAACCCCCGGCGAGACCGCTGCGGCAGTGAACATGAAGACGTTGTCGATGCCGTTGGGATCCGGGTTCGGCGCCACCACGAAGGGCTGGCGGCCCATCTCGGTGAAGATCCAGCCGGCGGAGTTCGCCCCGAACGGCGCCAGGATGCCGAACACCGCCAGGCGCATCAGCCACTTCGACTCGGGAACGGTCCCCTTGCGGGCGATCCAGAGGGCCACCAGCGCGGCTCCGGCGGCGAGCATGCCGAAGGTGATCATCATCCGGAAGCCCCAGTACGTGACCTCCATGACCGGGACGTAGTCGATCTCGGTCCCCGCGCGCTCGCCGTAGACCGGCTTGTCCGGGAGGTGGGTGCCGAAGCTGTCCTGGTACTCGGGAATCAGGGTGTTGATGCCGCGGATGTCGGTGGTGAAATCGCCGTTGGCCAGGAAGGACAGCAGGCCGGGAAGTTCGACGACGGCGACCATGTCGTCGCAGTCGTTGGAACCGAGGTCGCCGACGGAGAGGATGGAGAAGCCCGTGCCGTCGTGGCAGGCCGCCTCTGCCGCGGCCATCTTCATCGGCTGCTGCTGGAACATCAGCTTCGCCTGCAGGTCGCCGGTCAGCGCCACACCCGCGAAGGAGACCATAGCGACGACGGCGCCGACCCTCAGCGAGGTCAGCCAGACTTTGTGGTCGGTCGCGTCGCGGCCGATGGCCGGGTTGCTGCCCACCACCACCTTGCCGTCGGCGCCGACGGTGTCGATGCCGTCCCGGCGGCGCTTCCAGAGGTGGTACCAGGCGATGCCGAGCAGGAAGCCGCCCGCCACGGAGAAGGCGCCGAAGAGGGTGTGCGGGTAGGCGACCAGCAGGGTGTTGTTCGTCAGCACCGCCCAGATGTCCACCATGACCGGCCGGCCGTCGATCATCTCGACGCCCACGGGATGCTGCATCCAGGAGTTGGCCGCCAGGATGAAGTAGGCCGAGCCCATGGTGGCCAGCGAGGCCGCCCAGATGCTCAGCAGGTGCATGCCCTTGGGCAGGCGCTTCCAGCCGAAGATCCACAGGCCCAGGAAGATCGACTCCACGAAGAACGCGAGCAGCGACTCCAGGGCCAGCGGGGCGCCGAAAACGTCGCCGACGAAGCGGCTGTACTCGCTCCAGGCCATGCCGAACTGGAACTCCTGCACGAGGCCGGTAGCCACGCCCATGATGAAGTTGATCAGGAACAGCTTGCCCCAGAACTTGGTCATCCGCAGGTACTGTTCCTTGCCCGTGCGGTACCAGGCCGTCTGCAGGACGGCCACCGTAAGGCCAAGGCCGATGGTCAGCGGCACCATCAGGAAGTGATAGACGGTGGTGATGCCGAATTGCCACCGGGCGACTTCGAGGGCTTCCACATTTTCCCCTTCGACGTTATTTCTACAGAACGTAGAACAAGTTGCTTCTACGGAGTGTAGAACAAATTCGGCAAAGCCTGTAAATTGGATACGGAAGCCACACGGGCGGCGCTCAGGCTGCCGGTGTGGAGTTGTTTTCGGGTGCGGATGAAGGATGTAAATGGCCACTCTTGGAGAGCTGGAACGGGCAGTCATGGATCTGCTGTGGGAGCAGAACGGACGGCCCGAGGGGGAGAACGCGCTGACCGCGAACGAACTGCGCGACAGCCTGGCCCGCAAGGGCGACACGACGAGGGACGGCAAGGAGCTCGCCGTGACGACGGTGCTCACGGTGCTGTCCCGGCTGGAGAAAAAGAGCCTGGTCCAGCGTGAGCGCGACATCCGTCCGCACCGCTACCGCGCCGTGACCAGCCGCGAGGCACACACCGTGGAGCTCATGCACGAGGTCCTCGGCTCCGCCCGGGACCGCGAGGCCGTCCTGGCGGCCTTCATCGGTTCGGTGTCGGCCCAGGAAGCCGAGGCCCTGCGGAAGATGCTGACGGCCTAAGCCTTCGTGCGGATCGCATAACCGAGGTGTTCTGGGCCTCCTACCTGCTGGCCGCCCTGGCCGTGATTTTGGCATGGCCGGTACCGGTCATGCTTTCGCGCGCCCGCTGGCCGGCCAGGGCACCCAAGACGGCGCTGATCCTCTGGCAGGCGATCGCACTCGCCGGCGGCCTGTCCATGATCGGCGCGATGCTGACCTGGGGGCTGGAACCGCTCGGCGACAACCTGCTGGCTGGCCTCCGCGGCCTGACCGCGCTGCTGGCCAGCTACCAGCCCGCTCCCGGGCTGGACCTGATCCACGTCTTCGCCCTAAGCGCCGCCCTGTTGCTTGGAGTCCACCTCGTTTTCACGCTGCTGCTGACGTACTACCGGATTGCCAAGCAGCGCCACCGGCACCGCACTCTGCTGAACCTGCTGAGCTCCCCGGCCAAGGACTCCCCCCGGACGCTGGTCATCAACCATCCGGCCCCCGTGGCCTACTGCCTGCCCGGCGGCAGCGGATCCGTCACCGTGCTCTCGGAAGGCCTGATGGAACTGCTGACTCCGGCCGAACTCCAGTCGGTGCTGCAGCACGAGCGCGCACACCTGAACCAGCGCCACGACCTCCTGCTGTGGGCGTTCGCGGCCTGGCGCGCGGCGCTGCCCTGGCTGCCCACCTCGCAGCTGGCGCAACGCGCCGTCAACGAACTCATCGAAATGCTGGCCGATGACGCGGCACTGGAAACCACGGACCGGCCGACCCTCATCCGCGCCGTCGCCCTGGTCGCCGGCGGCGAACGCCCGGCTGGCAGCGCAGCCGGCGCTCCCGCGCGGGAACTGCTGAGCCCCGAAGAGGCCCAGGCGCTGACTTCAGCCAACCGGCTCCGGCGGCTGCTCACGCCGATGGCCCCGCTGGGCAAAGCGGCCCAGTCGCTCGTCCTGGCCGGCGCGGCCCTGCTGCTGGCCGTGCCGACCGTGCTGCTGCTCGCCCCCGGGCTGGCCGGCTAACGCACCGGCCCGGGACCCGTCAAACGGGCCGGGCGGGCAGGGCGTCGGCCTGCCCGCAGTCCGGCAGACCCGTCAGGCGTCGATCTGTTCGCGGTCCAGGACGGCCGCGCCGGCGATGATGAACTCCTTGCGGGGGGCGACGTCCGAGCCCATCAGCAGGTCGAAGGCCCGCTCGGCCGCCTCGGCGTCCTCGATACCCACCCGCCGCAGCGTGCGGTGCCTGGGGTCCATGGTAGTTTCGGCCAGCTGGTCCGCGTCCATTTCGCCCAGGCCCTTATAGCGCTGGATGGGCTCTTTGTACTTGCGGCCGGATGCCTCGAGGCCGCCCAGCAGCTGGTGCAGCTCCTGCTCCGAGTAGGTGTAGACGATCTCGTTGGACTTCGCCCCGGGATTGACGATCTCCACCCGGTGCAGCGGCGGCACGGCCGCATAGACCCGCCCGGCTTCCACCAGGGGCCGCATGTAGCGGAAGAACAGCGTCAGGAGCAGGGTCCGGATGTGCGCCCCGTCGACGTCCGCATCGGTCATCAGGATGACCTTGCCGTAGCGTGCCGCATCCAGCTGGAAGCTGCGGCCGGAGCCGGCGCCGACCACCTGGATCAGCGCAGCACACTCGGCATTGGAGAGCATGTCGCCGATCGAGGCCTTCTGCACGTTCAGGATTTTTCCTCGGATGGGCAGCAGCGCCTGGTGGTCCGACGAACGGGCCAGCCGGGCGGTGCCCAAGGCGCTGTCGCCCTCGACGATGAACAGTTCCGAGCGGTCAACCTCCGTGGTCCGGCAGTCCAGCAGCTTTGCCGGCATCGTGGAGGTCTCCAGCGCGTTCTTGCGCCGCTGGGTTTCCTTGTGCATGCGGGCCGAGACGCGGGACTTCATCTCGCTGACGACCTTCTCCAGCAGGAGGGCGGACTGTGCCTTATCGGCCCGCGCGGTTGAGCCCAGCTTCGCGGTGATCTCTTTCTCCACCACGCGCGAGACGATCGAGCGAACGGCCGAGGTGCCCAGGACTTCCTTGGTCTGGCCCTCGAACTGCGGCTCGGCCAGGCGGACGGTGAGCACCGCGGTCAGGCCCGCGAAGACGTCGTCCTTTTCAATCTTGTCGTTGCCGGCCTTCAGCTTGCGTGCGTTGGCCTCGATCACTTTCCGGAAGGTCTTCAGCAGGGCCTGTTCAAACCCGGCCTGGTGCGTGCCGCCCTTGGGCGTCGCGATGATGTTGACGAAGCTGCGCACCGCCGTGTCGTAGCCCACGCCCCAGCGCAGGGCCACGTCCACCTCGCACTTGCGCTCCACTTCGGCGATCTTGCTGTGGCCGCGCTCGTCGAGCACCGGGACCGTTTCCTTGAAGGAGCCGGCGCCGTGGATCCGCCAGACGTCGGTGACCGCGCTGTCGTTGGCGAGGTACTCCACGAACTCGGCAATGCCGCCGTCGTGCTGGAAGACCTCCTCCACCGGACCGTTCTCCCCCGGCGTCCCCGGCTGCCGGCGCTCGTCCCGCAGCGTCACCCGCAGGCCGGGGACCAGGAACGACGTCTGCCGCACCCGGGACTGCAGCTCCTCGTAGGAGAACTTGGCGTCCGGGGTGAAGATCTGGTGGTCCGCCCAGTACCGGATGCGCGTACCTGTCACGCCCCGCTTGGCCTTACCGACGATGTCCAGCGACGAGCTCTCCAGGAAAGGCTCGAACTTCGCGTCCGGACTCGGT
Organism: Arthrobacter sp. USHLN218; assembly: GCF_037144715.1. NCBI lineage: Bacteria > Bacillati > Actinomycetota > Actinomycetes > Micrococcales > Micrococcaceae > Arthrobacter > Arthrobacter sp. USHLN218. The sequence goes on from NZ_JBBCYT010000003.1 coordinate 483,579, forward strand.
GTCCGCCCGGTATCGATGAAGTGGCCCGGCTCGCCCCGCCGGAACGACATCTGGTAGGTCTTGCCGCCCCGGTCGACCTGGACGTCCAGCCGCGAGGAAAGGGCGTTGACCACGCTGGCGCCGACGCCGTGCAGCCCGCCAGAGGCGGTGTAGGAACCGCCGCCGAACTTGCCGCCGGCGTGGAGTTTGGTGAAGACCACCTCGACGCCGGTCAGGCCGGTCCGCGGCTCCACGTCCACCGGGACGCCGCGGCCGTCGTCATGGACCTCCACCGAACCATCGGCATGCAGGATCACGGTGATGTTCTGTCCGAACCCGGCCAGCGCCTCGTCCACGGAGTTGTCGATGATCTCCCAGAGGCAGTGCATCAGCCCCCGGGAGTCCGTGGAACCGATGTACATGCCCGGACGCTTGCGGACGGCCTCCAGTCCTTCCAGGACGGACAGGTGCCGCGCGGTGTAGTCGGTGCTCGGTGGGGTCACTTAACCAATACTCCTTGGCAATGCAGGTGGAACCGGAACAGGCACGCTGCCCCTCAGTCTCGGCGCCCGGCCGTTCGGGCACCCCCTCTAGGCTAGTCCCCCTCGGGGCCCGGGTCCGCGCAACCCACCGCGGGACGCGTGGCGGCGAAGGTCACAGCGGGCTCCCGCCGTAACGGGCCGGTGATACGCGGTGAGCGAAAGTTGGATGCAGAGACGAAGAAAAGAGGCCCCCGGATGGTTGTATGTAGGTACGCACTTGAAGGAGGTCATCATGACGACAGCAGTAGCTACCCGAGAACTGACCGCAATGGACCGTTGTGACCGCTGCGGCGCCCAGGCCTACGTCCGTGTTGTGCTGGAGTCCTCCGGAGGGGAATTGCTTTTCTGCGGACACCACGCCCGTCAGCATGAACCGCAGCTTCGCCCCATCGCGGCCGAGTGGCAGGATGAGACCGGCCGGCTGAGCACCAACGCCGAAATGGCGGAGGAAGCCCAGTAAGCACTGTGCGGGCGCAGACCGGTTCACCCATGGCTGCCCCTGGTCAATAACAACGGGCCAATAACGACGGCGCCGGCCTCCTTTCGCGAAGGAGGCCGGCGCCGTTGTTTAATCCCGGTCCTGACCTAGTCCAGGTAGTCCCGGAGGACCTGCGACCGCGACGGGTGGCGCAGCTTGGACATCGTCTTGGATTCGATCTGGCGGATCCGCTCGCGGGTCACGCCGTAGACCTTGCCGATTTCGTCTAAAGTCTTCGGCTGGCCGTCGGTCAGGCCAAACCGCATGGCAACCACGCCGGCCTCGCGCTCGGACAGGGTGTCCAGCACCGAGTGCAGCTGCTCCTGCAGCAGCGTGAAGCTCACGGCGTCGGCCGGGACCACAGCCTCGGAGTCTTCGATCAGGTCGCCGAATTCCGAGTCGCCGTCCTCGCCGAGCGGAGTGTGCAGTGAAATCGGCTCGCGGCCGTACTTCTGGACTTCGATGACCTTTTCGGGGGTCATGTCCAGCTCCACAGCCAGTTCCTCCGGCGCCGGTTCGCGGCCCAGGTCCTGCAGCATCTGGCGCTGGACGCGGGCCAGCTTGTTGATGACCTCCACCATGTGCACGGGGATGCGGATGGTGCGGGCCTGGTCCGCCATGGCGCGGGTGATGGCCTGGCGGATCCACCAGGTGGCGTAGGTGGAGAACTTGAAGCCCTTGGTGTAGTCGAACTTCTCGACGGCGCGGATCAGGCCCAGGTTGCCTTCCTGGATCAGGTCCAGGAAGAGCATGCCGCGGCCGGTGTACCGCTTGGCCAGCGAGACCACCAGGCGGAGGTTGGCCTCCAGCAGGTGGTTCTTGGCGCGCTTGCCGTCGTGCACGATCTGCTCGAGGTCGCGCCGCAGGCGGGTATCCATCGAGCCGTCGTCCTTGGCCAGCTTCTCCTCGGCGAACAGGCCGGCCTCGATCCGCAGGGCCAGGTCGACTTCCTGTTCGGCGTTCAGCAGGGCGACCTTGCCGATTTGCTTCAGGTAGTCCTTGACCGGGTCGGCCGTGGCTCCGGCGCTAACAACCTGCTGGGCGGGCGCATCGTCATCGTCGGCGTCCGAGTAGACAAAACCGGATCCGCCGGCGGGCTTGGCCGCCGGGGTTTCCTCCTCTTCGACGAGCTCGGCCTCGTCCGTCAGGTCGGGCTCCACCTCGATGTCCTCGTCCTCGACCTCGGAGTCCACCTGGTCTTCATCGGCTTTGGTGGTCTTCTTGGCGCCGGTTGCCTTCTTGGTGGCGGCGGTGCCGGGCTTGCGGCCGCGGCGCTTCGGTGCGGCCGGACCGTCTGCGGCCGTCTTCGCCTTGGCGCCCCTGGCAACCGACGGCGTCGTGGAGGGTGCAGTTGCCTCTTCGGGCGCTGCAGCAGTCTTCTTGTCAGGTGACACAGAGAACCTTTCATATCCGGTCTGCAGTGCTACCTGCGGGTAACACCACTATGACCCTGTCAAGTCCGTGGTGATTTCCAAACGCGGGCCACGGTGCAGGGTCTCCCTTCGGAAACACTCACCATCTCAGCCCTATTCCCCGTTACGGCGAATACATTTGAAACACGGACCCGACCGGGTCTTGGCTCCCATTGTCTCACGACTTGGCCGGTGAAGTGAACGCTGCCCGCGCGCTACGGCGGCCGCAGGGCCCGGTGCACGGCGGTCAGGCGGCCGCCGGCGGACTCTCCCCCGCCGCCAGGGGCGGCCTGCGCAGCCACGCCGGCAGGGTACCCAGCCCGAAATAGCTTTCCAGGAGGCTGGCCAGCCGGTAGTCGGGCGACTCCGCGAGCACGGTGCGCAGGTGTTCGTGGGCCAGCGAGCTGCGGCCCTGGGCCCATTCCAGCCACGCGAGCATGGTTCCGGCGGCCGGCTTGGCCGCTCCTTCAGCCATCCGGTGCAGCAGCGCCAGCAGTTCCGACGCCCGGGTAATCCGTTCGCGGTCGACCGGCGGCTGGTAACTGCCCAGGAGGATGTCGGTGAAGAGGTCGGCGCCGGGTTCCGGGCCGCTGCGGCCGGGAAGATAGCCGTCGAACGGCAGCGCCGCCGCCAGGTCCGGGGGAACCGGCCGCAGGGGATCCACCCGCCCGTGGGCGACGGCGCCGTAATATGCGGCCGCCGGATTGAGGCAGGCCAGGACCAGGACGGCGTCCCGCACGTGGTGCGATTCCAGGCTGGCGAGGAGCACGGCCAGCACCGTTGGTTCGGCGCCGCCGCTGATCGCCTCATCCCAGCTCCCCAGCAGCCGCATGAAAACGCCGCCGGCCTCCCACTCCCCGGCAAAGCCTGCCGCGAGGTCGCGTGCGCGGGCACGGATGGCGGGCGCGGCGTCCGGAATGGCGCCCGAGCGGGCCAGTACGGCAGCCTGTCCGGCAGTCGCGGAGACGCTGCTGCCAAGCAGCATCAGTTCGAGGTTCACATAGCTCTCCCTGATCCGTTCCGCGGGATGTCCCTGCGGGGGGCAGCACGGCGAGGTCCGGCACTGGACGCAGCGGAACGAGTCCGCCCCTACCACCCAGGCGCCGCGCACCGGCGTGCCCGCGGCGCCGAGCAGATCCTCCAGGAACACTGCGAGCGGCCAGTACGCGGAGGCTTCCGCCCCGGCCTTGCCGGCGATATCCGTGTAGAGCACAACCAGCGAACCGTCCGCTTCGGTGTCCGCGCCGAGATAGGACACGGCGGTTTCCGCGAAGGCGGCGAGCCGCGCGTCGTCACCGGCCTCCGGCAGATCCAGCCGGAGGGTGGCGCCAAGGCTGGAACCTCTCATCGAAAGCAGCACCAGGCTCTCGCGCGGGTCGAACGTGAGCTGGTGCGGCACATACCCGAGCACGTCTTCGGCACGGGAGGCCTTGATGTTGATTCTGTTCTTCATGCGGACCACTCTGGCCGCGGGGCGGTTCGGCCGACAGCACCGGCGAAGCCATTGTGGAAGCGCGGCATCCTCCGTGCGGCTGTGGAGGAACGGTCCCCGGGCTACTCGCCGGCGCCGGGTCCACCGATCCGGTTCCGCCGGCGCAGTTCGCGTTCGCGGGCAAGGGCCGTCCTCAGCGGCAGGACCACCGTGCCTTGCTCGGCCAGCTGGTCGCGGACCCGCCGCCGCACGGCTAGCATCGCCAGGCTTCCGCCGGCGAGGAACAGGAACTGGAGGCTCAGGGCGATGCGGAAGGAGTCGAGGGCGTAAAGGTTGGCCCCGGAGAATCCGCTGGAATACAGCGCATCGAGTGTCAGGCCGATGCCGAACATCACGAGCAGTGCGGAGACGAAGCCCCCGACGTTGACGATGCCGGTCGCGGTGCCGGCCCGGCGGATCGGGTTGAAGGTACGTGCGAAGTCGAACGCAATCATGGATCCCGGGCCGCCCACGGCCAGCACCAGGATCAGCGCAACGAGCAGCCACAGCGGGGCGGGTCCCGGGTAAGCCAGCACCGCCAGCCAGGCCAGGGCGGTCGCGCCGACAATCAGCAGCACCATCGTCGAACGGCGCAGCGGATGGCGCGCCACCATGCGTCCGATCATCGGGCCGGAGACAAGGGCAACGACGACAAAGAGGGACATCAGCGCCGAAGCCACGGCCGGAGGCTGCCCCTGGGCGGAGACCAGGAACGGATAGCCCCAGGTCAGCACGAAAACGTTGCCGGCGAACTGGACGGTGAAGTGCGACCACAGGCCGAGCCGCGTACCGGGCTCTTTCCAGGCCTCCGCCAGCGAAAGCCGGGTCTGCCGCAGTGTCGGCGGCAAATCCCGCTCGGTGCCCTCCGGGAAGTCGCGGATCACGGTGACCGCGAGCACGCAGGCCAGCACCGCCAGGGCGGCCACGGAGAGGAACGAGGTGGTCCAGCCCTGCAGGTTGAGCAGGGCGATAAACGGAATCGTGCTGATCAGCTGGCCCAGTTGGCCGAACTGACCGGTCAGCTGCGTCAGCAGCGGAATGCGCTTCCCGCTGAACCACGCCGGCAGCAGCCGGAGCACCGAGACGAACGTCATCGCGTCGCCGGCCCCGACCAGCAGACGCCCCAGCAGGCCCTCGGGAACCGAGGAGGCGAACGCCAGCTGCACCTGTCCTGCGCACATCAGGGCGGCCCCGCCGGTGATCATGAAGCGCGAACCGAATTTGTCCACCATCAGCCCGACGGGAATCTGGAGCCCGGCGTAGACCAGCAGCTGGACTACGGTGAACGCCGAAAGGGCCGCCGCCGTCGCATCGAAACGCTCCGTGGCATGGAGACCGGCTACGCCGAAGGACGTCCGCTGGGTGATCGCCGCCAGGTAGGCGAAGACACCGATCCCCCACACCCACCATGCCCGCCGCGTATCCACCTCAGCATTATCGTCACGCCGCGGCCCGGAACTCTAATCGGCCGCGCCGCGACCGTCCGGCGAGTTGCCCGCCCCGGGTGCCTCCGGATCGGCCGGGAGCGTCGCAAGGAAGGCCTCGACCTCGGAGCCGAGCTCGTCGGCATCCGGCAGCTGGTCGTTGTCCTTGGTCAGCAGGGAGCGCCTGGTCTCCCGTCCGGCGTACTCGTCGTAGCGCTTCTCCAGCTTGGTCACGACCTGCTGCACCTCCGCCGAGTCGCTGACCTGCTTCGCGATCTGGGCCCCGACGTCCAGGCCGGCGCCCCGCAGCCGGTCGGTCGGCAGCACCAGGGATGACGCCGCACCGAGGTACTCCATCGCGGCCACGGCGGCCTGCGGGTATTCGGCCTCGGCCAGATAGTGGGGCACGTGCACGGAATAGCCTGCCGCCCGGAGGCCGGCTTCGATCAGGCGGATCTCGAGCAGCGCTCCGATGCTGGCCTGCACCTGCGCCGTCGGTTTCCACGCGGTGATGCCATCGATCAGCTCCGGCTGGTTCCCGTGGACGGTGACGCCGATCGGCCGCGTATGCGGGACGGGCATGGGCAGGGCCTGGACCCAGGTCACCAGCCCGACCTCCAGCTGCCGCACCAGGAGGATGACGGCGCGGCAGAACCGCTCCCACTGCAGGTCAGGTTCGGCACCGGTCAGGAACAGGAACGGCTTTCCCATCCCGTCGAGCAGCCTGTACAGCTCGATCTTGGGCCGCTCGTAGTCGGTGAAATGGTCACCGACAAAGGAGACGACCGGCCGCTGGCCCCGGTAGTCGATCAGCTGGTCGGTATCGAAGGAGGCAATGAGCTCGCTGTCCAGCTGCTCAAGCAGTTCGGTCCCCAACTGCGCAACCACGTGTCCCGCCTCGGCGGAGCCGGTAAAGCCCATGACCAGGTCGAGCCCCCGCAGTTCGTCGGATTCGATCAGCTCCGCGTTCACCGAGAACAACGACTGTGCGTCCAGCAACTTTTCCTCCGTTCGTCAGCGCGGGTCCATGCCGCCTGCTGCCTGCCGGCCCCTCCGCTAAAGGACGGGACCAGCCAACTACCCTTTGTACCAGCGCAGCATCGCCGCAAATAATTCCGCATGCCTGTGCCGCGCCTTGCGGCGAAGCGGCTACGATCTGATTTGTGGCCGCTGGCCTGCGCGGGGCGGTGCCCGGCGCAACGGCAACGACGACGGCGACCGCACCGTTCCGGTGCCGCGGCCATTGGATCTTCCGAGACGAACAGTGAGGACAGCCCTTAGTGACCAAGACCACCGAGCTCAAGATCAATGCCGCGAAGGATCCCCGCAAGGTCCGGTGCGACGCCCTGGTAGTCGCGGTCGGCCAGGGGCCGGACGGCCCTGAGCTGGTGGACGGCTCGCTCGGCGGGAAGGCCCTGCAGGCGCTGTCCCGGTCGCTGGGCGTCCTCGGCATCACCGGCGCCGCCGACGAGGTGCGGCGGCTACCGGGGACCGACGAGTTCCACGCCGAAGTCATCGTCCTGGTCGGCATCGGCCCGGTCTCCGCCACGGCCGAGCCGACAGAAGAGAACCTGCGCCGGGCCGCCGGTTCCGCGGTCCGCCAGCTGCGCGGGGTAGGCCACGTCGCCCTTGCCCTGCCCGCTGCGTCCGTCCGCGCGGCGGCCGCCGTCGCCGAAGGCGCGGCCCTCGGGGCCTACGCCTACACCGAGCACCGTTCCGCACCGGATGCCGGGGACGTCGTCGCCGCCGTCACCGTAGTGACGCCGGCCGCCGGGGAGAAGTCGCTGCCGGCAGCGTTCGAGCGTGCGGCCATTCTCGGCCGGGCCGTCAACGCCACCCGGACCCTGGTGAACCGTCCGCCGAGCCATCTCTACCCCGAAACGTTCGCGGCGACCGCCCAGGACCTGTCGAAAAACCTTCCGGTCAAGCTGACGGTGCTCGACGAGGAGAAGCTGGCCAAGGACGGCTACGGCGGGCTGGTCGGCGTCGGCAAGGGCTCGTCGCGGCCGCCGCGGCTGGTCAAGGTCGAATACGCACCGGCGCGGGCCAAGGTCAAGCTGGCCCTCGTCGGCAAGGGCATCACCTTCGACTCCGGCGGACTCTCGCTCAAGCCGGCCACCGGCATGACGACGATGAAGTGCGATATGGCGGGCGCCGCCGTCGTCCTTAACGCCCTCCTGGCGATCGCCGAACTGGGCCTGCCGCTCAAGGTGACCGCCTGGCTGTGCCTCGCCGAGAACATGCCGTCCGGCCACGCCCAGCGGCCCTCGGACGTCATGACCATCTTCGGCGGCAAGACCGTCGAGGTGCTCAACACCGACGCCGAGGGGCGCCTCGTCATGGCGGACGGACTGGCCGCGGCGAGTGCCGAGCAGCCAGATGCCCTGATCGATGTCGCCACACTCACCGGCGCCCAGATGGTGGCCCTGGGCAGCCGGGTGTCCGCGGTGATGGGCGACGACGGCGTGCGCGACGCGGTCAAGGCGGCGGCCGACCGGGCGGGCGAACTGTTCTGGCCCATGCCGCTGCCCGAGGAGCTGCGCCCGAGCCTGGACTCGCAGGTGGCGGACCTGGCGAACATGGGCGAGAAGTTCGGCGGCATGCTCACGGCGGCCATCTTCCTGCGCGAGTTCGTCGGCGAAAGCAAAGGGCGGAAGATCCCGTGGGCGCACCTGGACATCGCCGGGCCCGCCTTCAACGAAGGGGCACCCTACGGCTACACGCCCAAGGAGGGCACCGGCGTCGCCGTCCGCACGCTCGTGGCCTACGCGGAGGACGTCGTCGCCCGGGCCGGCTGAGCACCCGCCAGCACAAGCTCGTTTCGGCTGTCACAGCACGGGGTGAGTCCCGGCACAATCAGGCCCCGCCTGACCTTCATCAAGTAGATGATGGAATATGGGTGGGGCTAAGGTGAGAGTCAAAACATCGAAGATCACTTCACCCATTTCAAACAGCAGGCGTGCAGCGGCACGTCCAGAAAATATCGAGGGAGCGTTCACGTGGCCGATTCGGCAACTGCGCAAGAGTTCGACATCCTGATCCTCGGCGGCGGTAGCGGCGGATATGCCGCGGCGCTGCGTGCCGTGCAGCTGGGATTCTCTGTAGGACTGGTCGAAAAGGGCAAGCTGGGCGGTACCTGCCTGCACTGGGGCTGTATCCCCACCAAGGCCATGCTGCACTCGGCCGAACTGGCCGACCACGCCCGCACGTCCTCCAAGTACGGCGTCAACGTCACGCTGGATTCGATCGACATGAGCGCGGTCAAGGCCTACAAGGACGGCATCGTCGCCGGCAAGTTCAAGGGCCTGAGCGGACTCATCAAGATGCGCGGCATCACGGTCATCGAGGGTGAAGGCAAGCTGACCGGCAAGGACACCATCGAGGTCAACGGCACGACCTACACCGGCAAGAACATCATCCTGGCCACCGGCTCGTACTCGAAGACCCTGCCCGGCCTGGAGGTCGGCGGAAAGATCATCACCTCCGAGCAGGCTCTGGACCTGACCGAGCTGCCCGAGAAGGCCGTCATCCTCGGCGGCGGCGTGATCGGCGTCGAGTTCGCCTCGGTCTGGAAGTCCTTCGGTGTCGACGTGACCATCGTCGAGGGCCTGCCCTCGCTGGTCCCGAACGAGGACCCGGCCATCATCAAGAACCTCGAGCGCGCGTTCAAGAAGCGCGGCATCAAGTTCAACACCGGCGTCTTCTTCGAAAAGGCCGAGCAGAACGAGAACGGCGTCACCGTCACCCTGGCAGACGGCAAGACGTTCGACGCGGACCTGCTGCTGGTCGCCGTAGGCCGCGGCGCCGCTACCGCCGGCCTGGGCTTCGAGGACAACGGCATCACCGTTGACCGCGGCTTCGTCATCACCGACGAGCGCTGCCACACCGGCGTCGGCAACATCTACGCCGTCGGCGACATCGTTCCCGGCGTGCAGCTGGCCCACCGCGGATTCCAGCAGGGCATCTTCGTCGCCGAGGAAATTGCCGGCAACAACCCGACCGTCATCGAGGACATCAACATCCCGAAGGTGACCTTCTGCGAGCCGGAAATCGCCTCCGTAGGCCTCAACCAGCCGCAGGCCGAGGAGAAGTTCGGCAAGGAGAACGTCGAGACCGCGGAGTACAACCTCGCCGGCAACGGCAAGAGCTCGATCCTCGGTACAAGTGGCATCATCAAAATGGTCCGCCAGAAGGACGGCCCCATCGTCGGCATGCACATGATCGGCGGCCGGATCGGCGAGCAGATCGGTGAAGCGCAGCTGATCGTCAGCTGGGAGGCCTACCCGGAGGACGTGGCGGCCCTGATCCACGCCCACCCGACGCAGAACGAATCGCTCGGCGAAGCAGCCATGGCCCTGGCCGGCCGACCGCTGCACGGCTAAGAACACGCCTTTGCTTAGTCCACCCGCCCGCACGGGACGGGTGGACTAAGCTCGACCACAGGACTTCCCGGCCCCTTTGCGCGGCCTGGGCCTTAGACACAAAGAATTAGGAGAACGGGGACGACATGTCTGAAACCGTTAACTTGCCCGCACTCGGTGAAAGCGTCACCGAAGGCACCGTCACCCGCTGGCTGAAGCAGGTCGGAGACCGGGTCGAAGTAGACGAACCCCTGCTCGAAGTTTCCACCGACAAGGTCGACACCGAAATCCCTTCCCCGGTCGCCGGCGTGATCGAGGAGATCCTGGTCGCCGAAGACGAGACGGCCGACGTCGGAGCTGCGCTGGTGCGCATCGGCGACGGTTCGGGTGCCGGTTCGGCCGAGGCCGCCCCCGAGGCGCCCGCCCAGGAAGAAGCCCCGCAGGAGGCTCCGGCGGAGCAGCCGGCCCAGGAAGAAGCAGCGGCGCCGGCTCCCGAGTCGAAGCCCGCCGCCGGTTCCGGCGAAGGCACCGAAGTCAAGCTGCCCGCACTGGGCGAGAGCGTCACCGAGGGCACCGTCACCCGCTGGCTGAAGCAGGTCGGCGACTCGGTCGAGGTCGACGAACCGCTGCTCGAAGTTTCCACTGACAAGGTCGACACCGAGATTCCCTCCCCGGTGGCCGGCACCCTGCAGGAGATCCGCGTCGGCGAAGACGAGACGGCCGAGGTCGGCTCCGTGCTCGCCATCATCGGCTCCGGTGCCGCAGCGCCGGCTGAAGCCGCACCGGCGAAGGCCGAACCGACTGCCGCCGCCCCGTCCGGCGACCGCCCGGCACCGGTAGAGGAGCCGGCCGCCCCGGCCCCCGCCAAGGAAGAGGCGCCGCAGCAGGAAGCCCCCGCCCCGGCAGCCCCGGCCCAGCCCGCTCCCGCAGCCGAAGCGGCCCCGGCCGCCGAGGCCGGCTACGTGACCCCGCTGGTGCGCAAGCTCGCCAACCAGCACAGCGTCGACCTGTCCACCGTGACCGGCACCGGCGTGGGCGGCCGCATCCGCAAGCAGGACGTGCTCTCCGCCGCCGAAGCGGCCAAGGCCTCCTCGGCCCCGGCAGCCGGCGCCCCCGCAGCGGCAGCCGCACCGGCTGCTCAGGCCGGCCCCGCCGCTTCCGCCAAGCGCGGCACCGTGGAGAAGGCTTCCCGCATCCGCCAGGTCATCGCCCGGCGCATGCGCGAGTCGCTGGACACCTCCACCCAGCTGACCCAGGTCGCCGAGGTCGACGTCACCAAGATCGCCAAGCTGCGCGCCGCTGCCAAGGGCACCTTCCAGCAGCAGAACGGGGTGAAGCTGACCTTCCTGCCCTTCTTCGCCAAGGCCGTGGCCGAGGCGCTGAAGCAGCACCCGAAGCTCAACGCGTCCTACGACGAAGAGAAGCAGGAGATCACCTACCACAACGCCGAGCACCTGGCCATCGCCGTCGATACGGACAAGGGCCTGCTCGTTCCGGTCATCAGCGATGCCGGCAGCCTCAACCTGGCCGGACTGGCCGGCAAGATCGCTGATGTCGCCGACCGCACCCGGACCAACAAGATCGCTCCGGACGAGCTCTCCGGCGGCACGTTCAGCATCACCAACATCGGCAGCTTCGGAGCCCTCTTCGACACCCCGATCATCAACCAGCCCCAGGTCGCCATCCTGGGCGTCGGCTCGATCGTCAAGCGCCCCGTCGTGATCACCGGCGCCGACGGCGACGACACGATCGCCGTCCGTTCGATGGTCTACCTGTCGCTGACCTACGATCACCGCCTGGTCGACGGCGCGGATGCAGGACGCTTCCTGCAGGCCCTCAAGGCTCGCCTCGAGGCCGGCGCGTTCGAGGCCGATCTCGGACTCTAACGAGAGAGGCGCAAGCCGCTAACGACGTCGGGTGCACTCCTTATCGCAAGGGTGCACCCGACGTCGTTCTTTGCATGGGTACAGTACAGCTCCGCCGGCCGTACTACGCGTTGTAGAAAAGTTATCCGCTCCCCCGGGCACGGCGGCAGGGCGGCCCGACCCAAGTCGATAGGATCGGGGGTATGGAATTCCTTCGGTATCTCTTGCTCTTCATCCACGTCCTCGGTGCCGCGGCCATCGTCGGCGTCTGGTTCGCCAACTTCCGCAGGCCCGGAGTCAGCCCGTGGCAGTTCCACGGCGCGTGGGTCCAGCTGCTGACCGGCCTCCTGCTCGTCGGCGTGATTGAGATGGGCGACCTGGCCGAGGTCAACAACATCAAGATCGCCGTCAAACTGGTGATCGCCCTGGTCGTCTTCGTGGCCGCCCTGATCGGGTACCGCAAGCAGAAGAAGGGCGAGCCGGTCAGCACCGGACTCGCGCACGCGGTCGGCGGCCTGGCCCTAGTCAACATCGCCGTAGCGACGCTCTGGCACTAGCCCACCGGCCCCAGGACGGCCGGCTTCCCCTCCGGGAAGCCGGCCGTCTTCATGTTCGGGCCCCGGTGGCCTTGCCCCAGCTGCACCCCTAGGATGAAGAAGAAGGCGCCGCCGCGGCGGTGCCTGAAGGAAGAAGCACATCAGGACGATTCCTACGCAAGGAGTGCACATGGCTACAACACGTTCGGCCCACACCGTCTGGAAGGGCGACCTCTTCTCCGGCTCCGGCCAGACTTCCCTCGACACCTCGGGCCTGGGCACCTACGACGTCACCTGGAAGGCGCGCGCCGAAGACGCCAAGGACAAGACCAGCCCGGAAGAACTGATCGCCGCGGCCCACTCGGCCTGCTTCTCCATGGCCTTCAGCAATATCCTCAAAGAGGCCGGACACGCGCCGGAGAGCATCGATACCTCCGCCGAGGTGGATTTCGACACCTCCAACGGGCCGCAGATCAGCGAGATCCGCCTGATCGTCAAGGCGACCGTCCCCGGCATCAGCGAGGCCGACTTCCAGAAGAGCGCCCAGGCCGCCAAGGAAGGCTGCCCCGTCTCCAAGGCCCTGGCCTCGGTGCCGAGCATCACGCTCAACGCCACACTGAATTCCTGACGGTACCTCCGCCAGACGGAGAGATGCCCGGCGCATCGGTGGATTGCGCCGGGCCCTCTCGTGTCGCGTGCCTATGGCGCGGCGGCTACACGTCGCTCAGCTTCCCTGCGGACGGGGCGGCAGCGGCGCGGTCCGCAGGGCCGGGTAGCCCGCCAGCGCCGGGGGCCGGTCGGTCGGCAGTTCCTGGAGCATCTCCTTGAGGATGCCGACGCCGTGTTCCAGCTGCGGGTCCTCGCCGGCTGCGTAGGCGTGCGGCGGGAAGGGCACCTCGATGTCGGGGTCGACTCCATGGTTCTCCACGGTCCAGCCCACGCCTTGGGTGAACCAGAAGGCGTAACGGGGCTGCGTGACCCCTGTGCCATCCACCAGCGAGAAGCGGCCGTCGATGCCGACGACGCCTCCCCAGGTCCGGGTGCCGACGACCGGTCCGATGCCGCGGAGCTTGGCCACCTGCGTGATGATGTCGCCGTCCGAGCCTGCGTACTCATCGGTCAGCATAACGACCGGACCGCGCGGCGCGTGGGCCGGGTAGGTGCCGGGTTGTTCCCCGCGCGCGAGGTTCCACGCGGTGACCTTCCGCCCGATCAGCTCGGCCACCAGCTGCGACGTATGGCCGCCGCGGTTGCTGCGGACGTCGATGATCAGCGCGTCCCGGGCCGTCTCCACATCCAGGTCCCGGTGCAGCTGCGACCAGCCGCGCGCGACCATGTCCGGGATGTGCAGGTACCCGAAGCGGCCCTCGGACGCCTCCTGGACGATCTGGCGGTTGCCGGCGACCCAGTTCTGGTACCGCAGCCTTTCCTCGTCACTGATCGGAACGACGGCGATGCGGCGCTGCCTGCCCGGTTCCGCGCTGTGAGGACCGTTGACGATGGTCAGTTCAACGGTCTTGCCGGCGGCCCCGGACAGCAGCGGGGCCGGACCCTTGCTGCGGTCCACCGGGACGCCGTCGACGGCCGCGACGACATCCCCCGGCTTCACGCCCGCACCGGGGGCGGCCAGCGGGGACCGGGCCAGCGGATCGGAGGACTCCCCCGCCAGGATGCGCTGCACGGTCCAGCCGGCCGATGTGCTGGCCAGGTCGGCTCCCAGCAGGCCCTGCTTTCCGGCGCCTGCCTCGCCGGCCGGCGCAGGGGTGACGTAGGCGTGCGAGGTGCCGAGTTCGCCGTGGAGTTCCCAGAGGAGGTCCACCAGGTCGTCGTGGGATCCCAGCCGGTCGACGAGCGGCCGGTACCGGCGGTAGACCTGCTCCCAGTCCAGGCCGGCCATGTCCTCCGCCCAGAAGAAGTCGCGCTGCAGCCGCCAGGCCTCGTCGAAGGCCTGTCCCCAGACCTTCAGCGGTTCCAGCTGGACGCGGATCCGGCCCAGGTCCACCCGGACGTTCTCCGGAGAGTCTTCCTCCACCTTCGCGGCCACCGGAACGCTCCGGACCTTCTTCTGGTTCACATAGACCAGGCGCTTGCGGTCGCCGGAAACCAGATAGGAATCCAGCGCCGGCACCAGCACGGTCACCTCGCGCCGGGAGATGTCGAAGCGTTCGAGCCGGTGCGGTTCGGCCGGTTCCTCGGCCGAGGCGCGGCCTTCGCCGGTGACTCCGGCCAGGTCGCTGGCCAGCCAGAGCAGTGCGCCGTCCACGGCGCTGAGGTCGCTGTACCGGCCCTGGGCTACGGGGAGGGGGATGATCCGCCCGGCCAGCTGGACGGGGTCGACGGCGGTGCGGGCGGGCTGCGCCTCGGCGGCACCCTCCGCATCGTTGCGCGGCTCGGCCTCGGGCACCGTGCCGTGGACCGCGGGGCCGAAGGGCGACGGCGTGGTCGAATCCAGGGCCACGAGGAACGGTTTGGTCGACTGCGGGAAGCTCAGGTCGAAGCTGTGCGTGTCGTAGACCGGGTCGAAGCTGCGCTCCGAGAGGAAGGCGGCGAACTTTCCGTCCGGTGTGAACGCCGGCGAGTGGTCGCGGAACCGGCCGTCGGTGATGTCGTGGACGGCGTCCCCGCCGCGCGCCGCGCCGATCCGCAGCTTGGTGCGGGTCCCCTCCGCGGTCACCGGCTCGCTCCAAAGGACCCAGTTCGAATCCGGGGAAAAAACGACGTCGTTGATCGCACCGTGCGCCGTGGAGGCGAGCTCCCGCAGCTCCTTGGACTCGGCTTCCAGCAGCAGCAGCTGGCCGTACTCGGTGGCGATGGCAGCAAGCTTGCCGTCCGGGCTGGCACACAGCTGGCTAACGCGCGTGGGCTCGGGGAAATCGATGCGGGTGCCGGACGGCGCAACCGGCACGTCGCCGCCGCTGCGGGCGGGAACGGGGCCGGCTTCTTCGCCCCCCAGCCAGGACCGGCCGGACTGTGGTTCGGCGGACCCGCCCGCAACAGCAGGCGCCGGGGCAACCGCGACCGCGGCGCCGCCCAGCACCGCCGAGGCCGATACCGGCTGGGGCAAAGGTTCGGCCTCCTCCGACGCGGGGACTGCACCGCCTGCCTGCGGCTCCGTGTCCTGGAGCGGCAGGTCGTCGAAGACGCGGCGCACGTAGAGTGCCTCCGCTCCCCCGTGGTCCGCCACATAGATGACGGCGTCGTCGCCGAGCGGGCGGGCCAAACGGGCACGCACCCCGGGAGCCGCCTCGACGACCCGCGATGGCCCGTCGCGGTGGGTCAGCCAGTGGACGGTGCCGTGGGTCTCCACCACCGAAGCAGTACCGTCCCGGTTGGGAACGGCCGCGGCGAGGTGCCGTTCGACGTTGAGCGGACGGCGGCGCCGCCCCGTAGAAGCGGACCCCAGCGTCAGTTCGAGTCTGCGCGGTTCCGCGTCCAGGTCCTCGGCCAGCCACAGTTCGCCCGCAGACTCGAACACCACACGCTGACCGTCGGTGGAAGCGTGGCGGACATAGAAATCCTCGTGATCCGTGTGGCGGCGCAGTCCGCTGCCGTCGGGCAGCACCGAGTACAGGTTGCCGTATCCTTCATGGTCGCTGAGGAAAGCGATCCGGCCGCCGATCCACATCGGGTCCGTCAGGTTGCCGTTCAGCTGCGGAACCAGGCGGGCGAACTGCCCCGAGCCGTCCCGGTCGACCCAGAGCTTGCCGGCCGTCCCGCCGCGGTACCGCTTCCACCAGGCCGGTTCCCGCGACAGGACGCTGCCGATCACCACCGGACGCTCGTCGCCGACCGACGCGCCGAAGGCAATCGTGTCGAGCGGCCCGAAGTTCAGCAGGCGGGGAACGGAGCCGTCCAGCGGCACGGCGTGGGCCCAGGTGTGGCGCGACTCTTCGCGCTGGAAGGCGCTGGTCACGATCGCCTCGCCGGCAGAGGTGAAGCCCTTCACCCGGGTCGTCGCGTGGCCCCAGTACGTCAGCTGGCGGAAGTCGCCGCCGTCGGTGGATGCCGCGACTGCTTCCGGGGCGCTCCCCTGCACCACGCTCCAGGCGATCTGAGAGCCGTCCGGGGAGAACCTGGGATTCCTCGCCGGTAGCTGCAGAGACGAGACCCTCCAGGCCCGTCCCCCGTCGACCGGCGCGACCCAGACATCGTCTTCGGCGATGAACGTGACCAGGCCGGCATGCAGGTGCGGGTAACGGAAGTAGCTCGAGGAAGTCATGCATCGATCTTAGCCACGCCCCGGCGCCAGCCCGCGGAGCCGCCGTCACCGCGGCGGATCATGAAGTGAGGAGATAAGCCAGCGGCCCCGCTCGTGCACGAGGGCGAGCACGATGCGCTGCACCTTCGGCCCGCCGGCGGCGGCAACCGCACGGCCTCCCGCGTCGCGCTGTTCGAAATCCGATGTGGTCACGGTCGCGGCAACCTCGGCCGCTCCGGAGGCACGGCTGACGACGACGGCGTGGGAGACCTCCACGGACAGACCGCTGAACCGGTGGTCCCGTTGCTCCAGCGCAGCGATGACCTCGCGGTCCGCGGACATGGCCGGCGACCCTTCGGCGTTCACCTGGGAGAGCAGGCTTGCGTCCCGTGCCACCAGCGCTTCCGTGCGGAGCCAGGTCAGGCCCTGGACTGCGGCTGCCGGATCATCGCCCGTCACGGCGGCGGCAAGCTTCCCGGGCATCGCCCGTGCCGGGGTGCCGGGGCCCTTTAAAGCCGGAGCCGCCGGGGTAGCCGGAGCCGCTTGGGAAGCCGCCGGCCCGGCCTGCCCGGCCGCCCGCGGTGCCCCCTGGCCTCCCCCTGCGATCGCGGCACCGACGAGCACGGCCGCCACGATGCAGGCCGCCAGCAGGCCGGCGGCGAGCACGGCGCCGTACCTTCTCCCGCCGGCCGTCCTTCCGGCCCTTCCGGTCGGCGCCGCTTCGTGCCGCGGCCTACGCTCCTCGCGGAGACTGTCCGGCAGTGCGCGCGGGCGGCTCCGCGTCCTGCCGGGGCCCCGGTGCGGCTTCCCGTTGACCCGGACACGGCGGAAATGCCCGAATAGCAAGGGCATCGCCGGACGGCGGTCCTTCCCGGTGGCGGCCCGCCGGGTCAGCAGCTTGGGCGCCACCGACGGATGCACGGCGGCGGCCAGATCCAACGGCTCCGGCCGCGCCGCCCGGAAGGCTCTGCGGGCGAACTCTTCGGCCCCGGGCCGTTCCGCGGCTGCCTCGGACAATCCTGCTTCAAGCAGTTCGACGAGCATCACCGGCACGTCCGGCACCATGACCCGCAGCGGCGGCCGCTTGGCCGTGCGGGCCGGGACCCGCCCGGTCAGCATGTACCAGCCGAGGGCGGCCAGCGCATATACATCAGCGTCCGGTTCCAGACCCTGGTCCGGGCGGGAGGGTGCGGCCGTCTCCGGCGCGAAGAATCCCGGCGTGCCGCCCGGGAGGGAGCGGACCGAGCCGACGCGGCGGGCGACGCCGAAGTCGCCGAGCAGCGGCTTGCCGTATTCCGTGAACAGCACGTTCCCCGGCGCCACGTCGCCGTGGGTCATCCCGCGCGCGTGCAGGAATGCCAGGGCCTGCGCGATCGGTGTCAGCACGGTGATGGTCTCGGCGACACTGAGGGGCCCCCGCGCGGCGACCAGGGCGGCGAGCGACCCGCCGGCAGCATACCGGAGCAGGAGACCTGGGCCGGCGTCCGTCGGAATCAGCCGGAGGGCCGGCACCAGATGGTCGTGGGCCGCTGTCCCCAGCAGCCGCCGCTCCCGGTCCGCTTCCCCCGCTGCGGCAGCCTCGGCGGGAACCGGATCGTCATCGTTCTGCGGCAGGAAGACCTTCAGCGCATACTCCGCGCCGCCTTGTTCCTCGGCAACCAGCCAGACGCGGGCGGCCGCTCCACTGCCGAGCCAGCGGATGACGCGGAAGCCCTCCACTCCGGGCCGCGGAGGCTCCTCGCCGCCTGCCGCGAGGGCTCCGGAGTCGGGTAACAGTGGCTGTGTCATGTGTCCAGATCTACTACAGCCAGGCGGCGGCCGCTGGAGTTATCCACAGGCTGCGGCGGCCTCCCGGCCGCCGACACACAACTACGTCTTGGAGGGGCTGCGGCGTAGGCTGGACCGCATGAGCCTAGAGTTTTCCCGAATCGGGTTTGCCCCCGACTACGTCGACTACCAGGAGGGCTGGGACCTCCAGCGCCGGATCCACGATGCCGTCCTGGCCGGAGAGGCACCCAGCACCGTCCTGCTGCTCGAGCACAGCTCTGTATATACGGCAGGCAAACGCACCGAGGAGCATGAGCGCCCCCTGGACGGCACCCCCGTTGTCAACGTTGACCGGGGCGGCAAGCTGACGTGGCACGGACCCGGCCAGCTTGTCGGCTACCCCATCGTCGCGCTGCCCGAACCCACCAAGGTCGCGGACTACGTGCACGTCCTGGAACAGGCCCTGATCAATGTCCTGGCGGACTTCGGCATCAACGGCACGCGCATCGACGGCCGGTCCGGAGTCTGGATCGAGGGTGAAGGCGGCCGCCAGGACCGGAAAATCGCGGCGATCGGCATCCGGGTCAAGCACCGCGTGACCATGCACGGCTTTGCCCTGAACTGCAGCAACGACCTGGCGCCTTACGAGCAGATCATCGCCTGCGGGATCAGCGACGCCGGAACCACGACCATCAGCGCCGAAGCGGGGCGCACGGTGACCCCGGCGGATGTCGCCGACCGGGTCGAAGAAGAACTGCGCCGGTTCGAAGCCGCGCTCGTCAAGACCGGTGACACCACCGGAGCCGGCTCCGCCCGGCAGGAAGGAGCATTGCTGTGAGTGCTGCCCCCGAAGGCCGCCGGCTGCTGCGCATCGAAGCCCGGAACGCCGCGACCCCGGTCGAGCGCAAGCCGGAGTGGATCAAGGCCAAGGTCAACATCGGCCCCGAATATGTCCAGCTCAAGAACCTGGTCAAGGAAGAAGGCCTCCACACGGTCTGCGAAGAGGCCGGCTGCCCGAACATCTTCGAATGCTGGGAGGACCGGGAAGCCACCTTCCTGATCGGCGGCTCCGAATGCACCCGGCGCTGCGACTTCTGCCAGATCGACACCGGCAAGCCCTCGCCGGTGGACATCATGGAACCGACCAAGGTCGCCCGCTCGGTCGCCAGCATGAACCTGCGGTACGCCACGGTCACGGGTGTCGCACGCGACGACCTCGAGGACGAAGGTGTCTGGCTCTACGCCGAAACGGTCCGCAAGATCCACGAGCTCAACCCCGGCACCGGCGTCGAACTCCTGATTCCGGATTTCTCCGGGAAGCCGGACCACATCGCCGCCATCTGCGAATCGGCGCCGGAAGTCTTCGCGCACAACGTGGAAACCGTCCCGCGCATCTTCAAGAGCATCCGGCCGGCCTTCCGCTACGAACGGTCGCTCGACGTGATCACCCAGGGCCAGCGGCACGGCATGGTCACCAAGTCGAACCTCATCCTCGGCATGGGCGAAACCCGGGAAGAAGTCTCGGAGGCACTCCGCGACCTGCACGAAGCCGGCTGCGACCTGATCACGATCACGCAGTACCTGCGTCCGACGGAGCGGCACCATCCGGTGGACCGCTGGGTCAAGCCGGAGGAATTCGTCGAGCTGCGCGATGAGGCCGAGGAAATCGGCTTCCTCGGCGTCATGAGCGGACCGCTCGTGAGGTCCTCCTACCGGGCGGGCCGGCTGTGGGCGACGGCGATGCGCAAGAAGGGCCGGGAGCTGCCGCCCGAGCTGGCGCACATTGGCGATTCCGGCTCCACGCGGCAGGAAGCCGCCAGCCTTGTCGCACACTGAATTCCACCGTCCCCGGCCACTGTAGAATTGCCTCATTATGTCCAATAGCACTGGTTCCGACGCCAACTCCAAGCGCGCCTTGTTCTCGCGCAAGCCCAAGCCCGATAAGCCCGCCAAGGCCAAGAAGGGGCCGGGCCGCCTGAAGCAGATCGGCCAGGTCTTCCAGATGACCCGGCGCAACGACCCCAACGTCGTGTGGATCATGCTGCTGGCGTTCCTGGGCATCGTCGCCGTCGGCCTGCTTATTGGCCTGTTGATCAATAACTGGGTGACGCTGCTCATCATTGCGATCCCGCTGGGCCTGCTCGCCGCCATGTTCATCCTGTCCCGGCGCGCCGAGCGTGCCGCCTTCGCGCAGATCGAAGGCCAGCCGGGCGCGTCCGGAGCCGCCCTCAGCGTGCTGCGCCGCGGGTGGATCCTGCAGGAGCAGCCCGTCGCGGTCAACCCCCGCACCCAGGACGCCGTGTTCCGCGCCGTTGGCCGCCCGGGCATTGTCCTGGTGACCGAGGGCCCGTCGCACCGCGTCAAGCAGCTGGTGGACAGCGAGCGGCGCCGGCTCACCCGCATCCTGCCCAACGTCAAGATCCACGTGATCGAGACGGGCCGGGGCGAGGGCCAGGTGGAGCTGTCCAAGGTGGCCAAGCACGTCCAGAAGCTCAAGAAGGAGCTGACCAAGCAGGAGGTGTCGGCCGTCGACAAGCGCCTCAGCGCCCTCGGCAACAACAAGCTCCCGATCCCGAAGGGCGTCGACCCCTTCAAGGCCCGCCCGGACCGGCGCGCCATGCGGGGGCGCTAACCATAACGACGGCGAAGGCCACCTGGGTTTCCCAGGTGGCCTTCGCCGTCGTTAACGGACTTTTTGGGAAATTCCGGCCGGCGGCTACATCCGGACCAGGAGGGTGGACATCGCCCGGTCATGCAGCCCGCGCTGGTCCTGGTCGAAGATCACCGCGGGAATCACCAGGCACAGCAATACGGTGCGGACGACGGCGGCAAGGAGGCCGGGGGCCGATCCGTCCGGTTTCCGCACCGCGATCCCCACGATCCGGTGCCCGATGCTATAGCCCAGCGTGCCGACCAGCAGCAGCTGTTCCACCGCGAAAATGGCCAGGATGCTCAGCTCGGCGCCGCCGAACAGCCACCCGGCGATCAGGTAGCTCAGGCCCCAGTCGATCATCAGCGCGACGATGCGGCGGCCCGGCCGGGCGATGGAGCCCGGACCGCTCCGGGGCAGGCCCAGGCGCTGGCCGGGCCAGGTCTGCTCATTGGATTGGGGCGGCCCTTCGAGCCAGGAGCCAAGGTCTCTTCTGCTTACCACCCCTTAAGGGTACCGACACCTGGCTGCGGGCACGCCCGTGCAGGGCTGCCGCCGCGGGTGGCGTAACGCGGTCGGCGCAGCGGCCGGCGGCGCGCTAGTCTTGACGGGTCGGCCCTGACAAGTAACCTGCCGGAAACATTTGCGACACCAACGGGAAATTCCGTGGTCCTACATTGGTCACTGTTGCCGGCGCCCGTGTCGCAGCCGGCGGATACCCCATGAATGCGTAAGGAGCATGCCCGATGTTCAACAATGCGGACGAAGTCCTCAAGTACATCGCGGACGAAGATGTAAAGTTCATCGACATCCGTTTCACCGATCTGCCCGGCGTCCAGCAGCACTTCAACGTGCCGGCCAAGACGGTTGACGCGGACTTCTTTGTCAACGGACAGCTGTTCGACGGCTCCTCCATCCGCGGGTTCCAGGGCATCGCAGAATCCGACATGCAGCTCATCCCGGACGTCACCACCGCGTTCATCGATCCGTTCCGCGTCGAGAAGACCCTGGCGCTGAACTTCTCCATCGTGAACCCGCGCACCGGCGATCCTTACCACCGCGACCCCCGCGGCGTCGCCGAGCGTGCCGAGGCCTATCTGGCGTCCACCGGCATCGCCGACACCGCGTTCTTCGCCCCCGAAGCTGAGTTCTTCATCTTCGACGACGTCCGCTTCCAGTCCAGCCCGGAGCACTCCTTCTACGCGGTGGATTCCATCGAGGCGCACTGGAACTCGGGACGCAAGGAAGAGGGCGGCAACCAGGGCTACAAGACCTCGGTCAAGGGCGGCTACTTCCCCGTCGCGCCGACCGACAAGCAGGCTGACCTCCGCGACGCCATCTGCGTGGAATTGGACGCCGTCGGCCTCGAGGTCGAGCGCTCCCACCACGAAGTCGGTGCGCCGGGCCAGGCCGAAATCAACTACAAGTTCGACACCATGGTCCACGCGGCCGACGACCTGATGAAGTTCAAGTACATCGTCAAGAACGTCGCCGATGCCTGGGGCAAGTCCGCGACCTTCATGCCGAAGCCGGTCTTCGGCGACAACGGCTCGGGCATGCACTGCCACCAGTCCCTGTGGCTGAACGGCGATCCGCTGTTCTACGACGAGAAGGGCTACGCCGGCCTCTCCGACACCGCCCGCTGGTACATCGGCGGCCTGCTGAAGCACGCCTCCGCGGTCCTGGCCTTCACCAACCCGACGGTCAACTCCTACCGCCGCCTGGTCAAGGGCTTCGAGGCCCCGGTCAACATGGTCTACTCGCAGGGCAACCGCTCGGCCGGTATCCGCATCCCGATCACCGGTTCCAACCCGAAGGCCAAGCGCATCGAGTTCCGTGCCCCGGATGCCTCCTCGAACCCGTACCTGGCGTTCGCCGCCCAGCTGATGGCGGGCCTCGACGGCATCAGGAACCGCATCGAGCCGGCCGATCCGATCGACAAGGACCTGTACGAGCTGCCCGCCGAGGAAGCCAAGGACATCCAGAAGGCTCCGGGCTCCCTCGAGGAGGCCCTGGACGCCCTCGAGGCCGACAACGAATTCCTGCAGGCCGGCGGCGTCTTCACCCAGGACCTGATCGACACCTGGATCGCCTACAAGCGCGAATACGAGATCGCCCCGCTGCTGCTGCGCCCGAACCCCTACGAGTTCGAGCTCTACTACGGCTGCTGATCTAAGGCCGCGGCGCGGATGAGCGCCGCCTCCGAGGGCCCGTGCGGACTGCCACCCGGCAGACCGCACGGGCCCTCGGAGTTAAGGCATCGTACGCGTTGATCCTTCGGCGGCCCGGGGCGAGGTCAGGCGGGCAGATGCGTCTCGGTCACGGCGGTCAGCAGGAAGACCGAGTCCTCGCTCGCCTCGACGGAATGCCGCTCCTGCGGCACCAGCGCCAGCTGGTTCTCATTGACGACGATCCTGCCGCCGGCGGAGACCAGGGTAATGGACCCTTCAAGGACGTACACGCTGCCGGCCACCGGCGCGTTGTGCTCCCCCAGCACGGCGCCGGCTTTCAGCGCCAGCACCGTCTGCCGCAGCGGACCCTCCTGCGCCACCATCGCGGCGCTGCGCCCGTGCGGGGCCTCCACCGCTACGGCCAGATGTTCCCGGGCTACCAGCTCAATGTCGGTCATGATGTGCTCCTTTGTCATCGGGTCCTGGCCCCAGCCTAGCCGCCAGGACCGCGACGCCGGCAACGTCCGGTGGCAGGTGTGCCGGACGTACGACGACGGTGCCCGCGTTAGGCGAGGCACCGCCGTCGTGCGCTTAGAGAACCTTGGCCAAAAAGTCCCGGGTCCGCGCCTGCTGCGGGGCGCCGAAGACGCTCTCCGGTTTGCCTTCCTCCACGATCAGGCCGTCCGCCATGAAGATGACGCGGTCTGAGACCTCGCGGGCGAAGCCCATCTCGTGCGTCACCACGACCATGGTCATGCCCTCCGCGGCCAGGTCCCTGATGACCTGGAGCACCTCGCCGACCATTTCCGGGTCCAGGGCGCTGGTGGCCTCGTCGAACAGCATGATGTCCGGGCTCATCGCCAGGGCGCGCGCGATGGCCACGCGCTGCTTCTGGCCGCCGGAGAGCTGGGCCGGGCGGGCGTCGGCCTTGTTGGCCAGCCCCACGCGCTCGAGCAGCTCCAGCGCCTTGGTCCGCGCCTGCGGCCGGCTCAGCTTCTTCAGCTCGACCGGCGCCAGCATGATGTTCTCCAGCACGGTCATGTGCGGGAACAGGTTGAAGTGCTGGAAGACCATGCCGATGTGCTGGCGGACCTTATCGAGGTCCACCTTGGGGTCGGTGAGGTCGAAGCCGTCCACCACCACTTTCCCGCCGGTGATGTCCTCAAGCTTGTTCAGGCAGCGCAGGAAGGTGGACTTCCCGGAGCCCGAGGGCCCGATGACGCAGACCACTTCGCCCTCGGCCACATCGACGTCCAGGCCCTTGAGGACCTCGTTGCTGCCGAAGCTCTTCGTCAGTCCGGCGACGTGAATCTTGCTCACTTGTTGAACCTCTTATCCAGGATGTTGGAGAGCTTGATCAGCACGGTGATCACCACGAAGTACAGGGCCGCCACGATCAGCAGCGTCTCGCCCGTGCGGAAGTTGGAGGCATAGATCTGCTGGCCCTGGTAGGTCAGTTCGGCGAAGCCGATCACCGCAAGCAGCGAGCTGTCCTTGAGCGTGATGACGAACTGGTTGATGAAGCTCGGGGTCATGATCTTGACCGCCTGCGGGATGACGACCTTCTGCATCGACTTGAAGTAGCCGAGGCCGAGGCTGCGGCTGGCCTCCATCTGTCCCGGGTCCACCGACTGCACGCCGCCGCGGACGATCTCGGTCATGTAGGCGCCGGCGTTCAGGCTCAGGGTGAGGACGCCGGCGGTCAGCACGTCCATCGGCCTGCCCGTCAGCTGGGGCAGGCCGAAGTAGAAGAAGAACGCCTGCACCAGCAGCGGGGTGCCGCGGAAGATGGCGACGTAGGCGGTGGCGATGCCGCGCAGCCAGAGCCGTCGGGAGACCTTGAGGAAGCCGAAGCCGACGCCAAGGATGAGCGCGATGACGATGGAGAGCCCGGTGGCGAACAGGGTCAGTACCAGGCCCTTCAGCAGGGCGGGCAGGCTCTCCGTGAGCAGCTGCCAGAAGCTGGTCTTGCCGGCGGTTTCCGGCGCGGCGAGGTACTTGTCCAGGATCTGCTGGTATTCGCCGCTGGCCTTCAGCTCGGCCAGGCCGGTGTTGAAAGCCTGCACGAGCTCGGGATTATTGCCCTTGTTCACCGCGAAGCCGTAGGAGCTGCCGCGTTCCTTCTCGGTAACCGCCTTGAGCCCGTTATTCTGGGCGATGCCATAGGCCAGCACCGGGTAGTCGTCGAACACGGCGACCGAGTTGCCAGCCTTCACGTCGTCGTACATGGTGGCCGACTGGTCCAGAGGCTTGACGGTGAAGCCGTATTTGCCGGCGATGGACTTGGCGAAGGCCTCTCCTTCGCTGCCGCGCTTGACTGCGACGGTCTTGCCCTTGAGGTCCTCGTAGGAGGAGATGTCAGTGTTGGTCTCCGCCACGGCCATCTGCACGCCCGAGTCGAAGTAGGGTTCGGAGAAGTCGAAGACCTGCCGGCGTTCGTCCGTGATGGACATGCCGGCGATGACGCCGTCGACCTGGTCGGACTGCAGCGCCTGCAGGGCGGCGTCGAAGCCCAGCGACTGGATCTCGACTTTGAAGCCCTGCTTTTCGGCGATGGCGCGCAGCAGGTCCATGTCGATGCCCACCAGCTCGCCGCCTTGGCGGAACTCGAAGGGAGCGAACGTGGTGTCCGTGCCGATGACGTACGTCTTGCCGCTTGCGCTGTGCGGGGCCTGGACGGCGGCCGAGGCGGGTGATCCGAAGACCAGCGCCAGCACCGCCAGCAGGCCGGTCAGCGCAAGCAGCCGCCTGCCGGCACGTTGGAGGATGTGCAATGTAGACAGCTCCTGGAGTTTAGGGGAGACGCACCTGTCCCGGTGCGCCAGGTCACCAAAGAGGCTACTCGGTACCGAAGCCGTAGAAGTACCGTTCGAAGATGCCGCGTGTTCGGCGCGTCATCCTCAGGTAATCCTCTTCGAGCGCGCCGCCGTGCCCGGGCTGGTAGCCGCACCAGCGGGCCACCGCCTCCAGGTCCCGTCGGGAGGACGGCAGCAGGTCTGCGTTCTTGCCGCTCCAGATGACGTTGGCGGACCTGATCCGGCTCGCCAGGGACCAGCTCTGGCGCAGCGTAAGGACGTCGGCGGCCGGGAGCAGGCGGCCCTCCTCGATGGCGTCCAGGGCGTCCATGGTTCCGGTGGTGCGCAGGCCCGGATTCTCGTGCGCGTGCAGCAGCTGCAGCAGCTGGACCAGCCATTCCACGTCGCTCAGGGCGCCGCGGCCGAGTTTCAGGTGGCGGGCCGGGTCCGCGCCGCGGGGCAGCCGTTCCGATTCCACCCTGGCCTTGATCCTGCGGATTTCGCGGACATCTTCCGGCCCAACGTCGCGGCCGTAGCGGATGGGACCGATCAGCTCGATGAACTCGGCCGCCAGCTCGTCGTCCCCGGCGATCGGCCGGGCGCGCAGCAGCGCCTGGGTCTCCCAGACGAGGGACCAGCGCTGGTAGTACTCCCGGTAGGAGTCCAGCGAGCGGACCATCGGGCCGTTCTTGCCCTCGGGGCGCAGCGCGGCATCCAGCTCCAGCGGGCGTTCGGCGAGCACGGGAGGGCTGCACGGCTGCTGCAGCAGCGACGAAAGCTGCGAGACGATCCGCAGCGCCTGCTGCTGCGCCGCGTCCGGATCCGCGCCCGGCAGCGGCTTGTGCAGGTAGATGACGTCCGCGTCCGAGACGTAGCCGATCTCGCGGCCGCCCTGGCGTCCCATCGCGACCACCAGGACCCGGGTCAGCTGCTCGTCCTCCTCGAACACCACGCCCTCCGCGACGTGCAGGGCACCGAGGATCGCCGCCCGGTCCGCGTCGGACAGCGCGATCCCGACCTGGTTCTGGTCCAGCAGGCCCGAGCTGTCGGCGATGGCGATCCGCAGCATTTCCCGGCGCCGGATCTGCCGGATGAGCCGCATTGCGGCCTTCGGGTCCTGGTGGCGGGACATCTTGTGCCGGATTTCCTGCCACTGCAGTTCGAAGCTCCGGGGCACCAGCTCCTTGTCGGAGCCCAGCCACGCCGCCGATTCGGGGGAGACTTCCAGCAGGTCGGTGATGAACCGGCTGCTGGAGAGTACGTGGCACAGCCGCTCGGCCGCAGAGCTCGAGTCGCGGAGCATGCCCAGGTACCAGTGGGACTCCCCTAGGGCTTCGCTGAGCCGGCGGAAGCCGAGCAGTCCGGCATCAGGGTCCACACCGTCGGCGATCCATTCCAGCAGGACCGGAAGCAGCTGCCGCTGAAGGAGCGCACGGCGCCTAATACCCGCCGTCAGCGCCTCGATGTGCCGCATGGCGCCGCGGGGGTCCAGATAGCCCAGTGCGGCCAGCCGCCCCTGCGCCGCTTCCGGCGACAGCCTGACCTCGTCGGCGCTGAGGTTCGCGGCCGTGGCCAGCAGCGGGCGGTAGAAGATGCTCTCGTGCAGCTCGCGGACCCGGCGCTTCGTCTGCTGCCACTGCTGAAGCAGCACCTCCGGGGCAGGCCGTGCCGTGGACAGCGAGCCCAGCGAGGACTTGGCCAGCGCACGCAGGGCCGCCTCGTCCTGCGGCATCAGGTGAGTGCGGCGGAGCTGCACCAGCTGGATGCGGTGCTCGAGCACGCGCAGGTAGCGGTAGGAGCGGTCGAACTCGTTGGCGTCGGAACGGCCGATATAGCCGGCAGCGCTCAACGCGGCGATGGCCGACGTCGTATCCCGTACCCGCAGCGACTCGTCCACCCGGGCGTGGACCAGCTGCAGCAGCTGGACCGTGAACTCGACATCACGGAGGCCGCCGCGCCCGAGCTTGATCTGCCGCCCGCGCTCGTGCACCGGAATGTTGTCGGTGACCCGGCCGCGCATGGCCTGCACCGACTCCACGAATCCCTCCCGCTCGGAGGAGCTCCAGATTAGCGGGGCCACCGCTTCCTCGTAGCGCAGGCCGAGGTCCCGGTCCCCCGCGATGTGCCGGGCCTTCAGCAGAGCCTGGAACTCCCAGGTGTGGGCCCAGCGCCGGTAGTAGCTGAGGTGCGACTCCAGGGTCCGCACCAGCGGGCCGTCTTTGCCTTCCGGGCGCAGGTTGGCGTCGACCTCCCAGAGCCCGGGTTCCGGTCCGGCCGAGGAGATCGCCCGCGTCATGCCTGTGGCCAGTGCCGTGCCGATCACCGCGGCCCGGGCCTCGTCCAGTCCGTCGGCCTCCACGACGTAGACCACGTCGACGTCGGAAATATAGTTCAGCTCGCCGGCGCCGCACTTGCCCATCCCGATGACCGCGAGCCGCACCCGCGCGGCCTCATCCGCACCGAAGCGCTCGGCGAGCTCGGCACGGGAGACCGCGAGCCCCGCCTCGATGGCCGCTGCGGCGAGGTCAGCGAGCTCGCGGCCGGCAGCCGGCATGAAGTCCACGGGCGAGGCCGCGCAGAGGTCCCTGATCGCGAGCTCTGCCAGGTGCCGCCGGTACCGGCTGCGGAGCCGGCTGTATGCGTCCTTTCCGGACTGCCGCGCGACCGGCTGGTCGGCGGAGGGGTCGGCGCCGACCGATTCGAGCAGCGATGTGCGCAGCCGCGCCGCCGGAACAGCGGCCGGCTCGGGGCTGGCCTTGGTCTGCAGCACGTCCAAATGCTCCGGCCGGCGCAGCAGGAACTCGCCCAGCGCCTCCGAGGCGCCCAGCAGGCGGAACATCGCCTCGCTGGTGTCCGCGTCCGAGGAGGCGAGCTCGGCCAGCTGAGGGTGGCGCTCCAGCAGCCTGACCAGCGAAACCAGCGCCAGGTCCGGGTCCGCGGCCTGGCTGAACCCCTCGAAGAGGCGGTCGCGGTCCAGGCCGTCCAGTTCCCGGGCGGCCAGGAAGCGCGTGCTCTTCTCGAGGTCCTTGAAGCCGCTGGCGATCAGCTGCCGGTTCAGGCTCATGCGGTCCGCATCCTGGTCCGCATCCTAAAGGATGCCGATGTTTCGGTGCAGCTCGTGCGGGGTGACCTGGATCCGGTAGTCATGCCATTCCGCCCGCTTGTTCCGCAGGAAGACCTCGAAGACCTGCTCGCCGAGGATCTCCGCCACCAGCTCGGAGTCCTCCATCACGCGGACCGCGTCGTGCAGGCTGGACGGCAGCGGGTCGTGGCCCATGGCCCGGCGCTCGGCCGAGCTGAGGCTCCAGACGTCTTCCTCGGCGCCCGCCGGCAGCTCGTAGCCCTCTTCGATGCCCTTGAGCCCGGCCCCGAGCAGGACGGCATAGGCCAGGTACGGGTTGGCTGCGGAGTCGATGCCGCGGTACTCGATCCGCGCGGACTGGCCTTTGTTCGGCTTGTAGAGCGGCACGCGGACCAGGGCGGAGCGGTTGTTGTGGCCCCACGAGATGTAGCTGGGGGCCTCTCCCCCGCCCCAGAGCCGCTTGTAGGAATTGACGAACTGGTTGGTGACGGCCGTGAACTCCGGGGCGTGCTTGAGGATGCCGGCCATGAACTGGCGGGCGGTTTTGGACAGCTGGTACTCCGCGCCCGCTTCGAAGAACGCGTTGGAATCCCCCTCGAACAAGGAGAAGTGGGTGTGCATGCCGGAACCGGGGTGCTCGGAGAACGGCTTCGGCATGAAGGTGGCGTAGATCCCCTCCATCAGCGCCACCTCCTTGACCACGGTGCGGAAGGTCATGATGTTGTCCGCGGTCTGCAGTGCGTCGGCATAGCGCAGGTCGATCTCGTTCTGGCCCGGGCCGTCCTCGTGGTGGCTGAACTCGACCGAGATGCCCACGTTCTCCAGCATCGTCACGGCCGTTCGGCGGAAGTCCTGGGCCACGCCGCCGGGCACATGGTCGAAGTACCCGGCCTGGTCCACGGGCACCGGCACGCCGTCCGGGCCCAGTTCCTGCGACTTGAGCAGGTAGAACTCGATCTCCGGGTGCGTGTAGCAGGTGAAGCCCATGTCCGCGGCCTTGCTCAGCGCGCGCTTGAGCACGTTGCGCGGGTCGGCTGCGGAGGGCTCCCCGTCCGGCGTCAGCACGTCGCAGAACATCCGCGAGGTCTGCTCCGCCTCGCCGCGCCAGGGCAGGATCTGGAAGGTTGCCGGGTCGGGCTGGACCAGCATGTCCGATTCGAAGACGCGGGCCAGGCCCTCGATCGACGAGCCGTCGAAGCCGAGCCCCTCTTCGAAGGCGCCCTCGACCTCGGCCGGGGCGAGTGCCACGGATTTGAGCGAGCCGACAACGTCGGTGAACCATAGCCGGACAAACCGGACGTCCCGTTCTTCGATGGTTCTGAGCACAAATTCCTGCTGGCGGTCCATTGATACCCTTTCCGTGCCTGGCCTCGTGGCCCTGAATCGGCCTGCTAGTACTCACTCTACTTAAGGAAACCCCTGTTTCCTGCCCCGCAGAGCCGCCCCGCCGCCGTCGTGCGCTGGAGCCGCGGCACACCGGCCCATTAGGCTCTAAGCCATGACGTCTCCCACCTCCGGGGCAGAGCAGCCCGCCCCCTACGGCACCGGTCCCGCCCCGCAGGCCAAGACCGCCGGCAAGATCCGCATCCACCACCTGCAGCAGGCCAAGGAAGAAGGCAGGCGCTTCGCCATGCTGACCGCCTATGAGCAGTACACCGCCGAAATTTTCGACGAGGCCGGCATTGAGGTCCTGCTGATCGGGGACTCGGCCTCCAACAACGTCTACGGAAACGAGACCTCGCTTCCGGTCACGGTGGATGAGCTGCTGCCGCTGTGCCGGGCGGTGAGCCGGTCCGCAAAGCGCGCCTTCATCCTCGCGGACCTGCCGTTCGGCAGCTACGAGGTCTCCGCCGGGCAGGCGGTGGAAACCTCGGTGCGCTTCCTGAAGGAAGGCGGAGCCCACGCAGTCAAGATGGAGGGCGGGGCGTTCTACGCGGACACCGTGCGGGCCGTGGTGCAGGCGGGCGTCCCGGTGATGGCGCACATCGGATTCACCCCGCAGAGCGAACACTCGCTGGGCGGCTACCGGGTGCAGGGCCGCGGCGACGATGCCAGCCGGCTCATCGAGGATGCCAAGGCCCTCGAAGCGGCGGGCGCCTTTGCCGTGCTGATGGAGATGGTGCCGGCAGACGTGGCCGCGTCAGTGGACGCTGCCCTCCGGGTGCCGACCGTCGGGATCGGGGCCGGCAGCGCCACCACCGGCCAGGTGCTGGTCTGGCAGGATATGGCCGGACTCCGCGGCGGCAAGATGGCCAGGTTCGTCAAGCAGTACGCGAACCTGCGCACGATCCTGGGCGATGCCGCCCGCGAGTACGCCGCCGATGTGCGCGGCGGCACGTTCCCGGGCAGGGAACACAGCTTCTAGCCATCCACCCGGCTGACGCCACCATGCTGTATCGGTGCACGCCGGCGGAGGTTTGATCTCATCCTTGGCGGGTGAGCCCCGAGGTCACCGCGCGCGCTTCACTGGAAGGGTCATGGTTGCCCAACTTGCCAGCGCAGCGCTCAGCCGGATTACAGCCCCGGTTCTCCTCCCGGCCGTCCAGCCGGCCAGGAGCGGGCAGATCCGTCGGGTGCTGCGCAATACCGCCTTTGAGCTCCCTTCGGCAGGCCCGGCGCCGATGGCGCGCATCCTGCTCGCGGGGCGCAACGGAGCATCCGCCGCGGAGACGGAAGCGGGCAGCCGGCCAAGGAAGTCCCATGCCGCAGAGCATGGAGACGGTGAGCGGATGGAACACCACCATGAGTGAGATTGGCAAACCGCTGCCCTCTGCGGAATACGAAGAGCTGCTGGCACTGCGCCGGGAGAACGCCGAGCTGAGAAGGGGGCGCCTGGAGGCGGAGCCCGGCGCGCCGGCCAGGCCAAGTGCCACTTCGCACGTCCTGCGGTGGGTGGCATCAGCGATCCTGCTGGTCTTGACCTGCGTGCTCACCATGGCAGCGGTAGCCGCAGCGTACCTGCGCAGCGAAGTGCTCGATACCGACCGCTACGTGGCTACCGTGGCGCCGCTGTCATCGGACCCGGTCATCCAGGCGGAAATAGCCAACCAGGTCACCGAACAGATCACCTCCAGGGTCGATATCGAGGGACTCACGCGGCAGGCTCTGGCCGCTGTCACCGAGGCGACTCCCCGGGTGGCTCCGTACGTCACCGGCCTGGCGCCCGTCATTGCAGAGCAGGCCACGACCCTGATCCATGACACGACCGCCAGGCTGGTGGCCACCGAGCAGTTCGATGACCTGTGGATCCAGGCCAACCGGCGAGCCCACCAGAGGCTGGCTGCGCTCCTGACCCGGGAGAACGACGGTGCGGTCACGATCGATCAAGCCGGCACGGTCACGTTGACGGTTGCTCCCATCATTGAACGGGTCAAGAGCGTGCTGCTCGAAAAGGGCGTGGGCTTCGCCCGCAACATCCCCGCCGTCAATGCTGAGATAGTCCTCTTCCAGGCCCCGGCGCTCGTCCGGGCGCAGCGGGCCGTCAGCGCGCTCAACACGGCGGCCGAGGTGTTGCCCTGGGTTGCGTTGGCCTGTGCCGCCGGCGCCGTGGCCGCCGCGCCCCGCAGCGGCCGGCGGCGGGCGGTCATCTACGCCGGGCTCGCCTTCAGCGTGGCCATGGCCTTGCTGGCCATCGGACTGGCTATCGGACGCGGCTACCTGCTCAATTCGATCCCGCCTGATGCCATCTCTCCCGGCGCCGCCCAGGTGCTGATCGACACGCTGCTGGTGCCGTTGCGGACCACGGTGCGAATGGTGTTCGTGCTGGGCCTGGTGATTGCGCTGGCTGCCTTCCTGAGCGGCCCCTCGGGCGCTGCCCGCGCCGTACGCAGGGGGTTCACCAATGGTGCCGACTTCGTGAACGGCAAGATCAGCTCCGGACCGGCCAAACCGTGGCAGCACTGGCTGGCCCGCCACCGCCGGATCCTGGAGGCCGCGGTCGTCGCCATCGCGGCACTGATCCTGATCTTCTGGTCCTACCCAACCGCAGCCATAGTAGTGACGCTGGCAGTCAGTGTCGTGGTGCTTGTCATCGTCATCGAAGTGCTCTCGCGCCAGGCCGTGGTCGAGAGGGAGGCAGTCGTGGCCGGAGAAGGCCGTTAGTCCTCGTCCTGGGCGTCCCAGGCCTCGTTGCGTTCACGGACCTTCTCCAGCGCCTTTTCGGCCTCGGCCCGCGTCTCGTAGGGCCCGATCAGCTGGGTCCAGTCTGACTGCGCACCAACCTCGACCTGGTGCGTGACCACGTTGAACCAGTATTCCGGCATGTGTGTCCCTTCCTTCGGGGCCGGCGCAAGCCGGCCGGATTGGCCGCCGCAGTGGCGCCGGGCTATAAGATCGATACTATGCCCCACATCGCAACAACAGCACCCTTGGGCACGCTCGTCCAAGGCACCGTCAGCCCGGTACTCCCGGTTCCGTCTTCGATCCAGCGGCCCGAGTACGCATGGAAGCCGGCACCGGCGAAGTTCACGGGTTCCGAGGTCAAGGACGCCGAGACCATCGAGCGGATCCGCCACGCCAGCCGGATCGCCGCGCAGGCCATCGTCGAGGTGGGCAAGCACGTCCGTCCGGGAGTGACAACGGACGAGCTGGACCGGGTGGGGCACGAGTTCCTGCTGGACCACAACGCCTACCCCTCCACGCTCGGCTACCGGGGCTTCCCCAAGTCCCTGTGTTCCTCGGTCAACGAAGTGATCTGCCACGGCATCCCGGACACCACCGAGCTGCGTGACGGGGACATCATCAATATCGACATCACCGCGTATGCCGGCGGCGTCCACGGCGACACCAACTACACCTTCCTGGTCGGCGACGTGGACGAGGAGTCCCGCCTGCTCGTCGAGCGGACGCAGGAATCGCTCAATCGGGCCATCCGCGCGGTCGCCCCGGGCCGCGAGATCAACGTGATCGGCCGGGCGATCGAGTCCTATGCCAAGCGTTTCGGCTACGGCGTGGTCCGCGACTTCACCGGACACGGGGTCGGCGAGGCGTTCCATACCGGCCTCATCATTCCCCATTATGACGCCGCCCCCGCCTACAGCCGGCTGATCGAACCCGGCATGGTCTTCACCATCGAGCCGATGCTGACGCTCGGCACGATCGAGTGGGACATGTGGGATGACGACTGGACCGTCGTCACGAAGGACCGCAAGCGGACCGCCCAGTTCGAACACACCCTGGTGGTCACCGAAAGCGGAGCCGAAATCCTGACTTTGCCCTGACCAGCAAGTAGGCTGGCGGCAAGCAGGACCGGCGGACCACGGACGGAGCATTCATGGGCGAGAAAGACGATGGGCGGAAGGCCGCCAAGAAGGCTGCCCGGTCCGTCCTCGGTATCGATATCGGGGGCACCGGCACGAAGGGCGGCATCGTCGACCTGAAGAAGGGCAAGCTGGTCGGGGACCGTGTCCGGCTGGACACGCCCCAGCCATCGACCCCGGAGGCCGTCGCCGACGTGGTCGCCGCCCTCGTCGAGGAACTCTCCGCGCGCCCCGAGGGGCCGCCGCCGCATGCCCCCGTGGGCGTGACGTTCCCTGCCATCATCCGTCACGGCGTGGCGCTCTCAGCCGCGAACGTGGACCCGAGCTGGATCGGGACGGATGTCGACAGGCTGCTGAGCGAGCGCCTCGGACGCGAAGTCCAGGTCATCAACGACGCCGATGCCGCCGGACTCGCGGAGGCGCGCTTCGGCGTGGGCGCAGGGCGCGGTGGCACCGTGCTGGTGATCACGCTGGGCACCGGTATCGGTTCCGCCTTCATCTTCGACGGACAGCTTGTCCCGAATGTCGAGCTGGGGCACCTCGAGGTGGACGGCTTCGACGCCGAGACCAAGGCCTCCGCCACTGCGCGGGAGCGCGACGGCCTCGACTGGGACGAATACGCCGTGCGCCTGCAGCGCTACTTTTCCCACGTGGAGTTCCTGTTCTCCCCCGAACTCTTCATCGTGGGCGGAGGAATCTCCAAGCGCAGCGAGGACTTCCTGCCCAAGCTCAAGCTGGCCACGGAGATCGTGCCCGCCGAACTCAAGAACAACGCGGGCATCGTCGGCGCCGCCCTGCAGGCCGCGCACCATTTCAACTACCGCAAGTAGCCGGTTCCAGGCAGCGCCTAACGCGCGGTGAGCGGGCGCTGCTTGCCGGACGGCGCCGCCTTCGCCGCGGCCTCGGTCTCCGACCGCAACTGGCCGATAGCCGACTCGAAGTCCTCAAGGGACTCGAACCCCTGGTAGACACTGGCAAACCTCAGGTACGCCACCAGGTCCAGCTTCTTCAGCGGACCCAGAATCGCCAGGCCGACCTGGTGCGCGTCGATCTCGGCCGCGCCGCTGGCACGGACGGTCTCCTCGACCTCCTGGGCGAGGAGGGCCAGGTCGTCATCCGTCACCGGCCGGCCCTGGCACGCCTTCCGCACGCCGTTGATCACCTTGGTCCGCGAGAACGGCTCGCCGGCGCCGGAGCGCTTGACCACGCTCAGGCTGGTCGTCTCCAGCGTCGTGAAGCGCCGACCGCACTCCGAGCACTGCCGGCGCCGGCGGATGGCCGAGCCGTCCTCGGTCAACCTGCTGTCGACGACGCGCGAATCCGCATTGCGGCAGAACGGACAGTACACGCCGCACTCCCTTCCTGGCCCGCACCGGCGGACCCATCGTTAAAGCCGCTGGGATGGATCACAGCGGCAGGCTTTGGGTAACTTACCGGACGGCAGGCTGCGCCGCGGCTGCCGCGCCGTCCCGGAACCGGACCGACACGGCGTCGCCGTGGGCCGGCAGGTCCTCGGCCTGCGCGAGGGCCACGATGTGCCCGCCGACCTCCTGCAGTGCGGCACGCCCGTAGTCGATGATCTGCACCGCCTTGAGGAAGGTCGTGACGTTCAGGCCCGAGGCGAAGGTGGCCGTTCCGCTGGTGGGCAGCACATGGTTTGAGCCGGCGCAGTAGTCACCGAGGCTAACCGGGCTGTAGTCGCCGACGAAGATCGCACCGGCGTTGCGGATCCTCGCGGCCACGGCGGCCGCATCCCGCGTGTGGATCTCAAGGTGTTCGGCAGCATAGGCGTCGCACACCGCGATGCCCTGTTCGACGTCGTCCACGAAAATGATGCCCGACTGCGGGCCGGTCAGCGCCTGCGCCACCCGCCCCGCGTGCCGGGTGGCCGCCGCCTGGACGGCCAGCTCGGCGCGCACGGCGTCGGCCAGGGCGGCCGAGTCCGTGACCAGGACGGATGCCGCGTGCGGGTCGTGCTCCGCCTGGCTGATCATGTCCGCGGCGACGAAAGCCGGGTTGGCGGTCTCGTCCGCGAGGATCGCGATCTCCGTGGTCCCGGCTTCGGCGTCGATGCCCACGACGGACTTCACCAGCCGCTTTGCGGTGGCGACGAAAACGTTGCCCGGGCCGGTGACGACGTCCACCGGTTCCAGCGCGGGCCCGGCGTCATTGGCCGGTACTCCGTAGGCGAAGGCCGCGACCGCCTGGGCGCCGCCGATCGCATAGACCTCGTCGATGCCCAGCAGCCGCGCTGCGGCCAGGATCGTGGGGTGCGGCAGGCCGCCGAAATCCTTCTGCGGAGGCGAGGCCAGGGCGATCGACCCGACGCCGGCGGCCAGCGCAGGAACGACATTCATCACGACCGACGAGGGATAGACGGCCAGTCCGCCCGGGACATAGAGTCCGACGCGTGCCACCGGCACCCACTTGTGCGTCACCGTGGCGCCGTCGGCGATGGGGACGACGGCGTCCGCCGGCTTCTGTGCCTCGGCGAAGGTCCTGGCGCGGGCGATCGATTCCTCGAGCCCGGCCCGGACCGCGGGATCCAGTGCCGCCAGGGCCCCTTCCAGTGCCTCGGCGGGAACCTTCGGGTGCGACTGCTCGACGCCGTCGAAGCGCTGGGCCAGCTCCGCCAGGGCTTCGAAGCCGCGGCTCCGGACACTGCCGATGATCTCTTCCACCGCGTGCGAGGCCACATCGAACGTGGTCTCGGCCCGCGGCATGGCGGCCTTCAGTTCGGCCGGGCCGAGCCGCCGCCCGCGCAGGTCGAGGACGGGCAGGGCGAAGGATGATTCGGAGTTGGTCGCAGCAGTCACGGTTCTATTCTACGTAAGCGCGGGACCCAGCCCGGATGGCCGCGTCACACGTCGAGGCAAGCGGGTCCGAGCAGGATCTTCAGGTCGCCAAACAGCGCAGGGGTCGGGTTGACCCTAAGGTCCACGCCGAGCTTCATAACTTCGATCTTGCGCGAGCTGTTCAGCCGCACCTGGACCTCGGTGGTCCCCGGATGGGTACGCAGGACATCCCCGAGCGACGAGACCATGGTTTCAGTGGCCTTGAAGCTGGCCATGGAAATCACGACCGGCCCGGAATGGCCATCGCTCAGGTCGGGAACCGTCAGTTCCTGGGCGTTGAGGGTGACGGCGCCGTCGTCGCGGCGCTGCAGGCGGCCACGGACCACCACAATCAGGTCCTCGGCCAGGATCGAGGAGATCGGGCCGTAGACCTGCCCGAAGAACATGACCTCCATCGAGCCGCCCAGGTCCTCGACCTCCGCGCGGGCGTAGGCGTTGCCGCTGTTCTTGGCGATCCGGCGCTGCAGGGAGGTGATCATGCCGGAGATGGTGACGATGGAACCGTCGGCCGGTCCCTCCTCGCTGATCACCGACGTGATGGACATGTCCGCGTGCTGGCTGAGCAGGCCCTCGAGCCCCTGCAGCGGATGGTCGGAGACATACAGGCCGAGCATGTCGCGCTCGAACGCCAGCTTGTCCTTCTTTTCCCACTCCGGCAGGTCGGGAATCTCCACCGCCAGCGCACCGCCGGCCTCGCCGCCGTCGTCGAAGGCGCTGAAGAGGTCGAACTGG
The DNA here is from genome assembly GCF_037144715.1 of Arthrobacter sp. USHLN218. Classification (NCBI taxonomy): domain Bacteria; kingdom Bacillati; phylum Actinomycetota; class Actinomycetes; order Micrococcales; family Micrococcaceae; genus Arthrobacter; species Arthrobacter sp. USHLN218. The sequence continues at coordinate 521,155 of NZ_JBBCYT010000003.1, forward strand.
TTTGCCGCCTCGTTGCGCTTAAGCACGATGACCGAGTCCACGGCCTCTTCGTGCACCATGGCCAGTGCACGGCGCGGATGCCCGAGCGAATCGAACGCGCCGGCCTTGATCAGGGATTCGATGGTCCGCTTGTTGCAGACCACGGCGGGGACCTTCTGCAGGAAATCGCTGAAGTTGGCGAAATGCCCCTTCTCCTCGCGGGCGCCGACCATCGCATGGACGACGTTTGCGCCAACGTTCCGGACGGCGCCCATGCCGAAGCGGATGTCCTTGCCGACGGGAGTGAAGTTGACGCTCGATTCGTTGACGTCGGGCGGCAGCACGGTGATGCCCATGTGCCGGCACTCGTTCAGGTACATCGCCAGCTTGTCCTTGTCGTCGCCGACGGAGGTGAGCAGCGCGGCCATGTACTCGCCCGGATAGTGCGCCTTCAGGTACGCCGTCCAGTAGGAGACCACCCCGTAGGCGGCCGAGTGGGCCTTGTTGAACGCGTAGTCGGAGAATGGGAGCAGGATGTCCCACAGGGTCTTGACGGCGGCGTCGGAATAGCCGTTGTCCTTCATGCCCTGGGAGAAGCCGGCAAACTGCTTGTCCAGCTCCGATTTCTTCTTCTTGCCCATCGCGCGGCGCAGGATGTCCGCTTGGCCCAGCGAATAGCCGGCCAGCTTCTGCGCGATGGCCATGACCTGCTCCTGGTACACGATCAGGCCGTAGGTGCCGCCGAGGATGTCCTCCAGCGGTTCGGCCAGCTCGGGATGGATCGGAACGATCTCCTGCAGCCCGTTCTTGCGCAGCGCGTAGTTGGTGTGCGCGTTGGCGCCCATGGGACCGGGACGGTACAGCGCCAGCACCGCGGAAATGTCTTCGAAGTTGTCCGGTCGCATCAGCTTCAGCAGCGAACGCATGGGACCGCCGTCGAGCTGGAAGACGCCCAGAGTGTCGCCGCGGGCGAGCAGTTCGTAGGACGCCTTGTCATCGAGGTCCAGGTCTTCCAGGACCAGGTCCTCGTCGCGGTTGAGCTTAATGTTCTCCAGGGCGTCCGAGATGATGGTCAGGTTCCGCAGCCCGAGGAAGTCCATCTTGATCAGGCCGAGGCCCTCGCAGGTCGGATAGTCGAACTGCGTGATGACCTGGCCGTCCTGCTCGCGGCGCATGATCGGGATGATGTCGATCAGCGGGTCGGAGGACATGATGACGCCGGCGGCGTGCACGCCCCACTGCCGCTTCAGCCCTTCCAGGCCCAGGGCCGTCTCGAATACCTTGGCCGAGTCGGGGTCGGACTTGAGCAGCTCGCGCAGCTCCTCGGCCTCTCCGTAGCGCGCGGCGTCCGGATTGTGCACGTCCGGCAGGGAAATGCCCTTGCCCATGACGTCCGGCGGCATTGCCTTGGTCAACCGCTCCCCCACGGAGAACGGGTAACCCATCACGCGTGACGAGTCCTTCAGGGCCTGCTTGCCCTTGATGGTGCCGTAGGTGACGATCATGGCCACGCGTTCGTCGCCGTACTTCTCCGTGACGTACCTGATCACTTCGGAGCGGCGCCGATCATCGAAGTCGACGTCGAAGTCGGGCATGGACACGCGGTCCGGGTTCAGGAACCGCTCGAAGATCAGCCCGTGCTTAAGCGGGTCCAGGTCCGTGATCCGCATGGCGTAGGCGGCCATGGAACCGGCGCCCGAGCCACGTCCAGGGCCCACGCGGATGCCGTTGTTCTTGGCCCAGTTGATGAAGTCCGCCACCACCAGGAAGTAGCCCGGGAAGCCCATCTGCGAGATGACGCCGATTTCATAGTTGGCCTGCTTGCGCACCTCGTCGGGAATGCCGTCCGGGTAACGGTAGTGAAGCCCGGTTTCGACTTCCTTGATGAACCAGGATTCCTCGTTCTCCCCCGGCGGGCAGGGGAAGCGCGGCATGTAGTTGGCCTGGGTGTTGAACTCTACGTTGCATCGCTCGGCGATCAGCAGCGTGTTGTCGCATGCCTCTTCGTAGTCCCTGAAGATGGCGCGCATCTCGGCCGGCGACTTCAGGTAGAACTCGTCGGCGTCGAACTTGAAGCGCTTGGGGTCCGCGAGCGTCGAGCCGGACTGGACGCACAGCAGCGCCGCGTGCGACTTCGCATCCTCGGCGTGTGTGTAATGCAGGTCGTTCGTGGCCACCAGCGGCAGCTTCAGCTCCCGGGCCAGCTTGATCAGGTCCGCCTGGACGTTGCGCTCGATGTCCAGGCCGTGGTCCATCAGCTCACAGAAGAAGTTCTCCGTCCCGAGGATGTCGCGGAAGTCCGATGCCGCCTGCACCGCCTCTTTGTAGAGGCCCAGGCGCAGCTTGGTCTGGACTTCGCCGGAGGGGCAGCCGGTGGTGGCGATGAGGCCCTTGCCGTAGGTCTGCAGCAGGTCGCGGTCCATGCGCGGCTTGTAGAGGTAGCCCTCGAGCGAGGCGAGCGAGGACATCCGGAAGAGGTTGTGCATCCCCTCGGTGGTTTCCGCCCACATGGTCATGTGCGTGTAGGCGCCGGCACCCGAAACGTCGTTGCGGCCGCCGTCACCCCACCGCACACGGGTCTTGTCCTGCCGGGCGGTACCCGGCGTCAGGTACGCCTCGACGCCGATGATGGGCTTCACACCGGCATTCCGGGCCTTGTTCCAGAAGTCGAAGGCGCCGAAGACGAATCCGTGGTCCGTGGTGGCCACGGACTCCATGCCGAGTTCCTTCGCATGGTCGAACAGGTCCGTCAGGCGGGCGGCGCCGTCCAACATCGAGTATTCGGTGTGGTTGTGCAGATGTACGAAGTTTCCGGAACCGGTTTTAGAGCTAGTCACTGTTGCCACCAAAACATTCTAGGCGGCGGCCCGGGTAAGGCCGAGCCGCCTCGCCATCAGACCCGATGCTCGGCCAGCGCCTCGACAGCATAGGCGAGATCGGCCGGGTAGCCGCTTTCGTATTCGACCCACTCGCCGGTGCCGGGGTGCGTGAAGCCGAGCCTCTTGGCATGCAGCCACTGCCGGGTCAGGCCGAGCTCGGCCGCCAGCTTGGGATCGGCCCCGTAGGTCAGGTCCCCGGCGCACGGGTGGCGCAGGGCGGAAAAATGCACGCGGATCTGGTGGGTCCGCCCGGTTTCCAGATGGACCTCGACCAGGGTTGCCCGCCCAAAGGCTTCCAGGACCTTGTAGTGCGTCACGGAGGGCCGTCCGTCCTCGACGACGGCGAACCGCCAGTCGTAGCCGGGGTGCCTGCCAATGGGGGCATCGATGGTCCCCTCCAGCGGATCGGGCAGGCCCTGGACCAGGGCATGGTAGACCTTGTCCACTGTGCGGTCCTTGAAGGCACGCTTGAGCAGGGTGTAGCCGTGTTCCGTCTTTGCCACCACCATGACCCCGGACGTGCCGACATCGAGGCGGTGGACGATGCCTGCGCGTTCGGCGGCCCCGGAGGTCGAGATCCGGTACCCGCGTGCCGCCAGGATTCCGACCACGGTCGGCCCAACCCAGCCGGGCGACGGGTGGGCCGCGACCCCGACGGGCTTGTCGATAACGACGAAGTCGTCCTCGTCACCAAGTATCTTCATATCCTCCACGTCCTCAACGACGACGGCCAGCGGGTCACGTTCCTCCGGGCGGCTGACGCGCAGCTCGCCGTGATCCGGGAGCCGCTCGGACTTGCCGATGACGCGCCCCGCGATCGTCACGTGGCCGTTGCTGCACCAGGCCGCCGCCGAGGAGCGGGAGATCCCCAGCAGTTGCGCGAGGGCGGCGTCCACCCGTTTGCCGGCGGTCTCCGGCCCGAGGGTGAATGCCCAAGTCTGCTCAGGCACTGTCCTGCCCCTGGGACGGCTCCTGCGGGCGGTCCCGGCCCGATCCGTCGGCGCCGTCCCCGTCCTTCCCGCTCTTGACCCGCCGGCCGTCCATGCCGATGCCGCGCAGCGTCAGCAGGCACCAGAGGATCACCGAGCCGACGATCGCGGAGTCGGCGATGTTGAAGATGGCGAAATTAGGCAGGGCGATGAAGTCCACGACATGGCCGATGCCGAAGCCGGGCTCACGGAACAGGCGGTCCGTGAGATTGCCGAGCACCCCGCCCAGCAGGAAGCCCAGCGCCACAGACCACCAGAGCGACCGGATGCGGCCCGCGTAGAAGACGATGGCGGCCGCGACCACCGACATGATGATCGTAAAGACCCAGGTGTAGTCCTCGCCGATCGAGAAGGCGGCCCCCGAGTTGCGGATGAAGTGCCAGTGCAGCAGCGGCGGCAGGACCGGAATGATGTCTCCCTCGGACATCGTTCCGACCACCCAGGCCTTGGTCGCCTGGTCAAGGCCGTAGGCAAAGGCGGCGCAAGCTGCCAGGATCAGTACGAAACGCGCGGCGCCGCTCTTTCCCGCCGGAGGGCGGGCGGTTCCGCCGCTGCTGCTGGCAGGCGGCTGGTCGGCGGGGATTGGTTCAGACATGGTTCCTTCGAGCGGCAGGGCGGCGGGTTGGGACGGTAGCGGCAGTACGGCGATGGCCGGTGTCAGGGGCAGCCCCGGCACCGGCCATTTGCATCCATGCCCGCGGCACGGCGCTCACATTCGCAGTGGTCTAGGAATCCTTGATGTCAGGCGTCGCGAAAGAACCGCGCGCCTCGAGGTCCCGCAGCTGGCCTTCGATGTAGGCCTTCAGGCGCGAACGGTAATCCCGCTCGAATCCGCGCAGCTGCTCCAGCTTGCGCTCGAGGACGGCTTTCTGCTGCTCGAGGGCGCCGAGGGTCTTGCGGCTCTTCTCCTGCGCGTCGTTGACCAGGGTGCTGGCTTCGATCTGCGCTTCCGCGATGATCTTGTCGCGCTGTTCCACACCGGCGTTGACGTACTCGTCGTGAAGCTTCTGGGCCATGGCCAGCACGCCGGCGGCAGACTCGGCAGTGGCCGCGTGGCCGGAGGGCGCAGCGGCGGCAGCCGGCGCGGATACCGCCGGCGCCGGTGCGGTGGCGGGGGCAGGTGCGGGTGCCGGGGCCTTGGCTTCTTCCTTGACCGGCTCCTTCGGCTCTTCCTTCACCGGCTCTTCGACCTTCGGCGCGGCGGCAACCGGAGCGGGGACGCTGGCCGTCGACGGCTTACCTGAGGTGGCCTCGGCGAGCTTCTTGCGCAGCTCGTCGTTTTCCTGGTTCAACCGGCGCAGCTCTACGACAATTTCGTCAAGGAAGTCGTCGACCTCGTCCTGGTCATAGCCTTCACGGAACTTAGTCGGCTGGAACCTCTTGTTGACAACGTCTTCAGGCGTCAGAGCCATGTGGTCACCTCATACTGGTTCTTGTAGATCACGAATACATGCGAACGCGTTCATGACAACGGTAGCGAAAAGATTCCCTGACACGTTACATTCACTGCCTCTGAAAATCAGCGTATAACTTTTCAGCACCGAAGCATAACCGCGTGTCAGCGCGCCAGACCGGCGATGATTGCCAGCGCAATACTGGTCACGATGAAGAGGACCAGGAATGCCAGGTCCAGTGAAAAACCGCCGATGCGCAGCGGCGGAATCATCCGGCGCAGCGCCTTCAGCGGCGGGTCCGTTACAGCATAGATACCGGAGGCGGTGACCAACGCGACACCCCTCGGACGCCATTGGCGCGCAAAGGTCTGCACGACGTCGAAGACGATACGGATGATCAGCGCCAGCTGGAACAGCATGAGGACGAGATAGAGCAGGACAAAGATGATGGACACGCCGGTTCCACGATTCCTAGCGTTGAAGGTGCAGGTACTTCACGAATACTGCCTCAGCGGCAGCGTCCGGCGCTAGCTCTGGTTGAAGAAGGTGGCCTGCTGCTCGCTGGCCTTCTTGTCCTCGCCCAGCACCTCCATGGTCGCCGGCGAGAGCAGGAATACCTTGTTGGTGACCCGCTCGATGCTTCCGTGCAGCCCGAACACCAGGCCGGCCGAGAAATCGACCAGCCGCTTGGCGTCCGCCTCCCCCATGTCCGTAACATTCATGATCACGGGAATCCCGTCGCGGAAGCTCTCACCGATGACTTTGGCATCGTTGTAGGAGCGGGGATGGACCGTCGTGATCTGACGCAGCACGTTCGACTCCTCGCGGGATGATGGGGCGCGCTTGATGGGCGTCACCGGGGCACGGTACTCTTCGGCAGCGGCCGGCTTGGCGGGAGCAGGCGGATTCTCGGCCCGGCGCTCCTCGCGCGCAGGCTCGGGAGCTTCCTCGACCCTGGCCGGTAGTTCCCTGCTGGCAGGCTCATTCTGCTCGGGCTCGTACTGCTCGTCACCGTCTGCGAGCCCGAGGTAGATCATTGTCTTGCGCAAGGCGCCAGCCATGGTCTGCTCCTAATCCTGTCTTCACCACTGCTCTTGCCAAAACGCTACATCACGGGCGGTCGCGGTCCGAGCACATCTGACCCGACACGCAGGTGTGTCGCCCCGGCCGCGACGGCCGCTTCGAGGTCCTGGCTCATCCCCGCCGAAACCATCGCTGCCGCGGGGTGCGTCCGGCGCAGCTCGGCCGAATACTGCATCAGCCGCGAGAAGGCCTCCGCCGGATCCGCGCCCAGCGGCGCGACGGCCATCAGCCCGCCCAGTTCCAGGCCGTCGGCTTCGGACACCGCCGCCGCAAGAGCCCCGATCTCTTCCGGGCAGGCTCCGCCGCGCCCCGAGGATCCGGCATCCCCCTGCACCGTCCTGTTCTCCAGATCCACCTGGAGCAGGACCAGCAGGTCCTTTCGCGGCTGGCCGCCCTGTTCCGCGCGCCGGACCTGCTCCGCGGCCATCGCCTTGGAGAGCGACTTGACCAGCGACAACCGGTCGACCGAGTGGACCGCGTAGGCGTACCGCACGACCGACTTCGCCTTGTTCGTCTGCAGCTGGCCGATGAAGTGCCACCGCAAGCCGGCCGCAGCCGGAACGGCTTCCAGTTCCGCGGCTTTCGCGGCGGCTTCCTGGTCCCGGTTCTCCCCGACGTCCCGGACCTCGAGTTCCGCCAGCGCGGCAACGTCCGACGACGGGAAGAACTTCGTGACCACGATCAGTTCGGGGGCCGGTCCGGACCGCCGGGCAGCGGCCGCCGCGATCCTCTCCCGTACCCGCGCCAGGTTCGCCGCGAGCTGGTCTTTCCGTTCTGCGTCCGTCATGCTTCCGTCCAGACAAGGCCGGCAAACCGGCCGGTGGCGTGGTCCCTTCGATAAGAGAAGAGTTCCGGGTGCTCCAGGGTGCACCCGTCGACCCGCTGCACCGCAACGCCCAGTGAGGCCAGCTGGGCGGCGGCTGCGGCGGGAAGGTCCAGGGCCGGCGTACCCCAGGATGTTACGGAGCGCAGCCCGGGCAGGGCCGCCGCCGCCTCCTCCTGCATGGCGGCCGGCACCTCGTAGCACCGCCCGCAGATGGCCGGGCCGATCCATGCACGGACACCGGAGCCGCCTGCGGCCTCCAGCCGCCGGACCGTGTTGACAAGGACGCCGTCCAGCAGGCCGCGGCGGCCTGCGTGGGCCACCGCGGTCGCATGCCCATGGCCGGCAACAGCCGTGAAGACCACCGGAAGGCAGTCCGCGACCATAACCCCCAGCGGCACATCGCCGCCGGGGGCCACCAGCGCGTCGAGCTCGGCGGGACCCTCAGTCGGCTCCATGGGGCGGACCGTCCCGACGTTGGCCGAATGGACCTGGTTCATGAACCGCAGGCCGCCGTCGCCGATCCCCAAGGCAGACTCAAGGGCCCGGCGATGCCGCCGCACCGTCTGCGGATCGTCGCCGACGTGCAGCGCCAGGTTTCCGGCAGTGCTGTCGGTGAACCCGACCCACAAGCCATCGTCGACCTGTTCCCGCCACCAGAACATTCCCGGCCCTCCTCCGTGCAGCAGACCTCCTACTTCAGGAAGTCGGGAACGTCCAGGTCATCGGCGCGGCCGGCGGCAAGGTCCGGCTCGACGACGGCCGGCAGGTCCACGTCGAATCCGGCGTCGGCCGGCAGGTCGTAGCCGCGCGAACCGCCGTGGCCCCACGACCTGGCCGCGCTGGATGCGGCCTGCGCCTCGACCGGCTCCGCGGCGGGCTGCGACGGCGGCACGGAGGGCGCAGCCGGGGCAGCGGCAGCCGGCCTGTGGGCAGGCTGGGCCGCGGAAGTGACGTCCACCTGGTCGAAGCCGGCGGCGATGACCGTCACGCGCGCTTCGTCTCCGAGCGCATCGTCGATCACGGCGCCGAAGATGATGTTGGCCTCCGGGTGCGCGACCTCCTGGACGAGGCGGGCCGCCTCGTTGATCTCGAACAGGCCGAGGTCGGAGCCGCCCTGGATCGACAGCAGCACGCCGTGCGCGCCGTCGATGGAGGCCTCGAGCAGCGGCGAGGCGATGGCCAGCTCCGCCGCCTTGACCGCGCGGTCCTCCCCGCGGGCCGAGCCGATGCCCATCAGCGCCGAACCTGCGCCCTGCATGACGGACTTGACGTCGGCGAAGTCGAGGTTGATCAGGCCGGGCGTGGTGATGAGGTCGGTGATGCCCTGGACACCGGAGAGCAGGACCTGGTCCGCCGAGCGGAAGGCGTCCAGCATGGAGACATTGCGGTCGCTGATGGAGAGCAGCCGGTCGTTCGGGATGACGATCAGCGTATCGACTTCGTCCCGCAGGGTCTCGATGCCGCTTTCCGCCTGGTTGGACCGGCGGCGCCCCTCGAATGTGAACGGCCGGGTGACCACGCCGATGGTCAGCGCGCCGAGCGAACGGGCGATGCGGGCCACGACCGGCGCCCCGCCGGTGCCCGTGCCGCCGCCCTCGCCGGCGGTCACGAACACCATGTCCGCGCCGCGCAGGACTTCCTCGATCTCTTCGGCGTGGTCCTCGGCTGCCTTGCGGCCGACCTCCGGATCCGCCCCGGCGCCGAGGCCCCGGGTAAGTTCACGGCCGACGTCGAGCTTGACGTCGGCGTCGCTCATGAGCAGGGCCTGAGCATCTGTATTGATCGCGATGAACTCGACTCCGCGGAGTCCCACCTCGATCATCCGGTTGACGGCGTTCACGCCACCGCCGCCGATGCCGACGACCTTGATGACGGCCAAGTAATTTTGCGGTGCTGCCACGTCCTGTGTCCCTTGTTCGAATCTCTGCTCTGGTCTTGTCCTCCAGGCCGGAGCGAGCCGCCAGCCCATCGGTTCGCCTGGCCATAACGTTAACTCTCAGGTTGAGGGTTAGAGTTATGTCAAGCTACTTCTATTCCGAGACGCTATTGGCATCATTGCCCTCATGCAATGACCGGCCTCCGCGTGTCGTCCAACTGCGTTTCTATTGCTCATCTCGTGACCGGCCGCGTGGGTGTCGACACGTCGTACACCGTAATACCGCCCTCCGGCTCCTCCGCCTTCAGCAGCACTTCGAAGACCTTCGCCTTCAAGTCCAACTGGTCTGCGTTGCCCCAGACGACCTTCTTGCCGTTGGTCAGCTGCAGCTCGACGGAGTCCACGGATTTGGCGGAGGCATGCTCCAGCTCCGCCAGCACATCCTGCGGCAAGGCACCCAGGACCGTCGTCAACGTCCGGAAGATCTCCCGGTCGTCGGCCGCCGTGCTGTCGTCAATCAGCGGGAGTTCAACGTCCGTCCGCTTCCCGACCGCCGCCAGCCGCTTGCCATCCGAGTTGACCAGGGCAAACTTCTTGCCGGTCTCCAGCAGCGCCACCGGCGGGTGCTCGATCACCTTGATGCCGAGCTCGGAAGGCGGCTTCGCCTCGACGGCGACATCGTGCACTGCGGGGAACCCGCTCAGCAGGGCCCTGACCTCCTTGTCGCTGACCTGCGGCAGCGGCTTGCCCTTCAGCGGCTCGAGGGCAGCCTCGACCTGTGCCTTCGGGGTCAGGTCCGTCCCGCTGACGCTCACCGTCTGGACCGCCAGCACCGGCGAAAAGACCAGCACAGCGAGCAGCCCTGCGAAGAGGACTACCGCGGTGGCACCGCCGATCAGCAGCCGTCGGCGCAGTTTCCGCTTGGGAGACTCGGGGAACGCCACGACCGTCCGTGCTGCGTCGTCCATGGACGACGCCGTCACGGCCTTGCGCTGCCTGGTGGCCTTGGCGGCAGGTCGGCTGCGCCCGGGTACAGTCCCGCCGTCGGCCGCAGGTCCTCCGGGGCCGCCGCGGCGTCCGCCGGCGTCCTTCCCCGGTTCCCGGAGCGATTTCCCCCAATCGAGGGCCCGCCAGCCGCCGCCGGTCCTGCCGCGGCTGCCTTCAGGGGGCTCGGGCAGCGCCTTAGTGGCGCTCGTCGCCGTGCTGTCCTTCACGCCCATGGCCGTGACCTTGCCCGAGTTGATCCGGACGCTGCCGGACTCCGCCCCGATTGGCGCGTGCCCGGTGCCGCTCGGGCCGGAGGAACGCTGCGCGGCTTCCGGATTCCGGCGCCCCTCGCTGCTGCGCTTCTCGGACTCCGCGGGCCGCCGGCTGCCGGAATCCGCCGCCAGCCGGGCCGGCCGAGATGCGGCGCCGGCGCCGGCGGAACCCGGAGCACCCTTTGGCGTGGCGGGCTTGCGCGGCTTCCGGACCGCCATCAGTGGCGGCCGTCCACTGTCCGGTGGGCCAGGTCCTCCACAAGCCGCGGGCCGTATTGGGTGACGTCCCCTGCCCCGATGGTCATCACGATGTCGCCGGACTGCGCGCGCCCGGCAACGGCCAGCACGGCGTGTTCCGGGTCCGGCTCGTAGCCACCCGACGTGTCCATCCGCTCGGTGATCAGCTCGCTGGTGACGCCCGGGATGGGGTCCTCGCGGGCCGGGTAGATGTCCAGCACGGCAACGCTGTCCGCGAGCGACAACGCCTTGGCGAAGTCGGCGGCGAACTCGCGGGTCCGGGAGAACAGGTGGGGCTGGAACAGCACATGGACCTGATGGCCCTGGGCCACCCGGCGGGCCGCCCGAAGTGCGGCCTCGACCTCGGTGGGGTGATGGGCGTAGTCGTCGAAGACCCGGACGCCGCCGGCTTCACCGCGCGCCTCGAAGCGGCGGGCCGCCCCGGTGAAGCCGGCGAGCCCGGCGGCGGCGGCCTCGGGTTCCAGCCCGACGCCGAGCCCGGCCGCGAAGGCAGCAGCGGCATTGCGGATGTTGTGCTCGCCCGGAACCTGCAGCCTCAGCTCCTGGGTGCCGCCGTCGAAGTCGAGAGTGCTGGTGCTGGAGGCGGCATCGAAGCGGCTGTCCCGAATGCGCACGTCCGCGTCCTCGGCGTAGCCGTAGCCGACGATCCGCTGTCCCGTGCCGCTGGAGCGGAAGCGCTCCGCCAGGGCGCGGGCCCCGGGATCGTCGAGGCAGGCAATCAGCACGCCATCCCGCGGCAGGAGCGCGGCAAAGCTGTCGAACGAGGCATAGACGGACTCGGCCGAGCCGTAGTAGTCGAGATGGTCCGCTTCCACGTTCGTCACGATGATGGTCTTCGGCAGGTAGTTCAGGAAGGACCCGTCCGACTCGTCCGCTTCGGCCACGAAGATTCCGCCGCTGCCGTGGGCGGCGTTGACGCCCAGCGCGGCAACGTCGCCGCCGATGGCGAAGGAAGGCGCGCGCCCGGCGCTTTGCAGCATCACGGTGACCATCGCCGTCGTCGTTGTCTTGCCGTGCGTTCCGGCCACGGCGATCAGTTCCTGCGACCCCATGGAGGACGCCAGCGCAACGGAGCGGTGGATGATGTTCAGCCCGCCGGCGACGGCCGCCTGGAGCTCGGGGTTGTCCGGCCGGATGGCGGTGGAGACCACCACGGTGTCTGCGCCGGCGACGTTGCCCGCGTCGTGGCCAAGGTGGACCACGGCGCCGAGTTCCTGCAGCTGCCGGAGTGTGCGCGAGTCCTTGCTGTCGGAACCGGAGACGGCCACGCCACGGGCCAGCAGGATCCGGGCGATGGCGGACATGCCGGCCCCGCCGATGCCGATGAAATGGACCCGTCCCAGGTCTTCGAAGGCCAGCCTCGTGGTGGTGTGGAAGTCTGCGGCTTTCACCGGTTCCCCTCCCCTGCGGCCTCGAAGACCATCTTTGCCATGCGCTGGTCCGCGTCCCGGATGCCCAGGACGCGTCCGGCGGCCGCCATGGCCTCCAGCCTGGCCGGGTCCTTGAGCAGGGCCGGCACGTTGACCTCGACCCATTCCGCGGTAAAGTCCTGGTCCCGGACGAGGACGGCCCCGCCGGCCCCGACCAGGTCCGCCGCGTTGAGTGCCTGCTCCCCGTTGCCGTGCGGCAGCGGCACGAGCACCGCGGGCAGTCCGACGGCGGCCACTTCGCAGACGGTAGCGGCACCGGCCCGGGCCAGGAGCAGGTCCGCCGCGGCGTAGACATCCTCCATGCCGTCGACATACTCGACCTGCTTGTAGCCGGGTGCGCTCAACGGGGAACCCGCCGCGTCCAGCTGCTGCTTGCCCCGCCCCGTGATGTGCAGGGTCTGGATCCCGGCGTCCGCCAGCGCCCGGAGCGCGCCGCCGATCGTGCGGTTGATGCTGGCGGCCCCGGAAGAGCCGCCGGTGACGATCAGGGTGGGCTTGTCCGCCGCCAGTCCCAGCCGTTCGCGCGCGCCGGGCCGGCGGGCGGCCCGGTCCAGCGAGGAGATCTCCGTGCGCATGGGCATCCCCACCCAGGCGGCGTGAGGGAGCCGGGTGCTCTGGAACGCCACCGCGACATGCTGGGTCAGCCGGGCGCCCACGCGGTTGGCCAGCCCAGGCCGCGCATTCGCTTCGTGGATCACCATCGGCACCTTGGCCCGGCGCGCGGCGATGTACATGGGAGTACTGACATAGCCCCCGACGCCGACCACGACGTCCGCACCGGCCTGCTCGATGATTCCACGGGCCTGCCTGACGGCGGCCGCGAACTTGAACGGAAGCTTCAACAGGTCCAGCGAGGGACGCCGCGGCATCGGGACGCGCTCGATGGTCGCCAGCTCGAAAGCTGCCGCGGGGACCAGGCGGGTTTCCATGCCGGCCGCGGTGCCGACCGCCAGGATGTGCGCCTCGGGATCATCGGTCCGGATGGCCCGGGCGATAGCGAGCAGGGGGCTGATATGCCCGGCTGTGCCGCCGCCGGCGAGAACCACGGAAAGGTTCGGGGAGTTCATCTTGGTGCTTGGGTACCTTCTGTTTCGGGAAAAAATCTTGCGGGGCGGCCACGAGCGGTTCAGGCCCGCTGGACCTTTTTTGCCTGCGCGGCCCGTTTGGCGTCCGGCCGCGCAAAGGACAACAGTACCCCCACGGCGGCAAGCGTGATGGTCAAAGCCGACCCGCCGTAGGAGATGAACGGCAGCGGCACGCCGATGACCGGCAGCAGTCCCGTGACCACTCCCATGTTGACGAAGGCCTGCCCGATGATCCACACCATGATGGCCCCGCCGAAGATCCGCACGAACGGATCGTCGCGGCGCATCACCGTGCGGACGATGGCGACGGCGAGGATGCCGAACAGCGCGACCACCACCAGCGTGCCGAGCAGTCCCAGCTCCTCGCCGATAATGGCGAAAATGTAGTCGTTGTGTGCCTCGGGAATCCAGCTGTACTTCTGCCGGCTCTGGCCCAGGCCCACTCCCCACCAGCCGCCGGAGGCCAGGGCGAAGAGGCCGTTGCAGGACTGCATGTTCAGCCCGGTCGTATCGTCGCAGCTCTGGTCCAGCCACATGGTGATGCGTGCCACGCGGTTGGGGCTGGTGATCGCCAGGAGCAGCACGCCCGCCACCGCGGTGGCGCCGGCGATGGCGAACAGCTTCATCCGCGCTCCGCCGAAGAAGAGGGCGCCGGCCACGATGAGCATGATGATCATGGCGGTGCCGAGGTCGTTCCCGGCCAAAACCAGCAGGACCACCAGTCCGCCAACCGGCAGCACGGGCACCACCAGGTGCTTCCACTCGTGCAGCAGCGGGCCCTTGCGGACGAGGATGCACGCGATCCACAGGCCGAGGGCCAGTTTGGCGGCCTCCGAGGGCTGGGCGGTAACCCCCGGCGCGAGCTGGATCCAGTTCCGGTTGCCGTTGACGTTGACGCCGAGCGGCGTGAACACCAGCACCAGCAGCGCGAGCGAGAGTCCCAGCGCCGGCCAGCCAAGTTTCTTGTATGTCGGAATACTGAGCCGGGAAAGCACGAGCATCAGGATGATGCCGCCCGCGGCGAAGAGGCCCTGCTTCATGAACAGGTCGAAGGGCGAGGCGCCCTCGGCAATCGATTCCACCGCGGACGACGAGAGCACCATGAGCAGGCCGATCGCGGTCAGTGCCAGCGCCGATCCCAGGATCAGGTAATAGCTGAACCCCGACGGCTCGCGGTCCGCGCCGTCCGCCCGGTCCAGAAGGACCTTCGCCTTGACCAGCCACGCCGCGCGCGGCTGCCGGGGCGGAGCCGAAGGCCGCTGCCCGCCGGCCGACGCCGCGGCATTGCCTGCCCCTGGCTTCGACGCCGGCTTCCGGGACGAGCCCCGGGTAGGCGTGGTGACCATCAGTACTCCTTATCCGGTCTGTGCCGGTCCTTCCCCAAGTCCGCGGACGGCTTCAATAAACGCGTCGCCGCGGTCGGCATAGGACCTGAACTGATCCATCGAAGCAGCCGCGGGAGCCATGAGCACGGTGTCGCCATCGGAGGCGATCTGCGCTGCGGCCTCGACCGCGCGCGCCATGATCAGATCGCCGCCCGCCAGCGCCTGTCCGCTCCCGCCAGGCTGCTCGCTCTCAGTCTCTCGCGGCGGGACCGCGATTACCGGGACATCGGGCGCGTGTCGTTCCAGTGCCGCCAGAAGGTCGGCGCTGTCCACTCCGATGATGACGGCGGCCTTCAGCCTGGGCGCGTGCAAGGACACGAGTTCGGCGTAGTCCACGCCCTTTGACAGGCCGCCCGCGATCCACACGACCGACGAGAAGGCCGCCAGGGAGGCGGATGCGGCATGCGGGTTCGTGGCCTTCGAATCATTGATCCACAGCACTCCATGCCGTTCGGCGACCTTCTGGATCCGGTGCGCGCCGGGATCGAAATTCCGGATGCCATCCCGCACCGCCGCGGGCTCGACGCCGTACGCCCGAACGAGCGCCGCCGCGGCCAGGGCGTTCGCCACCAGGTGCCGCGGCGCCACGTCGCCCAGGTCGGAGATGGCGGCGAGTTCGGCGGCAGAGTCCTTGCGTTGCTCAATGAAGGCGCGGTCCACCAGCAGGTTCTCCACGACGCCCACCATGCTGATCGCGGGCATGCCGGTGGTGAAACCGATGGCCCGGCAGCCCTCGACGACGTCCGCCTCTTCGACCATCGACTCGGTTTCCCGCTGCTCGGCGTTGTAGACGCAGGCAACCCGGGTGTTGGCGTAGACCTTGGCCTTGTCCGCCAGGTAGTTCTCGTACGAACCGTGCCAGTCCACGTGGTCCTGGGCTACGTTGAGGCACACGCTGGCCAGCGGCGAAAGCGAATGCGACCAGTGCAGCTGGAAGCTGGACAGCTCGACGGCGATTACGTCGTAGCCCTCGGGGTCCCTGACGGCATCCAGGATGGGCGTGCCCACGTTGCCCGCGGCGATCGCCCTGAGGCCCGCGGCCTGCAGCATCGACGCCGTCAGGCCGACCGTAGTGGTCTTGCCGTTCGTGCCGGTGATGGCCAGCCACTCGGCGGTCTTGCGGCCAGCCTTCTCACGGACGCGCCACGCCAGTTCGACGTCCCCCCAGATCGGGATGCCGGCGGCCGCCGCGGCGGCCAGCAGCGGCTGCTCCGGGCTCCAGCCCGGCGAGGTCACAACGAGTTCGGCCGGCTCCCCGTCCACCAGTGGCAGGGTGTCGGCGGCCGGACCGCCCAGCAGCACCTGCCGCGCGCCGACGATGTCCAGCGTGTCCGCCTTGGCACGGTTCTCCTCGGAATCGCGTCCGTCGACTACGACGACCCTGGCGCCGAGTTCGATCAGCGTGTCCGCGGCGGAGAAACCACTCAGTCCGATGCCGGTCACGACGACGCGCAGGCCCGCCCAATCGGCGTCCCACGTCCTCAGGGCATCCAGCCGGCTTCCGTGCGTGCTCACAGTCCCACAACCCATTCCGCGTAGAAGATACCCAGTCCGGCGGCCACGCACAGCCCGGCGATGATCCAGAAGCGGACCACCACCGTCACCTCGGCCCATCCCTTGAGCTCGAAATGGTGCTGCAGCGGGGCCATCTTGAAGACCCGCTTGCCGCCGCTGAGCTTGAAATAGACCACCTGGATGATGACCGACAGGCTGATCAGCACGAACAGGCCGGCCAGCACCACCAGCAGCAGCTCGGTGCGGGAGAGGATGGCGAAGCCCGCCACCGCCCCGCCGATGGCCAGTGAACCGGTGTCTCCCATGAAAATCTTGGCCGGCGAGGTGTTCCACCAGAGGAAGCCGACGAGCGCGCCCATCAAGGTACCCGCCAGGAGCGCCAGGTCCAGCGGATCGCGCACCTCGTAGCACACCTCCCCCGGCACCTTGACGGAGCCGCAGGTCTGGTTGAACTGCCAGATGCCCATCAGCATGTAGGCGGCGAATACCATGACGGAAGCACCCGCGGCCAGCCCATCCAGGCCGTCGGTGAGGTTCACGCCGTTGGTGGCACCGGTGACGATCAGGTTCGACCAGATCACGAACAGGATGGCGCCCAGCACGGTTCCGGCGAAGGCCAGGTCAAGCCACGGGATGTCCCGCACGAACGAGATGTTCATCGACGCGGGCGTCCGCCCTGCCTCGTTCGGGAAATTGAGGGCGAGGATGGCGAAGGCCACGCCGACGATGCCCTGCAGGACGATCTTCTGCCAGGCCCGCAGGCCGAGGCTGCGCTGGTTCGAGATCTTCAGGAAGTCGTCCGCGAAGCCGACCAGGCCCATGCCGCCCATGAGCAGCAGCAGCACCCAGCCGGACGCCGTGGGCCCCGTGTGCGAGGGGCTGATCATCCATTCGACCAGGTGCGTCAGCAGATAGGAGACAATCACTGCCGCCACGATGACCGCGCCGCCCATGGTGGGCGTGCCGCGCTTGGTGTGGTGCGAGGTCGGTCCATCATCGCGGATGAACTGGCCGTAGCCCCGGCGCACCAGCAGTTTGATGAAAAGGGGCGTGCCAACGAGGGCCAGCACCAGCGATAAAGCCGAGCCGATAAGCAGGGCGATCATGCGGGCAGGCCTTCTTCCTCTGCAGGCTGCGAACCGGCCTCACCGGCGCCACCCTGGGCCACCTGGTCGCCGAGGAACCGAAGTCCGGCTCCATTGGATGACTTGAAGAGCACGAGGTCGTCGGGCAGCAGTTCTTCCTGCAGCACGCGGTAGGCGTCCTCGGGCGTCTCGACGAACATCGACTCGTCGCCCCAGGACCCTTCCATCACCGCCGCGTTGTGCATGGCCTTCGCCCCGGAACCGACCACAATCAGCCGGGCGATGTTCAGGCGCACCACGATGCGGCCGATCGCGTCGTGCTCGAGCACGGATTCATCGCCGAGCTCCAGCATTTCGCCGAGCACCGCCCAGGTCCGCCGGCCTTCGCCCCGCCCCAGTTCGGCGAGGGTCCGCAGCGCGGCGCGCATGGACTCCGGGTTGGCGTTGTAGGCGTCGTTGATGACCGTGACGCCGTCGGCGCGTTCGGTGCGTTCCATCCGCCACCGGCTGGCCGGACCGCGGCCCTCCAGGCCGGAGGCGATCAGGTCGGCGCTGATGCCCAGCGACCAGGCCGCCGAGGCCGCCGCGAGCAGGTTTGCCACGTGGTGGCTGCCGATCAGGCCGGAGCGGACGTGCTTGTGCGTCCCGTCCGGGAACACCAGGGTGAATTCGGGGTGGCCGGCGCCCGTGGTCCCGAGCCCGGTGGCCCGGATGACCTGCGCTTCGGGAGCTTCAGGGGTGAATCCGTCGTCCGCGGTGAAGAAGAGCTGGTGCGCCGAGGTCCGGGAGCTCATGGCCCGCACCCGCTGATCGTCCGCGTTCAGGACGGCGGTTCCTTCGGGCTGCAGCGCCTCGACGAGTTCACCCTTGGCGCGCGCAATGTTCTCCACCCCGCCGAATTCCCCGGCATGGGCCGAACCGACGCAGAGAACGACGCCGGTGTGCGGCTTCACCATGTCCGTCAGGTAGGTGATGTGGCCGATTCCCGTCGCGCCCATTTCGACCACCAGGTACCGGGTGTCGAAGTCAGTGTTGAAGATGGTGAGCGGGACCCCGACTTCGCCGTTGTAGGAGCCAACGGGAGCAACGGTCGGACCGGCCTGGGCCAGGATGCCGGCCAGCAGGTCCTTGGTAGTGGTCTTGCCGGCGCTGCCGGTGATGCCCACGATATCCAGCGGACCATTCGCCCGCAGCCGCTCGAGAATGCCGGCGGCGATGGCACCCATGGCCTCCACCGCGTCAGGCACGACAACCTGCGGAAGGACGCGGCCGCCGTCGTCCGTCACTTCCCGCTCCGTCAGGGCCAGCACGGCTCCGGAGCCGAAGGCGGGCAGCACGAAACGGTGGCCGTCAGTGCTCTCCCCGGGCTTGGCTACGAACAGGCTTCCGGGGCCGGCCTCGCGCGAATCGGTCACGGCGGAATCCACCGTTACCGACGCGGTATCCGCCGAGCCATCCACCGGCTCGCCCGTGAGGCGGCCGCCCGTCATTGCCGCGATTTCGGCTGCAGTAAGTTCAATCATGACGATCTAGGACTCTACCGCCTCGGCGCCAAGGGCAGAGAATCCATGCCGGCGCAACGCCTGGCGAAGTTCCACCCGGTCGTCGAGTTCCAGATTGACGCCCTTGACCTCCTGGAAGACCTCGTGGCCACGGCCGGCGACCAGTACGGTGTCGGCCGGCGCGGCCATCGCCACAGCACGCTCAATCGCCTCCCCACGTGGGAAGACTTCCAGCACCTCGGTTGCCAGCGCACCGGTCCGGACGGCCTCCTCGGCACCGGCCAGCACGCCGCTGCGGATGGTCTGTTCGTCCTCGCCGTGGGGGTCGTCGTCCGTGACGATCACGACGTCGGCGAGCCGCGCCGCGATCGCGCCCATCAGCGGGCGTTTCGTCTGGTCGCGTTCGCCGGTGGCGCCGAAAACGATGATGACCCTGGAGCCCTCTTCCGGGCGGCGCACGGAGGCTAGCGTGCGTTCCAGGGCGTCCGGGTTGTGGGCGAAGTCGACGATGGCGGCCGGCTCGGCGCCAACCAGCTGCATCCGCCCCGGCACCTCCACCGTCAGCGGGTCGGCCGTGTCGAGGGCGTGCTGCAGCCGCGCGGCCTCAACCCCGGAGGCCAGCAGCATCACCAGGGCCAGCGCCGCGTTGGAGACGTTGAAGCTGCCCGGCAGGCCGGTCCGGGCCTTCAGCACCTGGTCCCCCGGTCCGTGCAGCTCGAACCTGTGCCCCAAGCCCACGCGTTCGACCGCGCGGACTGACCAGTCCGCCTCCTGGCCTCCCTGCGTGGCCAAGGTCACGGTTTCGACCTCGGACTTGCCGGCCAGCAGCCGGCCCCATTCGTCGTCCACGCAGACGACCGCCCGGCGGGCCCGCTGGGGCGTGAACAGCTTGGCTTTGGTGAGGAAATAGTCCTCCATGCTGCCGTGCAGGTCCAGATGGTCCTGGGTGAGGTTGGTGAAACCGGCGACGTCGTAGCGCACGCCGTCCACACGCCGGTAGGAGATGGCGTGCGAGGACACCTCCATGGCCGCGGCGTCGAGGCCGCGTTCGCGCATCAGGGCGAGGATGCCGTGGACCTGCGGTGACTCCGGCGTGGTCAGGGCGCTCGGAATCGGCTCGTTGCCGGCAACGATCTCGATGGTGCCGATCAGGCCGGTGGTCTTGCCCAGCGACTTCAGCAGCGAGTTGACGAAGTAGGTCGTCGTGGTCTTGCCGTTGGTCCCGGTCACGCCGAAGAGCTGGGGCCGCGGCGCCTCGGCCGGCTGGCTGTCGAAGATCCGCGCCGACAGCGGTCCGACCAGGTCGCGGAGGCCGCCGGCGGTCAGGACCGGGACGTCGCCCAGGTCCGATGCCTCCAGAAGGCGCACGCCGTCGTCGTCCGTAAGGATCGCCGCGGCACCCGCGGCCGCCACCTGCGAGGCGAACTCCGCCCCGTGGCGGTTGGCCCCGCCGAGCGCCACATACAGATCCCCCGGCTCGACGCCGCGCGAGTCCATGGAGATGCCCGTGACCTCGATCCCCCAGTCGACGCCGTCCGACGCCGTGAGCGGCGGGAATCCCGCATCGGCCAGCGCCTCCTGCAGAGCGCGCAAAGTGACCGGTTCGACCAGTTCGGGCCTCATGGGCGAGGCAGAACGGCGCGGCGGACGAGGGGTGGTGCTCACAAAATTCTCCAGAATCATCTATTCGAGCGGCAGTTTGACCGGCTTGGTGTCGGACGGCGGGACGTTGTACGTGCTGAGCACCTGTCCCATGACCTTCTTGAAGACCGGCCCCGCGGTCAGCGAGAACACGCCGCCCTTGGGCCGCTGGATGGTCGCCACCACCACGTACTCAGGATCCTCCATCGGAGCAATGCCTGCGTAGGAGATGGTGTAGCCGCTGAACCCGCCGTCGTCGGAAGGAGCCTCGGCCGTGCCCGTCTTCGCCCCCATCCGGTAGTCCTCAACCTTACCCGGCAGCCCGCCGCCCTGGTTCGCCATCGTCTCGAGCATGTCCTGGACCTGGTCCGCGGTCTCGTTGGATACCGCGCGCGTGCCTTCTTCCCGCGCCACTTCGTGCTCGGTGCCGTCCGGGTCGATGTAGGCATCGATCAGGCGCGGCTTCATCCTCACTCCGCCGTTGGCGATCGTGGCATAGGCAGCGGCGGTGTGCAGCGCCGTCTGCGCCAGGCCCTGGCCAAAGAGCACGGTGAATTCCTGCCGCCCGTCCCACTGGTCCGGCTGGGCCAGCAGGCCCGGTGTCGTGCCCGGGATGCCGATGTCGTATTGCTCGCCGATACCGAACCTGCGCAGGTAGTCGTAGCGCTGCTGGCGGGTCAGCTGCTCGCCGATCATGACCGTGCCGGTGTTGAGCGACTTGGCGAAGATGCCCGCCGTAGTGCGGGTCTCGGTGCCGTGCGGCAGCGCGTCCGTAAAGGTCTGGTCATTCACCGTGTACTTCGGCGGGATCGTGTACTTCGTGGTCGGTGTGGTGATCCCCTCTTCGATGGCGGCGGCCATGGTGATCATCTTCGTCGTCGAACCGGGTTCGAAGGCCCTGGTCGCCGCGAGCGATTGCCGCATGCCGTCCTTCGTGGCCCCCGGATCATTGGGATCCACCGTTTCCGAGTCCGCCAGGGCGATGATGTCCCCGGTCTTGGCATTCATGGCCACGATGGTGCCGTATTCCGCGCCGTACTCCTTGACCTGGGCCGCGATGGCTTCCTGGGCGTACCACTGCAGGTCGGCATTCAGCGTCAGGCGGACGCTTTGGCCGTCCTCGGCAGGGGTTTCCTCGTTGGTGGCGACCGGGATGCGGATGCCGTCGGCCCCGATCTCGAAGGTCCGCTCCCCGGACTTGCCCACGAGCAGATTCTGCTGGGTGGCTTCGATGCCCTCAAGGGGGCTGCCATCGGAACCGAGGAAGCCGACGATGGAACCCGCCACCTGGCCCATCGGGTAGCTGCGTGTTGTCGTCTCGCGCGACTGCAGCCCGGGGAAGGCGAGGTTTTCCACCTTCTCCTGGATGTCCGGCGTCACCGATTTGGCCACGTAGTTGAATGGCAGGTCGCCGACGACGGCCTTCTTGACCGTCTCCACGTCCTGGCCGAGGATCCCGGCAAGTTTCTTGATTTCCCCGTCGATCTTGACCTGTTCCAGCTGCTTGGTCTCGGGGTTGAACCGTTCGAAGTCCTCGACCAGCCGCTGGTCCACCACGATGTCGAAGCGCTGCACGCTGCGCGCGAGCACAGTATTGTTCGCGTCCAGGATCTCGCCGCGCAGCGCGGGAATCTCCGACGTGCGCAATCGCTTGTCGACGGCGGCCTGGGCCATCCCGGCGGTATCCAGGCCCTGCAGCTGGAACAGCCTCGCGCCGAGGATGACCAGCAGGACCATCACGATGGCGAGCCCTGCCCGCAGCCGCTTGGCTGTTGTATGTGCCCGTTGACTGTCTTGGACGTTGGCCTTACCAGCTGCCACTACTCATCCTTGCCTGTCCTTACGGGCTTGTCGTATTACTGCCCTGTTTTCTGCTTCGGAGCCGGAATGGTTCCGCCGTTCAGTTCAGCTTCGCTGAACTGAACCGCCTTCTGTTCGCCAGCCGCCTTCTTTTCCGCCGCCGGTGCAGGCTCACTGTCCTGCGCGGCCGCCGGCTTCTCCTTCTGTACCGGTTCGGCCGGCGTCTTTGCCTCCGGACGGATGGCGGGAACCTCGGCCGGAAGCTCAGGACGCTCCACTTGCTGCTTCGGAGCGGACTTGTCCTTCTCCTGGGCGGCTTGCGGCTTCCCGTTCACCTTCATTGTTTCCAAGTCGATGGAACCAACCGAAGGAGAAACCACCATTCCCAATTCTGCCGCCTCCGCGGCCAGATTCTGGGGAGCTTGGCGATTCTCGAGCTCCTGTGTCAGTTTTTCGTTCTGCTGTGCGAGGGCAACCTGTTCCCCGCGCAGCTGCACGATTTCGTACTGGCCGCCCGACACGGAGATGTTCAGCATCAGCACGCTGCCCAGCGCAGCCACGAGCACCGCGAAGCAAAAGACGGCAAACGGGACCCGGCGGCGGGCCGGTCCCGAGGGTACGAGTGCCAGCGGAGTGCGCCGCGTCTGGGCCGGTTTCGGCTGGGCATGGTTGCCCCCCAGCACCTGCGCGGTACTGCCGTGCACGTAGGTTTCCGTGGCCGGCCGCGCCTGGCGCGCTGTAGCAGTCATGATGCACTCCTGTTCCGAATACGCTCTACCGCCCGCAGCCTGGCCGATGCCGCCCGCGGATTCTCTTCAATCTCTGCCGCCGTCGGCACTTCCGTCCCCTTGGTCAGCGTTTTGAGCTGGGCCTTGTGCTCCTCAAGTTCCACCGGGAACCCGACAGGAGCAGATGACCGGGATCCGGCCGCGAAATAACCTTTCACGATCTTGTCCTCGAGCGAGTGGTACGACATGACCACGACACGCCCGCCCAGGGCGAGTACCTCGAGCGCGGCCGGGATCGCCCGCTCAAGGACGTCCAGCTCCTCGTTCACTTCGATCCGGAGGGCCTGGAACGTCCGCTTGGCCGGATGGCCTCCGCTGCGTGCAGCCGCCGCGGGAACCACGCCCCGGATCACCTCCACCAATTCGCCGGTAGTCGCCAGGGGCGCCTCCTCGCGCGCCCGCACGATAGCCGCCGCGATCCGGCCGGCGAACTTCTCTTCGCCCCACTTGCGGATGATGCGGACCAGATCGTCCTGGGAGTAGGTGTTGACCACGTCGGCGGCCGTCGGTCCGGCGCTGGTGTCCATGCGCATGTCCAGCGGCGCGTCGTAGGAGTACGCAAAGCCCCGCTCCCGCTCGTCGAGCTGAAGGGAGGACACGCCCAGGTCGAACAGGACGCCGTCGACGGTGGCGAATCCAAGGTCGCGGACGACGTCGGCGATCTCGTCATAGACCGCGTGGACAAGGTCGATACGGTCCGCGAAAGCCGCCAGCCGGGCTCCGGCGAGGGCGAGGGCCTGTTCGTCGCGGTCGATGCCGACCAGATGCAGGTTCGGGAACCGCGTCAAAAGCGCCTCCGAATGGCCGCCCATTCCCAGCGTGGCGTCAACGACGACGGCGCGGCCGTTGGCCTCGATCGCGCGTTCAATGGACGGGGCCAGGAGATTGACGCAGCGATCGCGCAGCACAGGGATGTGGCGGTCCTCTGTGGGACGCTCATCGCTCATGCCGTTTACTCCTTGTGCCTGTAGGAAGTGCTCTTGTCCTTTAAACCCGACGATTCTTGGACCGGATCCCCATCCGCGCCTGGCTTGCCCCGCCTGGCTCAGGGGAAGGTGAGCCAGGTGGTCACGCTGGGCGGCTGGAGATCCCATTCAAGAATCTGCCGTTTGCTGTGTACTGACGGGTGTCAGAAGATTCCGGGTATTGCGTCTTCGTCCGTGTCGGAGAAGGCCGCTTCCTTCTCCGTGAGGTACTCGGACCAGGCCTGGGCGTCCCAGATCTCGGCCCTGGTGCCGGCACCGATCACTGCAAGTTCACGGTCCAGCCCTGCGTAAGCGCGGAGCGCGGGCGGAATCGTTACCCGGCCCTGCTTATCAGGCACCTCATCAGAGGCTCCGGACAGGAAAACCCGAATGTAGTCGCGGGCCTGCCGCGACGAGATGGGCGCCTTCCGCATTTCGTCATGCACCCGTTCGAATTCCCGCTGGCTGAAGATATAGATGCAGCGCTCCTGGCCCCTGGTCAGGACCAGGCCCTCCGCCAGTTCCTCACGGAATTTGGCCGGAAGAATCAGGCGCCCCTTCTCATCGAGCCGGGGGGTGTGCGTTCCGAGGAACATAGCCACCGCCCTTGCCGATAGGAGGAGTCCGTCAGCCCCCTGGAACCACCTCTACCCTCTGATGTCCTCCACTTTACTCCACTTCACTCCCCGGTCAACCCTAAAACACACTCTCACTGGGAAAAACTTGGATTCGCCGAGCCGCCCCTCCCCCGGAAGTACACGGCCGGGCAGGATGTGGTGGGAAGTGGAGGGAACCGGCCCATGTTGCGCCGGGTAAGGGGCCCGTGGCGGCGGTGCTACGGCCGGAGGGCGTGGTTAAACGAGGAAAGACCCGTCAATCGACGGGTCTTTCCTGAAGTTGTCCTACTCGGTGGAGCGGAGTGGAGCGGGCGGGGCGGGACTGCTAGCGGTCGTCTCCCTGGCGTCGCTCGTCCCATTTCTCTTCGAGCGACGACATGAAGCCGCCGCCTTTGGGCTGCTTGGAAGACTTGCGGCCGCCCGTCCCGGCCTTGCCACCGGAACGCCTGCTGGTGGCCCAATATACGCCGGCACCCATCACCAGGAAGCCGAGCACACCCAGAGCAATGATCTGGCTGGAAATGCCGATGAGCAGAATCAGGATGCCGGCTACGGCGACAAGCGACCCAACCACAATCTGGCGCGTCGAAAGCGACCGCCCGGATGCCGATTCCATGTGGCTGGCAAACTTTGGATCATCGGCATGCAACTGCTGCTCCAGCTGATCCAGCAGCCGCTGCTCATGCTCTGAGAGTGGCATCTGAGTCTCCTTCTTTCCGTCCCCCACGTCCGCATATCGTCAAACGCGCAGCCTCGGCAAAGAGTTCCGGAGGCATGTTGTTCCGGCGATTTTGCCTTATTTACTAAGGATAGATTGCCGGGGCCCCATTCGAAAGCCGGATGGCGCGATTCCAAGGGCCCGCAGAGCCGATTGAGCCCACGGACGATTCAGGACCCTTGGGGCCCTCCCCAAGGGTCCGCTTTCGCCGGCCGGGACGCCGGCTCCGCGGCCCCGATTCCGCCCGGACCGGGGGCCCCGCTTCGGCCCGGCACAGGTCGGTTCGGCTGCGGCAGGAGCGATGCCGGCAGCACGCCGCCGCTGCCGAACTTGCTATTGACCTTGTCCAGCGCTGCCTCGGCGCTGCGCCAGCTATCCTCGCTCCCATCGATGCTGAGCTGGTATCCGCCGCCCGCGGGTTCGAGTTGCTCCGCGCGCAGCCCGATGAGCCGAACCGCCATGGGCCGCGTACCCAGCGCCGCGAGCTGAGCCGCACCGGCGGCATATAGCTCGTGCGCGCTGTCCGCCGGTTCAACAAGACGGCGCGAGCGGCTCAACGTCGTGAAGTCGGCGTATCGAAGTTTCAGTGCTACTCCCCGGCAATGCAGGCCGGCAGATCTCAGCCGCACCGCCGTTCGATGCGCCAGGCGCAGCAGTTCGCGCTCCAGCACGGCCGTGTCGTCCACGTCTTCAGCGAAGGTCTCTTCCGCCCCGATGCTTTTTTCCACGCGTTCCGGCGTGACCTTCCGGTCATCGATGCCCCACGCCAGGCGGAACACGTGCTCGCCCGTCGCCCCCAACAGCCGCCTGAGGGTCTGCTCGGGCGTGTGGGCCAGATCCGCAACGGTCCTGATGCCCTGGCGGGCCAGGACTGCACTCGTCTTCGCGCCCACGCCCCAGAGGGCTTCCACCGGCAATGTGTGCAGGAACTGCACCGTGCGCTCCGGCGGCACAAGCAGCAGGCCGTCCGGCTTTGCGTGCGTCGAGGCGATCTTGGCCACGAACTTGCTGGAGGCAATGCCGACGGTTGCCGGGATGCTGAGCTCCCCGCGGATTGTCTCCCTGATCAGGCGCCCGATGTCCAGCGGCTGGCCGAGCCTGCGGATAGACCCGGTCACGTCGAGGAAGGCTTCGTCGACGCTCAGTTGCTCAACGTCGGGGGTTATCGTCCGGAAGATCTCCATGATCCGGACCGACGCTTCCTGGTACTTCCAGTGATGCGGGGCAATGATCTCGGCCTGCGGACACATCTGCTGGGCCCTCGCCATGGGCATGGCGGAGCGCACTCCGTACCGCCGCGCTTCGTAGGACGCCGACAGCACCACCGAGCGCCCGGTCGGCGAACCAACGATGACCGGCTTACCGACCAGGTCCGGCCGTTCCAGCAATTCGACAGAGACGAAGAACGCGTCCATGTCTACATGCATGATGACGCGCTCACTGCGCTGGCTTGCACCCACTCCTTAATCCTAGGGCCGGCCGCGCCCCGCCCGGCGCCGTGCCGTCCGGCCCGTGGCTAGACTTGGTGGGTACCGCACCGCCCGCTAAGGAGTATGTCTTGCAGCTGCCCGACCCGCAGTCCTTTCCCACCGCCACAGGAGCCGGCGCAGACGAAGCCGTTGCGGGCGTTGGCGGAGCCGCCGCGGAGCAGGACAGCTACCGGACGCTGCTCTCGGAACGCATGGCCGGGTTCCTCGACCTGCAGCGCGGCCAGTTGCAGGAAGTCTCCAGCGATGCCTCCGAACTCGTGGATGCCATCGCCCAACTGGCCGACGGCGGCAAGCGCCTACGGGCGCTGCTCGCCTACTGGGGCTGGCGCGGGGCCGGCGGCGCCCGGCTGGCGGATGAGGTCGTGCAGGCCGGCGTAGCCATCGAGCTCTTCCAGGCTGCGGCCCTGATCCACGACGACATCATCGATCGTTCGGCCACCAGGCGCGGGAAGCCGAGCGTGCACCGCAGGTTCGAGCTCAGCCATGCCGAGCGGGGCTGGGCCCTCGACCCGGCCCACTTCGGGCAGGCCGCCGCCATCCTGACCGGCGATCTCTGCCTGTCGTTCAGCGAGGAAGTGTTCTCCGGGATCCCGGCAGCAGCGGGCCCCGCGCGAGTGATTTTCAACCGGATGCGCACGGAGGTCATGGCCGGGCAGTACCTCGACGTCCTGGAAGAGGTTGCCGGACCGGGGCGCCCCTCCGAGGAAGCGGTAGGCCGGGCCCTGCAGATCCTGCGGTACAAGTCGGCGAAGTACTCCAGCGAGCATCCGCTGTGCCTCGGCGGTGCCCTAGCCGGCGCCGGACCGGAGCTGATCGCCGGCTACTCTGCCTTCAGCCTTCCGCTCGGCGAAGCTTTCCAGATCCGCGACGATGTCCTCGGCGTCTTCGGCGACCCCGCCACAACCGGCAAGCCCGCCGGCGACGACCTGCGCGAAGGCAAGCGCACGGTCCTGATCGGGCTCGCCATCGATCGCTGCTCACCCGCGGAAGCGGAGTTCATCCAGGCCAAGCTCGGCTCGCCCGATCTTGGCGGCAGCGAAATCGACAGCCTGCGCGCCATTATCGAGGGCTGCGGGGCATTGGCCGAAGCGGAGTCAATGATTTCCGCCTTCAGCTCCGAGGCCTATTCCGCACTGGAGGCGCTGCCGGTGGACGACGCGGTGGCCGGGGCATTGCGTGCCCTGGCCGACCGCGCCGTACAGCGCACGTCCTGACAGGGCGTCGCTACCAGGCCAAGGCCTGTGCCCGCCGGCGGATCTCCGTCTTGCGTCCCTGCCGCAGGGCGTCCACCGGCCGGCCCGGCAGGGAGTCATCCTCCGTGAAGAGCCAGCGCAGGATTTCCTCGTCGCTAAACCCGGCGTCCGACAATACGGAGATGGTCCCCTTCAGGCTGTCCATCAGCCGATCCTCGAGCAGGAATTCGGCCGGAACCGACCTGATGCTCCGCTCCCCCACGCGGGCGGCTACGAGCGCGCGTTCCTCCAGGAGGCTGTGGACCTTCTTAATGGGCAGGCCCAAACGTTCCGCCACGTCGGGCAGCGGGAGCCATTCGGTTATCAACGATTCAAGTTCACTCACGTAACAAGCCTGCCATGTCGGGGCACCCTGCTGCCAGATCGGGCCTCGACACGCCCCCGTCGTCATTAGGCGTGCGAAATCCGCTGTTGTGTTATGCGGATTTAGTGTAGATTCACAAAAGTCACAGTTTTCACATAGATAACAGTCGACACATTCGCACCACGTACAACACGCCTACGGGCCTTCGGCAGATGCCGCTGACCACTGATGAGGAAATGTCCATGACTGACCAGCGCCCGTTCACTCGCAACCGCGCCGAAAGCCGGACTCCCGCCCAGTCCTCCCGCGCGCTACTTTCGGCCGCCGCCACCGCCGCGATTCCCGCCGTCGTCCTTTCCTCGGCGGCCCTGGCCGCCCCTGCCCAGGCCGCCGAGCTGCCGCCCCGGGCGATGCTGCAGCCGAAACTGGCCGGCCCCGACCTTCCCGTGAACCGCAGCACCATAATTCCGGCGTCGGACGTTGCCGTACAGCTCCCGTCGGCACTCCGGCCCGCCCTGCGGGCGACACCGTCAGCGCACACCGTCAAGGCGGGCGACACCGTCAGCGGCATCGCGGCCAAGTACGGGCTGAGCGTATCGAAAGTCCTCAGCGCCAACGGTTTGAAGGCCAACTCGGTCATCTACCCCGGCCAGAAGATCAAGCTCGGCGGCGGTTCGTCGGTCGCCGGAGGTTCCACCACTGTCTCCGCGGCTTCCTCCGCGTCGAAGAGCTACACGGTAAAGGCCGGGGATACCCTCTCCGGCATCGCCTCCCGCCACAACATGGGCCTGAGCAAGATCCTCTCGCTCAATGGCATGAAGACCACCTCCGTCATCTACCCCGGCCAGAAGATCAAGGTCAGCGGGAGTGCGGCGGGCAGCGGCACCCAGGCAGCGGCGTCCGCGGTTTCGCCGGTCCGGTCCTCCACCTACACGGTCAAGGCCGGAGACACCCTCTCCGGCATCGCCTCCCGCCACAACATGGGCCTGAGCAAGATCCTCTCGCTCAACGGCATGAAGACCACCTCCGTCATCTACCCCGGCCAGAAGATCAAGGTCAGCGGGACCGCGGCCGCCGCCTCTACCGCCTCCGGCCCGGCGGCCTCCGTCTCGGCCGTGGCCCCGGTTGCCAAGACCTACACGGTCAAGGCCGGGGACACCCTGTACGGGATCGCGCTGAAGCACAAGACGACCCTGAGCAAGCTGCTTCAGTCCAGCGGCCTGAAGTCGAACTCCGTCATCCATCCGGGACAGAAGATCAAACTGCCCGGGTCCGGCGGGTCCAGCTCCGTGTCGACCGCCTCGACGGGACAGCTCGTGCCGGACAGCTTCCTGCACTACACGTACCCGAACGCTGTGGTGGCCAAGGCCAACGAGAACAAGCGCCTCCTGCTCTCGACCCCGCAGCCGAGCCAGGCCCAGATGAAGTCGATCATCGCGCAGACCGCCCGCAGCATGGGCGTCGATCCGGCGCTGGCCCTGGCCCACGCGTACCAGGAATCCGGCTTCCAGCAGACGGCCGTCTCGCCGGCCAACGCTATCGGGGCCATGCAGGTCATCCCGTCCTCCGGCGACTGGGCGTCCGACCTGGTCGGACGCAAGCTGAACCTGCTCGACCCCTACGACAACGCCACGGCCGGGATCGCGATCATCAGGTCCCTGGTGCGCACCAGCGACTCACTGGACAAGGCGGTCGCGTCCTACTACCAGGGCCAGTACTCGGTCTCGAAGCACGGCATGTACCCGGACACCAAGGCCTACGTGAAGGCCGTCAAGTCCCATATGAAGAGCTTCAAGTAAAGCTCCGGCGGCCCTGGCGGCTCGAAGGACCACATGCGGCGGGGGGGGGGGGGGGGGGGGGGGGGGGCGGGCCCCCCCCCCCCCGGGGAAAGCGGGGGAATAGATCGGACAAATAACGCAGCGCGGCGAGGGGGGGCCCGGGGGGGGGGGGGGGGC